>NZ_JAQYWB010000068.1 GCF_030145185.1 Desulfoluna sp. | reverse complement strand
GAGAGTTTAAGAGACAGGCACCTGCATGTCCACCTATCCCGCAAGGGGCAATTGCACCAACGTATCCGGGGTGGTCAGGGTGTAAAGGGTATTGGCGGTGTGGATCATTGCGTCCACGTCGTGGGTGACGTGAATCACGGTGGCCACTTTTTTACTAAGGGCTTGTTCCAGGTGCTGGCAGATGGACTCCCGCAGGGCGGGGTCAAGGCCGGTAAAGGGTTCGTCAAGGAGGAGGAGGTCCGGCTCGATGGCAAGGGCCCGGGCAATGGAGACCCGTTGTTTCATGCCCCCTGAGAGCTGGTCCGGGTAGCTGTGTTCAAACCCTGAGAGCCCCATGTCGGCAAGGCAGGTGATTCCGGTTTTTCGTGCATTTAGTCTTTTTTCTCCCCTGGCGATGAGAGGGAGGGTCACGTTTTCCAGGGCGGTGTTCCAAGGCAGGAGGCGGGGCTCCTGGAAGACGTACCCGGTTCTACAGGTGTGGCGGATCACCAGGCCAGAGGTCGGGATAACAAGGCCTGCGATAAGCTTCAATATAGTGGATTTTCCTGCACCGCTGGGTCCTGTCACGGCCATGCGCTGGCCCTCCGGTATGGTCAAGTTGAGATTTCGCAGTACCTCACGATTTTTGAATACCATGTTCACATCGATGAGCTCAACGGCCGGTTTCATGATTCCCTCCACAGGTATTTTTCTTTTAATGGTGTCAGCAGGAAAAATTCGATGCCCCCGACGATGGACATGCTGATCAGGGCCAGGGCATAAAGCTCCGGGGTATCGAGGTTGGTCCGGGAGATGGCCAGGCAGTGGCCGATGCCGTTGTTGGCCCCAAGGACTTCGGCCAGGACAACGACCCGAATCCCGTTTCCCACGGCAATGACCGCAGCCGAAAAGAACGGGCCGGCAACGGTCATGGCGTAGATGCGCCGCAGTTTCATGGCAGGGGGAAACCGGTAGATCTCGGCCATCTCAAGAAGGGACCTGTCCACCGAGGCCATGGCCTGGGAGACATTGATATAAACCACCGGCGCGATGGTGCATGCTGTGATGCTTATTACCATGAGGTTTCCCATGCCGAACCAGAGCATAAAAACCACCACGATGACCACCCCGGGGATGGTCATCAGCATCCACCGCAGGGGCTCGATCATCAGCCTGAACGGGTCAAAGAACCCGGCCAAAAGGCCTAAACTTCCGCCGACGAGGATGCCAAACACCAGGGCCAGGGCGACCCGCTTCAGGCTCACGGCAAAATGCTGGACAATAAAGGATGGATCGCACAGCAGCCTGACCGCGGCACCCAGGGTCTCCAGGGGCGAGGCCACCACAAGGCCCGAGTAGTGGCTGGCGATGAGCTGCCAGGCCAGGATAAGCAACAGGATACCGGAGAGCCGGAAAGCAAAGCGCCCGGTTTGACCGTGGACCGTCCCCCTCATTGTGTCACCAGAAAAAAATCGTCCCCCGGGAACTTGCCCCCTGTGGCCCGAGGGGCTTGTTGTGAGAGTTGTTTAAGGAAGAAAAGGGCGTCGGAAAAAGCCTTTTCCCCGCGGGTCATGTGGATGTCCACCCCGGGGAGAATTCCGTTCTTGGATTGCGCAGCCAGCGCCGGGAAGCTTTTTCCCGCCATGGCCAGAGTTTTTTCGGGGTGTGCTGCGATGCTGGCGACTCCTTTTTCATACTCCTGGAGGATGCGGCCGACCATGGCGGGGTCGTCCAGGGCGTCCCCAAAAACAGCAAACCCACTGACACAAAGGGGCTTTCCCTTAAACTTTTTTTTCCAGAGCTTTCGCAAATCCAGGTGCTTGGCAAGGAGAGGCGCCCCTTTGGGGGCCATCTCTTTGGAACGCATGACGGCAAGGGTCGCTGCAGGCTCGGCCAGGAGGGCGTGGCGCCCTTTGCCGAGGAGCAACAGATTCACGGCCTCTAAAGCGCCCCCCGTGTGGTGCCGGGTAATTCCAGGAGTCTGCGAGCCCAGAAGTGCGTTAAAAAGAAGCTCCGGCATCTCCTTGTGGCCAAAGGGAAAAAGGAGATGCCCGGTGAGACCCTCCAGGCCAGTACCCACGGAATCTGCCGTGGACACGATCCAAAGGGGGGATTCAAAGAGGGCCGCAAGTCGGGTATGAACCCCTTTGTGGTAAAAAAGCGAAGCCGCCGCCGTGGTGACAATGGCCCCGTCCACCTGCCCTCCTGCGATCATGGCCCGGATCTGGTCGGGAGAGTGCCAGGGAATGAATTGAACCGTCATGGCCGGGTCGTCAAAGGTCATGCCGGACATCATGGCAAAGGGGAGGCTTTCGGCCACAGGGGGGCCGGAGAGCCGGATCACCGGGCCATTGGCGGCCCAGGTGTTTTCCGGCTGTGTGGCCGCCAGACACAAGGCGACCACGATAAAAAGCAGAAAACGCGAAAAAAACACCCTGGGACGCCCCGAGATTCGTCCAGCGTTCGTCATGGTCTATCCTCTCTGTTTTCGGGCAATGGTCAGCTCGACTTCCCCCACGGGCAGATCAAGGGGCGAGGTCTCCACCGAGTCAAACCCGGCACGCCGAAGGTGCTCGGCGATCTCCCCTTTTTCAAACACATAGTTCTGGCCTTCAAGGGCCAGGGAGAGCCTGGAGAGCACCACATGCTCCGGGGCTGTCCCCTCGCCCGTGGTCCCCTCGTGGAGGCTGATAAAAACCCCGCCATCATTCAGGGCCCCATGGAGGCGTGAGAAAAAGGCTGAGAATTCTTTGACATAATAAAGGTTGTGACTTGCCCAGATGATGTCGTAGCCGTTGCCGAAGTCCGTGGTGTTGTAATCTCCTTTGATGTAGGAAATCCTGGGCCCCATCCCCTCTTTTGCCACCTCCTTTTCCGCCAGGCTAATGATGGCCGGTAGATCAAAGAGAACGCCCTCCATGGCCGGGTGTCGCTTAAGAATCTCCATACACATCAGGCCGGGACCGCACCCGATATCCATCATTTTTGAGGCAGATTTAAATTCAGGCAGGGCCTCGATGGTGTCAGCGGCAAGGGCGGCTATCCCGGCCCGCTGGTACGGCGTCAGGTGCTTGACCGATGCCTGCCATTTACTCTCGTCGGCGAGGCGATCCTCTTTTTTCACCGGGGGCGACCCTGCGTGGACCAGCTCTTCGATACGATGAATGTTCCGGTGCTGCATGCGCGATAAGTTCAAGACCATGTCCCCCAAATAGACCGGGCTCTCCTTTCGCAGGGAGGTGTCAGCAAAAGCCAAGTTAAGATAGTGCCCGCCGTGTTTTACAGCCAGTCCGAGGCCTGCCATGCTGTCCAGAAAGTGGGTTAGATTTTCAATATCTGTCTCTCCGGGCAGGGCCGCGGCAATGCCCTTGGGATCCGAAACCTCTGCCAGGATGTCTGCCATGCCCATCTCCACGGCCGCCTTGAGGATGGCCATGCGAACGGGGCCCTGGAGGACTTCGAAAATGGGTGTCATGGGATTTCGCCCGTTGCTAACAAACAGGTGGGTCATATTAAAGCCTCCAGTTGAGTGTCAGTCCAAAGGTAAGGGGTTCGCCGTCTTCAACCATGGTGAAGCCCTTCATGTTTTTAACTTTTTTTGTGGCATACGCCTCGTCCAGGAGATTTTTGCAGTAGACGGAGATGTCAAAGCGCCCCAAGGCGTAGCCGATCTTGAGGTTCACCAGGGCGTAGCCGTCATCTTTCAGGGTGTTGGCCGCATCAAAGTACTGTTTTCCGGCCCCGGACACATCGGCGATGCCGTAGAGGCCGTTGTTCATGTAGTAGCCCAGCCCGGCGTTCCAGGTGAACTCCGGTGCCCATGGCAAGGTGTTGCCGGAATAATCGAAGGGCATGCCCCCTGTGGTCCCCTGCCAGGTGTCGATCTCCGTGTCGGACAGGCCGACACCTGCAAAGACCTCCAGATTGCCCACGGGCAGGGCGGTAAGGTCCAGCTCAATGCCCTGGCTGTGGGCTTTGCCTGCGTTGGAGAATTTCCAAACGCCTTGCCCCCCTCCCGGCACCTCTTCCCTGACCTGCTTGTCATCGATGTCGATGTAGAAAAGGGAAAAATCTGCCTTGAGACGTCGGTCAAAGAAGGTGGCCTTAAGGCCGGTTTCGTAGTTCACGGTGTATTCGGGTTCATAGCCGAAGGTCTCTTCGGAGTTTGCCGAAAAGTAGTTGAAGCCCCCGGCAAGCCAGCCCCGAGCGCAGGTGGCGTAAGCCGTCAGATTGTCGGCCAGGGAGTAGGAGGCCGAGGCCATGGGGAGCCATTCCGTTTCGGAGAGCTTCTCGTCGAAGGTGACGAGCCCCTTGCTGCTGGTGGAGACCTGGCTCCCTTCGGCCGTGGCGTGCTCCCTTCGCAGGCCGCCGGTGAGTTTCAGCTTGTCCGTAAGCCGGTAGGTTGCCTGGCCGAAAAGGGCATAGCCTTCGTTTTCCGAATCCGTCACTCGTTTTTTTGACTTGGAGGCTATGTCATGGTTCAATGCCATGGCGGTGTCCAGATCTTCAGTGAACCCGAAGAGACCGACCACCCAGGAGACAGGAGCTTCCCCTTCGGAGGCGACACGGAATTCCTGGCTCCAGTTGTCCTGATCAATCGCCATCTCCGTGGTCCCCAGATTGATCGGAGTCCGGTCGAAATCATGAATAAAATCTTTTGTAAATTGGCGGTTGCTGGTGATGGAGGTGAGTCGGGCTGTGTCGCCCCGCCAGTTCATCTTCACCACGCCGCCGCCCCCCTCCTCATCGGTGCGGTCTTCACCATTGGAACGAACCTTGTGCCTGCCTGAGGCCTGGGGGCCGTCCTCAAAACGCAGGGTGCTGATTCCCTTGTCCCGGTCGGTCGCGTCTATGGTGGTGACAAGTTCGAAACGCTCCCCCGGCGTCCACCGCAAGGTGCCACGGGCCGAGGTGGTCTCTTCATCGGCCACGTCGTCTTTGCCGGTCACCTCATTTTCTATAAAACCGTCGCTTTTGCGGCCGGTGACCGACAATCCCAGAAAGAGGGTATCCTTCATGACCGGTCCGCTCACCGACGCTTCGCCGCACCAGGTGGCATTGTTTCCCGCCGTGAGGCTGGCCGAGGCCTTGAGTTCATCCCCGGGCTCCTCCAGAACGACGTTAATAATCCCGGATTCGCTGTTTCGGCCATACAGGGTGCCCTGGGGACCGCGAAGGACCTCCACCCGTTTTACGTTCGTGAGCCGCTGGTTCTGCATGTAACTCAAGGGGTAAGAGACATCGTTGATGTAAAGCCCCATGGGGCTGAACAGCGAGGTGTCAATGGTGGAGATCCCCCGGGAGACAAAGGTGTCTCCGGAGTTTGCCTTTTTAAAATAGACGTTGGGGATAAAGCGAGTCAGCTCGGAGAGATCGTTGATCTCATGGTCTGTGATAAACTGACCATCCTTGACCGTGATGCTTCCGGCGAACTCATCTAAGGAGGACTCCCGCTTGCTCGCGGTGATGACCATGTCATCCAGAGCGCGTTGGGAGGCATCAGAGGCAAAAACAGAGGGCGTAGCCAACAAAAAGAATATGCACGTTGCAAGGGCACCCCGTTTTATCGGGGCTGAATACGATGTCATCTTCACAAACATAACTCCTTTACCTTAAAAGGCTGCCGGGTGAACGCATGAAACCTCTCGGCCTTGCAGGAGCACCTGTCCTGCGGGGTCGTCCAGGCATCGGTTCACCTTTCCAAAGTTCCAGTGGGGAGGATATATTGCTTCAGTTTGCCGTGAATCTTTTTTATGTGGGTAAGGTAACGAATCCGCTTTTAAAAAAAGCCGCCAGCGGAAAGGTGAGCCACCTTGAAAGCGGGTTGTGTATGCCAGGCCACGCCGGAGGCATAAGCAGGTCTGGCACAAATCATGTGGGCTCGCTGACCTGTCTCAAAATCTGCCAGAACATCTCTATTTTGTTCACGTCTTCTCCGTGTGCGTGGTATGGCGGTTACCGCAACGTACCGTGAGAATACCAGAGGAAGCGTTACGGATGAACGTGATGAACCCGATGTGGTGTATTGATGTGAACGGTTTTTACGGATCAGGAAGGCTGAGGTCTGCAGGCGCTCCTCGGGTGCAAAAGGTCACATGATCGTATGGTTCATCATGCAGGCAATCCACCCAAAGGATCTGCTGCTTTATGAGTCGCGGGCTGATAGCCGCGATGTGTTTGTTTACCTGTCGTGAAAATTGATGTCAACTCAAATTTTGCCGAGCCTAACATTTTTATATGCTCCGTATGGCTATTCTGAATATCGACGAACAGAGGGCCTGCCGGAACCAGAAACCCGTATACTCCGTTCTCAGCGCATTCTCAGGGGGACAGGCAACATGCGCTCGACTGGACCCATGAAATATCCGAAATAGGTTTCTTCTGAAAATTGTGCACGCATACTTACATACTTATTTGATATTTTGCTTAAAGTACCGTAAATATACTAAGTTATATCTATCCTGAGTTGCTGTAACAAAAATCAAATGGATAAAATATCATGGTTATTTCAGACACATATTCAAATATGACCCCCAATAAAAGAATGGCTAAATACCTGGCCATTCGCGAAGTACCTTCTTTGGTTTACGAAGCTGTTAACCTTGAAGGAGTCTTAATGACATTGCCTGAAGTCCAAACCATCTTAGATGGGGTAACGGTTGGTGGGCATAAAATCAGTGATCAAACGATGGTTATTAATCAGGCAAAAACATGGGGCCGTCTTTTTGAACTAATCGATGAAGATCATTTTGACTTTACGAAACCTGTTGCCCTTGAACTTCACAACATAGCGGGTAGGGAAGAAGCCTTCGAATGGGGGGTATTTCGCTCGGGGAACGTTTCGATCAGTGGATCTGACTATGAGCCACCTTCCGCTGATCAACTCGATAAAATATGGCTGAAAACCGAATCTGAAATCGAGTTAGCCACAGACGTTTATGACAAAGCTATTTCAGCTTTTCTAAACATGGCACGCGCCCAATTTTTCTGGGATGTAAATAAAAGAATGGGCCGATTTATGATGAATGGTATTCTACTCAACGAGGGCTACCCCATCATTAATGTCCCGGTAAAGCGCCAACTCGAATTCAATGAGTACATGTTAGAGTTCTATTCATCAAATGACATGAAAAACATGAACCAATTCTTACGAAGCTGCATCAATGAAAAAATCATTGCAAACTTCAAGTAAGGTTTTGCAATTGCCTCACACTGACTCCAGAGTTCCCGGGGCCCAGCAACATGAGCTTGCCGTTGTTTTTCAAGGAGGCCACCGACCACTTTGAAATGAGGCACGCGTCGTGCCTATCCCACGGCAAATCTTCGAGCCCTCTCAACCCTCTTTATAAGTGTCCCACCTCGCCACCGGAGTCTGTCTTCCGGCGTTGTGCGAGTCCAAAAATAAAAAACCCCGATACGATGACTCGTATCGGGATTTTTAATATATGGCGGAAGCACATGGGAATCGAACCCACCCGGGACGGTGTTAACGCCCCACACCGGATTTGAAGTCCGGGAGCATCACCAGAACGCTGCGTGCTTCCATGCGTTTAATGCTGGTTTTACGAAGGTGACCTTACCTGCATCGGGGCGGCGTTGTCAACTGTTTTCAAAGCTCGCAGAGGGCTTTTTCCCGTTGAAACGTGGCCTCCCATCAGGTAATGTCGAGGAGTGTCAAGCCGGGATGCCGGAGGGTCTGACCCGTCACGGGTGTTTTTACGTGCATCATGACAGCCACCCTTCACAAGGCGTTCTCCTTGCCTGGTTGCGTCGCAAGGGCCATGGTCCATTCGTTGCCGAGGCGATCCCGAAGCTCTGTTTGCCTAATTTTTCAAAAGCATAGTCCCCGACAGGGCCGTCGGAGGCTCTTTTGAGTTACACGAAACCCACCAGATGAAAGCATAGAATCCATGATAAATACAAAGCGACTCACCGAACGATTTATCCGCCTTGCCGAAACAGACAGCCCCTCCAGACACGAAAAAGCCGTGGCCGACATGCTGGCCAGCGAGCTGAAGGCCCTGGGAGCCGAGGTCTCTTTTGATAACGCCCACGAGGCGTGCGGAAGCCAGACGGGCAACCTGATTGCCCGGATTCCCGGCACCGTGGACAAGACGCCCCTGATGCTGAGCGCCCACATGGATACGGTCACCCCGGGTGAAGGGGTGAAGGTGGTCTTTGAAAACGGGGTCTTTCGAAGCGCGGGAGAGACCGTCCTGGGAGGCGATGACAAAAGCTCTCTGGCTATCATCCTCGAGGTCATGCAGACCCTCATTGAAAAAGACCTGCCCCGCCCCCCCGTTGAAATTGTCTTTACCGTCTGTGAAGAGATCGGCCTTTTGGGAGCCAAAAGCTTTGACCTCGAAACACTCCAGGCGACCATGGGGTACATCCTGGACTCCCAGGACACCGAGGCGGTGGTAACCAACGCCCCCTTTGCCGTGCACTATAAAATCACGGTCACCGGCCTCTCCGCCCATGCAGGGATGGAGCCAGAAAAAGGGGTCAACGCCATCTCCGTGGCCTCAGACGCCATCACCCGCATCTCCTGCGGACGCATCGACTCTGAAACCACCTGCAACATTGGCAAAATCGAAGGGGGCGCCGCCACCAATATCGTTCCGGATTGCGTGGTGCTCACCGGGGAAGCCAGAAGCCATACCAAGGCCAAACTGGACACCATCTTAGATGGCATCCGAGACGCCTTTCAGGAAGCCGTGGTCCGCGCCGGAGGCGGCGATGACGAGAGCCTGCCCCGTTACGAGATCGAGGTAAACGAAGACTTTCCCGGCACCAGCGTGCCCCACGACCATGCCATGGTCCTTCTGGCCCAGGAAGCGGGTAAAGAACTGGGCCGCACCATCGTTACCCAGCGCGTGGGCGGAGGCTCTGATGCCAACGTCTTTTTTGGCAAAGGGCTGATGGCAGGGGTTCTGGGCTCTGGCATGACCGATGTCCACACCACCAGCGAGTCCATCACCCTGGCGGATATGACCGCCTCTGCCGAGCTTCTCCATGCCATTCTGACCCGATACGCAAGGCAGGGAGCCTAAGCATGCATCTTTATATGGACTGTTTTTCCGGTCTCAGCGGAGATATGGCCATGGGCGCCCTGATTGATCTCGGGGTGCCTGTCTCCTGGATCAAAGCCCAACTCACGCCCCTTCTCCAGGATCGATTCAATATCACCTGTGAGAAGGTCTTCAAAAGCGGGATTCACGCCGTGGATGTAACGGTGCACGATCACAGCCACGCCCATCACGGCGGAGATCACCACCACCATCACGCCCTGGATTACCGGAAAATCCGGGATCTCATCCAGGGGTCCTCCCTGAGCGCTGCGGTCCAGAAACGCTCCCTGGCGGTGTTTGAACGCATTGCCGTGGCCGAGGCAAAAATCCACGGCTGCGCCATCGACACCGTCCACTTCCACGAAGTGGGGGGAATCGACGCCGTGGTGGACATCGTGGGCGTCATCCTGGCCATGGAATACCTGAAGATCACCCACGTCACCGCCTCTCCCCTTCCCCTGGGAAGCGGCACGGTGACCTGTGCCCATGGCGTTCTTCCTGTCCCGGCCCCGGCGACCCTGGAGATTCTTAAAGGGATCCCCGTCTACGGATGCGACTCCGGATGCGAAATTATCACCCCCACAGGCGCAGCCCTGGCCGCCGAACTGTCCGACAGCTTTGGCCCCATGCCCCAGCGGGTGGTCACGGCCGTGGGCTACGGAGCCGGAAAACGGGAAACCATAGGTCTCCCCAATCTGGTGCGCATGGTCCTGTGTGAGACACCGGCCGAGGCCGACACCGTGGTGGAGCTCTCCTGCAACATCGATGACATGACGCCCGAGCTCCTCGGTCATGCCATGCAGACGCTTCTGAAGGCAGGCGCCCTTGACGTCTGGTTCACCCCCATCCAGATGAAGAAAAACCGGCCCGCCAGCCAGCTCTCCTGCCTCTGCCGGGAAGAGAACCGAAAATCTCTGACAGAAAGAATCCTTACGGAGACCACCACCATCGGAATTCGCTGGCAACGCCTCAGCCGAACCACCCTGACACGCAGCCCCCTGACCCTGACCTGCCCCGCAGGAGACGTGGCCGCCAAAGAGGTGAGCCTCCCCGACGGATCCAAACGGATCACCCCGGAATACGAGGCCTGCAAAGCCCTGGCTGAAGCAAAAGGGTGCCCGCTGGCAGAAATCTACGGTCAGGCAATATGCGCAGCCCAGGAGCTGTTGAAAAAAGCCAAGCCTCCGGCGGCAAGGTGAGCCACCTTGAAAGCGGGTTTGCTAATGGGCATCGGGAATTACCATAATAGGAGCCCTGAGGCTTGGAACAACCGTCAACCGGTTTATCTGACTCATCAAAAAAAGCATCTGTTCTTCGTTCGTGGTTCTTCGTGCTTGGTTATGGAGTCGCTTCGCTCTGTCTATTGGTTAAATAAGGCATGAGCGTGGCGAATACATCGAACGAAGAACCAGGAACGACCTTAACCATAGAAGGCGACACCCAACTCAATACGTGACAAAAGGACAAAGCAATGCAGCTCTCTGATAAACACATCCTCTTCCTCGCCACAGGCTTCGGCTCCGGCAACGCCCCCTTCTCCCCCGGCACCTTCGGCAGCGCAGCCGCCCTGCCCCTCTGCATCCTGGTCTGGCTCTCGGGCCTTGCCTTCGGCACCCCCTTTTCTTTCCTGCTCATCACCGCCCTCATCGTCGTCTCAGTCGTGGTATCCGAAAAAGCCGAAAAACTACTCGGAGAAAAAGACCCATCGCGCGTTGTCATCGATGAGTTCGCTGGCATGCTCGTCACCTTTGCCGGCGTCACCCTCACCTGGAAAGTCGCCCTGGCAGGGTTCCTCCTCTTCCGCTTCTTCGATATCCTTAAACCCATCCCCGTCCGCACCCTGGAAAAAGTGCTCCCCGGCGGCGCTGGCATCGTTATGGATGACGTGGCCGCAGGCGTCATGGCAGGTCTTGTTCTCCAGATCGGCCTGTGGGTGGTGGGATAGAAATAAAGGGCAAGGTACAAGAAAAAAGGGCAAAAGCCTCCGGCGGCCCTGCCGGGGGCCAAACGTTTGATCCGCCTTCGCCCGAGGGCTACGGCGCGACAAGAAAGTTTGACAAACAGGTTTTTATGAGGGGACTCGATAAATTTATCTTTGAAGGCGGATGCAATTTGACCCGACAAGTCCGCCTGCGCCCACGTCTGTGCGTCACCATTCAACCAACATCAAAGAGGGAATCCGCAAAGGGCTCTCCAAAATCAGGCTTCATGCCTCCGTGGCCCTCTTCCCTGTTGATGACTCGGCCTGTCCTATCGTTTGAAGAATATAGCAAAAAAGATCTATAGGTCCCGCCAGGGGCCTGTCGTTTGACTTTTCCCAAAACCTATTGTCTATCCTCCATGACCTGCTTTTCTGCCTGATTCCCTTCCCTCACAAAGAACTCTCAATTTAGCATTTCAGGGTTAAATTCATTCTGATATGATATACCGACCTGAAGGGTCACACGCGTCAATCATGCCGCGCTGATCAAATATATTAAACATTGGAAATACCGATTTCCCGCACAGAAGGATTGACCATGAAATCACAACTCGACGCCACGGATCGAACCCTGATCAAACAGCTCAGCCTCGACGGCCGCATGCCGGTAAACAAGCTGGTGGAGCACTTAGGCGTCACCCCGCCAACCCTCTACTCGAGACTCAAGCGCATGCTCAACTCAGGGGTTCTCAAAATCGCCGGGCTCATCGATATTTTTAAAACAGAAGACCTCATCATGGCCATCGTGGGAATGAAAATCACAGACGGAACCAAGCTCGAAGAGAGACTGGAGCAATTTTCAGCGCTCAAGCAGGTCCATTCAGCCATGGTGGTGACCGGCCGATTTGACATTTTCCTTGAGGTCGTCGTCCCGGAAATGCCTGCCCTTTATGAATTCATGACCAAAGACCTTCCCGCGCTGGGTGATATTGAAAACTGTGAATCCTTTGTGGTGATGAAGGCCAAGAACAAATGGGTGCTTCCCAAAAGTACCAACGACTGGTTCGACCAGGTCTGAAACCAAACCGACAGCAGAAACAAAGGAAGCGGATCGCTTAACACGATCCGCTTTTTTTAGGCAATGCCCAAGGGAAGAGTCACCTTTAAACCTCACCGATGAATCAATTTTTCACCCCGGGTTCCCGGGGGAGCATCCCAAAACCACACGCAACCGGACCGGTATTTATAGCCAAAAATTCAGCATTATAAATACTTGGCCCCACTTTTTTATTGACAGAAAATCCGGGAAAAATCATATTAACTACCATGGTAGTTAATAACATCATCCAACAGATCACCTCGCTGGGATTTTCCGAATACGAAGCCAAGGCCTATGTGCATCTGCTTTCCGTGCAACCGGCCACCGCCTACGAGCTGTCCCAGACATCCGGCATTCCATCGTCCAAGGTCTACGAGATCCTGGGACGCCTTGTGGAAAAACGCATCGCCTTTGTGGAAGGGGAAGGACGCAAAAAAAAATACGTAGCCATGCCACCCGACGAGTTCGTGGAGAGTCGACGCAGCGTCTTTGACCGAACCGTTCACTCCCTTGAAGAGGGGCTGAAAAAAATCATGGTCAAAACCGACGACGTCTCCTTTATCTGGAACATGACGGAATACGACTTTCTTCTGGATAAAGCGCAACGGATGATCGAAGGCGCCGAAGAGACTCTCCTCCTCTCCACCTGGCAGGAAGAGCTCTCCCCCCTTATCGCCCCCCTGACACAGGCAGAGGCCCGAGGCGTCAAAATCGCCACCGTCCATTTCGGTGAAACCGATGAAACCACAGGCCACATCTTCGAGCACCCCATCGAAGACACCCTCTTTGAAGAAAAAGGGGGGCGTGGCTTCGTTCTGGTCGTGGACGCCAAGACCGCCATTGTTGCCACCATCACCGACGGAAACCACGTGGAAGGAGCCTGGAGCCTCAACCAGGGGTTCATCACCCTGGCAGAAGACTACATCAAACATGACATCTACATCATGAAGATCGTCCACCGATTTGATGACCTGCTCCTCTCCACCTTCGGCTCGCGCTACCAGCATCTGCGAGACATTTTTAACGACACCGCTTTAGCGCCTTGAAAGCAAAGGAACAGGAAGCCTCCGGCGGCAAGGTGTGCCACCTTGAAAGCAGGTTTCGAATGCTCTCATCCTTCGTTCCTCAGGGTGTTCACATTCGCTGATAACATCGACTGTGGCCAAAGATACCACCCACTTTGTTTGCAGTTAAAACCTGTTTATCAAACCCAACTTTAAAATTCTGAATCGTTACTTTTAAGCAACAATCCGTTATCAAACCAAGGAGATTTCCATGCAAATATACATCGACGGCACCTGGGTAAACAAAGAAGACGCCAAAATCTCGGTCTTTGACCATGGGCTACTCTACGGAGACGGTGTTTTTGAAGGGATCCGCATCTACGGTGGAACAATTTTCAGGTTGAAGGAACACGTGCGCAGGCTCTATGACAGCGCCAAGACCACCCTACTCACCATCCCCATGGATGAACAGGAGATGGCGGCCCTCCTGTGTGATGCGGTAGCCAGAAACAAAAAAACCGAGGGCTATATTCGGCTGGTGATTACCCGGGGCGTGGGGGATCTTGGCATCAACCCGGCCACCTGCCCCAAAGCCTCTGTCATTGTCATCGTCGACGACATCAGCCTCTACCCGGCCGAGCATTATAAAAACGGCATCAAGGTGATCACGGCCTCCACGCGCCGGAACAGCCCGGACGCCATCGATCCCAGGGTCAAATCCCTGAACTACCTCAACAACATCATGGCCAAGCTGGAAGCGCAGCAAGCCGGGTGTCTTGAGGCGATTCTCCTTAACCGTGAAGGCAAAGTGGCCGAATGCACCGGCGACAATATTTTCTACATTCGAGACGGGGTCCTCATCACCCCTGCCTCCGATCAGGGTGCCCTGAAAGGCATCACCCGCGATGCCGTCCTCGAAGCGGCAAAAGAGATCGGCATGGAGACACGCGCCACCGCCACCACCCTTTACGATCTCTACACCGCCGATGAGTGCTTTCTCACCGGAACCGCCGCCGAAATGATCCCCGTCACCACCATTGACGGGCGCTCCATCGGAGACGGCAAGCCCGGCCCCGCCACCGCAAAGGTCCGCGCTGCGTTTCAGGCGCTAATACAAAAAGAGATCTAAAAAACGGTTTATAGTGCCTGGTTCTTCGTTCTTCGTTTAATGTATTCGCTTCGCCCATGCCGTTTATAAAGGCCGGAGCGAGGCGACTCCTTAGCCCGAATACTTCATGAGAAAACGATTCTGCTGCAGTAATAAAGCATTATTACAGGTTATTACTGTGAAAAAAACTTGCCTCCGGTAGGTCACTTTTTTAAAAAAGCTCCCGTCTTCGCCTAAAGGCGACGCCGTGGCAAGCCTCAAAAACTTTTCGGTCGCAGCACCCTCTTATTCACAGCCATGGGTTCCCTATTCATTCCAGGCTCCAATGCCACCAACACGGGTGATATTACGGCGGCATCAGGATGGGCGCCCATTTAATATCAAAGCGCGAAGCGTGCCCATCTGGCAATCGGGAAACCCACAACGATGAAATTTACATAAATTTCGATGACGCAGCATCTTTCCCCGGCGTAATCGGTTACACCCGCATGTAAGGCAGGGATGAGAATCACAGATTGCGGGGTTTCACGCTTGGAGGCGGAGCCCGGAAACAAGAGAATGAAGAGGCTACACGACGGCTCCCGCCTGGGCGCGCCGTGCTCCGCCGCGGCTTTTTTTGATGGGGCCTTGGCCCCAGCCCGAACCACCTTAACAACCAAAACATGACTCGCATTCGGTATCACGCCCCAACGAGCGACGCCCTCCCATCGGTATCGCATGAATGCCGCGACGGAGCACGGCGCGCCCGAAAAACAGCCATCGGGAAACCCACAACAATGAAAATTACATAAATTTCGATGACGCAGCATCTTTCCCCGGCGTGATCGGTTACACCCGCGCCAGATGGGCACGGCACTACCTTTGCCCATCCTACAGGTTTCCAACAATTACAAGCGTACAGAGGTTATGTTGCACCAAAACCTACCCATTGATCACTCAAACATGGCTGAGGAAAGATGGTAATCAGAATAATAAATGATACGTAGAGGTTGCCGATAGTGTCGGGGGCCCACACTCTTTTTAAAACCTGTTTGTCAAACCCCGCACGTAAAATCGGCAAAAGTTTGCCCCCCCCCTCAAATCCGCCGCTTAATCCACCGAATGAGGCTCCCCAGAACCGGCACCGGTTCCAAGATCAAGCTGGTGTCCCAATAATCCTGATGAAAAATCACCTTGCCCTCACCATTAAAACGGACATGAGACATGCCCGGAGCCACGATCGTCTCGTCCTTATTTCGTTTCAACGTCAGGTGCATCACCCACCGAAAATAGTATTCACCCCGCCGTCCGACCCCATCTTCAATATCAAAAACGCACAGCTCAATGGCCTCGGTGCTGCTGATAAAATACGACTGGATCTCAGGGAGCCCCCTCACCTCTCGAATCCCATCACGAAAATAGGCGTTCTCCGCATAGACCCCGCCAGCCATGGACTCGATCCGCTCTCGAGAGAAAACAGCATAAAAAGCCTTAAATCGCTCCAGCGCATCCGTCTCCTCCACCGAGCCAGGAACCATAAGGGCCCCTTTCACCGGCACGGTGCTCGCCAATGCCTCGTCATAATGGCTCATGGTTTCACTCCCTGGCGTGCTGCAACCTGATACCGCGACCATGAGGCAAAAAGCCGACAGAAATACCCAGACACTTGGTTTCATGAAAAATTTCCTTGTTAAAAGCGGGGCTGTCTCTGGTTAAAGTTCGGGGAAAAACGTGCCTCCGGCGGCAAGGTGTGCCACCTTGAAAGCGGGTTTGCGAATGCTCTACGGCTATCGGAACTCTCAGTCCCTCGCATCTGCATTCGCGTGATGGCTGAGGGGTAGCGACGGACATCGCAAGGACTCCCTGTTCTGATTTTTCGGGCGGGTAAGAACCAGCTGCAGGTTGGCCAGGGCGCGTTCGGCAAACTGGGCTTCGCAGCTGGCAAGGTAGAAAAGCCACTTGCGTTTAAAGGTCTCATCAAACCCGAGGGCGGGGAGTTTGTCTGCGTTGGCCATAAAACGATCCCGCCAGAGTTCGAGGGTCCGGGCATAATGGGGGCCGATATTCTCCAGGTGCTCCACAATAAACGGAGACGAGCGGGTCATGGCCTGGCAGAGCACGGACAGAGACGGGAGATGCCCCCCAGGGAATACATGCCGCTGAATCCAGTCTTCATGGGTCCGGTAGTTGTCATACTGCTGATCCGGCACGGTAATAACCTGAAGGGCCACGACCCCGTGGGGGGCCAGCAGGCGATCACACTGGCTGAAAAAAGCACCGAGATAGGCATGACCAACGGCTTCAAGCATCTCAATGGAGACAATTTTGTCGAAGGTGCCGCTCATCCGCCGATAGTCCTTTAAGAGCAGCGTGATACGATCTTCCAGGCCCGCCTCCCGAACCCGTAGCCTGGCATAATCAAGCTGAGCCTGAGAGAGGGTAATCCCGGTCACACGGCACCCGGTTCGGCGGACCGCTTCCACAGCAAAGGAACCCCATCCGCACCCGATCTCCAGTACGTGATCGTCCCGGCAAATATCCGCCCTGTCGATGAGGTGATGAAGTTTGGTTTTCTGGGCGGTTTCCAGCGACTCCTCCGGCCCCCCATGGATGGCCGCCGAGTAGGTCATGCTCTCATCGAGAAAAAGAGCAAAAAAATCGTTGTTCAGATCGTAATGACGCCGGATGTTCTTCCGGCTTCCGAGCAGGGTGTTGTGGCGCGCCCGGTCGGTAAGACGCCCCACCGCATGAACCAGCCGCGCCAGGGGAAGGTGGGAGTCGGTTGCCGTGTCCATATTACGAATCAGGATTCGCATTAGCTCCGTGGGATGCTCACTGGTCCACAGCCCCTCCATAAAACCCTCACCCAACCCGATATCGCTTTCCAGAACCACGCGAGAAAAGAAACGGGGATCGGCGATGACAAGATCCGCCTCCAGCCCCTTTGACGCCTCCCCGTATACACGCACCTCCCCTTCTGGAAAGGTTACCGTCAGGCGTCCATGGCTGACGCCGCGGAGCAGGCCTTCCACCCGGTTGCGGCAAAATCGTTCAAACAGGGTCGCCCCCTTGCGCCGAACGGTTCGGGGGCTTCGGGGCGTGGGCCGATCATGGTAGGCCAGCCCCTTTCCGGCAAAGAGCCGAAAGGCCTCGCCCAGAATACGGGGCACGGTTTTCCACGGCATCAGGGGATGCTTCACAAGGGTCATCCATTGGTTGGCAGGTGTCAAAGGCAGGCTCTCTCCCCGAAAAGATGCCGACAAAACCATCTCTCCGTCACGTATCAGGTGAATCTGAATATTTACATTTCGACCCGGTGCCGAGACATAAAAACGATAATCCCCCGTCATGTCATTAAATGGAGAAACATGAAAAGCCTTGGGGGCGGTATAGACCACTGGGAATCCGGTGCCCCCGTCCTGCCGGTCCGTCAACAGGTAGAGATGCCTGTCGCCAAAGGTGTTGTTCACCTCTGCCACGAGGCACACCGGACTGTGATCGGCGGCAAGGCAATAGTAAAAACTGACGGGGTTGAAGATGCGATTAAAATAGCTCGGTGAGGTGATGAGGATGACTTTTTCGACCCGGGCATCACACCCCTGATCTTTCAGGTAGCCAAACAGCTTCTCCCGCAGGCCGCCCTGGCCGCTCTCCAGATATCGATCATCAAAAAGGGAGACGGGGCGCAGCCGGTTGTAACCGAACAGGGGCAGGCGACGATCCAGTTCTGCCAGTTCATCCAAATCGAACGCGTAAAGATACAGTGGATACCGGAACCGATGCCTGACAGGGGTTCGGCGCACATGCTCGACCACCCCCTTGACAATGGACGAATTCACAACGACCCTCCCAGGGCCGTGGCCACATCCACCGCCGAGCGGACCGCGTCTTCGTGAAATCCATAGCCAAAATAACTCCCGCAAAAATAGGTGTTTCGATCCCCATTGAGCCCCTTGAGTCCTTCCTGGGTGGCCATCGACTCAAAGGTAAACAGCGGGTGCTCGTAGGTCAGCTCCCGATGAATGGCCTTCGGCGAAATCTCCTTTGCGGGGTTCAGGGTCACGCACCAATTTTCACGGGCCGTTAAGCGCTGCAGACGGTTCATATCATAAGTCACCGTGATGGGGTCCCCGGCGCCGGATCCCGCCTCACGGATGGCGTTCCAGGATGCCCGGGCCCGGAGCTGAGACGGCAGCAGGGAGTCATCGACGTGAAGAATCACCCGGTTGGCAGCGTACTGCCAGGGAGAGAGCAGCCGCCTCTCTTCGGAAGAGGGATCTTCAAGCAGTTTAAGGGCCTCATCCGCGTGGGCTGCAACCACCACCCGATCAAAAAGTTGGGAGCGTCCATCTTCCGTGGTGACTATCCCCCCCTCTTTCGTTCGGCGAATGCCTTTCACCGCCATCCCCTTCTCAACACAGCCGCGAAACCCCTTTAAAAACGCCTTCACATAGGTATGACTGCCGCCTGCCACCACAGACCACTGGGGAGGGTCTCTCAAGGTCAACAACCCATGATTTTCATAAAACCGCACAAAACTCTCCATGGGAAAGGCCATCATCTGGGTATGCGAAGCCGACCAGATGGCAGAGGCCATGGGAAAAACAAATTGATCGGCCACGGCCTGCGCCACCCTTTCTCTTTTGAGGTAATCCCCCAGGCTGATCCCGGAAAGTCTCTCTTCAGCCAAATCCTTTTGCATACGCAGCATGAGGCCGTGCACCCCATTTAAAAAGCGCCAGAAGGAGGGTCGAAAAAAATTACTTCGTTGAGCAAAAAGAGTATTGAGATTAGAGGAGGCATACTGCAGACCGGTTCGACGGCAGGTGTAGCTGAAGGACATATCCGTTTTAAGGAGCGACACCTCCAGACGGGCCAGAAGCCTCGTGAAAAGGGGATATGTCCTGTTGTTCATCACAATAAAACCGGTATCCACTGCCGTTCCGGCGTCGGGGCCGCGGTCTACCACCACCGTGTGGGTGTGGCCACCGATGTACCCGTTCTTTTCGTAAAGGGTGACCTCGTGCTGGTCCTGCAGGAGACAGGCCACCGTGAGTCCTGAGACCCCGGCACCTATCACGGCTGTTTTTAGCGAAGTTTTCATGGGCGGGTCCTTTCTGGAGAGGCGGGAAATGACATAATTTTAACCCATTGTTTCCCAAATATCAATGCCTTGAAAAACACAATGGCTGCCACAGGACGCAGAAAAACTTTCGCGAAATCGGGTTTCATCCTATTTACATTCAGAGATATACGTTACTAACTTTACTTTGAGCGCTATCCCGGATATTCCATTATAAAGCGGTTCATGCTCAATAATAAGATTGTCATTACAGCCAGTTACTGTGAAAAATTTAGATATATGTAAAACAAAGAATGTAATACACGTTTCCTGCTCGATTTTCTCACCCTTCGGGCTAACCCGGATATTTCATTAGAAAAAAATCAGGAATAAGGAATAATTCGTAATGACAGTTCCTTGCAGTCATATTTTTAGTCGTTTCAAAAATGCAAAATGTAACCCACGGTATTCTGTTTGATTTTCTCACCCTTCGGGCGAGCCGAGTGCACCCATCTTCTGCGTTATGAAAGCTTTGAGGTCAACCACTACATCTGCAGCTCTGATGCCTTGAATATGAGCGCACTCGACTCGTGAAATATCCGGGTTAAGCCATCCCAGTTTTCCGGATACTGGATTCGGAATAGTTGCAAGAAGCACTTTATTTTATTCAATCTCAACGCGACGAACATATCCAAAGGTAAAAACTGTCCCGCTACATGGAAGCGTCCTTGTTTCCGCTCCCGACACCATCGCCTATGCGACGTGACGAAAGGGTAACGAGACGCAACCACCGCAATTGAACACCAAGCAGTACCGGCTGGCCCGTGTACGGGTATTTTTACAAAAGGCAGGCAAATCGGTTGCTTGTGTTTGCCGCGTTGGGGTCAATTCACACAAATGGAGAATGATTATGACCGCATCGCAACCTGTTCGGGAAAAAAATCTTCCGGCCCAATCAGCCCCTTCAACGACTCGCGTGATCAAAACAACGGAGGTCAAAAAAAAGCAACTGATCAACGCCCTCAATCACATCAACTTCAAGGAGGAAACCGTCACTCTCGTCTTTCACGGCGCGTCGCCCGAAGGCTCAGTGAGCCTTGAGGCGACTCCCATGCCGGTCCTAAGTGATTATCCGGCCTTTCGGTTTCTTCACCCCCCGGCCCCCAGCCTGAATTTCGACGGATTAACCGGCCTCATCATCCCCGATGGGACCGGGCAGATCCATGCCATTCCCACGCTTCACGCCGCCACGCAAAAGGGGCTCAGCATTGCATTGCCTGAGACCGGCCAACGGCTCCAGGGGGCACCTTCAGATGCCCGCACCGCCGAGGGAATCCGGGTACATTTCCACCAGCAGGGGCTTGTTTTCAAAGGCGCTCTAACCGCACTTGAGCCCGGTTTCTTCCAGGTGAGCCTGACGCCGTTGAGTTCTCATTACCTTATGGGACTCACCCCGGAGAGGGACTTCACCCTCCTCTTCCTCAAGAATAAAGCCAACCTCTTTGAATCCGGGGCCCGGCTGATTGAACAGGAACGCATAGGCGATTCCATCACGCTCACCTTTCAACCTGTGGAATCCATCGCCACCCATCACGATAACGAACGCTTCGGGAAAAAAGCGTTTGAAATGATCCCGGCACCGGATTTTCAGTTTTCCCATCCCCTGACCCGCAGCCTGCAGACCCTGGCCATCGATTCCCTCTCGGCCGTGGGGCTGGAATTTACCCTCCACGGGGAGAGCCTGCCTCTGCTCCCTGGCATGAGGCTCGACCCTGCCGCCATTTCCCTGGGCGACCTGTACACCCTGCCGTTAACCGCCCAAGTCACCCGGTGCCAAACCACCTTGGATACAAAAGGCCTGCCACAAACCCGTTGCACGGTCTATTTCCTCGACATCGAGCTTGAAACCCATCGAAAACTTCAAACCATGATTCACAAGGCAGAAGATCGCAATGTTCGGCTCAGCACCCCGGTGGATGCCGATGACCTGTGGCGATTTTTCTTTGAGACAGGCTTTATCTACAAAAGCAAATACCGTCTTTTTCTTAATAATAAGGAGAACATCAAACAAACCTACCACGCCCTCTACTCTGCCCCCACGGAGATCACCCGGCACATGACCTATCAGGATAAAGGACGGACCCTGGGGCACATGTCCATCGTACGATACGCCGAAAGAGCCTGGCTGATCCATCACCACGCCGCCCTGAAAGCCGGGGGCATCAAAGTGGGCCTGGGAATCCTGAGCCACATGCTTCACTTCTTCTACGATACTTTCTGGCACCACCCCATGGGGATGGATTACCTGATCTGCTATTTCCGGCCTGAAAACCAATTCCCAAACTTCTTTTTCAATGGCTTCCGGGAGCACATGGCCAACCCCAAGGCTTGCTCCACGGACCTGTTTGCCTACCTCTACTTCCGCGGAGAACCAAAAAAAGCAATGAACCTGCCTTCCGGATGGTCCCTTTCCCCAGCAACGGAGGAAGATGTGGACACCTTTGCCTCGCACTATGAGGCCACCTCCGGGGGGATGCTCGTGGACGCCCTGGATCTCTTTGAACACCACGCCCCGGCCGAGCATCTCGCCGCCCGATTCCGGGACGCCGGCCTGAAAAAAGAGAGGGAGCTCTGGGCCATTCGGCACAACCATCGCCACGTGGCTCTTTTGATCGTGAACACCTCCGATGTCGCCCTGAACATGTCGGATCTGACCAACTGCATCAAGGTGTGCATCACCGAACCAGAGTTGCTGCCCAAAGAGGTGCTCACCATGGCTCTGAACCGCTTGTCAGACGCCTTTCACAACGCCAAGGCGCCCGTGCTGATCCACCCCCTGACCTGGGCGGAAGAGACGGACTTTCACTTTCAGAAGCAATATTACTTCTGGGTGTTCAACGCCGACCATCGTGATGACTACATGCAATACTTTTTCGATGTTCTCAAACTGACCCGTCCCCAGGCCTCATAAAAGGAGACACACCCATGAAATCAATTTCAGGCACCCCGAAAGAAAGGGGCCAGGACACGATCACTCCCAACACCGTGCCCCCTGTAAAAAAAGCGGCACCGACTCAACACACAACCCCACACAAAACATCAAGGAGACCCCTCAGCATGACCACCCCAGAGACAACACCGGCACCCACTCTCGAGACCCTTGACCCCCTCACCCTCCAGGCACGTGCCCTTGAGCTGCCCTTGAAAACCACGGTGCGCCACGCCAGCGCATCAAGAAAAAATGGCGAAAGCGTCTGGGTACAGGCCCGTAAAGGTGATCTCACCGGATACGGAGAAGGGTGCCCCCGCGACTACGTGGCCGGTGACGATCTTCTTTCAAGCCTTGCCTGGGTCAACGAGACGTTCGCCGCTGGCCCCTGCCCCATCCATACGCTGGAAGAGCTGGTTCAATGGGTCCCCCAAAACCAGTCCCTCATTGACACCTACCCATCGGCCTGGTGCGCGGTGGAGATGGCCCTTCTGGATCTCTTCGCCCGGGAAAAATCGGTCTCCGTCGAAGCCTTGCTTGGCCTCCCCACAGACCGCCGTCACAGCCGCTATTCAGCCGTTCTGGGCAATGAAAAACCTTGGAAATTCAAAGGACAGGCCGACCTTTACTTCATCAAAGGGATGAGCGATTTCAAAGTGAAGCTTTGCGGGGACATGGCCAAGGACCAGGAAAAACTGACGAGCCTCTCGGCCCTGGCCGAGGAACATCAGGCAGGGAAGATCCGGATACGTCTGGACGCGAACAACCTCTGGCAGGAGGATGTTGCCGGCTCAATCGCTTACATCCAGGCACTGAAAGGTGATTTTTTTGCTGTGGAAGAGCCCCTGCGTGCCGGCGATGCAGACGCCTTAAGTCAGTTTGCCCTTGAAACCGGGCTGCCGGTTATTCTGGACGAGAGCCTCTGCACCGAGGCAGACCTTGCCAGGTATCGAGACCTTCCCGGCCGGTTTATCGCCAACATTAAAATTTCACGCGTGGGCGGGCTGCTTCGGACTCAACAGCTCATGAACACCCTCAAACGCATGGGCTGGGACATCATCATCGGCTGCCATGTGGGGGAGACCTCTCTGCTGACCCGATGCGGACTGGTGGCGGCCGCCATGGCCGGAGATGCCCTCATCGCCCATGAGGGGGCCTTCGGTGACTACCTGATGGACCGTGAACCCGCCTCCCCCATGCTGACCTTCGGCCGGGAAGGCGCCCTTAACCTGCAAAGTCCCTATTACCTTAAAACAGTCCAGGGATTATTGTGTGTCCAGCCGGAGACCTGGAACGCAGGCCTCGGGATCAAGGGCCGAATGCCGGAGGCCCACGCGGAGGGTGAGCCCCGTATCGCCTCCCTTACCATGCCCGATGACTACCCGATTCACTACCGCATCTGGGGAGAAGACAAGGGAGACGACGTCATCCTGATTCTCCATGGAGGAATGAGCCACTCCGGCTGGCAGGCACCCCTGGCTCAAGCCCTGCAGCGACATCGGCCAAGCCTCACCGTCATGGCCGCCGACCGCAGGGGATGCGGTCTCAACCCCACCCGGGGTGACCTGGGCACACTCCCTCTGGTCATCGACGATGTGGTACGCCATGTGGCCTTTCTTCAACGCTCCTTTACCCGAGTTCACCTCGCGGGCTGGTGCCAGGGAGCCCAATACGCATCCATCGCCGCAACCCGCCTGGATCGGAAGCCGGACAGCCTGATCCTCTTAACCCCGGGGTTCTTCTGGAACGAGCGATTTCGCTCCGTCATTCGCATCGCCGAAGACGTGATGATGGAGATGATCTCGGAGTTCCACCTCAAACCGGAGAGAGATCATGCATGCATCCCCATTCCCATGGAGCCGGCTGATTTTACCCTCGAAGAGAAATGGCTTGATTTAATCGACAATGATCCATTGAAGACAACCAAGATCACCCTGAAATCGGCCAACATCATGGATGAAATCCAGGAACTCTCCTGGCGAGCCATTCTGGTCAACACCTGCCCCACCCTGGCCATTCTGGCGACCCATGACCGGATTGTGGATAACAGAAAAGTCAGGGAGTTTATCGGCCATCAATTTTCCGATACCGGTACAAACACCCTTGATACCATCGACACGGCCCATGCCGCCCAATTTGAAAAGCCAAATGAACTGGCTCGGCAGATCTGTCGTTTTCTCAACAAATGCTCACACTAAAAAAAGGTAGATAAACAAAGGGCCTCCTGCAGAGGGCCATCCACCCTTTGCAGGAGGCCTCACGTCGTCAATTCGCCCCTCCCTGATACTTCTTTTCGTCATCCTGCCTTGAGCCGTGATCAACGAACACAAGAAAGACTTGACCGACCATGTTAATACTCTTTAATATAATCAAATTTACTACCCGTACCTGGCATCGCATCACGAGCAATCAATTTTAGAGACATAGGCCATCGTCATAAAACCGTTAAAGTGATGCCCAGGATCCACTGCCCCCCCCCCCACAGATGGTACAAGGTAATGATGTCAAATCGTATAAAAACCGGAGACAAGGAATTAATCACCTCGGTCTGTCCCTACACCGGCGTCACCACCTATACACGTCCTGAGTGGACCGATGTCATCTTCGGGACGAATTATTCGCTGTCCATCACTCTGGTCGGAGATCGTATACTCTCCGTTCGGGTCAAAGGATATTCCACCCGGGACGTCGTGGCCGAGTCCACTGATTTTACGAAAAAAATTATCGAACATCGCTGGGGATTAAAGAAAGAATTTTTCTATATCGGGGATTTTACCGGCATCACCGGAATGACAAAAGATGCCAGAAAATATTATGTCGACTATCTCAACAACCTTCGGCAAATCAAAGCGTTCATCCTCTGCACGCCATCACCCTTCATCATGCTGGCCGCAAAGCTCACCAAACGATTAAATCTTTTCAATTTCCATGTGACCGTAGAAAACGATTACTCTTCCGCCGTTAAACAAGCGGCCTGGAAAGCACATAAAGAGCTGGCCGTCCCAGTAAAGAGCCACACCTCTCTCGAAGCCTCCAGGGTTCCGACCGTATCCAAGCCCCCCCTTTTTTCTGCTGGGACGATCAAGCGATGGGCCTGCGCCGCACTCCCTGCCCTGAACAAGCAAAAAAACGTCCCGGTTTCACTGACACGATTCACACGAGAGGAGTGGAATCCCCAGTTTGAAGGATATTCCATCAAATTCGAACTGATCAACGACAACATCATCCATAAAGTCTCGACCGGATATTTAAGCGTGGAGCACGTCGGACCGGCGTTTGCTACCCAGGAGCGCATCCTCAAAGCCTGCGGTCTTTCCGGTCACCCCTACTTCCTGATCAACGGCATTGAGGAGCTCACGGGCTCGTCTTTGAAAGCAAGGAAACAATATGCCCGTCTTTTTACCGGGTGGATCGAAAAATATCCCGAACTCTCCGGGCTGATCGTCTACGGTGCAAACCGCCTGCTGCGATCTGGCCTGACCATCGCGATGTACACCAGCCCCGTCTCCATCATCTTTGCAGAAAGCTTTGAAGAGGCCATGGCCATTACCCGCAGGCGAAGCCCACATGCCCCCCGCCTTCTGCCCCGAATATTCCCCGGTAAAGCCAACCGCAAGAACACGGTCCAACACTATGCCGATGAACTCAACTGCTTTCTCGGGAATATCGATTGGGAAATCGAGGGAAGCGACGAACTGCCAGGGAAAAAAAGTGACGATCATCCATTCAAAACGGTCTATGACGCCATCTCTCTGATCAAAACGGATATTGATGAACTGTTTCGCGAGCGGGAGACGGCTCAAGCGGCCCTGCGGGAGAGTGAAGAGGTGGCCCGGGCTCTTTTAAATGCCACCAGCGACCTCGCCCTGCTGATGCAATCCGACGGCACCATCATCGCTGCGAATCATGCCGTCACCACCTTCCTCGAAAAAAACCAGCTGGCATTAAATGAAAAACAGATCACTGACTTTCTTCCGCAATCGGCCGTTCAAGAGGCATGCGCTCATTTAAAGGCGGTGGTCGACACAGGGGCGCCAGCCCATTTTGAAACCCGGCTGAGCAATCACTACTACCAGAACACCATCTACCCATTGTTTAATGCAGACAAAAGAGTGGACCGCGTCGCCCTTTATTCACGGGATATCACCGGGATTAAGGAAGCGCATGAACAAATCCACGGACTCACCCAGGAGCTGATCAAAGCCCAGGAAAACGAGCGCACACGCATCGCAAGGGACCTCCACGATAACGTGGCCCAGGATCTGGCATCGCTGATCATCCGAAGCGATACTCTGTTTGATGATTGCAAAGAGATCTCCCCCGACGTAAGACAGCGCACCAAAAAATTCTCTGACGTTCTGAAAAAAACCATCGCCTCCATCCGGGACCTGGTCTACGACCTCAGACCTCCGGGCCTGACGCAAATGGGGCTGGTCAAAACCATCGATCAGTATTGTGTTGAATTTTCGAATAAAAATAACATCGAGATCGATTTATACACCGCCGGCCTTGAGCGGCTTCACCTGCACACGGACACCAAAATAAACCTGTTCCGAATTCTTCAGGAGGCCTTGAACAATGTCGCCAAGCATGCCGACGCCACCCTTATCAAGGTCCGCCTCCTCGGGTCTCATCCTGATATGATTCTGCGCATTGAAGATGACGGCTGCGGCTTTGACCCTGCGGTCCGCATGGTCACTGCGCTGAAGGAAAAAAGGATGGGCCTCAAAAGCATGGAGGAACGGGTCAACCTGCTTTGCGGCACCTTGGCCCTTCATTCCAGAGAGGGCTCGGGCACCCGCATCGTGGTCAAATTTCCGTACAATCAGGAAACCGGGTGTGAGGAAGAAAACCGGGAACGGTTCCTTGCGCAATCGTTCCCGTCTTCGTCCTCATAACCCTTTAAGTCCGTTAAGACTCGTCAGAAGGGGTATTTGTCGGAGCGACCGGCATTTGGCCAGGCATCTGGCCTTGACCTGCACCGTAGCCCATGCCATTTCGGCACCGGCCTCCGCGACCACATCCACCCCGGCCACCCCGGCCACCTTGGCCGCCTTGTCCACGGCCTCCCATTCCACGGCCTCCCATCCCCTGGCCTTGACCAACTTGGCCCTGAAAACCTTGGCCCTGGCCTCCTCGACCGCCGAAACCGGCCTGATTTCCAGCCGCTGGGGCTGTCTGATTGTTCTGTCCGCAAGGGCCAGTTCCCCAACCCGTTTGCGGTCCTTGTCCTGTGGGTCCTGTTCCATTACCTCTTGGCATGGCGCCCTCCTTTATGTTGATGTTGTCCATTTCCGCATCCGTCCCTCCTCCGCCGCCTTCGACCACATCCGGGCATCCGATACATTTCAGGTATCGTCCCGGTGTCGAGGCGCACTGCAAGTAAGGACTCTGCATCGCCTGCGAGAAAATCGTGGATCACGATCCCCCCTGCCTCCAGCATCATCCGGATCGGCCTTGAGACGGCCCCACAGATCAGCTCGGAGACCCCGGCTGTGACCAGCCAATGAATCTTTCCGGCCGGATCCTCCGGAACCCGCTCTTCAACCCGGCGCATCACCCGGTCCCCATCCAACTCCACCAGGAGCAGGGTAGTTCCCACGTCAAACACCGGGGCAATCCGATTCTGCCATATGCAGAGTGCGATTATCATCGCAGACCTCCTTTTTATGTCTGGAGATATTGCATGAACGGTGCCAAAGTTACTTTTTTACATGCAAAATACTGATATAGTAAAATATAAATACAACAAGCCAGCAACAAAGACGCGCCTAAACTGTCGCAATACTGCGTCACACACCGTCGCACCCGTCGCAAAAACGCGACACTTTCGAGGGTCGACTGATAGCCATCCCGTCCCTCTGTAAATCACCGGCGGAATGTGAAGCCACCATCTGCCCAACGGTTCACCCGGCAGCCCAGGCAGGGACTCGACGTTTCGCCCCTTGCAACAAGGTGAGCCACCTTGAAAGCTGTTCCGACAAACAGCCTGCAACGGAGCGCCGCACTCCGGTGCGGCTTTTTTCGTTGGCATGATCCCATGCCGCACCGGAGTGCGGCGCTCCCGGATGCCCGGGTCTTCAAATGGGCATGTCAACACGCTATGGATCGAAACACATTCGCAAACCCGCTTTCAAGGTGGCTCCACCTTGCCGCCGGAGGCAGACTTTTCTTTTTTCACTTCTCCAACTTGGCCAGCTTCCGAATCAACGTGCTTCGATGAATACCCAGAATTTTGGCGGCAGCGGTGCGGTTGCCCTCGGTGCGGGAGAGGGCGTCCCGGATCATTCGGATTTCGGCTGCATCCCTTCCGGACACAAGGCCTACGGCCTTTTTCTCCCCTGGCCCCGGCGTCTCCATTAAGTATTCCGGTAAGATCTCATCGCTGCCGGTCAGGACCACCGCCCGTTCGATGCGGTTCTCCAGTTCCCGAACATTCCCCGGCCAGTCGTGGGCCAGAAGTCGCTCCATGGCCGCGGGGTGAAGGCTCACCTCTTCGTGACCCGCCAGTCGCCCGAACCGCCGGGCAAACCTCAGAGCCAGATCCGGGATATCCTCTTTCCGCTCACGCAGCGGGGGCAGGTGAATCCGGATAACATCGAGCCGCCACAACAGATCCTCCCGGAACCGTCCCTTTCGGACCAGAGCCGATAAATCCTGGTGGGTGGCGGCGAGAAACCGGGCATCGGTGGTCTCGGTTCGCCCCGTGCCCAGGGGTTCATAAGTCCGCTCCTGCAACAGCCGCAGCAACCGGACCTGAAAAGCCGGTGAGACATCCCCGATCTCGTCCAGGAAGAGGGTCCCTCCCCCGGCCTGGCCGATCCGGCCCTCCCGCCTTTGATCCGCGCCAGTAAAGGCCCCCTTCTCATGCCCGAAGAGCTCGTTTTCAATCAAGGTATCGGGAAACGCCGCGCAATTCAGCGCCACAAAAGGCGCCGAAGCCCGAGGTCCTGCCCCATGAATGGCCCGGGCCAGCACTTCCTTGCCCGTCCCCGACTCCCCCGTGATGAGCACCGTGCTCCGGCTCGCCGCCACCTTGGGGAGCATGGCGAAAATCTCCTGCATCTTCGGGCTCCGGCTGGAGAGATCCCCGAACCGCCGCATGGCTTCCCGGAGCCGATCCGTCCCCGCCGCCTCCCGAAGGTCCCGAAAGGTCTCCGCCGCCCCCAGCACTGCCCCGTCCGCATCCCGCAAAATAGCCGTAGAGAGCCGCACCGGAACCCGCTCCCCATCGGCATCCACAAACCACGCCGGGATATCAAGCAGAGACTTCCCCTTCGCCATGGTTTTCCGCAAAGGACACCCTGACTGACACAGACTCGCCCGCAACACCTCGCAGCAGGGCCGCCCCAGGGCCTCCTCCCGATCCACGCCGGTGATCTCCTCCGCCGCCCGGTTAAAACTGGTAATCCGCCACGCATCGTCCACGGTGAACACACCGTCGGAGATGCTCTCCAAAATGGCTGAAGTCATGGGATCTGTGGGGTGGGTTGGGGTCATGGGAAACCTTACGGGTAAAAAAACGTTCTTGGTGATAGGGGATTGGTTCTTCGTTCTTGGTTCTTGGTGCTTGGTGCTTGGTTCAATGTTGCCGCTTCGCGGCAGGCCTGTTTGGGAACGTGAAAAAACAAAAAGCCTCCGGCGGCAAGGTGTGCCACCTTGAAAGCAGGTTTGCGCATGCGAGGGAGCTCACAATGCGTCACAAGCGCAGGAGCTGTGGGAACCGGTTCTTCGTTCTTCATGCCTGGTTCTTCGTTCAAGGTATTCGATTCGCGAATGGCCATTTAAAGAACAAGAAAAAATCATGGCGACCAACCGCAGTGTGTCTTCACCCGTCGCTTTTCGCCTATAGCTTTTCGCCTTTAGCCTTTAGCCTTTAGCCTTTCTTACCCTTTAGCCCCCCGTTTTGAGCATATGCTCATATATAATCTTCATGAAACGAGGTGACAAGAAGAAAGACATGTGCAGCCCCATTCCGACAGACAAAAACACTTTAGCCACAGATAAACACAGATGTCCACAGATGCGGCTGCGCCGCTGAAAGCCGAAAAAATGTTCGTGTAATGGGAATAATATAAGAAGTGGAACGAGCCAGACCGATATCCCGAGCCGTCAGAAACCTTGGCGATGCTGACCGAAGAGAGGCTATAGGTGATGTAGGCGTCTTCTATATTTGCCATCCAATTGATCTCGGGCCTCCCGAACGTTCCCAGGCTTAACCCACCCCGAATGATGCTGTCTTCTGCCTTGTCGGGGAGGACGTAAATCCGAAGCGGGTTCACGCACTGCAACGCCAGGGAAACCGTCCGGCCCGGATCGTCCATCATCACCGGGATCCGCATGAACTCGTCGTTCACCAATTAGGGACTGAAGGGAAAGAGACTGAATCGACCAAAAGAGAAGCCTCCAGGAGCGCCGCACTCCGATACAACTTTTTCGTAGTCGCGCGTTTAAAAAAACAAAACCCAGGTCCATTCATGATCCAACACAAGCCCCCACACCAAACAGCGCCATGCCCTTTTTTATACCCCCCATATAACGTTTCAATCCACGCTCCCACGCGGGGAGCGACAAGCCATACTCACCAGGGCGTCTTCCATGTTGTTGTTTCAATCCACGCTCCCACGCGGGGAGCGACTTGGTGACACATGACCACCGCATATTTCCACCTCTTGTTTCAATCCACGCTCCCACGCGGGGAGCGACCTCAAAATACGATAATTGGTGCTGTCATTACGGGTTTCAATCCACGCTCCCACGCGGGGAGCGACATGCAATTTTGACGCTGGTGTAGACGAGTATTGTGTTTCAATCCA
>NZ_JAQYWB010000067.1 GCF_030145185.1 Desulfoluna sp. | reverse complement strand
GTTTCAAAAATGCAAAATGTAATTTACGGTATTCTGTCTGATTTTCTCACCCTTCGGGCGAGCCGGGTGCACTCATCTGCCGCGTTATCAGAGCTTTGAGGTAAACCACTACATCTTCAGCTCTGATGCCTTGCATATGAGCGCACCCAACTCGTGAAATATCCGGGTAAGGGGGGCTGAATAGGAGGAAAGAAGAGTAAATGACGCTTTTTCGCGGTGAACGTATTTGGGAGTGATTTTCTATCTATAGACATTTCCTGCTGTTGAATGAACGACGGCCATGAGAGAGGCTTTTTTCCTTGACCCCTCTGCTTTGTTTGACATACGCCATTTACATGATAACGCATTGTTTTGATGCGCTTGTGTGTTCATTAAACAGGAAGATGCGATATGTCAGATATTTTAGAGGCAGTCAAGCGGAGAGATCCTCACGAGCCGGAGTTTCACCAAGCCGTTACGGAAGTGGTGGAGTCGGTCACGCCCGTCCTTGATCAAAACCCTCAATACCGGAAGCACAGGGTGCTTGAGCGGATTGTGGAACCCGAGCGTGTCATCATGTTTCGTGTCCCCTGGGTGGACGACGATGGAGAGGTGCATGTAAACCGGGCGTTTCGTGTTCAGATGAACAGTGCCATCGGGCCATACAAAGGCGGCTGTCGGTTTCACCCTTCGGTTAATCTGGGCATTCTGAAGTTTCTTGCCTTTGAGCAGGTCTTTAAAAATGCGCTCACCACCTTGCCCATGGGGGGAGGGAAGGCAGGCTCCGATTTTGATCCCAAGGGAAAATCGGACAACGAGGTGATGCGGTTTTGTCAGAGTTTTATGGCGGAGCTTTTTCGCCACATCGGCCCCAACACGGATGTCCCCGCCGGGGATGTGGGCGTGGGTGCCCGGGAGATCGGCTACCTCTTTGGCATGTATAAGAAGCTCACCAACGAATTTACCGGGGTGCTTACCGGAAAATCCTTGAACTGGGGCGGGAGCCTGGTTCGTCCTGAAGCCACGGGGTACGGGGCGGTTTATTTTCTTGAGGAGATGTTGAAAATTCGCAACGAGTCTGTGGAAGGGAAGACCGTGGCCATCTCTGGATATGGCAATGTCGGGACGTACGTCATCGAAAAGATCAATGAACTCGGCGGCAAAGTGGTGACCATCGGGGATGAAGACGGCTACGTTCATGACCCCGAGGGGATCAAGGGGGAGAAGCTGAAATACATGGCCGACCTCTGGGCCATCTATCGGCGTCCCGCAAAGGACTATGCAGAGCGCTACCATTGTGAGTGGGTTCCCGGTAAGCGTCCCTGGGAGGTGCCCTGCGACGTGGCCATGCCCACAGCCCTTGAAAACGAACTGGATCGTACTGACGCCGAGACTCTGGTGAAAAATGGATGCCGTGCGGTGGTGGAAGTGGCCAACATGCCCTGTACCCTGGAGGCGGCCCATTACTTTAAGGAGCAGGGGATTCTTTTTGCTCCGGCCAAGGCGGCCAACGCCGGAGGCGTCGCCACTTCGGGCCTTGAGATGAGCCAGAACAGCATGCGGCTCTCCTGGAGTCGCGAAGAGGTCGACGGTCGCCTCAAGGGGATTATGAAAAACATTCATACCACCTGCCTGGATGCTGCCGAACAGTACGGCATGCCTGGCAACTATGTGGCCGGTGCCAACATTGCCGGGTTCATCAAGGTGGTGGATGCCATGATCGATCAGGGCGTGGTGTAAGCAGGTTTCCTTTTGTGTTGCAGTTTCTCATGAAATGTTCAGTATAGATTAACGACGGATGGTGCGGGCAACGAGGTTGGCCGTGTTTTCGCACCATTCGCCACCCCTCTTTTTTTCCTTTCCCCCAGCCCTGCGGCTGACAGCCTTCCCTCGCGGCGTGTCATGTCGATGATATCCTTTTGTTTTTTTAGATGAATCCATGTTTGTACGGTTTTCTTTTTACGTATGAGAGGTCTGTATGCTTTTAAAACACAGCGGGACGGTTTTTCGATCGCTCAAAGGCTCTTTGGCGGCAAAACAGCTGTTTTATATTCTGATTTTCAGTTCCCTCATTACTTTTATCGGCACCAGTTTTAACCTCTACCTCGAGTATCGTAAAGATTTCACCGGTGTGGATGAGCAGCTTAACCAGATTAAGAGGGGGCATTTGGAGAGCCTCTCGGGAAGTGTGTGGCAGCTGGACGACCTTCAGGTGAAAAGTCATCTGAATGACATGTTGAATATGCAGGATCTCATTTACCTGGAAATCCGGGAAAAGGGTGAGGTGATGTATTCGGCAGGGCAATTGACCCCTGGGGAGCAATGGGTAAAAAGAGGCTTTGACATGTTTTTCACCCATGGGGGAGAAGAGATGCATATCGGGGTTCTTGACGTCTATGCCTCCCTTGACGGGGTGTACCGCCGCCTGTTTGAACGCCTTTTTGTTATTCTGGTGACCCAGGCCCTGAAAACCTTTCTGGTTTCGATGTTTATTCTTGCGGTCCTCTATCGGTTGGTGACGCGTCATATCACGGCGATCTCCCGATATGCCACGGAGATGAAGCCTCAAGAGATGGGGGAACCCTTCCAGCTTGCCAACAGAAAAATAGATCCGGAACATCCCGATGAACTCGATGAGTTGGTGGCGGCGTTGAATCAAATGCGTCAGCGTTTGTTCCACGATATCGAACGGCGTCAGGCCATTGAGAATGAGCTGGCTCGAAACCGGGCTTTGCTGGATGATACGCAGAAGCTGACACACATCGGAGGTTGGGAATACTCTGTGGCCGACGGGCGGGTGCTGTGGACCAAACAACTCTATGAGTTGCACGGGGTGGATGTCGATCCCGATGTGGATCATTTTGCCCTCTCGCTCTCCTGCTACAGTGAGGCGGACCGGGTTGTGATCGATCATGCGTTTCAGGAGTGCCTCACCCAGGGGCGTGCCTATGCTCTGGACTTCGAAATCACCTCCTGCAGAGGAGAAAAAAAATGGGTCCGGACCACGGGGCGTGCGGTGTTGGAAGGGGACAAGGTGGTCCGTGTTCTGGGAAACATGATGGAGATCACGGAGTCCGTCAAGGCCGAGGAGGCTCGGCGTCGATCTCACCAGACCCTCATGACCGTTCTGGACAGTATGAATGCCATGATCTGTGTGTCAGATCTGGATACCTTTGGTGTTTTGTTCATGAACAAGGCCATGATTGAGCGTTTTGGGGAGGGGATGACTGGGCAGGAATATTATACTTTTTTTATGAGTGGGCGAGAAAAACGCGGGCCCTTGTCGTCGCTCCCTCCACTTGATACATCGAGTGGCCCCGGGGCTGTCTACTGGGAAAGTCGCAGCAGGGACGGCAGATGTTATATTCATTATGAACGGACCATTCAGTGGGTGTACGGGCATCCTGTGCGGTTCCATCATGCCACGGATGTGACCCAGCTCAAGAGGCTGGAGGGTGAACTGCGTCAGTCCCATAAGATGGAGGCTCTGGGTTCCCTTGCAGGGGGCATTGCCCATGATTTCAATAATATCCTCTCTTCGGTTCTGGGATATACCGAATTGGCCCTGGATGAGTCGCATCTGGAACCGAGGCTGGAAGGGTACCTCAAGGAGGTCAATATTGCAGGGCTGAGAGCCGTGGGGTTGGTTCGGCAGATTTTGACCTTTGCCAGGCAAGGCGATGGAGAGATGACGCCCATCCTCATGAAACCTCTGGTGACGGATGCTTTGAAATTGGTACGTTCCTCCATTCCGACCACCATTGATATTCACCAGGATATCGAGAGTGAATCATTGGTGTTGGGGGATGCCGCCCAGTTGCACCAGATTCTTATGAGCTTGTGTGCCAATGCGGCTTATGCCATGGAAGAGGAGGGCGGGCGTCTGTATGTTCGGCTTTTTGATACGGTTTTGGGTTACGGAGGGACGCCGGTTCCTGCCGCCCTCCCTCCGGGAAATTATTTGACCCTGAGGGTTGCCGATACGGGGTTCGGGATTCCCCCTGAGGTGATGCCGTCGATTTTCGAACCCTTTTTTACCACCAAGGAGCCTGGAGAGGGGGCGGGGATGGGGCTTGCCATGGTGCATGGTATCGTCAAGCAATGGGGAGGGGAGATCAGGGCGGAGCACAATATCCCCCAGGGGGCCGTTTTTATCATTTATCTGCCCATTCTGGAGAAGGGGGAGCCTCCATCGGACGTGTCTCCAGAGGAGGAGGTGCTTCCCAGGGGCCGGGAGCGGATTCTTGTGGTGGATGATGAGGCCTCTATCGCCAAGGTATTCGGCCAGATTCTTGAGCGTTTCGGGTACAAATCGGTGATTCGGACGAGCAGCGTAGAGGCCCTGGAGTCGTTTCGCTCCGGCCCGGAACATTTTGACCTTGTGATCACGGATATGTCCATGCCGGCGATGACCGGAGACATTCTGGCCGCAGAGATCCTGCGTATCAGACCGGATATGCCCGTGATCCTCTGCACCGGCTACAGCCGGAAGATGACGGAAAAAACCATCGGGGAGATTGGCGTGAAAGCTTTTTTATATAAGCCCATTGTCAAAAAGGAGTTGCTGCAGATCGTTCGAAAGGTGCTGGATGAGGCCCGGGATCAAAGAGAGCATAAGGCATAGGCCGACGTTGACGGCTGACCGGATATTCTGGTTTGCGAGCCGGAGACGGGCACGGCGTGTCCCCGGCACCTCAGCCTGCTTTCGCTTGACGGGCGGCTTCTTTTCTGCCATAGCTTAATTTGCAGTGCCTCGTAATTATTAAGTAAATCAGCGGTGGGTGATGGGAAATAAACTATTTTTATTGTTTCTGGCCACGGTGGCCCTCCTTTTGGGCTCGCCGGCAGGGGCCGCGCAGGGGGCGCAGACGACTTCGGTTCCTCATGTGCTGGTTCTGAACTCCTATCACCCCGGTTATGTCTGGGCGGATTCGGTTACCGAGGGGTTTCGATCGGTATTTGACTCAGAAGGGAGCTCTCTTCGGGTCAGTTTTGAGTACATGGACTCCAAACGTTACCGACCGGATGAAATTTTTGAGACATTAAAAGAGGTGTACCGACTGAAGTATCGGGCGGTGGGTTTTGATGTGATTGTTGCGGCTGACAACAACGCCTTGAATTTTCTGCTTCTGTATCGAGATGAACTCTTTCCGGGGACCCCGGTGGTGTTTTGCGGGATCAACGGCTTCCAGCCCGAAATGATCGCGGGGCATACGGGATATACGGGGGTGGCCGAAGATTATGATCTGGCCGGAACCCTGGACCTGGCCCTCTCCATGCATCCCCTGACCCGTTATGTTGCTTATGTCAGTGGTGCGTCCACCTCCAGTCGTATCAACCGGAACCGGCTTCGGGAGCTGATCCCTTCCTATGAAGAACGCGTGACCTTTCTGGACCTTTCACTGAAACCCCTTGCCGACCTGAAAGAGGCCTTAGGCTCCCTTCCTGAAGAGACAGTGATTTTATATCTCTCTTATTATCTCAGCCCAGACGGGGTCAGGCTGACGGTTGAGGAGAGCACCTCCCTTGTTTTTGAACATTCCGGGCGGCCCGTCTACTCTCCCTGGGAGTACACCCTCGGCAGCGGTGTGCTGGGGGGGCAGATGCTCAGTGGTCGGGCGCAGGCCGAAGAGGCGGCGCGCATTGCCCTTCGCATCCTGGACGGGGTCTCGCCTGAGGCGATCCCCATTTTGCGTCACAGCACCATTCATCCCATTTTTGATTACACCATTCTTCGCTATTTCTCGATTCCCCACAATGCCCTTCCCAAGGGAAGCCTGATCCGGAACGAGCCGGTGACGGTGTATTATCAATACAAATATGTGATCTGGGCCACGGTGCTTTTTTTGATCTATCAGTCCATCGCCATTGTGGCGTTGATGCGGATTATCGCTCGGCGAAAGCGGGCGGAGGAGAGGGAGAAAAAGCTGGAGGCACAGTTGCGTCAGTCTCATAAAATGGAAGCCATCGGAACCTTTGCCGGCGGGATTGCCCATGATTTTAATAACATCTTAGGAGCCATCACCACCTGTACCGAGCTGGCTGTGGAGGAGGTGGGCGGGTCGGGGCCGGTTCATGAAGACCTGTCCCATGTCCTCAAGGCGGCACAGCGAGGCAAGAGCCTGGTGCGTCAGATCCTTGCCTTCAGTCGCGATAAAGACCAGGAAAAACAGCCTGTTCAGATGGCACAGCTGCTCAAGGAGTGCACCCAGCTTCTTAAAAGCTCCATTCCGGCAACCATTGATGTGCACCTGAATATTCAGGCCGAGTCCGGGCTGGTGCTGGCCGATCCCACCCAGATTCATCAGGTGATCATGAACCTGTGTACCAACGCCAGTCATGCGGTGGAAAATCAGAAAGGGCTTATTGACATCACCCTTGACTCGGTGGATCTCGACCGGAGCGCGGCTCACATTCACCCGGATCTTTTTCCGGGGCGCTATTCACGCCTTAGTGTTCGGGACAACGGGAACGGGATTGCCCCCGAAGACATGGACCGGATTTTTGATCCTTTTTTCAGTACCCGCAAAGATCGGGGGGGCACCGGGCTCGGGCTCTCCATGTCCCATGGGATCGTCAAACGGCATCAGGGGGCCATTACCGTGGCAAGCCATCCCGGGCGGGGGACTATTTTTTCCGTCTTTCTGCCCTGTGCTCATGGGGCGGAGCCCGTGACACCCTTTGATTCCACAGCCCCGGAACGAAAGGGTAAAGAGAGAATTCTTCTGGTGGACGATGACGAACAGATGATCTACGGTACGGAAAAAATGCTCTGCCGCATGGGGTACGAGGTGGTCGCCCTGACGGGAAGCCTTGCTGCGTTGAAAGCGGTGCGGACCGAGCCCCGGGGGTTTGATCTGGTGATGACGGATCATATGATGCCCTATCTGAGCGGCATGGAACTGGCCAATGAGATTCGTGCCCTCTGTCCAGAGATGCCCATTATTCTCTACAGTGGCTTTCAGGATAAGGCCGGGGTTTTGACGCCCCGTGTGCTTGAAGACTACGGGATTAACGCGTTTATGAAAAAACCGTTTAACCGGGAAGAACTGGGGAAGACGATTCGCAGGGTGCTGGGTGCGTGATGGATTAACAAACAGGGCTTAAAACCCGCTTTCAAGGTGGCGCCACCTTGCCGCCGGAGGCTTTTTTTTGAGCTGAACAGTGACGATTAAGGTAAAGTTTTCATGGCAACCGTTCTGATTATTGATGATGATGAGACCCTCTGCTATTCCCTGTCGCGGGTCGTGACCGCTAAAGGCCATCAGGCTGTGACCGCGTACACTCTGACGGAGGGGCTTTTAAAAGCCCGGCAGGCCTCTTTTGATGCGGTGTTTCTTGACGTGCGGCTGCCCGACGGCAACGGGCTGGAAGCTCTCGCCGAGTTGGCTCGCCTCTCGTCCTCTCCGGAGGTGATTATCATCACCGGCCTCGGAGATCCGGACGGGGCGGAGCTGGCCATGATCAACGGGGCATGGGATTATATTGAAAAGACCGCCTCCACCAAAGAGATTGCCCTCACCCTGGGCCGTGCCCTTCAGTATCGGGAGGAGAAACAAAGCGCCGGGGCATTGGCGCCTGTGGTGGCTCTGGTGCGTGATGGGATCATCGGGAGCAGCCCCGGGATGAAAAACTGCCTTGACCTGGTGGCCCGATCTGCTGTGAGCGACGCCAATATTCTGATCACCGGAGAGACGGGGACGGGCAAGGAGCTTTTTGCCCGAGCGGTTCATGAAAACAGCGCCCGCAAAAACGGCCCCTTTGTCATTGTGGATTGTGCCTCTATCCCGGAAACTCTGGTGGAGAGCCTGCTCTTCGGCCATAAGAAAGGGGCCTTTACCGGAGCAGACCGGGATCGCACGGGCCTGATTGTGGAGGCCGATGGGGGGACCCTTTTTCTGGATGAGGTGGGGGAACTCCCCATGTCTCTTCAGAAAGCTTTTTTGCGGGTGCTTCAGGAGCGCACCGTGCGTCCTGTGGGCAGCAGGCAGGAGGTGGAAAGCCACTTCCGTCTGGTGGCGGCGACCAACAGGGATCTGGAAAAGATGGTTTCACAAGGGAGCTTCAGGAAAGATCTTCTTTACCGCATCCAGGCTTTTACTATGGAGCTGCCCGCCTTGAGGACTCGTATTTCAGATCTCAAGGAGATCTCAGCCTATCATATCCATCGCTTCTGCGACCGTTACGGCATGGATCACAAAGGGGTCTCTTCGGATTTTTATGGGACCCTTGAGAATCATTCCTGGCCGGGCAATGTCCGCGAGCTGGTGAATATCCTTGATCAGGCACTGATCTCGGCGCGGAGCGAATCCATCCTCTTTCCCAAACACCTTCCCCCGAAGCTGAGAGCTCTGGTGGCCCGTGCAAAACTCGGGACGGCCTCCCCTGAAGACCCGAGCGCATCAACCGGTTATCGGCTTGATGAGATGCCAACCCTCCAGGATTACCGGGAGCTCGTCTGTCGGGACGCCGAAAAACGGTATCTCGAAGACCTGATGCGGGTCACCGCCGGAAACGTCAAAAAAGCCTGCGATCTGGCAGGTCTCTCCCAGTCCCGCCTTTATGCCCTTTTAAAACAGCACGGGTTGAAGTGATTTATGGCCTTGATCATCGTTTCGGCCAAGTCCATAAAAACCGTGAGTTACCTTTGGCCGAAATGGCATAGGAAGAAAACGCAAATCCGGGCATGGATCCCTGGTCACCTGGCGATACAAAAGGTGGTGAGTTTCGAACAGTAAAATGACACAACCGAATCCATTTCCTCTGTCAGCCGGGGAATCCATGGTGATGATGGAATACTGCCGGGTTTTATGATGCGGGTGGTGATGTCAATACGAAGGTGGCCGAAACGATGACCAAGGCCGCCCGAAACGATGAGTAGTGCCTGCTTTGTAGCGAATGGGGATCCGCAGGAGGCACGCTTTTTTGTTCTGCCTTGATTCATCTGACGGGTTCCTGCACCGCAGGAAAAATTCCTGTCCGACAAGAGAAAACCCGCTTTTTTGGAAGCGGGTTTTTTGCGTTTGTGATCATACGATTTTGAATTTATTGGTTATATCAAAAAAGTAATTCGCTGGCACAAGGGCTGCACTCTATCCTGTGCACATGAGAAACCATTCGCACCATGACGGTGAGGAATGAACCGAAGGGGAAGGAATCAGGATGGATTACAATACAGCGAGTTTAGCGCTTCATGAAAAGAGTGTGGGGAAAATTGAAGTGGTCTCCAAGGTGGCCATCAGCACCCGGGACGACCTGAGTCTGGCCTACACACCCGGTGTGGCTCAACCGTGTCGGGAGATCAGCGAGGTCAAAGACGAGGTCTACCGGTATACGGCCAAAGGCAACCTGGTGGCGGTGGTCACTGACGGCACAGCGGTCCTGGGGCTCGGCGATATCGGGCCGGAGGCAGCCATGCCGGTGATGGAAGGCAAAGCCATTCTCTTTAAGGAGTTTGCCGATGTGGATGCCTTTCCCATCTGTCTGAACACCTGCGATGTGGATGAGATTGTTCAGGTGGTGAAGATGATCGCCCCCACTTTCGGAGGGATCAACTTAGAAGATATTTCAGCTCCCCGCTGCATGGAGATTGAAGAGCGACTTAAGGCAGAGTTGGATATTCCTGTATTTCATGACGACCAGCACGGAACAGCCATTGTCGTGGCTTCGGCACTGATTAACGCCTTAAAAGTAGTAAAGAAAAATCTTTCTGAGATTCGCGTGGTGGTGAACGGCGCAGGGGCTGCTGGCGGGGCAATCATCAAGATGCTCCTTGATCTGGGCGTGACGGACATCCTCGCCTGTGACAAAAGCGGCATTCTCTGTGAAGGGGATGCGGAAAACCTGCCCCACCTGGAGGCTCTGGCCGCCAAGACCAACCGGGGGAAATGCCGAGGGCTGCTGGCCGACGCCATGGCCGGTGCCGACGTGTTTATCGGGGTTTCCGCAGGGAATGTGGTGAGCCCTGCGATGGTGACCTCCATGAACGCCGGTTCGGTGGTTTTTGCCATGGCCAATCCCACCCCCGAGATTATGCCCGATGAGGCCAAGGCAGCCGGAGCGGCCGTGGTAGGGTCGGGGCGCTCTGATTTTGCCAACCAGGTGAATAACGTCCTGGCCTTTCCTGGAATTTTCAGGGGCGCTCTGGATGCCCGGGCAGGGGAGATCAACCGGGCCATGACCCTGGCCGCGGCGTATGCCATTGCCGGGATTATCGCAGAGGAGGAGTTGACCGCAGAGTATGTCATTCCCGATGCCCTGGATCGACGTGTGGGCAAGCAGGTGGCCGAGGCCGTGAAGCAGGCGGCGTATGAGTCAGGCGCAGCAACCAAAAAATAATGAATCAAGGAGAGACAACCATGTCAACCGCAACAGCAGCCGCTATGCCCGTACAGGGCCTTCGTGACTACAAAATCATGGGGATTCCCCTTCCTTTTTTTCTCGTTCTTACTGGCATCGTGTTTTTGACCACGTATTTGCAGGTCCTTCCCAAGGGAATGGTCGGAGCCTTTCCCTTGATGATGGCCCTGGGTGCTATTTTAAATGAGATCGGCGATCGTACCCCAGGCATTAAAGATTACCTGGGAGGCGGCCCCATCATTATTATTTTTGGATCGGCTGCCATGGTCACCTATGGTGTGTTGCCCGAGCCATCCGTTAAGATCATGACCAGCTTCATGAAGAGCGAAAGCTTTTTGAGCTTTTACATTGCCGCTTTGATTACAGGCAGCATCCTCGGTATGGACCGGAAGCTCCTGATTCGGGCATCACTGAGGTATCTGCCAGTGATCTTAGGCGGGGTGGCGGTCGCCGCTCTTATGACCGGTACCGTCGGGATGCTCATTGGGTATGGATTTAAGGAAGCGATTCTCTATATTGCCATCCCCATCATGGGCGGCGGCATGGGCGCAGGCGCGGTCCCCTTGTCCCAGATTTTTGGCACCACCCTGAACCTGGATCCCGCGGCCATGATGTCTCGTATGGTTCCCGCCCTGGCCCTGGGCAACGCCCTTGCCATCGTGGCGGCAGGTGTCCTGGATAAACTCGGCAAGAGTTATCCTTCTCTTACAGGTAACGGGACCCTGATGAAGAATCAGGACGCCGTTTCTGAAGAAAAAGAGGAAGAGATCGACATTGATTATCAGCTGATGGGCATCGGGCTCTTGATGGCCACGACCTTCTTCGTCTTCGGTAAACTCCTGGGGAGCTTCATTCCCCTGCACTCCTACGCCCTGATGATTATCAGCGTGGCTGTGGTGAAAGCCCTGGGCATTTTACCCCGTAAGTACGAGATTGGCGCTTTCCAGTGGTTCCGCTTCGTCATGGTCAGCATGACCCCGGCGCTTCTCGTGGGCATCGGTGTGGCATACACCAACCTGAACCAGGTGATCGACGCCTTCTCCATCCAGTATGTGATTCTGGTGGCCGTTACCGTCATCGGCTCCATCATTGGCTCCGGCCTTGTGGGTCGCCTCTTCGGTTTCTACCCCATCGAAGCGGCTATCACTGGCGGTCTCTGCATGGCCAACATGGGCGGCACCGGCGACGTGGCGGTTCTCTCCGCTTCCAAGCGCATGGATCTCATGCCCTTCGCTCAGATCTCTTCTCGGATTGGCGGTGCTTTTATGCTGATCCTGGCGACAGCGATTTTGAAGATGATTATCTAACCATGTTTTTTTCCCCTTCAAGGTAAAACGCATGAAAAAACGCCCCTCGTTTTTAAAACGGGGGGCGTTTTTTGTTGGGCGGGCTGATGCGTGTGAAAACACAGCCCCAGCATAGCTGCCCTTATTTGTTTGTAACTATTCAGCTTGCCTTCGCCAGGTCGTTCGAGGCAAATGACAGAAAGATTCAAATGCCAATACGTCACGTCTTTTCATCACCGCGTAGGGTGCGGCTCCCGCATCTTCTACCGTAGAGAGGACCCTCAGCCTCGCAAGTTAACGATGATCACGAGTCTTATTTCAACATGCGGTGTTTCCGGTTTACGATACGCCTGACGGTGCGCACGGCGCACCCTACGCATCCACCCGGTACGTCATTGTAAAAATGAGGACGATACGGATTTTCATACATGGATCCCCGCCTGCGCGGGGAAGACGAAAAGCGCAGGGTACTGTCAGACCGGGGGCCATAAAGAAAAAATGGATAGCTGAATAGTTACCATTTATTTTTGCTTTATTGCAGACAGGGCATGTCAAAAAACTGTGTGATCTTGAATGCCTCTGATAAACAGGTGGGCCTCGCCTTCTGAAAGACCCGTGATGTCTTGAAATAAGAACGGGACATGACCGGTTTCCTGAGGTAAAGAGAAATGCGCAATCATTGAATTAAGTATATGCAACAAAGGTTCTTTTTAACCCTGTTGAGCCGGAACGAAGAGGAAGTCAAATGGATTACAACGCGGCAAGTTTAGCGCTTCATGAAAAGAGTGTGGGGAAAATTGAGGTGGTCTCCAAGGTATCCATCGAGACCCGTGATGATTTGAGCCTTGCTTACACCCCGGGTGTGGCCCAGCCATGCCGGGAGATCAGCGAGGTCAAGGATGAGGTCTACCGGTACACGGCCAAGGGCAATCTGGTGGCGGTGGTCACGGATGGGACTGCGGTCTTGGGGCTTGGGGACATCGGTCCGGAAGCGGCCATGCCGGTGATGGAAGGCAAGGCCATTTTATTTAAAGAATTTGCCGATGTGGATGCCTTTCCCATCTGTCTGTCCAGTACCGATGTTGAGGAAATTATTCAGGCTGTGAAGATGATCGCTCCTACCTTTGGCGGCATCAACCTGGAAGACATCTCGGCCCCCCGCTGTGTGGAGATTGAAGAGCGGCTTAAAGCGGAACTGGATATTCCGGTTTTTCATGACGATCAGCATGGCACAGCCATTGTTGTGGCTGCGGCTCTGATCAATGCGTTGAAGGTCGTGGGAAAAACCCTTTCTGGCATTCGGGTGGTCGTGAACGGGGCCGGTTCTGCAGGTGGCGCCATCGTCAAGATGCTCCTGGATCTGGGCGTGACCGATATCCTTGCCTGTGACATACGCGGGATCCTCTGGGAAGGGGATGCGGAGAATTTGCCTCATCTGGAGGCCCTGGCATGCAAGACCAACCGGGAGAAGCGCAAAGGAAATCTGGCCGATGCCATGGCCGGTTCCGACGTGTTTATCGGGGTCTCTGCGGGCAATATCGTGAGCCCTGCGATGGTGACCTCCATGAACGCGGGTTCAGTGGTGTTTGCCATGGCCAACCCCACCCCTGAGATTATGCCCGATGACGCTAAGGCCGCTGGCGCGGCCGTGGTGGGCTCCGGTCGTTCCGATTTCCCCAATCAGGTCAACAACGTCCTGGCATTTCCCGGTATTTTTCGGGGCGCTTTGGATGCTCGGGCGCGAGATATCAATCGGCCCATGATCCTGGCCACAGCGTATGCCATCGCCGGGATTATTCAGGATGATGAGCTCACCGCCGAGTATGTGATCCCCGACGCCCTGGATCGACGGGTGGGCAAAGCAGTGGCCGAGGCCGTAAAGCAGGCGGCTTACGAGTCGGGCGTGGCCACGAAGAAGTAACGCTTTTTGCGAACGAAAAAAGGCCTCCGGCGACCCGCCGGAGGCTTTTTTTATATGCTGGAGCGCAGCGACTCCTCGAACCAAGCACGAAGCACGCTGTTTCTTTATTTAATGGAGCGCAGCGACTCCTTGAACGAAGCACAAAGAACCAAGCACGAGGCACGCTGTTTTTTTTGTTTCAACTAAAAGACTCTCCTGCTTTTATCGTCACTTTTTTCAAGTTCTTCATGGCTTTCAGCATGAAGAGGAGGAAGGCGCCGGATCCGATGATGATCATGAAGTCGGGTACCATGCGGGTGTTGCCGATGACCTGAATGATATCTCGGGACCAGAAGGCATTGGAGCGGGCATGCCAGAATCCGTGGTTGATATTGTCCAGCACCTGGAGGATCCCCACGGGCAGGAGGGTGGCGGTAAACATGACGAAGAGCCCGATGTTGAGGCTCCAGAAGCACACCTTGAGCAGGTTGGGGCTCCACCCTTTTTCCTCTACGAGGCCGCGCATGGAAAACAGGGAGAGGCCGACCCCCAGAATGCCGTAAGTCCCGAACAGGGCGGTATGGCCGTGATTGACGGTGAGGTAGGTGGAGTGCTCGTAGTAGTTGACCACGGGTGTGGTGATGGAGAGTCCCATGACGGCTCCCCCGATGAATTCCCAGCAGATAGCGGCCATGAGGAACATCAGGGGATATTTGTAGGGGAAGGAGCTGCCGGCCTTGACCAGAGCTTTCTGACCGTGCCAGACCTCGGCGATGAGCAGCAGGATGGGGACCGGCTCAAGGGCCGAGACCGTGGAGCCCAGGGCAAGCCAGAGGGAGGGCTCACCGAACCAGTAATAGTGGTGCCCCACGCCGATGATGCCTGCAAAGAGGGCCAGGCCCACGGTAAAGTATACGGTCCGCATTCCATCTTCCAGGCGGACCAGCCCCAGATTGACCATCACAAAGACCACGGCGGCGGCTGCAAAGAATTCAAAGGCACCTTCTACCCAGGTATGGACCACCCACCAGCGCCAGAAGTCGGCAATGGTGATATGGGTTTGCGGGTCGTACGTGAGGCCAAAACTGAAAAAACCTACGACTGCCACGCCGGAATAGGCGAGGAAATTGGGGAGCCCCCATTTGTCGCGGCCCGCCTTGAAGTGATCTTTTAAGGCCCTGACCACCAGAAAGAGCCAGAGAATCAACCCAATAAAGAGAAGGATCTGCCACATCCTCCCCAACTCCAGGTATTCCCAGCCCTGGTGTCCCAGCCAGAACCAGACGTCGCCAAGGTATCCCTTGATGCCGAGGACTTCACCCACCAGGCTGCCCACCGCCACCACCACCACCGCGAAAAAGAGAAGGTCCACGAGGAGGCCTTGGCCTTTGGGTTCCCGGTTTCCGACGAAGGGGGCCACAAAAAGAGTCATGCCGATCCAGGAGACGGCAATCCAGAAGACGGCCAGTTGAAGGTGCCATGTCTTGACCCAGTTGTAGGGGATAAACTTCGTGATGCTCTTCAGGCCGTAGAAAGCGTCCGGGCTGACGGTGTAGTGGGCCATGAGCCCTCCGACATTGACCTGAAGAAAAAAGAGGGCCGCCACCACCAGAAAAAATTTGGCGGACTTTCTCTGGCTGGAAGAGACAGGGGCTTGGGCCAGAGCTTGCGCCGGCTCGGGTTTATAGGGCAGAGAGCCTTTGTTGAACCCGTGTTTATGATACAGAAAAATGAAAACGCCCAGGCCGAGGCCGAAGGCGACCAGGGAGATGGCGGACCAGACCAGCGCTTTGCCTGAGACCCTATTGCCTACACTGGGATCGTGGGGCCAGTTGTTGGTGTAAGTGTGGGTGTCGCCGTGGCGGATGGTCCCTGCGCACCAGGCCGTCCAGAAGAAGAAGTCGGCCAGGTTTTGAAGCTGGGTGGGGTCGGTGATCGTGTCCGGGTTGATGGGGCCGTTCTCATCTCCTTCGGTAAAGAGGCGTTTGTAGAAGGCCCGGTTTTTGATGAAGGCGGCCACCTGGAGGGACGTCAGTTGCAGGGTGTCGCTCTCTTTGTCGTAGAGGTTGGTTTTGATTTGTTGGATGACCACGGCATCCACCGCTCCTTTTTCTTCTGTTAAGAGGGCGGAATACTCTCTTTTAAAGCGTTTTCGGGCCATTACCGCCCGCATGGTGACCCCCATGTTATGGAGGGCCTGGGCGGTAAAATCAGGGCCTCGGTAGGTCCCGTGTCCCCAGACGCTTCCCAGATCCATGAGGCCGTAGCGTTGCCATATCTGTTGGCCTTCCATGATTGCTTTTTTTCCGGACCAGGGCTTTCCGTGCATGCTCTCGATGGTACCGGGGTAGGGCGGGAGATCTTTGGTGGTGTAAACGTAACCGATCAAGGCGATGGCAATGGCGCTGACAATGGCCGAGAGAAAATAAAGCTTCATCCGTTGACTGATCATGGGGCATCTCCTGAAGGGTTGGGGATGTTTGGCTGGGGGCTTTGTGGGACGGGGCAGGGGAGGGGCTCGGGATCGGGGCCTGAGGCGCAATGGTCTGAATTTAAGGATGATACGCTGTTGAAGGGAGGGTGTCAATGGGCGGCGTGGAATCACGGCGGCAGGGATGCACCGCGCAATAAAAAACGCCCGGTGTTTTTGGGGACACGGGGCGTTTTTGATGCAGCGTCACCGAGGACTCATCACAGGATGCTCCTCGGTGATTTTTCTAAACAGATATGGAAATCAGTGACAACCGCCGCCGCAACCGCTGCAGTCGCTGGGGGCACATCCGCCTTCAGCCTGCTGGGTGGCTTCTTCGGTAATGCCCATGACTTCGATCTCGAAGGTCAGGGTTTTGCCAGCCAGGGGGTGGTTTAAGTCCACGGTCACTTTTTCGTCATCCACGTGGGTGATCAGGGCGGGAATCTGCTGGCCCTCGGGGGTGGAAAGTGCGATGGACTGGCCTACTTCGGGGTTCATTTCAGGGGGGACGTCGGCAGCAGGGAAGTCCATGCTGTGCTCGTCGGACCGCTCGCCATAGGCTTCTTCAGGAGCGAGGGTAAAGGTTTTTTTGTCACCCACGGACAAGTCCATCAGGGCCGCTTCAAAGCCGGGGATGAGCTGACCTGCACCCATCTGAATTTCAAGGGGAGCGCGTCCTTCACTGCTGTCAAAGACCTCGCCGTCAGCCAGAGTCCCTTTATATGCCACCTGAACGAACAGTCCGTTTTTTACTTTATCCATGGGGGGTCTCCTTTTGGAAGACTTGCGATGGCCCGGGTATCGATCCTGCAGGACGACGTTGTGTCCCGGGGCATCCATAATGTATCCAATCCTTGGTTTTTACATCCATTACAGGGAATGGAATCGTAAAAGAATTGATAAGTCCCGGGCAATAATGTTCCGCAGGACATGAACTCCCGTAAAATATAGGTGCGATAATGGCGTTGTCAAGAATGAGGCGTTACATGTCTCCAAAAATGAACTGCACGATGGCCAGAGCGGCCAGGGGGGCCGTTTCAGCCCGCAGGATGCGAGTACCAAGGCCGGCGATAAGAAACCCCGCGTCTTTTGCCATCTCTGCCTCCTCCGGTGTAAAGCCGCCTTCAGGGCCGATCATCAGGGTGATGTCGGTGAGGCCGGAGGTGTGCAAGGCTTCCAGCTCCTTGAAAGAGACCTGAGCTTCTTCCCAGAAAAAAAGTTTTAAGGTCCCCGCGCCGGAAGGCAATTCGTTAAGCAGGGCTTTCAGCTCGGTGGTGGGGCGGATGACAGGTGCCGTGGTGCGGCCGCATTGTTTCACCGCTTCACCGGCGATTTTATTCCATCGCGCTTCCCGCTTTTCGAGCTTGTCCCCTTTGGGGCGTGCCACCACGCGGCTGGAGAAGAAGGGCTGGAAGGCTGCCATGCCCAGCTCCGTCAGATGGCGCACCAGGTCATCCATTTTTTTTTCTTTGAGAAAAGCCTGGCAGAGGGTGACGGAGGGTGTGGATGCGTCGGCTTCTTTATGCGAATCGGTGAGGGTGACGGACACACTTTTTTCCTGGACCCCTTTTATGACGGCATCGTATTGTGTTCCCTGGCCGTCAAGAAGAATGATTTTTGCGCCAGGTTTCAGGCGAAGCACTTGAATCATGTGGCGTGCTTCGTCTCCTGCGATGATACCGAGGTTTCCTGTGATGTCCTCTTTCCTGATAAAAAAGCGTCTCATGGGCTGGATGTGTTCCTTTTGCGCTGAAAAGACAGGGTCAGTTCCGATGATAATGAGGGGGCTGAGATGTGCGTTGTTACTGCCTATAGTAACGTATTGCCTGGCCTGAATACCCCGCTGGATTGTTCCTTCGGATAATTAACATCTTGACAACCTCATTTCCATAGATTAATTCTTCACGAAAGTTTTAACGCTATGGGTGAAGGAAGGTGGGTCTCATCTTTCTTACGTGTTGACCACGATACAGACAAAGAGCAAAAAGAACATGATTCGATTTTTTAGCGCATTTTATTATTTTTATTACTGGTATCACATCGGTGTACCCAGGCATGCGCTAAATAACACACACTTCTAAGCGTAAAACAGCCGTGGGTAGACCAGACACAAGGTCCCACGGCACTCCAGAACAGGAAACAAAAAGCATCCAGGCCGTGGAAGATACCTTTCACGGCCTTTTTTTATGCTTTAAACTATCGAGGGCTCTTTTGTTGAGGGCGCTCTTTCCTGAAGGAGAAAAAGATGAGCAGCATTGGTAAAATGATTCGTTTTGAACGGATTTTCAACCGATCCACCGGCCGGACCATCATCGTTCCCATGGATCACGGGATCACCGTGGGCCCCATCAAAGGGGTCATTGACATGAAATCCTCCATTCAAAGGGCCGCCAGCGGAGGCGCAAACGCCATCCTGGAGCATAAAGGCCTTGTGGCAGAGGGGCTTCGTGGCGCGGGACCTGATATCGGCCTGATTGTTCACCTTTCCGCATCCACCTGCCTTTCCCCCTTTCCCAACGCAAAAACCCTTGTCTGTTCGGTTGAAGAAGCGATTAAGCTCGGTGCCGACGCCGTCTCCATTCATTTGAACCTGGGCGATGCCGACGAAAAGGAGATGCTCCATGATTTCGGTCGTGTCAGCGCCGATTGTCGGACCTGGGGGATGCCGCTGCTGGCCATGTGTTACGCACGGGGAGAGAAGATCACGAACAGCTATGATGTGAATTTTGTCAAGCATGCCGCCCGCGTCGGGGGTGAGCTGGGCGCCGATATCGTGAAGGTGAACTACACCGGCAGTCCGGAAACCTTTCGCGAGGTGACCCAAGGGTGCAACGTGCCCGTGGTGATCGCAGGGGGCGAAACCATGGACTCCGACCGCGATATCCTGACGATGGTCAAGGACTCCATTGACGCCGGGGGGGCTGGGGTCTCCATCGGTCGCAACGTTTTTCAGCATCGAGATCCCGAAAATCTTGTGAGGGCGATGCATATGATTATTCATCAGGACAAATCCGTTGAAGAAGCTCTGGAGCATTTGGGGAGCGTAGCGTAACATAGGATTTTTATTCTTTAAGGACGATTTGATTATGAGAAAAATATGGGTGAAAGCAGACCCCTGGGACAAGGAACTGGTCTTGACAGCCCTGGAATGCGGGGCCGACGGAATCATGGTGCCTGACGGGTGCTCGGACAAGGTGAAAGAACTCGGACGGATCACCACGCTTTGTGCGGACGGGGATCTGGTTCCGGGCAAGGATGTGGAGCTCTTTACCATCACGAGTGGGGCTGACGAGGCCGCGATCTGCCGTCTTGCCAGCCAGAAACTGGTGATCCTTGAATGCACAGATTGGACCATTATTCCCCTGGAGAACCTTATCGCCAAGGGCGCGGATGTGGCTGCCCTGGTGCGAAGCTTCGATGAGGCGCAGCTTGCCTTCGGCATTCTGGAAAAAGGGGTCAAGCAGGTGATGCTGGACACCCGGGATCCCATGGAGCTTAAAAAAACCTTGGAGCTGCTCAAGGGAGAGACACGGACTCTTTCTCTGGTGGAAGCGGAGATCATTGAGGTGAAGAACATCGGCATGGGGGATCGCGTCTGCGTGGATACCTGTCAGAACATGAAAAAAGGCGAGGGCATGCTGGTGGGCAATTCCAGCAGCGCCTTGTTTCTGGTCCATGCGGAGACGGTCTCCAATCCGTATGTGGCCCAGCGTCCCTTCAGGGTCAATGCCGGGGCAGTGCATGCCTACACCCGGGTTCCGGGCGGACGCACCCGGTACTTGAGTGAAATTGAAGCCGGCGATGAGGTGGAAATTATTGGCCACGACGGGACGGCCACCAGCGCCGTGGTGGGTCGCATCAAGATTGAAAAACGGCCCATGCTCCTGATCACCGCCCGTATCGGTGAAAAGGGGGTGGCCACGATTGTTCAGAACGCTGAAACCATTCGCCTCACCTCACCGGAGGGTGAGCCCCTTTCCGTGGTGGCCCTTTCACCAGGCGATCGTGTGATGGCGTATCATGAAGAGGGCGGGCGTCACTTCGGTCACAAGGTGGACGAAACGATTACGGAGAAATGATCATGGAAAAGCCTCAACCGGGTGTGGAACCCTTTGAAAAAGAGCTGACCGAACTGCGCGGAAAGATCGACGGGATTGATACGCAGATTGTCTCTTTGATCAATGAACGGCTGGGCGTGAGCGCCGCAGTCGGAGATTTGAAGCGGCAGTATGACAGCAAAGTCCTCGACCGGTCTCGAGAGTCTCTGATCATGGATCGCATCTGCCGGCTGAACCAGGGCCCGGTGGATGATACCGTGCTCCAGTATATCTTCAGCGTGATCATGGCCGCGTCCCGTGAGCTGCAAAAGCCACAGACCATCGCCTACCTTGGTCCTGAAGCGACCCACAGCCACTTGGCGGCCCTCAGCCATTTCCGTCATTCGGGGCATTTTGTTCCCTACCGCAATATTGCAGAAATTTTTGCGGAGGTGGAACGCGGCGGCTGCCAGAATGGGGTGGTGCCTGTGGAGAACTCCATCGAGGGGGCGGTGACCCACACTCTGGACATGCTTTTTGAGTCCGATGTGAAGATCATCGCGGAACACTATCAGGCCATCAGTCACGATCTGCTCTCTCTCTGGGGCAATCTCGATGAGGTGGAGGTGGTTTATTCCCACCCCCAGCCCTTTGCCCAGTGTCGTAGCTGGCTTCAGCGGAATCTTCCGGAGGTGGTGCTTGAGGAGTGCAGCAGCACGGCCCAGGCGGCCCAGAAAGCAGCGACGAACCCTAAGTCTGCGGCCATTGCCAGCAGCAAGGCCGCCCAGGTGTATGGCCTTCAGGTGGTGGAGTCCAAGATTGAAGACTCCTCCCGCAATGAAACCCGTTTCCTTGTTCTGGGGCGGGAAGACCAGGCCCCTACAGGCAATGACAAGACCTCGGTGATGTTTGTAACCTCTCACATTCCCGGCGCGCTGTTTACCACGCTGGAGCCGGTGGCCGACACCGGACTGAACATGGTGAAGCTGGAGTCCCGCCCCACGAAGCGTGAAAACTGGAGCTACTTTTTTATCATGGATATCGAAGGCCATAAGGATGACGCCCGGATGAAACGGGTTCTGGACACCATGAAGGGGCTCTGTCTTTACCTGAAGGTGCTGGGTTCCTATCCCAAGGGCGAGCACGCAGGGTATCGTAACGCCGATGAAAGCTCGCCGGAGGTCTTATAACCATGGCAATTGACGCAAAAACGAGGCTTTTCGGGGTCTTCGGCGATCCAGTCGCCCATAGCCTGAGCCCGGCCATGCACAACGCGGCCTTTGGTGCCTGCCGTTTGAACGCTGTGTATCTTGCCTTTGGATTGAAAGATGCCCAAGGGGCGGTTCAGGCCATGCGAACCCTCGGGATGGGGGGGGCCAGCGTCACCATTCCCCATAAGACCGATGTCATGGCGTATCTGGATGAGGTGGATCTTACCGCCCGGGAAATCGGTGCGGTGAACACCCTTGTGAACCGGGAAGGGAAGCTGATCGGGTTTAATTCGGATGTGGCCGGGGCCATGCGGGCTCTGGAGGAGAAGGGAACGATCGCCGGGAAAAAAGTGCTGATGATCGGCGCGGGAGGCGCTGCGCGCGCCATCGGATACGGCATCCGGCAGAGAGGGGGCAGCCTTCTGATCACCAATCGAAGTGAGGATAAGGGCAATGCACTTGCCGAGGACCTGGGGGCGGCGTTTTCCCCCCTTTCTGATGTGGACCTTGGCACGGTGGATATTTTGATCAACGCCACCTCCGTGGGGATGGTCCCACGAACCGATGCGGTGCCCCTTTCCTTAGACGGCCTGACTTCCCGGACCCTGGTGATGGATATCGTCTACAATCCCCTGGAGACAGCGCTTCTCTCCGCGGCCCGGGCTAAAGGGTGTGTGACCGTGGATGGGACCGCCATGTTTGTATATCAGGCTGTTTCCCAGTTTGAGCTGTGGACCGGTCTTGAGGCCCCTGTGGATCTCATGAGGCGGACCGTGCTGGAGGCGTTGGGCCGCTATTAGTGAATAGTGAATAGTGAGTCGTGATTGGTGAATGGTGAGTGGTGGGTAGTGAGTAGTGAGTAGTGAGTGGCGGACGCAAACCCGCTTTCAAGGTGGCGCCACCTTGCCGCCGGAGGCCCATTTTATTTTATCAGATAACAGATGAGGCAGACCATGAGAGAGATTAAGCCCGGAGTGGGCAGAGATAAAATAACGGTGACCCTGCCGGGATCCAAGAGTTACTCCCACCGGCTGCTTATCGCTGCGGCGTTGGCCGATGGGGAGAGCCGGATTACGGGGCTTCTCCGGAGCGAGGATACGCTGTTGACCCGTGACGCGCTGCGGGCCTTTGGCGCGGTGATCGAAGATGAGGGCGAGGCCATGGTGGTGAGGGGGACGGACGGCAGGCTAAGGGCCTGTACTGAGCCCATTTATCTGGCCAACTCCGGGACCTCCATGCGACTTCTTACGGGGATTGCCGCGCTGGGGCAGGGCGAGACCGTGTTGACGGGGACAAAGCGCATGGGGGAACGGCCCATTGAAGACCTGCTGGTGGCCATGCGCCAGGCGGGGGTCTCGGCGGAATGCGTTCACCCCACCCAGTGTCCTCCGGTGAAGGTGAAAGGGGGCGATTTTAAGGGCGGGGCGGTGAGCCTGGATTGCCGTATCAGCAGTCAGTTTCTCTCCTCCCTTCTTCTGGCGGCCCCTTATGCCCGGGAAGGCCTGTCGGTGACGGTGGCCGGGGAGCTGGTCTCGAAGCCTTATGTTGAGATCACGCTGGACATTATGGCACGCTTCGGCATTGAGGTTACTCACGATAACTTTCAGGTGTTTCGTGTGGCGCCGCATCAGAGCTATCGCCCCGGAACCTATCACTGCGAACCCGACGGTTCCAACGCCAGCTATTTCTGGGCGGCGGCGGCGGTCACGGGAAAGAGCGTCAAGGTAAGGCACGTGACCCGAAATTCCCGCCAGGGGGATGTGGGGTTTGTGGACGTGCTGGAGAAGATGGGATGCACTGTCGTCCATGAAGAGGACGGAACCACCGTGACCGGAGGCGAGCTTTCTGCCGTCACCGTGGACATGTCCCTGATGCCCGATGTGGTGCCCACCCTGGCCGTGGTGGCGGCCCACGCGAAGGGGACCACGGTGATTCAGAACGTGGCTCACCTGCGGGAGAAGGAGTGCGATCGCCTGGGCTGTGTGGCCACGGAGCTTCGCAAGATGGGCATTGACGCCGTGGCAGGGGAGAGTAGCCTTGAAATTACCGGTGGGGCGCTTTCAGGCTCCGAGGTAGAGACGTACGATGACCATCGCATGGCCATGAGTTTTTCCATTGCCGGTCTTACGACTCCGGGGGTTCGGATTCTGGACCCCGGCTGCGTGAAGAAGTCTTTCCCCACGTATTGGGATGTGTTCGATACCTTACAGTCCTGAGCGGTGGGAAGAATAAAAGATTCAAAATGAGGTGACTTCCATGTCCAACAACATCTACCTGACAGGTTATCGATGCACGGGAAAGAGTACCGTGGGAAAAATCCTTGCGGATCGGATGCACCGGCACTTTATAGACACCGATGGCTTTATCATCGGGTATGCCGGAGCGAGTGTGGATGAGATCGTGACCCGGGATGGGTGGGGAGGCTTTCGCAAGCTGGAGCAGTTTGCTTTGCGGCAGGTCGCCGACAGTGATGGGGTGATCGTGGCCACCGGGGGTGGAATCATCGTGAATTCTGAGAATCGGAGCCTGATGCGGGGCTCCGGCACCGTGGTCTGGTTGAAAGCCAGAGTCCACACCCTGACACGGCGAATCATGACCGATGCGGTAACGGCCACGCAGCGGCCTTCTTTAACCGGAGTCGGTGTGGAAGATGAAATCGCTTCTGTACTGAAGGAGAGGGAGCCCCTGTATCAGGCGGCCGCCCATCTGACCCTGGAGACCGATGGCATGTCTCCGGAATCGATCGCCGAAGAGATTCTTCTTCAGCTGAAACGCTGAATGGGAGCTATCCCTTGGTGGCACGGCGAGTTCCTTTGAAAACATGACAATTGACTTTAAAAATATGTCGCAACTATTTCATATCAATGGGCGTTGCGACTGATCTTACTTGGTATGTATCGCCCGTGAATCGGGCGAATCAGGAGAAAAAAATGGCAGGAAATACCCTTGGCGATCTGTTTCGTATAACCACATGGGGTGAATCCCATGGAGAGGCGGTGGGCGTCACGATCGACGGCGCACCCGCGGGGATCCCCTTTACCGAAATCCATGTTCAGGCATGGCTTGATCGCCGGAAACCCGGGGGGGGGAAGATCAGCACCTCCCGGAAAGAGCCGGATACAGCAACCATTCTCTCGGGAACCTTTGAGGGCAAAACCACGGGGACCCCAATTACCATTGTGGTGGAAAATCAGGACGCCCATTCTGGCTCTTACGTTGATATCAAGGATCTCTACCGTCCGGGGCACGGGGACATTACCTACGACAAGAAGTACGGAATCCGGGATTACCGGGGCGGGGGACGTGCCTCGGCACGTGAAACCGTGGGGCGTGTTGCGGCGGCGGCCCTGGCCTGTGAGATCTTGAAACCCCTTGGCGTGTCCATCCTTGCGGCCACGGTTGAGTTGGGTGGGGTGCGGGCGGAAAAGAGGGCGTATGAAAAGATGGGCGAGAACCCGTATCTTTGTCCCGATGCGGAGGCTGCCGAAGCCATGGACGCCCGGGTGGATGCGGTGAGACGAGAGGGTGATTCCCTGGGGGGCGTGGTGGAGATCATCGCCGACGGGGTCCCCGCAGGCCTTGGGGAGCCGGTGTTCGAAAAGCTTGATGCCGCCCTGGCCGGGGCGCTCATGGGCATTGGTGCGGTCAAAGGGGTGGAGATCGGTGCGGGTTTTGACGCAGCACGGATGACAGGCTCTGAAAACAATGACCCCATTATCCCGGAGGGGTTCTCCTCCAACCACGCAGGGGGGGTGCTGGCAGGCATTTCAAACGGCGCGCCTCTGGTAATGCGTGTGGCTGTTAAGCCCATCCCTTCGATTACCCGTGAGCAGGTGACCCTCAACACGAAAGGAGAGCCCGCAACGATTCGGACCCGCGGGCGTCATGACGTGTCGGCCATTCCGCGCGTAAATGTGGTGTGTGAAGCCATGGTGGCCCTGGTGCTGGCCGATCATTTTTTGAGGCAGAGGGCAGTGAAATGGACCAGATAACCTTGGGCATTGTCGGTGGGAAAGGGGGGATGGGTCGTCTGTTTGACGCCTGGTTTGTCAGGCGGGGGCACCGGGTTCTCCTGGCGGATGTCGGTACCGAGACCACGGCCGACGAGCTGGCCCGTCGCTGCGATCTGGTGATGATCGCCACCCCCATGGATGTCGCACCGGCCATTGCCAAAAACCTGGGTCGGCGCATGTCAAAGGAACAGGGGCTCTTCGATATCTGCTCCCTGAAGGAGGAGATCACAGAGGTGATGATGGACTCGGCTTCGTGTGAGGTGGTGGGGACCCACCCGATGTTCGGGCCACATACCGAAGGGGTGGCCGGGCAGAATATCATTTTGACGCCGGGGCGTGGGGAGCGGTGGCTTGCCTTTCTTGAGGCGGAGTTTGTCGATGGTGGGGCGCGGGTGTCCCGCATGACCCCTGAAGCCCATGACCGGGCCATGGCCCTCGCCCAGGGGTTGACCCACATCGTCACGATTTCCATGGGGCGGACGCTGCAAAAGTTGGGCGTCACCCCCGATATGGCTCTCTCCTATGCCACGCCCATTTTTAAGCTGAAGAACGATTTGATCGGTCGTTTGTTTGCTCAGGATCCAGACCTTTATGCCGCCATGGTGGGGGACAACCCTTATGTCGGTGAGATGGTGGACCTTTTTGGTGATGCGCTCTCCGAGACAGCAGAGGCGATGGTGGATGCGGAGCGAGACGGGTCTCTGACTTATATGAAGGAGATTCGTGAATTTCTGGGGCCGTGCTGCGAGGTTGGGCTTGAAGAATCCAATAAACTGCTAAAGTCTGTGGTTTGAGAGGGGGGGCCGGGAAGGGTCGGATCCTGTGAATGGAGGGGGATGCCAGGGCTAAGTTGTGTTCGGTGGGGATGAAAATGAGAGGTCGTTGAGGAATGGGGTTGATAATGTTCCCGAGAGAGACTAACATGGGTTTGACCTATAAACGATGTTCCTATCCCTGCTCAACCCAACTTCCCTGGAGGCCCCATGACCGAGACCATCTATCAGGATAAACCGTGGCTCAGCAGTTACGGGGAGGGCATCCCCTCCCATGTGGATTATGAAGAGATTTTCCTGACCGATTTCCTGGAACGTTCTGTCAAGCAATACCCGGACAACATCGCGCTTAATTTTCAGGGTTTCAAACTGACGTACAGCGAGACGGACCGAATGGTGAAGTCCCTGGCGGCGTGGTTGAAGTCTATCGGTGTTGAAAAAGACGATCGGGTGGCGGTCCTGCTTCCCAATGTCATTCCCTGTCTTGTGATTTATTATGCCGCCATGCGTGTGGGGGCCATCTGCGTGATGAATAACCCCTTGTACACCGATCGGGAGCTGCTGCACCAGTTTAACGATTCCGGGGCAACGGTCCTGGTGACCCTGGACCTTCTGGCCAATCGCATGACGGCCCTTCGCAGTAAAACCTCTATCAAAGAGATCGTCTACACCTCCATCGGGGATTACCTCCCCTTTCCCAAAAATCTTCTGTTTCCCCTGGTGGGCAAAAAGAAAAAGTTGGCCGCCGACGTGGCTCCGGCTCCGAATGTGTTTAAGTGGAAGGAGATCGTGGCGGCCAACGCGCCCACCGAGTTTCATGAGACGTTGAGCCTCGATGATGTGGCCATGTATCAGTACACAGGGGGAACCACCGGTCCCTCCAAAGGGGTCATGTTGACCCATCGCAACCTCTCCTTTCAGATTCAACAGGCCAGCATCTGGTTTTCTGAGTTTGAAAAGGGAGCGGAGAGCTGCATCGCTGCGCTTCCGTGGTTTCATATCTTTGGGCTGACCTGTGCCCTGAACTATCCTATCTCCATGGGCTGGGAGATGATCCTGGTGCCGAAACCTCAAGGGCCACAGCTCCTTGAGACCATTCGTAAATTCCGGCCCACCTTTGCGCCGCTGGTGCCCACCATGTACATCAGTATGTTGAACGATCCGGCCATTGACAAGACCGATCTGACCTCCATAAAAGGGTGCTTTTCCGGAAGTGCACCGCTTCCCCTGGAGGTGACTCGGGAATTTGAGCGACGGTCCGGGTCTGTGATTGTGGAGGGGTTCGGCATGACCGAAACCAGCCCGGTGACTCACATGAATCCCTTCAGTGGGGGCAAACGGAAGGTGGGAAGCGTTGGTATACCGGCACCGGATACCGAAGCACGGGTGGTGGATCTCGCCGACGGAGAGACCGATATGCCCGTGGGTGAGGTGGGCGAATTGCTGGTGCGGGGACCCCAGGTCATGAAGGGGTATTATAATCGTCCCGAGGCCACCGCAGAGAACCTGACCGATGGCTGGCTGCACACCGGGGATATCTCTCGGATGGACGAGGAAGGGTACTTTTATATCGTGGACCGGAAAAAGGACATGATTCTTTCCGGTGGATACAATGTCTACCCCAGGGACATTGATGAGGTGCTTTATGAACATCCCAAGGTTCAGGAGGCGTGTTCCATCGGTATTCCACATGATCACCGTGGGGAAGCCATCAAGGCTTTTGTGGTGCTTAAGGCCGGGGAAACCGCCACGGAACAAGAGATGATCGATTTTTGCAGCGATAAGCTGGCCAAGTATAAGTGGCCCATTGCTGTGGAGTTTCGGCCTGAGCTCCCCAAGTCCACGGTGGGGAAAATTCTGCGAAAGGATCTTCGAGAAGAGGAGGGGAGCAAGAGCACCCTCGCCGCCGGGACCTGATGGCCCTTGCGCGAATAAGAAACCGCTGGCTTATGCTCTGTAAATGTACGTGAAAACTGTTTAATAAAAATAACTTGATAAAGTGATTGCGTGGGGCTGAATCCTGTTGACAGCGCACCGTCACTCCCTTAATTCATACGTTTTGAAATGATGATTTTTAATGTCAGTATGAAGAAGTGGAGGACAGTGCGTGACCAACAAGGTGACTTACCAGAGCAAGCCGTGGTTAAACAGCTACGAAACAGGGGTTCCTGAATTTCTTGAGTTTGAGGACGTTTTTATCGCGGATTTCCTGGAACGCTCGGTGCGTCGGTTTCCTGACAACACCGCGCTGATTTTCCAGGGATACAGGGTCTCGTATCTTGAATTGGACGGCATGGTGCGATCCATGGTGGCCTGCCTCCGGGGGATGGGGGTGAAAAAAGGGGAGAGCGTTGCGATTCTCCTGCCCAACGTCATCCCCTGCGTGGTGGCCTATTACGCTATTTTGCGCTTAGGGGCCGTGGCGGTGATGAACAACCCCTTGTACACCGATCGGGAGCTGATGCATCAGTTTAACGATTCCGGTGCCGTGCTGCTGATTACCCTGGACCTGCTCGCCGATCGCATGGTGGCCCTTCGCGAGAAGACCGGCATCAAAAAGATTATCTATACCTCCCTCGGGGACTACCTGCCCTTTCCGAAAAATCTTCTCTTTCCTCTGGTGGCCAAACGAAAGAAGATGGCGGCGACCGTCGCCCCTGCTCCCGATCTTTACAAGTGGAAAAAGGTGATCTCTTCCCATGCGCCTTCCGATTATCGTGAGGCGCTTGATTGGGATGATGTGGCCATGTACCAGTATACCGGTGGGACCACGGGCATTTCCAAGGGGGTTATGTTGACTCACCGGAACCTGAGCTGCCAGGTTCAACAACTTACGGCATGGTTTTCAAGTCTGAGCGACGGGGAAGAGATCTTTATCGGTGCGCTTCCTTTTTTCCATATCTTTGGGTTAACCACCACCATGAACCTGTCCGTCGCCATGGCGGGGTCCATCGTGCTGGTCCCCAAGCCTCAGGGAACCCAACTCCTTGAGGCCATGCGAATGTACCGTCCCACCTTTGTCCCGCTGGTCCCCACCATGTACATCAGTATGGTCCATGACCCTGCCATCAATAAGACCGATCTTTCCTGCATAAAAGGTTTATTCTCCGGTAGCTCTCCGCTCCCCGTGGAGGTGATCCGGGAGGTTGAAAAACGCTCCGGGTCCGTGATCGCCGAGGGCTTCGGTATGACGGAGTCGTGTCCGGTGACCCATATCAACCCCTTCCACGGCGGTCCCCGGAAAGCGGGCAGTATCGGGGTGCCTCTCAGCAACACCGAAGCCCGTATTGTCGATCTTGCCGACGGGGTCACCGAGATGCCGGTGGGGGAGATGGGGGAACTTGTCATACGGGGTCCCCAGGTGATGAAAGGGTATCTGAACAATCCGGAAGCCACGGAGGAGGCACTGGCGGGTGGGTGGCTCCATACCGGTGACATCGCGAAGATGGACGAGGACGGTTATTTTTTTGTCGTGGACCGCAAAAAGGACATGATCATTTCCGGGGGGTACAACGTGTATCCCAGGGATATCGATGAGGTGTTCTACGAACATCCCAAGGTGCAGGAGGCCTGCGCGATTGGTATTCCACACGCCCACCGGGGAGAAGCCGTGAAGGTCTTTTTAGTATTGCGGGAAGGGGAGACCGCCACCGAGCAGGAGATGATCGATTTTTGTACCGATAAATTGGCCAAGTACAAATGGCCGGTGGCCGTGGAGTTTCGCAGGGAATTCCCCAAGTCTACGGTGGGTAAAATTCTGCGAAAAGATCTTCGGAAGGAAGAGGTGAACACGAGCCCCCGGACGTCAGGGATCTGACGGCCCGTGTGTGAAAAAGAAGGGGTAAAATGTTAGGGTGTTAGCACGCGTGAAAAATGTTTAATAAAAGTAACATGATAAAGTGATTGGGCGGGGTCGAATCCTGTTGACAGGGCACCGTCACTCCCTTAATTCATACGCACTAAGATATGATTTTTAACCTCAGTATGAAGAGTGGAGGGTAGATACGTGACCAACAAGGTGACTTACCAGAGCAAGCCGTGGCTGAGCAGCTACGAAGCAGGGGTCCAGGAATCCCTTGATTTTGAAAAGCTTTTTATCGCTGATTCCCTGGAACGCTCGGTGAGTCGGTTTCCTGAAAATACGGCGTTGATTTTTCAGGGCTACAAAGTGTCGTACCGTGAGCTTGACCGCATGGTGCGGTCGATGGTGGCCTGCTTTCAGGAGATGGGCGTGAAAAAAGGGGACAGCGTGGCGATTCTTTTGCCCAACCTGATCCCCTGCGTGGTGGCCTACTACGCCACCTTGCGCCTGGGCGCGGTTGTGGTCATGAACAACCCCCTGTACACCGATCGGGAGCTGATGCATCAGTTTAATGACTCCGGGGCCGTGCTTCTCATCACCCTGGATCTGCTTGCCGATCGAATGGTGGCCCTTCGCGAGAAAACGGGCATCAAAAAAATTATTTACACCTCCATCGGAGATTACCTGCCGTTTCCACAAAATCTTCTCTTTCCTCTGGTGGCCAAACGAAAAAAGATGGCGGCTTCCGTGACACCGGCTCCCGATCTCTACAAATGGAAAAAGATGATCGCGTCCCACGCTCCGTCTGATTATCATGAGGAGATCGACTGGGACGATGTGGCCATGTATCAGTACACCGGGGGGACCACCGGCATTTCCAAGGGGGTCATGCTGACCCACCGCAACCTGAGTTGCCAGGTGCAGCAGGTTACCTCGTGGTTTCCCGTTTTGAGGGTGGGGGAAGAGGTCTTTCTCGGGGCGCTTCCCTTTTTCCATATTTTTGGATTGACCACCACCATGAACCTGCCCATCGCTCTGGGGGAGGCCATCATTCTGGTTCCCAAACCCCAGGGGGCTCAGCTTCTGGAGGCCATTCAAAAATTTCGCCCCACCTTTGCTCCCCTGGTGCCTACCATGTACATCAGCATGGTGCATGACCCTGCCATCGACAACACCGATCTCTCCTGCATCCGGGGCTTTTTCTCTGGCAGTGCCCCGCTGCCTGTGGAGGTGATCCGTGAGTTTGAGCGGCGTTCCGGTTCTGTGATCGCCGAAGGTTTCGGCATGACCGAGTCCTGCCCGGTAACCCATATCAACCCCTTCCATGGCGGGGCGCGGAAAGCGGGCAGTATCGGGTTGCCCATCAGCAATACCGAAGCACGCATTCTGGATCTTGTCGACGGGGTGACTGAGGTGCCCGTCGGGGAGGTGGGTGAGCTCGTGGTCAGGGGGCCCCAGGTGATGAAGGGGTACCTGAATCGGCCGGAGGCCACCGAGGAGACTCTCTGCGACGGCTGGCTCCATACCGGTGACATTGCGAAGATGGATGAGGACGGGTATTTTTATGTTGTCGATCGCAAAAAGGATATGATCATCTCCGGCGGGTACAATGTCTATCCTCGGGATATCGATGAGGTGCTCTTTGAAAATCCCAAGGTGCAGGAGGCCTGTACCATTGGTATTTCCCATCCCCATCGGGGGGAGGCTGCCAAGGTCTTTGTGGTGCTGAAAGAGGGCGAAACCGCCACTGAAAAAGAGCTGATTGGTTACTGCTCAGGCAAACTCGCCAAGTACAAGTGGCCCGTCTCTGTTGCCTTCCGTTCGGAGTTGCCCAAGTCCACCGTGGGAAAAATTCTGCGAAAGCAGCTGCGGGATGAAGAGGGCGGTAAAGAAGCTTAAAGATTCTATTTTTTAGCGTGTTAGCCCGGATATTTCACGAGTTGGGTGCGCTCATATGCAAGGCATCAGAGCTGAAGATGTAGTGGTTTACCTCAAAGCTCTGATAACGCGGCAGATGAGTGCACCCGGCTCGCCCGAAGGGTGAGAAAATCAGACAGAATAC
>NZ_JAQYWB010000066.1 GCF_030145185.1 Desulfoluna sp. | reverse complement strand
CGCCTGGGAATGCCCCCCGAAGGCTCTGCCTCCAAGCTTGCCCCCCCCGCAACCTGTGACGTTCACCCCTGCACTCCGGTTTTTTATACCGGCAAGGCCCCGCATCATGCCCTTGTGGCGCATTCGCAACCCCGCTTTCAAGGTGTTTTTCGCTACAGTGGCTTCGCCACCCTTGCCGCCGGAGGCAAGGGGTTGGTTTGATGCAAAAAGGGGAGCGCGCCCAGGGTAAAAAGGGTCAAGAAACCCACCCCGGCAAATCCATAGTCAAAGTGCCCGAGATCTCCGCACCAGCCGAGGAAAGTGGGGATAATGCCCAGGGCCACAAAGATGGCCACGGGCATGGTCAGCGAGAGGATCAGGGACTGCTCCTTAACGCCAAAGATGACAGTGACAGATTTAAAGACGGCCGGAAACATCAGGGCCGGCATGGAGGCCTGGACCATGATGGAGGCGCTGAGGCCGGTCCCTTCCAGAAAACCCATGCCAGCAAGGGAAAGGGCGCTGCCCATGATGGTGGCGATAAGAAGGGTCGGAATCCGCACCCGGTCGGCCAGCCAGCCCCCCAGCAGCGCCATAAGGGGCGTGATGAGCCGGGAGGTAGAGAGCAGGTGGTTGGCCTCCGACGGGCTCATCCCCTTTTCGCTGACAAGAAACAGGGGCGTCAGGCTGTAAGGGCCGGACTCCAACCCCACACCCAGGCCGATAAGGACCATAATGGCCCAGAAGGCGGGTTGTCGAATGATCAAGGGGAGGGTTTCGGTGCTGGGGGCAGATCCGTATTCGTCGCCTCCGCGCCCGAACTTCAGGAAGAGGGCACAGCCGAAAAAACAGGCCAGACCCATGGTGGTGAGGATCCCGCGCCAGTCCACGACGCCCAAGGCCGCTTCCACGATGACCGGAGCCAGAATAAAGGCGATGTTGGGGGCCAGCTCATGGATGGCGATGGCCCGTCCCCAGTAGCGGTTATCGGCCACCGAGGCCAGGGTGGCCATGCCGCTGGGCAGGTACAGGCCGGAGCCGATACCGAAGATAAAAAAAGCGAGGCGGGCGACCCCGATGTTTTGCGCCTGGCCGAGAAGGAGCAGGGAGAGTCCCAGAGTGGCGATGGCCAGGACCAGCACGTTGCGATGACGGACCCGGCTTGAGACGATGCCCGCAAGAGCCAGGGCCGAGCCGAAGCCCAGGGATAGAAAAAACATCAGGCCCGCGGTCTGTGCATGGGAGGACGAAAAGTCTATTTCCATAGGCACCAGCAGAGGGGAAAGGATGCTTCGGGCAAAAAAGCTCAGGAAATACATAGCGGTGATGACAAAAATCCAGGGCAGGGTGCCTGCAAAGTTTGCAGTGGCGGTGTGGTGTTTGGTCATGCGACGATCCGTTTGGGGTCTTTTAAAGCTTTTGGCTTTATTGTTTTGGGGTGTTTCAGCAAGGGCAAAACAGCGATGCTCATCAGGGTCAGCAGGCCCACCGCAATAAACCCATGGTCGAAGTGGCCCTGATCCCCACACAAGCCGAGAAAGGTGGGGACCAGGCCAATGGCAAAAACATAGGCAATGGGCATGGAGAGGGAGAGAACCAGTGACTGCTCCCGGACTCCGAAAATTTCCGTGACCGATTTAAAAACCGCCGGAAACATCAGGGCCGGCATGCAGGCCTGCAGCATAATGGCCCCGCTGAGACCTGTTCCAGTCAAGAGCCCCATACCGGCAAGGGACAAGGCGCTGCCAAAAAGAGTGACCGCGAGAATCGTTGAAATCCGCATCCTGTCGGCCAGCCAGCCCCCGGTGAGCGCCATCAGGGGGGTGATGAGCCGCGTGGTGGAGAGCATGTGGTTGGCGGCAAAGGGGCTCATGCCTTTTTCGCTGACCAGAAAAAGCGGCATAATGCTGTACGGTCCGGCCTCCAGCCCTACGGCGAGGCCGAGGAGGACCATGATGGCCCAGAAAGCCGGTCGCCTGATGATAAGTGGCACGGTTTTGGTGTTCGGGGGCGTACCGTACTCATTGCCGCCGCGGGTAAATTTCAGGAAAAGGACGCCACCCAGACAGCAGACGATGCACATAGACTTCAGGCAGCCCCGCCAGTCCATAGAGCCAAGGGTCACTTCGACGACCAGGGGGGCCAGGATGAACGCGAGGTTGGGAGCCAGCTCATGGATGGCGATGGCGCGCCCCCAGAAACGGTCGTCCACCACCGAGGCCAGGGTGGCCATGCCGCTAGGCAGGTAGAGGCCGGAGCCAATACCAAAAAGGAAAAAGGCGACACGGGCCTGATCGATTCCCGGTGCGCGGGAGAGCATCAAGAGGGAACCCCCGATAATGCCCATGGCCATGGAAAGAACCCAGCGATGACGGATTCTGCTGGAGACAACCCCTGCCAGGGCAAGGGCCACCCCAAAGCCGATGGAAAGAAAAAACATCAGCCCTGCGGCCTGGCCATGGGAAGCTGAAAAGTCTATTTCCATAGGCACCAGCAGGGGCGAGAGAATACTGCGCGCAAAAAAGCTTAAAAAATACAAGCAGGTAATCACAATGATCCAGGGGAGGGCACTCGTGAATCCGATAGAAGCAACTTGAGTTCGGGGCATGGAAAAATCCGTCCGGCTTAGTAAAAAATAGCATGTCAGCCCCATGGAAGGGGCCGTTGTGAAGCCATGGATTACAGGGTTTTCCAAGGGATGTAAAGTCCGATGGCCAGAGTTCCCCTACAGGGAAAGCCAGACCCATAGATGATGAAAAAGATTTGCGTAAAAACCCGCTTCGGTTTCACAAAACGGCGGAAAATACGCCTTGGATTCTTTGGCTTTGGCAAATACACGTTGAATTTTTTCTGCCGCCTGCTAAAACCAAGACGTTCCCTCTTTCGCGTTTGTATTGGAAAATTTAATTATAAATAATAAATACAAAAATTTATGATATTTTACGGAGGTATTGCATGAAAGTTTTAACCTTGCTCGGCAGCGCACGAAAAAAAGGCAACACGGCACGGGCTCTGGGATGGGTGGAAGAGGAGTTGAAATCCTTGGGACACGAGGTAGAGCAGATTGATCTGACACGCAAAGAGATCAAAGGGTGCCTGGGTTGCGCGAAATGCAAAGAAAACCCGAAGGCCATTGCCTGTATTCAAAAGGACGACGCCGAGGGGATCCTCACAAAAATGATGGAAGCCGATGCCACCTTGTTTACCTCTCCGGCCTATTTCTGGGGGGTGACCGCCCAGGTGAAAGCCCTCATGGATCGAAGCTGGAGCCTGGTGACGGGTTTCCATACCCCTGATCACGTCTCCCTGGTCGAAGGACAGAGGCAGGCGCTGCTCGTCACCGGGGGCGGGCAGTACGAGAACAACGTGGAACCCATCTTCACGGGCTTCGGTCGGCTTCAGAATTTTTATAAAACGGTGAACGCCGGAGAACTTTTTATCGGTGGGTGCACCATCGACGGCAACATGCCGGAAGATGCCCGGCAACGCGCCATCGCCTTTGCCCGTGCCCTGGTGGTGTAGAAAAAAAGGCAGGCCTCCGGCGACAAGGTGAGCCACCTTGAACGTGGGTTTGGGTGTCGCTACTCTGGGCACCTCGCCTCCGCATTTGCGTGAAGCGTATGAGTACGCTTAAAAAAAGAGAACCCCACGGCCATGGAGCGCCGCACTCCGGTGCGGCTTTTTGCTTTTTGCTTAGGCTCCGTTCATACCGAAAACGTCAGGCCCCAAACAACCCTATTGAAACAGCAAGGAAACACCTTTGGCTCTTAAAGCGACCGTTTATAAAACAGAATTGCAGGTCAGCGATCTCGACCGGAATCATTATGAGACGTACCACTTCACCGTGGCAAAACATCCGTCGGAAACCGATGAACGGATGATGATTCGCCTCATCGCGTTTGCCCTCTATGCCGACGAGAATCTTCTCTTTACCCGGGGACTCAGCTCCGACAGTGAACCTGAGTTGTGGCAGATCAGCCCGTCAGGGGAGATCGATCTCTGGATCGAACTGGGCCAACCCGATGAGAAGAGAATCCGCAAGGCCTGCGGAAAAGCCAGAGAGGTCGTTATCGTGAGTTACGGGGATCGAAAGGCAGAACCCTGGTGGGAAAAGAACCGTGAGGCATTAAGCCGCTGCGGAAATCTCACCGTTTTGTATATTCCCATTCCTGACGGGGCCACGCTGGCGTCCATGGTCCAGCGCACCATGCAGCTCGAGTTCACCCTGGATGACGGGCATATCTGGCTCATTTCAGGTGAAACCAGTCTTGATATTGTTCCGGTGTACTGGAAAAAAAAGGCGTAGCATAAAAAGGCCGGGACCTTTAAAAAACCGAGAAAGACGAACCGAAACGGAGCGCCGCACTCCTGTGCGGCTTTTTTGTTCGTCGTTACCCCTACCGCACCGGAGTGCGGCGCTCCAGGACGCAAGGCTGTTCAGGTGGCCATCCATAACGGGGGCTTGTGGCTCACTGCCGGTGCAACGACGCGCCATGACCCTTCGTATTTTGAGTGCGCTCAATTTGACGGGATACATCATTTTTACATCTACCCATTGACAGATCCCGCAGTTTCATGTTTATCTCCTGCGTTTTTTCGAAATTAAAGAGCGTTTGAAAGGAGTGAACGTCAAATGATCCTGCACTATCTTTACATCCTGGGTATTACCGTGGAGGCGATCACCGGTGCCTTGAAAGCGGGCAGCAAAAAAATGGACGTATTCGGGGTAATTATCATCGCCTGCGCCACGGCCATCGGGGGCGGAAATATCCGTGACGTCCTTTTGGGCAACCACCCGATCTCCTGGGTGGGGCACCCTGAATACATTGTCATCACGACCTGTGCGGCACTGATCACCATTCTTTTGTCTCCCTTCATGAAGTATTTTCATCGGGTTTTTCTGGTTTTAGACGCTTTGGGGCTGGTGACCTTTACCATCATCGGGGTACGCATGACCTTGGCCCTGGGGCATGGGTTTATCGTGGCCTCCATTATGGGGGTCATCACCGGGGTGTCCGGAGGGGTGATTCGGGACGTTTTGTGCCGGGACATTCCCCTCGTCTTTCAAAAAGAGGTCTACGCCGGGGTGTCGATTGTCTCGGCCTGGTTGTTTCTGATTCTTCGCGCCCGTGGATTATCGGAGCTCTCTGTGATTCTCATAACTTTGGGGACGGGCTTTTCACTTAGGCTTCTGGCGATTTATTACAACCTTGAAATACCCAAATTCAACTACACCCCATCAAAGTAGAAAATGCGCCTGAAAAGAATGCATTCTACGGGAACCATTCCGACCTGTTCATTCGTGCAGGGTTCGACTATGATACCGCATGCTGTCACGCGTGTTTTAACAGTCAGCAAGGAAGGCGAGCTTCGCACCCTCTGCCGGGCTTATGCAAAGGTGCCTTGATTATCGTTGATGTTGATCCCATTTTCAGGCGTAATATATGGTTTGTTGGATAAAAAGAGTGATTAAGACGGGCTTCGCGCTCGGATTTATTGGTGTGCTGGCCGCCTCGCTGTACTGCTGGCATCTCACCGGTCTGGTCGAGAAACGGTTTTCCGGGCGACGATGGCAAATTCCCTCCATGATCTATTCGGATACGACCCTTTTGTATCCCGGGCGTAAAATCGACTGGCCTTCATTTATAGAAAAACTTGAGGGCATCGGGTACCGGGAGTCCAGGGACACCCCTCAAAAAAAAGGCGATTACCTCCGTTCCGGTGACGGGCTTGAAATTTATCTCAACGATCTGACGGTGCCGGGAAAAAGCCGTTTGGGTTTTCTGGCGCTCCTGACGTTTCAGGACAGCGTCATCCTCTCCATGGTCCGCCAGGATTCGGGACAACCCCTTCCCATCCTTGAGCTGGAACCTGAAGTGCTCATGAGGTACTTCGGCAAAGAGCGAGAGCTCCGCCAGGTGGTGGCCATCGATGAGATCCCAGTGACTCTTCAGCATGCCGTGATGTCCGCTGAGGATTCTCGCTTTTATACCCATTTCGGTGTCGACCCCCGGGGTATTCTGCGGGCGATCTATACCAACTTAAGGCATGGCGCCATCCGCCAGGGGGGCTCCACCCTGACCCAGCAGCTGGCCAAGAACTACTTTCTCACCTCAGAGCGCACCTTTTCCCGAAAATTGAACGAGCTCTTTATCTCTCTGGCCATCGAACTAAAATACGAAAAAGACGAGATTCTCGGGATCTATCTCAATGAGATTTATTTTGGGCAGAAGGGGTCGGCGTCTGTGAACGGAGCCGGAGAGGCGTCCCGGTTCTACTTTAATAAAAGAGTTCAGGATCTCACCCTGGCCGAGTCAGCCACCCTCGCCGGGCTCATCAAGGGGCCGAATCTTTACTCCCCGTATAAGAATATCGAACGAAGCCGGAAACGCCGGAACGTCGTCCTCTCGGCCATGCAGAAAAACGGCTGGATTTCTGAAGAGGAGATGAAAACGGCCTCTGCGGAGCCCATCACGGTCTCCGGTTTTCAGGTGTACAGCCAGACAGCGCCCTATTTTCTGGATTATGTCTCGTCCCAACTTCGAGACATCTACCCCGCCACGACCCTGTCCAGCATGGGCTATTCGATTTATACCACCCTGGACACCCAGGTGCAGGCCGCCGCAGAACGAGCCCTTGAAAAGGGGTTGGCCCGCCTGGAGCAGAAGAACCCGAAATTGCGGCGGAGCGACCCTGCCAAAAGACTTCAGGGAGCCATCGTGGTCTTGCAGCCCCGTACCGGAAATATTTTGGCCATGGTGGGAGGACGCGACTACCGGGTCAGCCAGTTCAACCGGGTGACCCAGGCCAGGAGACAGCCCGGAAGCTGCTTTAAACCCTTGGTCGCTTCCGTCCTGCTGGATCAATTTACACCGGCGGATCTGCTCTCCAACACAAAGAGCGATTACACCGTGGACGGCAAGACCTGGACACCGAAAAATTTCAGTGAGCAAAAGGAGACCCGCCTCTCCGTCCGGAACATGCTGAGGATCTCCAGCAACCGGGCCGCAGTCGATATGGCGGTCAGGGGAGGGATTGAGCGGGTCGTTCGGCGGCTGGAACCCTTTCATTTCACCACCCCGGTCTCTCCCTGGCCGTCCCTGGTGTTAGGAACTTCCGAGGTGATCCCCATGGACCTGGCCCGGGCTTACGCTGTGTTTGCCTCCGACGGCATTCAGCCGTACCCTCTCTCCTTAAAAGATGTGGCGGATGAAAGGGGTGGGCAGCTTGTGGGGCGGCATATGAAAATTGAGACGGTCCTCTCTCCGGGTGAGGCCTTTCTGATTACCTCCATGCTGGAAGGGGCTGTGAAAAGCGGGACCGGACGGTCCCTTTCGCGTTATGGCATTGATTTTCCCGTGGCCGGAAAGACAGGGACCACCAACAACTATCGGGACGCCTGGTTTGTGGGCTACACCTCGGATCTTCTGGCCCTGGTCTGGGTGGGGTTTGATAACAATGCCCCCCTGTATGCCACCGGTGGCTCGGCAGCCCTGCCCATCTGGGCCGATCTCGTGTCGGCCATTCCCGGCTATGTCTCGGGCAACGGTTTTTTCCCGCCCCCGGACGTGGTTCAGATAAACGTGTGCCGCGAAAGCGGGGCACGTGCCTCCGGACTCAGGTGCCCCGATGCGTATGAGGAGTATTTTATTGAATCCAACCTGCCGGCTGAGACCTGCCCGATTCATGGCAAGGCCTCCCTGCTGGAGCGCATGGGTCGTGGGATCAAAGGCATATTTCATTAAGAGGGCGGTTTTTGTCTGGGGATGGTGACGCCTTAATCAGGAGCTGAAAATAAATGGAAGCGAGTTCATGTAAAATGATAAGAAATCGAACAATCTGTTTGGATTTACGAGTGATCTGTGTCTTCTTTGTACTGCCTTTTCTCCTCTGGGGCTGTGCGACCGGGCGTGGACCCGTTCATGATGGGGCCTTGCCCTCGCCGGAGCTCGTCGCACCACCGGACAAGGCTCGGGGCTATACCGATTCCAGGACACTGGCCTCCCACAGCCTGACGTCCCAAGGCTATCAATTGCTGGAGACAGGCGATGCGGACGGAGCCTTACGGCTTTTGGAACAAGCCGTGGGTATTAACCCCGCCGATGGTCCGGGCTACTACTATCTGGCCGAGGCGTGGATCGCCAAAAGCAATTTTTCACAGGCGGCCCGGTTTAACAAGCTGGCGGAAATTTACTTGAGAAAAGATCGCGTCTGGGCGTTACGGGCCAAAGATCAGAAGAGCCGAATCGATACCAAACGGCAAGAATGATTGATCGTTAACTCTATGAGGATGGCAATGGGATGGTACTGAAACAACTCGGGAATACCGGTTGCCTGGTTTCTCCCATCGGGCTGGGCCTGGCCGCTCTGGGACGACCGGGCTATATCACCCTGGGACATGGCCAGGATCTGGCGGGCCGGTCTGATGTGGCGAGCATGGAGGCCAACGCCCATGCGGTTCTGGATGCGGCCTGGAGCCGGGGGGTTCGTTATCTGGACGCCGCCCGGTCCTATGGAAAGGCCGAAATCTTCTTAAAAAGTTGGATTAAAAAGCGCCATCTGACCGGGGCAGAGGTGTCGGTGGGGTCCAAATGGGGCTACCGCTACACCGCAGACTGGCAGATTACGACGGCGCATCATGAAATTAAAGACCACTCCCTCGACCATTTCACCACCCAGTGGGAGGAGAGCCGCGCGCTTCTTGCCGGCCCCCTCAAACTGTATCAGATTCATTCCGCCACCCTTGAAACTGGGGTCTTGGATGATCCGGCACTGTTGGCGCGCCTTGCTGAGGTCAAAGAGACCCACGGGTTGCTCATGGGGCTCTCCCTCACCGGCCCGAACCAGGCCCAAACCCTTGAAAAAGCCCGAAGCATCCGATGTGACGGGCGTCCCCTTTTTGACGCCGTTCAGGCCACCTGCAACCTGCTGGAGCCTTCCATCGAACCGGCCCTTGCCGAGGCGTCGGATGCGGGGATGGGCGTGATCATCAAAGAGGCCCTGGCCAATGGCAGGCTCACCGAACGAAATACCCATCCTAATTTTTTCTCTCAAAAAAAAGTACTGAACGCCCAGGCCGAACGCCTTTCCTGTGGAATCGATGCCCTGTCCATGGCCTGGCTGTTGTCCAAACCCTGGGTGGATGTGGTTTTAAGCGGCGCAGCCACTGCAACCCACCTGGCCTCCAACCTTCACGCCCTGAATGTGGCCTGGGACGCCGAGGCAGAGGCCGCTTTATCCGAACTCAGAGAACCCTCCGAAGCCTACTGGACCTTTCGTAAAACCCTTGCGTGGAATTAAAATCCTTACATGAAGGCATGGCATGCGAAGACAAGCAGGCCCGTCAGTAAAAAGGATAGGATCGGGGTGGCGAGCCATCGCGTGGTCAGTTTTCCCACGCTGCGCCAGGAAGGGCCGACCCCTTTTTTCATGAGCGATAGCCCCATCATGGCTCCGATAAGGCTCTGACAGCCGGAGAGGGGAACCAGGGGCATTGCAGGCAGGCCGTGGCCGGTGAGGTATGCCGAGAGACCCTGGGAGGTAAAGAGACAAAGAACCAGGCCTTGGGTCAGCACCACCACCAGGGTCTGAACGGGCGATGCCTTGGACTTGAATATGCCGTCCCCGGTGGCCTCTGCAAGGTTCCGTCCCCAGGTGACCATGCCCACAGCCGCCACGGTGCCGCCCACGAGGTAGAGCTGCTGAGCGGAACTGATGCTTATTCCTGCAAGGGTCAGCTCAGAAAAAGGCGACAAGGGAAGAAAGATCCCCATGGTTCCCGAAATATTGTTGGCCCCCAAGGCATAAGACGTAAAACCGCATGCCAGAAAAAGAGCGTTGCGTATCATGCGGTCCAGTTTAAAAATATTGATGTGCAGGGCTTTGATGGAACAGGCAATAAACTTATAAAGACCCACTGCCAGCAGGGCCGAGAGGGCTGGGCTGACCAGCCAGACGAGGCCTGCCGTAAGAAGGGCTCCTCTGTTTATGGGGCATCCAGACACGACCCCCCAGCCGAGGAGGGCACCGGCCATTGCCTGGACGGTGGAGACCGGCGTTTTGGTAAGGGTCATCAGGGCGACACTGACCGCCGCGCTCAAAGCGATGAGAAAGACATCCATGGGGACTGTGGGAGCGCCAATGGATGCAAAGGTCTGAGAAGGTTCCTGGCCGCCGGACAATGCCCCGAGGATGAGAAACAGGGCACAGCAGACAGCCGTGGTACGGTAGGTGAGCATTTTTGAGCCCACCGCGGGTCCCAGGATGGGTGAGCTGTCGTTGACGCCCAGGATCCAGCCCGAAAGAAGGCCGCTTAACAGAGGAAGAGGGGGCATGGTCTCAAATTCCTACAGGGCTCGTTTGATCACATAGATAGCCAGACTGTCTGCCACATCTTCGGCCTGATCGGCGATGTGGTCCACCTGACGGACAAAATCTCTCAGCTGCATCCTGTGGCTGAGGTGCATGCCTTCCCGACGAAAGATAGCCATTTGAAGCCGGGTAGAGGCTTTGTCGGCCTCCGTTTCCCAGTAGGAGACTTTTTGCATCTGCTCTTTGACCTCTTCCCTATTCTGGAAAAAAGCACGGATGGATTGGGTCACGGCCTCCACAGAGGCCACCACGAACTTAACGAGGGTATTGAAATCTTCCCAAAAGATTTCATCGATCTCGGGCTGTTCAATCCTCAGCTGCCACAAGGTGCCTTTATATTGACCCAGAAGGGAATCCATGTTTTCGATAAGTCGCAAAACATCGCCTCGGGATTCGGGAATCAGGGTTTGGCCGTAGAGTTTCTCTTCAATGGTGCGGCGCAGTTCGTCGGCGCTGCGTTCGGTTTCTACCGTCTGCAGCAAGAAACTTTTAAAAGAGGCCATATAGGTGTTCAGGTAAGCCTTGACCCCTTGGGTAAAAAGGGTCCCCGCCTCGCTGACTTCCGCAAGAAATTCCTCGATATCTTTTTCTATTTCAACGCATTTTCCTGTTGGACCAAAGTGTGTCATGACTGTTTCCTTTCCGAACCCCTCAGGGCGAAAGATGTCTTTTTCTCCCTGGGGGGTTTTTCTACCTTTGTTTCAATATATCATGTCTCCGTGCAGGGGACTTCTGTTTCCGGTCGGCTTCGATACCGTTTGATTGATTGGTAAACCGGGGGAATCAGCAGGAGAAAGATGATGAACCACAGAGACAGGGATTGAGGCCGGTTAAAAAAGATACTGTAGCTTCCATGTCCCATGATCAGGGCCTGGGCGAACCCTGTCTCGGCAATGGGGCCAAGGATCAGTCCCAGAATGAGGGCGCCGAGGGAAAAGCCCGTTTTGTGCAGGAACACAGCGGCGATGCCACAGATCAGCGCCACGGAGATATCTAAAATGCTGTTGTTCATGGCATAGGATCCGAGGACGGAAAAGAGACACACCACCGGGATCAGAAGGCTTGTGGGGGTCAGAGAGATCCGTGCAAAGTAGGGTGCCATGAAAAGCCCGGTCATCAGAAAGACAATATTGGCCAGGAAGAGGGAGAGAATAAAGGCGTAGGTCATGACCCCGTGCTTGGTGAAGAGCTCCGGCCCCGGGATCAACCCGTGGACCAGCAGGCCGCCCAGGAGCGCAGCGGCCACGCTGTTGCCGGGGATGCCCAGGGTGAGGGTCGGAATAAGAGAGCCCCCCACACAGCCATTGTTTCCTGCTTCTGCGGCGGCAATGCCTTCGGGATTGCCCTTGCCGAAGAGGTCCTTGTTCTTCGACCGTTGACGGGCAACGTTGTAGGAGAGAAAGGCGGCGATGGTGGCCCCTTCTCCAGGCAGAATCCCGACAATGGTCCCCACCAGGGAGCCGGTGCCGATAAATTTCCCAAGGCCTTTTGGCATGGGTTCCCGTTTGATCTGAGTGATCACGCTGGTGTCGGCCACGATGCTTCCGGTTCCGGTAAGCTCCAGCATCTGGGAGATGGAGAAGAGACCGATCAGGGCGGGCATGAAGGCGATGCCGTCAAAAAGATCCGGGATGTTCAGGGTGTAGCGTAACATGCCGGACATGGGGTCGGTCCCCACCACGGCCAGGATCAGCCCTATCAGTCCGGAAATCAGGGCTTTTATGAGGCTGCTTCCATCGTCTGCCATGGAGACGATACCCGCAAGGCCCACCAGGGCCAGCAGGAAGTATTCGGGAGGTCCGAAGGTCAAGGCAAATTTAGCGAGGATCGGTGCCACGAGAAGCAGAACCAGAGCGGAAAAGGTGCCCCCGACAAAGCTGGCGATGACCGAGACCTTCAGGGCAAGTCCCCCCTGGCCCTTCTGGGTCATCGGGTACCCTTCCAGGGCCGTGGCCACGGCCGCCGGGGTTCCCGGTGTTCTTAGGAGGATGGCAGGGATCGACCCGCCATACATGGCGCCGCAGTAAACGCCACCCATCAGAAGCAATCCTGTCAGAGGCTCCAGGGCAAAGGTGACAGGGATCAAGAGGGCCACAGCCATGGTGGCGGTAAGCCCGGGCATTCCCCCGACAAGCACGCCGGAGACGGTGCCGATAACGACTGCCAGCAGAGAAAAAGGGGCCATAAGGGCGTATAAAGATTCAACGATCATAGTGGTGTCCTATTGAAGAAGCGCCTTTTAAAAAAAATCATGGCGCGAAAAGCGCCTCCTAATCATCTGCATGTATCTTCCATACAGGCGACTCACAGTCTGGAAATATCTTCCTGACCCATTGGTAATTTTAGTGTGAGACTCTTTTTTAAGGGCCTCCGTGCCATCCGGATGGTGGTGTGTGTTGCATCCGGACGGCACAATTCTTGAGGCCCATCGTGCTTAAAACCAGAGTCTCTCCGGCAGGGGAACGACCAGCAGTTTTTCGAAAACCAGGAAGACAAAAAGCAGGACGCCTGCAGTCGTCAACCCTATGGTGATCGGTTTTTTTGCCCCTTGGGTGACCATGGCCACAGGAAGGAAGAGGACGGAGGCCAGGTAAAATCCCAGGGGCTCAAGGAGGAGCGAATAGATCACCAACTCGATGAACAGGCCCCAGAAGCGCATCGGAGCCGCCGTGATATTCAGTTTTTCACTGATCTCTTTCTCCCGTGATTTGAGCCAGAGTCCTGTTTCCACGGCGCACAAAAGCCCTAAGGAGACGGCCAAAAATCGGATATACATGGCCGTTGAGCCCTGAACGGAATCGGGGTAGGCGGCGGTGCTCCGGTAGAGCAGGAACGCCAACACCATAAATCCTCCGAGGATGAGCAACTCAGTTACACGTTTTGTCATCTGTTATCACCATGGATTCTGGTCGTAAAAAACCTGGGTTTCGGCCTGGAGATCCTGGAGATAGGCCAGGTATTCTTCACCGGACATGGGCAGCAGACAAAGGACGTCCTTTTTGCATTCGGCAAGGAACGCTTCATCCTTCTGGACATCGGCCAAAAGGGCGTCAAGCTTGGCAAGGATCTTTTTATCCACGCCTGCCGGTGCGACAAATCCGCGGGTAGCCGTCATGTTGACGGGAAAACCCTGCTCAACGGCGGTCTTGACATCAGGGAGAATGTCGGAACGATTTGCGTCCAGGATCGCGATGATGCGTGCGGTGCCTGCCTTATGCTGTCCATGAAGCTGGGTGATGTTCATGATGCAGGCGTCAACATGTCCGCCGAGGATCATCGCTTTCTGCTCAGTAGATCCCTTGGTGGGCAACAGGTTCAAGGTGATGCCGGTCTGTCGCTCCAACATTTTAGCTGCGACAAAGTCATCGGAACCGATGCCGTTAACGGCTGTGGTCAAAGAGCCGGCTTTGGCGGCTTTCACAAATCCGGCCATATCCGTGATGGGGCTTTTGGTGGGAACCGCTACGATCAAGGGGTCCTGCATGACGTTACCCATGACGTGGAAGCTGTCCAGGGTGTATCGGGCACGTTTGGAGACCACATGGGCCACGATCTGGGTGGTGAAGACCATGCCGATGGTGTGGCCATCTTTTTTCGCCTTGGCGATCTCTTCAAAGCCTTTCTGTCCGCCGGATCCGGGAACGTTTTTAATCACAAACTTGGCGTGGGGCCAGTAGTTTTTGGCTGCTTTAATAAAAAGACGGGCCGAGGCGTCCGTGGACCCTCCAGCCTTGGATGGAACAATGATTTTAATGGGTTTGGAAGGGTACTCACCTGCAAAAGCAGATGAGAGAGAAAGGGGCAGAGCAAGGCTCAACGCCAGTAAGAGGGTCATCACTTTACGCATTATGTTCTCCTTGGTTTCAGTGTTCCACGGACTCATGTCCCCGACCGCACGGTAAAAAGAGGCTTTTCTGTCGGCCTTTTCGGTCGTGCCCGGCATGATTCGCCGCAGGGTAAGGAATCATATCCATTGTATCTGGACGGGTCTGATGCAAGTAGCGTGCCTAATTTTTGTTTTCGTGACTCTTTATTGATATGATACAGAATTTTAACGGGGAGAGAGGGCAGGGCAGGGTGGGTATGGGTCAACGGTGACACATCGGTCCCGATATTGACCCACGGCCGCCCGGTTTGAATTATTTCTGGATGCCAAATTTTTGCATGCGCAGGTACAGGCGTTTTCGGGGAATGGCGAGATCGAGGGCCGTCTGGGTCATGCTTCGTCCATTTCTGTCCAGAGCCTCTTCGATCAGTTTTTTTTCAAAACGCTGGACCTGACTGTCAAGCCCCTTGGGAAACGAATCGCCTGAGGCGGATGAACTCGGAAGTCGAACCTCCGCCAGGTCCAGAGGAAGGCCCAGGACCAGTTGTTGCGCCACATTGCGCAGCTCCCGCACATTGCCTGGCCAGGGGTAATCGTCCAATCGTTCGATTACCGCCGGATCCAGGTCGGGGAGGGTGGTGTGAAACCGCTCCGCCATTTTAATCAAAAACCAGTGCAGGAGGAGCGGGACGTCTCCGGTGCGCTCCCGCAGTGCAGGAATGGGGACCCGCGCCACATTGAGTCGGTAGAAGAGGTCTTCCCGAAATTTATCCTGGGCCACGGCGTCGCGCAGGTTGATTTTTGTCGCGGCGATGACGCGGAAATCCACGGGAATCAGGCGGTCTCCCCCCACCCGTTCGATGGTGCGTTCCTGGAGGGCCCGCAAGACCTTAACCTGTACGGAGAGGGGCATGGATTCGATCTCATCGAGAAAAAGTGTTCCGCCCTGGGCCTGCTCAATTTTGCCGATTCGGCGTGTGGAGGCACTGGTAAAGGCCCCCCGTTCATGGCCAAAGAGCTCGCTCTCCACCAGGTTGGGAGGGATGGCTCCGCAGTTCAGAGGCGCAAAGTGGCCCTCTTTTCGATTGCCGAAGTCATGCAGGCAATGGGCCGCCAGCTCTTTTCCCACGCCGGTTTCACCGATGAGGAGCACGTCCACATCGATAAGAGAAAGGGAGCTGAGGGTGTGCCGAAGCTCGACGGCTGCTGTGGATTGCCCGATAATCCTGGATTCAATGTCCATCTCAGAGCCGAAACGCGCTTTAAGGGATTGGTTCTCCAGGCTGAGGCGGCGTGACTCCAGGGCCCGTTTGGCCACATCGATGAGATACTCCGGGGGCACCGGTTTTTCGATAAAATCGTAGGCCCCTTCCTGCATCGCCGCAAGAGCCATGGGGACATCCCCATGCCCGGTTTGAATGACGACGGGAAGATCGGGGGCCATTTTCAAAATCGCGGCCAGGAGTTCGAGTCCATTCATACCTGGCATTTTGACATCCGTGATCACCACCCCCAGCCAATCGGGAGAGATGTGGGGCAGGACGTCGGCTGCCGAAGCAAAGGTGCGCACGGCATATCCCTCGAGTTCAAAGGTTTGTCGGCTGGCGACGCGGATCTCTTCCTCATCGTCAACAAGAAATATTTCACCTATAGGGAGTCTCATGATGGCCTTTTCTGTTGTGGTTCTCTATCAGTATTTGGCAGGGTCAGTGTGAATCGCGTCCCACCCTCTGCGGGCGTGTGGGCCGTCAGAGTCCCTTTAAAATCTTTGACAATGTTGTAGGAGATCGACAGGCCGAGCCCCAGCCCTTTGCCCACCTCTTTGGTGGTGTAAAATGGATCAAAGATGGACTCGATGGATTCTGGCGGAATACCCGGGCCGCTGTCTGTGACACAAATCTCCACAGAGTGGCTCTGGTCGAGGATCTCAAGGCTCAGGCGGCGATCGCTTGGGGGCATCTCCATGACGGCATCCACGGCATTGCCGATGAGATTGATCAACACCTGCTCCAGACGAATCTCTTCGGCACACACCCGAACGGTAGGCATTTTGTCTTCATACACCACCTGGATGCCTCCGCCTTTGATTTTTCCGGCAAAAAGCGAAAGCGCGTGATCAATGACCGGAGCCACCGTCACAGGAACGAGAGCCTCCGATGGCCAGCGGGCGAAGGTTTTCAGGTGGGTGATCATCTTGGCCATGCGTTCCACGAGATCCCCGATACGGGTAAGATTTTCGGTGTGGGTGTCCACGCGTCCCCGCTCCAGAAGCAGGCGCGCGTTGTGGAGGTAGTATCGAATGGCCGAAAGGGGTTGGGTCAATTCATGGGAAATCCCTGCCGTCAGTTGGCCCAGGGCTGCCAGTTTTCCTGCCTGCACCAGTTCACTCTGGGCTTTGCGCCGGGCTTCGGCCGTGTCTTTGAAGACACGCAGGGCCTCGGCCATCTGACCGATTTCATCCTCCCCGGCTTTTGGCACTGCGTAATCGAGATCGCCTTGGGCGATGGCTCTCATGCTTCGGGCCAGGGCGTCGAGCCGTTTGACGATGCTGCCCCTGACATAAAACCAGAGCACAGCACCGGTGGTGACGAGGCTGAAGAGAACCATGACAAGAAGCAGCCACTGGGCCCGCCGCATGGTGTGTCGGATCCCGGCAGCGGCGTGAATGGCCTCCTGCTGGGTGTCGGCCACGATGGTGTCAATCAGCCTGCGAAGCGTCAGGACCAGGGTGCGGTTGTCTGACAGAATCTGCTGCCCGTCCACCTTTTTCTGATGAATCTTTTTTTTAATGGAAAAGAGGGCCTGGGGTCCGTCGGCCAGGGTGAAAATTTCATCAAAGACCTGCCTCAGGGTCAAAAAACTCGAATCGCCGGGTAACTGGACCAGGTTGATCCGAAGGAAATCCATGGCATCGGCAGAAAGGGCGGCCAGGTTGTCGATCTGGGTGTCTCCCTGGACGGTGGATGCCTGGAGCATCAGGCTGACTAAAAGAATACCGTTGGAACCTATTTTTTCGACGGTGTCTTTTGTTTTACGATTTTCCCTCAGCCTCAGAGCGGAAAATCGAGGCCCTTTTCGCAGGGAGGCCCCGATCATCCGTTCAATCTCGGAGTCGAGGTTGTAGGCAAGGTCCTGATTCAGGGGGTCCAGCTCTCCGAGGAGGTCGGCATAGAGCCACCGCAAGCGTTCGGTTTGACGAATGAGGCGCGCTTCCTCCTCAAGACGTCCCGTCACGGCGGTTTGAAGATCCGCCAGATTGGCCTTGAGCCTGCTCAGGACCCCTTCAATCTCTTTGCGGGTGAGATCTGAAGTAAGGCCCAGGGCGTCGATATGATGGGCCACCTCCACCACGAGGTTGTCGAGGTCGGATTGAATGGCGTTGCGGGTGGTTTCATCCGGTGCCGACAAGAGGAGGGGAGCCATGGCGATGATTTCGCCCCCGGTCTCTTCCAACTCGGCGACCTGAACCACCTCGGGGAGGTGGACCTCCGTAAACACGCCGAGGATGGCATTGGAGCGGTTAAAGACAAGGAGGGCCGTCACCGCCGCCATGACCGTGATGGCGGCAGTCATCCCGAAGGCCGTCAGCAGTCGGGACCAGATACCGTATCGCACGGGAAAGAGCGTGACGTCCTTAAGCCTCACCGTTGATGCCTCAGAAGATCTGCTTCTGCTTTTGTCAGGAGTGCTTTGGCTTGGCCCATGCGTTGAGAAACGAACGTTTCCCAATGCTGAAGGTGTTGTTGTTGCGCCTGATTTCGGGCGGTACCCCGGCCGGAATCGATAAACGGCGCATTAAAGGCGCTGTTCTGACTTTGGGCTTCGGTGACGGGGACGTCGCTGAGCAGAGAGGTCAGCTGTGCTTTGATTGTGCCGACGTTTACGCCTGCAGAGACCGACCGTTTCTCCAGGGCAAGGAATCGTTTCCAGAGTGAGCGCCGGTCGGTGAGCCGGTAGGTAATCATGCGGTCAAAGAGCTGGTTGACAAGATGGTAGCGGACGCAGGACTGTTCTGCGTCGTAAGGCTTTGATCTTTTTTTTCGGATCAATGCAAAAAGAGCTGGTTCGGCTTCCTTGGAGATCCGGGCATGGAGCTCCCGTGACACAGGCAAGCGGCTGACGGTGGGTTCAAGGAGAATTTTCTGTCCCTCCGGTGAGAGAATGAAATCAACGAAAAGAGTCGCTTCATGGGGGTTGTTGCCTTGGACAATCATGGCGATGCTGGCCGGGACGAGAAAGGCGGGGTCGCCATAACGAAAGCCCAGCTCTTTGCGGGACTGGGCCAGGAAGTCGATGCCTAAGCCCACACCGAAACGTCCGTTGATCAAACCTTCCGGGACACTGAAACTACGGGCCGACACGGTTCTCAGGTTGCCCGCCAGCTGCAAAAGTGTCGCCCATCCCTTTTCCCAGCCCATCTCCTGCAGCAGGCTCTCCACGATCAGGTGCGTGGTGCCGGAGCGCGAGGGCGTGGACATGGCAAGGTGGCCGTAATAAATGGGGTCGGTGAGGTCTTTCCACGAACCGGGAATGGGAAGCTCTTCTCTTTTAAGGTAGGCCGGGTTCCACATCCAGCCCACCCCGGAGAGGGAAAAGCCCATAAAATAGCCATCAGGATCATCCAGACTCACCCCGTCGATGGCGAAGGCGGGATGTCGCCTTCCGGGGGTCCATTGACTTAATAATTTCCCAGCCTTAAGCATCGCGAAGGCGTCCGGGGATGACGACCAGAAAATATCAAATCGGTGCGGGTTTCCCCGTTTGATTTCAGCCAGGGCTGCGGTGGTTTTTTTATTAAGGACCTGAACCTGAATGGCGGGGTATTTTTGTGAAAAGGCCGTGACAAACGGCGTGTAAAATTCAGGCGGGAACGAGGTGATAATATCCAGGTATCGCTGGTGTTCTCGATATTCGGACGCGGACCCGATACCTGAAAAACAAGAGAGCATACAGCAGAGAAAAATCACCCTTCGAAGGAGACGCTTCTTTTTACCCGGCAAAACGCAGAATGACTCCTGCCGGGAACCATCGGATGGTGGCATCAATCTTCCTCCCTTCGGGGGTAATAACGGGCCGAACGCTATGGTCAACAGGTTAAAACACCTTTGGCACAAATGGCGCAAAAGACGCCCCCTTCATTCTTATCCTTTAAATGTGGATTCGTAGCACGGAGGTTTCCGGATGACAAGCTTATCCCGACACGGGGGGAAAGGCTGGCGAGGTTATTTCCTTCTAAAAAATGAAATAGCTAAACATTCGTACGCCGGTTTCCGATAGCTAAAGCAAGTACCCTTTAGAGGGAACGGAAGATCCCAACCAAGAGACGTCAACGGAGGAAAGTATGCATTTAACTATCCGGAAAAAAATTATCGCGTCGTTCATGGGAGCGGTTATATTTCCCTTGCTTATTATTGTTGTGATTATGGGAGTTTCTCTCAGCCGATACTCTATAAAGGCCTATCAGTCCAACAGCCGAAAGATTCTTGAGCGCATTTCAGATCATTACACATCCTTTATCAACGAGACAAAAGCCAACACCCATCTGATTTCTGAATCACCGTTGAAAGACGCGATTGATCCGGGCATGGCAAATTACCTCGACAACAGTGAACCGGTTGATATGGATTACCTTGGCCTGGGAGGCACGGATGCCGCGTATTACAGCCTGACAAAATTGATCCACGATTCCCATGACAACTACATTGAAGTGTATCTGGCGACGCAACATGGCGCCTTTATCACCTCCATTGATATTGCCATGCCCGGCGGGTATGACCCCAGGGTCAAGCCCTGGTACAAAGCGCAAGTGGCCCATCCCGATCAGGATCTGGTTTCTGAGGCATTTCTCTCCTCCAACGGAGAGACCGTCGTCGCCGTGACTTCGGCCATCAAGAGAGCAGGGGTCGTTGAGGGGGTGGCGTCCATTGAATGCTCTCTCAAGGTGCTGACACAGCTGATTAATAAAATTAAAATTGGCGAAACCGGGTATCTGATGCTGGTTGAACCCAACGGTGTGATTCTTGCCAATGCCAACGACCCCTCGACCAACTTTAAAAAGCTGTCTGAGCTCGGAGAGCCCGCTTTCGGACGTCTGGCCGACATCTCCGAGGGGGCGTTGGAGTTTTCAATTAAAGATCAAAAATACGAAGCGGAGGTTCATACCCTTCCCGGTGTGGGTTGGAAATTGATTTCCGTGATAGATAAAAACGAGGTCATGGCCGCCACATACAACCTGATCAAGGTAATCGCCGGCGTGGCCACCTTGATGGTTCTGGTCTTTTGCGGGATCGGTGCACTGGTGTCTAAGAGCATCATCAATCCCATTAATTATGCCCGTGAGATGCTGCGAGACATTGCCGAAGGGGAGGGGGATCTCACCCGGCGGCTTGACATCAAATCAAAGGACGAAATGGGCAAGCTCTCCTTTTGGTTCAACACCTTTGTGGGCAATCTCCAGGGCATGATCACGGGGTTCGTCCAGAATTCACGAACCCTTGAAGACGTGTCCCAGGGATTAACGGCATCGGTGGCGCTGATGAATCAAACCATGGACACCACGGCCAAGCGTATTAGCGACATGGACGGTGAGACCTCGGATCTTTCAGCCAACATCAACTCCATCGCCTCGGCCATGGAACAAACCACCACCAACACCCACATGGTGGCCAGCGCTGCTGAAGAGATGACCTCCACCATTAATGAGATTGCCGCCAATTCGGAAAAAGCACGGCAGACGTCCAATGAAGCCGTGGCGGAGGCTCAAAATACCGCTGAAAAAATGGCCGATCTGGGAAAGGCCGCCGAAGCGATTGGAAAAGTCACCCAGACCATCACGGAAATTTCAGAGCAAACCAACCTGTTGGCGTTAAACGCCACCATTGAAGCCGCCAGGGCAGGAGATGCCGGCAAAGGCTTTGCCGTGGTCGCCCATGAGATTAAGGAGCTGGCCGGGCAAACAGCGATGGCGACCCAGGATATAAAAGTGCAAATAGACGGGGTTCAGTCCACAACGGATATCACGGCCCTGGGAATCACCAGCGTGGTAAATTCCATTACCCTGGTCAATGAAACCATCAACTCCATCGCAACGGCGGTGGAGGAGCAATCCGCAGCCACCAAAGAGATTGCAGGCAACGTGGTGCAGGCCTCGGTGGGCCTCCAGGAAATCAATGAAAACCTGGCGAAGAATACCGAGATCGTCGCCACTATTTCCATGGGCATGACGGAGGTGAGCGGTGACGTGGCCTCGGTTGTAAAAAATGCCGCTGAGATGACCGATCATGTGGAGCGCTTGAATCATGAGGTGTCTACCATCCACAGCGTGACGGATAGCTTCCGCGTTTGATTGACACACCACTGGATCTGCCTGCGCAGATCCGGTGGTTCTCCCCTTCAATCATGCGGTGGGACCTTGAGAGGATTGAAGTTCAGCTCATATCATATTACAGTGTGTTCATTGAGGTGAAGGGCGCGTGATGAGACGCCATTTCCCCTGTAACCCGTGAACCTTAAGGGATATTATGCCCCGCATCTCTGTGATTATTCCTGTTCTTCATGAGTCCGGTATCGATGGTTTCCTGGACAGGCTTTACGCACGGTTTGAGCCCTCTTTTTTTGAAGTGATTCTTGTCGATGGCGACCCCAAAGGGGGAAGCCTCTCCACCGTCGATCGTCCCCATGTGATCACCCTCGTGGCGAAGACCGGCAGAGGACCCCAGATGAATGCCGGCGCGCGAGTCGCACGGGGAGAAATTTTGCTGTTTCTTCACGCAGACACAGAGCTTCCAGACCCGGCGTTTGAGAGAATAAGCGAGACCATGGCAACCGAACGTTATGCGGCGGGTGCTTTTTCTCTGGGGTTTATGGAAAACAAAAAATCCTTTTCTCTTATCGCCAGGGCGGCGGCCTTGAGATCTCGTCTCACACGGATTCCCTATGGGGATCAAGCCATCTTTATGAAGCGATCGGTTTTTGATCGGATGGGCGGCTACCAAGAGATTCCCATCATGGAGGACATGGATTTGATGCGACGGATTCGACAAAGGGGAGGGCGTGTTCGGATTCTTCAGGAGGCTGTGTTGACCTCCCCGCGGCGCTGGAAGAAAGAGGGGGTGATTTTTTCCCTTTTTCGCACCTGGCTTCTTTCCCTTTTTTTTACGTGCGGGGTCTCACCGGTGCGTCTGCTGAAATATTACAAACCACACGGATCCTGATGGGTCCCGCTGCGTTCCAACTAAAAAAGGCCCTGCATTAAATAAATGCAGGGCCTTAAATTTTTTTTATGGTGCGCTCGGCAGGATTCGAACCTGCGACCCCCTGATTCGTAGTCAGGTACTCTATCCAGCTGAGCTACGAGCGCACAAGAGGCTTTAATGATTTACTAAAATGGTGCGCTTGGCAGGATTCGAACCTGCGACCCCCTGATTCGTAGTCAGGTACTCTATCCAACTGAGCTACAAACGCACATAATCAAAAAAGACTTTTTTCAACACTTAAAAATGGTGCGCTCGGCAGGATTCGAACCTGCGACCCCCTGATTCGTAGTCAGGTACTCTATCCAGCTGAGCTACGAGCGCATAGATGGCATCGATGATTTATTAAAAATGGTGCGCTTGGCAGGATTCGAACCTGCGACCCCCTGATTCGTAGTCAGGTACTCTATCCAACTGAGCTACAAACGCACATAAATCAAAGAAAAAGCTTTGCGGTGTTTTCGCAAAGCCAACACATTAAGATGGTGCGCTCGGCAGGATTCGAACCTGCGACCCCCTGATTCGTAGTCAGGTACTCTATCCAGCTGAGCTACGAGCGCGTCTCAAAGTTGGCTTTCTTTTAATCTAAAGCGTGTCGGGTTGTCAACGTGAAAGTTACACTTTTCTGGCGTTGAAAATCTCCGAAACAGGCGTCATGAAAGGGTTGAGGCATGATATCAGCCCCATAGCCCCTCAGAATTTTTTATCTGAGAGACTGGTTTTGTTCGCGGGGTGACGAAATGCGGAAACATCGCTATGGGAACAAGAAAGAGAGTGCACCCATGGGGCTGATGGTATATACAAGGGCTTTCAATGAAGATGGCGTACCTGAAGCACAGCCATTTTTAAAATAATCTGCGCCACTCGGTGATAGAGGACTGTCTGATGGAAAACGACACCTATTATATGGGCCTGGCGTTGGAAGAGGCCAAAAAAGCTGGACAAAAAGGAGAGGTTCCTATAGGTTGCGTGATTGTGGCAGAAACCGGAAAAGTGATTTCTGTTGCTCATAATCTGACGATTTCTCTTGCGGACCCGACGGGCCACGCGGAAATCCTCGCCATACGCAAGGCCGCCAAAATTTATGGGAATTACAGGCTGCCGGGATTGATCTTGTACGCCACGATTGAGCCCTGCATTATGTGTATGGGCGCTATTGTTCATGCGCGTTTATCTCGTGTGGTCTTTGGTGCCCGTGATGAAAAGTGGGGCGGTGCCGGATCTCTTTATAATTTGGCGGTTGATAGCCGGTTAAATCATGCCCTGGACGTTGTTCCTGGGGTTTGTGCCGATGAGTGCCGACGGTTGATCCAAGATTTTTTTAAGAGCAGGCGTCAGGAGCAGAAAGCAGTCAAGAAAGCCGGTCTCTCTCAATAAGCCGGGCCAATCAGATTAATACCGGTGTGTAAAACAAGGCCAGGCTGTGTGTGTTTATGCCAGGCACATTTTTTACAGGCCATCATTATTATATACAAGCAAGACGGTGGCTGCGTCCTTCCTCCGTTTGAAGATTTGATAAACCGCTTGGACGCATCAATTTTAATTTTGCACACATGTCAAGGAGCATCTTGTGGGTAATTATGTGATTGTCGGAACACAGTGGGGTGATGAAGGAAAGGGAAAAATCGTAGACCTTCTTTCCGAACACGCCGATTACGTTGTCAGATTCCAGGGTGGAAACAATGCAGGACACACCATGGTAGTTGACGGAGAAAAATTCATCAGCCATCTGGTTCCCTCCGGCATTATTCAGAAAAAGAAATGCTTTATCGGAAATGGCGTGGTTGTTGACCCTGAAGTGCTCCTTGAAGAGATCGCCTACCTCGGCGACAAGGGAGTGGATGTCAGCCCCGAGTACTTGCGCCTATCCGACCGGGCTCAGGTGATCATGCCCTATCATAAGCGCATTGACCATGCTCGCGAGATTAAAAAAGGGGACAGCAAAATCGGTACCACCGGTCGTGGTATCGGCCCATGTTATGAAGACAAGGCCTCACGTGTCGGCCTCCGTTTTCTCGATCTTATGAATGCCGACGTCCTTCGCTCCAAGGTGACTCAAGCCCTTGAGGAGAAAAACTTTCTTCTGGCAAACTATTTTGGTGAAGAGCCCGAAGATGTCGAGGCGACCATCGCGCACTGCCTGAAGCTCGCCAAAGAGCTCGCTCCTTATATTACCGATACCTCCGTAGAGATCAACGAAGGGATGGATAAGGGTCAGAGCGTTGTCTTTGAGGGAGCCCAGGGCACCCATCTGGACATCGACCACGGTACCTACCCCTTTGTCACCTCATCCAACACCGTCTCAGGCAATGCCTGTGGGGGTGCCGGTGTGGGCCCTGGAAAAATTACAGGCGTCCTGGGGATCGTCAAGGCGTACACCACCCGTGTTGGGGCCGGACCGTTTCCCTCCGAGCTCTTTGATGACGTGGGCTCCTACATGCAGGAGAAAGGCGCAGAGTTTGGTGCCACCACAGGCCGTCGTCGTCGCTGCGGCTGGTTTGACATGGTCGTTCTGAGAAACGCCGTCCGCTTAAACGGCCTCACCGGGCTGGTTATTACCAAGCTGGATGTTCTCGGGGGACTCAAAGAGCTCAACCTCTGTACCGGGTACGAATACAAGGGTCAGGTGATCACTGATTTCCCTGCCGACCTCGAAATTCTCGATGGCTGCACCCAGGTCTGTGAGACTCTTCCCGGATGGGATGAAGATATCTCCAGCGTTCGTTCCTATGACGATCTTCCTGAGAATGCCAAGGCTTACCTCAAGCGGATCGAAGAACTTGCTGGAACCCCTGTGGACGTGATCTCTGTGGGTCCCGACCGCGAGGAAACCATCGTTGTAAAAAAACACTTCTAATCCTATTTTAGGGTTTGACATTTGTCACGCCGTTGGGTAAAAGTGTGTCCGTAAAACAAACGGGATGTGGCTCAGTCTGGTAGAGCACTGCGTTCGGGACGCAGGGGTCGGAGGTTCAAATCCTCTCATCCCGACCAAATAAAAATTAAGGGGATATCGCTTCATGGCGGTGTCCCCTTTTTTTATTGTGATGGATCTATCCCCGTAAAATAGGGGCTCCTTGACCTTTTTGGGCAAACGCTGACGCAACATCTGTGCAAGCAGGTAACGGGGAGACGCACCCATCACGTGAGTACCCTCAAATTCGCTCAGAATCTCTTTTTATGACCAGCCTGACATCCTCAACACATCATTTGCCATCACAGGACCGTCACGGCCTCAAATGCGTCGTCCTCCGCTTGTTTTTGGGTGGGTGCGCTGTGGTCCGGTGCGGCTTTTTATCTTGAAGGTTCCAACGTGGCCTCCGGCCCCCCCCAAGAATTAAATCATTGACCAACAAGACCGCCGGAAATAGATTACTTCCCAGCTCTACGAGAATTATATAGAAAATGATCAATCAACGATCTTTTCATCAAAAAGAATGAATACGGGACAGCCGATGGACCCTCCGGCTCCCTTTTAAGGATAGATATGGCGAAGCAAAAAGCAGCGCAGCAGCAGGTGGGATTTGAAGAGACCCTTTGGGACTCCGCCAATTAAACGAAAAAATTTGCGGGCGGGACGCCCGCGCTCCTATAATCTCGAAGGGGTGGCATTCGCGAGGGTATTTGCCGCATGTCGATGTGGGTGGGCTCTATCAAGGCATCACCTATCGTTTGAGTGATTTCCCCCACGGGAGCGCGGGCGTCCCGCCCGCATTTATACCTCAAAGCCATGCCGAGGACGCCCTGACATGACATCCACCAAGGCAACACCCCACCCATGGAAACCGATTGCAACGCCCGCAGAAGATGAAAGCAATAAGGGGTTAAACGAAAAAATTTGCGGGCGGGACGCCCGCGCTCCTATAATCTCGAAGGGGTGGCATTCGCGAGGGTATTTGCCGCATGTCGATGTGGGTGGGCTCTATCAAGGCATCACCTATCGTTTAAGCGATTCTTTACCTATGAGCGCAGGCGTCCCGCCCGCAGTCACACCTCAAAGCCATGCCGAAAAAGCCGAACGCCGCAAACAAATCGAGCAGGAACTCAACAAGGGCTATGGTTCGTGTCTTTTGCGCCACAAGGAAATTGCGCAGATCGTTGTGGATGCATGGCTTTATTTTGACGGCAAGCGTTATGATCTGGTGGCGTATGTGGTGATGCCGAATCATGTCCACGTGTTGATTAAAACGTATGAGGGATTTCCTTTATCGAAGGTGATTCACTCTTGGAAATCTTTCACGGCGCATGAGATCATTAAGTGCTTAAAACGTGGTGTATTAGCGGGCGGGACGCCCGCGCTCCCGGGTCATCCCTCTAAGCTGTGGCAAAATGAATATTTTGATCGTTTTATCCGTGACGACCGGCATTTCGCCCAGGCCATTGATTACATACATGAAAACCCTGTTAAGGCGGGCTTGTGTCGTCATGCAAGTGAATGGCCTTGGTCAAGTGTAGGAAAGTGAATCGTATGAAATTTGCCGAAGCCCAACTCGAAGCAGCCACCCGGACCTGGCCGTTCGAACCAACCTCTTCAAACTCACCAAGGGGGATGCGCCCGACATCGCCCAGATGATCAGGAGATGAATTAAATAACATGCGTAAAAAGCCAGCCACCGGCAGCAAGGTGAGCCACCTTGAAAGATGGTTGGCACAAAGCCAACTCAAGGAGGTGAAATCATGAGCCGACCTACGTTTGATGATTTTAAAAACAAAGCCCTTAAGAATCCCGACGTCAAAGCAGCTTATAATGATTTGGCACCTGAGTTCGAGCTTCGCAGGAAACTGATTGAGATGCGCCTGGCCGCAGGCCTCACCCAGGAAGAGATGGCCGAGCTGATGGGGACCAAAAAGAGCAATATTTCCCGATTGGAAAGCGCCAGCGGGAAGCACTCCCCTAGGCTTGCCACCCTGAAAAGTTACGCGGACGCGGCGGGGTTTACGTTGGACCTTCAATTTCACCCCACCCATTGAAAAAATCCAGCACCGCCAAACCCCGCTGACCTCCAAGGCACCGGGGTTCCTTATTTCATCACCCAGCAGGAGGATTTTTAGGCTTTTACGCCACTTCTTCCGCCTGGGTCATCACCATCTCTTCCAGCAGGTCAGGGTTGACGTCAACGCCCAGCCCGAAGCTATCTTCAAGTTCATTCATGTATCCGATGCCACCGATTCCGAACTCAACGGATGTCTCTGTGAGATCGTTTTTCAAAAGGTATCTGCCGAAGGAACCCTCATGGAAAATAAGGTCACCGGTAATGGAGGCCAGGGTCCTGCCGGCCGCGGAAAGGAGGGAGGTTTCTCCCACCTGGGCACCGAGCTGGCAGGCGATGCCGTGGTTACCGGCGATTTCCCACAGCTCCAGAGCGGAGAGAAGTCCCCCGTTTTTCGAAACCCGGAGGTTAAAGAGGGTGGCCCCTCTATTTTCTGCAAACCATCGGCCGTCTTCAATGGAGCAGAGACTCTCGTCGATGGCGATGTACATGGATTCGCTGACGAATTCACACAGGGCCGGGTAGCTTTCCTTCAGAGAGACAGGCATAGGCTGCTCGCAGGAGACGACACCCAGCTTGGCCATCGATTGAAGGCGTCTTTTCGCCTCGGGAAGATCCCAGGAGGCGTTGGCGTCCACGCGGATACTGGCTTTTGCTCCCAGGATTTCCCGGGCCAGCAGGATGTTTTCCGTGTCGTTTTCTTCATGGTGGCCCACCTTGATTTTTACTTCGGAAAACTGGGCTTCTTTGTATATGGAAAGGAGGGATTTCACCTTCTCAGGCTTTTCAGCGGAGATGATGGCGCTGTATTTGAGGCTCTCCTTTTTTTTGCCCCCGAGCATGGATGCGGCGTGGACGCCGAACTCTTTTCCTGCGGCGTCCAGCATGGCCAATTCAAATGCCGTCCGTGTACAAAGCGCTCTATATGGAAGGTTCGGAAAATGGCGTTTGAACTCTTTGAGCCATCCCAGGACCTCCTGCCACGACGCAAAGGAGAGGTGGGTGAGTCCTGGGATGATGTGCTCGGCCAGGCCGTCCATGACTGACCCGACGGTTTCCCCCGTGACATAGGATCGGGGCACGCACTCCCCGTACCCCCGGGTTCCTGATTGGAGCTCCACTTCAAAGACAATGGAGCGGACGCCGGTGGTTTCGGCCAGGGAGTGTTTGAATGATGTGGTAAACGGAATGGCGATTTGGTGGATCCTGCAGGTTTTGATTTCCATTATCTGGTGCCCCCCTCAATGCATACGGCATGTCCTGATATAAAACTCATGATATCGGTGATAACCTCGTCTCTGTCTTCCGTGAAGGTCATAAAATGCTTATGGTTATCTCCCCCCTGATAAAATTTGATCAGATAATTTTCGTCGTATTTCCGGATCCAGGAGACCATCTGGAGGTTGTCCATCATGATGTCTTGCTCCACCATGGCATAAAAGACGGGGGTCTCCTTCAGTTTTATCGGATCAACGGGATTCTTGGTGAGTAAATCCAGCGTCATGGTCTTCAGGTAAAACCGGGCGGTGACGTATCGGGTCGAGAGTTCATCCGCAGCAATTTTTCCAAACCAGTACGGGTTGTCTGTGAACCAGTGTGCACCATTGTCGCCGTCGGCCTCCACCATGGGGATGCTGAAACGGTCTGTAATGCCTGCGCTGAGGAGCTCATCGATGCCAAAGGGCAGAGGGAGTGTCTCTGTTTGCCGAAAATTCCCGGGAGTGGTCAGGACGGCTCCGGCAACGTGGTTTCTGCCATTTTTTAAAAGATAGCGTGTGATGATCTTGGCACCATAGCTGTTGGCCCAGAGCCAGATCTCTTGATCCGAGTTTTCATCCGATGCAATCTCTATCATGTGGCGCACCGAGTCCTGCAGAAAACAAAGGGCCCGCAGATCCCCCCGGGCAACAGACAAGGTGAGGGGGGCATCATCGGACAGCAGGCTTTCGAACATGGAGCCCCGAATGACCGTCGATTCGCCGCACCCTATGCGATCAAAGGCGTAGACCGTGTACCCCTGATCATAAAAATCTTCTGCCGTGCCATTGAACCATCCCCGGTGGCTTTGAAGACCGTGGTTATAAATAATAACCTTTCCGTTTGCGTTCTCCGCAGATGGCTTCCACCTTGTGTAGCGGATAAGAAACCGGAATCCCGAGTTTGGAATAAAGGGGATCTTAAGATACTCCTGGGTAAACTCGAAGGACTCACCGTTGATTCGCTCCTCATCAAAGGGGTTGTTCAACTGATGGTCGCTTGAAAATGATCGGACCTGATGCAGGCATGAATGGTCCGCCCCGAGGGCGTTACCGGGCTGCAGCACGGCCATTAAAAGCCCCAACACAACCAGGTTGATCTGAACGAAATGTTTCATATTTCCTCCCGAAATTTAGCTCGCTTTCTGATAGTCCGGCTGAATCACCTGGATTACCTCAAAGCCATCGATGACGGTTGTGTCCTGGGTTAACAGGGTGGGTTTGAACTGAGCTTCGCGGCATCCCTGGCTGATTCTTTTGAGTCTCATTTTTTCGTAGGCCCCACTGGCCAGTTCGCGCAGCTCCACGGGGTGCAGCCGCATGGAGTCCCGTTTGACTCGGTATTCCATATTGACCTCCTTGAGGTTCTCATCGAGCAGGGTCATGAATTTGATTTTTGCGTTGTCAGGGGGAGAGGGCGAAAACTCAATATAGAGCTCGTAGCGGCTTTCTTCTACATGGGCCAGGCCCATGTAGAAGGTGGTTTTGATTTCGAGGGACACCTTGGTTTTTTCCACGGCGTCGATAAGCTGCTGCTCGTAGAGTTTTTCGCCGGTGATGCTGGTGACCCCGCTTCCTTTTTGAACAAAGCGTATGGTGGGGACCTTTTCGTAGAAACCCGTCACTTCGATGATGTCGTTGATGCGGTATCGATAGAGACCGGCCAGGGTGGTGACGAGGATGTCATAGTGTTCGCCCTGTTTCAACTGGTCCAGGGTGAGAACGTCAGGCTGGCTGCCATCATCGGTGAGGGGGACAAACTCGAAAAAGTTCTGATCAAAGGTCAGGATCCCGGCATTGGAATCTCGCCAGAGGGGAATGGATCCCCGCACTTCAGAGGCGAGGTATCCAATGTCTCGGATGGTGATGTCTCCGTACCAGGCCTTCATCTCCTGAAGATAGATGCTGGAGTTGCCCCCTGTCCAGCATCCGGCCAGGAACAGGTTCGGCCAGTAGTGCTTCGGTAACAGGCGGTTTCCCGGCTCTTCCCTGATAACCCTTTCCAATCTTACTGCCAGGTCGGGCCGGGGGGTGAGTCGTTTTTCAACAAGGGTTCTTGTCTTTTCGTCAAGGGTAAGGGTCTCGCAGAGGGTTCCCGATCGTATATCGCGAATCAAACGATCTTTCCATTCATCGGCTTTTTTTGCGAGGAGGACGAGGGTGCTCGCGTTGGCTGAATTGATCATGGTGATATCCTGGTCCAGGGAGCACCGGAGAATGGCATAATATTTCGAGCTGTAATCTTTGATGGCAAAGATCTCATAGGGCACCGGGTATTTGTGCCGGACCACAGGGGGGAGGCCTTTGACCAGATGGCCGGATGTGGAACCGTAAGGCGTTCCGTCTTCCACGAAGCCCTCTTCGGCGGGTGAAACCACGGCGAGAATCTTGCCATTTTTCACCTCCGGGTAGTCTTTGTGGGTCTTGTAGCTGAAGATCCTGCCGGTGTTGATGTGGGATTTCTTCATGATCTCGCTGGTGATGGGGATGTATTTGGGGCTGCCCGTTGTGCCGCTTGTGGCGGCATAGGCAATGGGTTTCCCGGGCACCAGGGCATTGCTTCCACCGCTTGTATGGTGGTTGACATAGGGCATCAGAGTGTCCCAGGTTTGGACGGGAACCTGTTGCCGGAAATCCTGAATGGATTGGATGTGTCGAAAGTTGTGGTCCGTTCCAAATTGTGTGTTCCGATTTTTCCGGAGGATTTGCCTGAGAAGTTTTTCCTGATGAACCATGGGGTGCTTGCTTTTTTTCTTTAACCTGCGATACAGCACCCCGCCTGATAAATACAGCGAAACCACAAAGATGAGGTGGATTATTTTTTGAGTGAGTTTTTCCATAGCCCGGGTCGGGATTGTGGGTGAGTTGCAGCTATTTTCTTTCATGGCATCTCCTTCCATCGTCATTGCGTGTAGGGCTCATTTATATTCCAGCCTTTTTCTGGGCTTTCACTGGCCAGTGGTATCGGGTGCGCGTCGCCGTTTAGACACCGGCGGTGACGGATTTTTCAGGTGTGGCACTGTTTCTTACGTCACGCCTTATGGCTGAACAGGGTTCATGAGAGGATCGCATTGCATCGCGTCTGTGGTATCGGTTGTCTCTGGTAATGGTGTTGTCGTTTGCCGGGTAGGGGAGGCCCGGTTGCGTTATCCCGGATATTTCACGAGTTGAGTGCATCCATATTCAAGGCATCAGAGCTGCAGATGTAGTGGTTTACCTCAAAGCTCTGATAACGCAGAAGATGGGTGTACTCGGCTCGCCCGAAGGGTGAGAAAAGCGAGCAGGAAAGGGTGA
>NZ_JAQYWB010000065.1 GCF_030145185.1 Desulfoluna sp. | reverse complement strand
AAATGGGAGTCGAGGGTACTGATAGTGCACGAACTAGGGTTGAAGTACGGGGAGGCATTTAACAATTTGGCCGTGGTTCCGTTTGTCAGGTACTCTTTTCCATCCACAAAGGCGCGGTCGGTGAGGCGCTCGGGGGTAATCATCTCAATGAGTGTCACCGTGTATGCGGAGTTGGCGCCGACAAATCGAAAGGGCTTGCAGCGATTCGCGTGGGTGATGGGAAGGTAATAGAACTGGGCGTCCGTGGCGTTGCCCGTGCAAAGGGACCTTCCCTCGCTGTCGATCAGGGTGACTTCGCGGCTGGCCATAATCACGGCGATGCCGGTTTCAGGAAAGGAGACCACCGCATCAGCCCCATCTGCTTGAACCAGGAGGGTTTCTATGGGTGTATCGAGTTGGGCAATGGGCATGGGGAGGGGGGGCAGAACCGCAATGCCGCAAGGGTTGACACCGGACGGTGCATCGCCGATCCCGCCGTTTGCCTTGAGCTCGTCCACGGCATTGACCAGGGTGTATCCGGGAGACGCATCGCTCCCTCCGGCCTTGGTGAGGGTCATATCCCGAGCCGGGATGTTCTGGGTTCTCTGGTCCAGGTTCCCAAAGTTGTTAACGAACTCTACTTTGCCTATGCCAGTCTGCAGAACAAGAAACTCGTCCATGGTCAGGGGCGCTTGGCCGCGCAGTTGAAGTTTTCTGTTGAGTTTTTTTAATTTTTCCCGGTTGAGCAGGGCAAGGGCCTCTTCGCTGGCCGTGATGGGGAACATCTCCGGGTCGGGAAGCGCAACGAATTCTTTGGTGGCCACAGGAGAGTAGGGCAGTTTTTTCAGCCTGGAGACCACGCCTGCAGGGACGCCCTGTTTTTCAAGCTTTTTGTATTCGATGGTCTTATTGTTCTCTTTAAGGATCGATACGATTTTTTCGGTGGGCAAGGCCGGGTTTGCGTTTCGTATCTCTACTGAAAGGGCTATGAGCCCCGATTTGGTGAGCTTGTCTTTGACCTCTTTATCGGTGGTGAGGCCGACGGACGCTAAAACGCCATCGGGGTCCTCCAGGGCCACCGGGGGACTTTCTACCGGGGGATCATCGTTTGAGCCACTGTGACAGCCTGCCATGAGAAAGACGATGAGAAAGAAGACAAAAAGTGACAGGTACTTGTTAAGTGACCTTTGTATTAAACGATGCATGGAGTTCTCCTGCGGGTGTGATGGGTGAGACAAGCGTGGTCATTTAAAACCTGGTAAGGACGTGACTATTCAGCTCCAAAAAAATGCCTCCGGCGGCAAGGTGTGCCACCTTGAAAGCAGGTTGCAAATGCGCTTTGTCCTTCGTTCCTCAGGCCAAATCACATGTGCCTTAGGTTCTGGATTGACCCAAGATTTTTTTAAAGACCTGTTTGGCAACCTTTTCAAAAGGTTGGCCCCCGGCAGGGCCGCCGGAGGCATAAGCTAAATAGTTATTAATCCGGCGGTTAAATGCATGAATGTCGAGGAGCGTTATCACCCCGATAAAGCTGACATCTCTTTCATCTGCTTTTTTGTATATTAAGTTGCCGGGTTAATACGTAAGGAAAAGGTCTTCCCCGCCGAAAAACAAGAATTTCAGGTTTCCTGTCCGTTCGAAGCGGTCGTCAATATCATCCTATTCATTGTCATTGGAAGGACCGAAGAGTCCCTGCATCTGCTGGAGGGCCTTTATGGCGTCTCCCATCTCCTCATTATTCATCCCTTGCTCCTGGCGACTCACGGGGCGTTCGCCTTCCAGAAGGGATTGGAACATCATGCGGATCTGGCCCGTGATGGCGGCGTCTGCGGCAGGCTCATGGAGGATGTCGGCTCCTTGGGGCAGGGAGAACTTTTGACTCGCTACCCTCTTTTTTTCGATGCGCGTGGCCTCTTCCCGAAAGGTCATGCCCATGAGTTGTCCGGAGGACTTCATGGGGAAATCCGTTCCGGTCAGGGTGCATGTTTCGATGCCCATGGCGGTGACCCGATCGCAGCGATATCCAAGAAGTTTCACGGCTTTCTTCTCAACGGACCCGCTGAGTCCACCCACCAGGGTGATGCCCAGTTGATCGCTGTTTTTAACAAGCTTTTTCTGGTCCTTCCTGGAGAGACGGTTAAATTCGTCTGTGATGACTTTTTTGGGGTTGATCTGTTTGGTGCCGGTGTTGTCGTCTAAGTCTACGGTGTAGATCCAGTCCGGGGTGGTGAGGGTGAGCTCCCGGGTGTTCGTGGAGAAACCAAAGCTTGACCCCGTTTCCGTGCGATAGGCTGCCGTGGTGTGGCCGTGATCTTTGACGTAGACTGTCTCATTTCCTTTGATGGTCCCGGAAATTTCGTAGGAGACGGTTCCCTCTTTAAAGGGTAGTTTTTTGGTCCAGGGGTTCTCCACGGCCAGTGCCGGTGCTGAGAAAAAAAAGGTCATAAGAAGGGCAAGGGCGGTGCGTTTCATGGAATCTCCTGCTTGGGGGTAAAAGATGAGAACGGCAGTACACGATAATAGTAAAAAGAAATATACAGATTCATCTTTTAAGTCAATGGGTTGGAGGTCACTGATTGATGGCCTGGAGTCACTTTTTTGGCGGTGAATGGATGACTCTGGTCACTTTGGGGGTGGCGTGAAGACAAGGGGTGAGGCCGGCCTTGTGCCAAAGGGGTCAGGACGTTTTTCGTGTTCGGTTGTCTTGCCGAGGGATTAACGTGGCGTTATGTCTTCTTTTAAGCCGGAAGGATTGAAGGGTGAGGGTGTTGAAATGCGCGGTGAAATGAAATTTACGGGCTTACCCGTCAGCGGATGTGTTCCCCTGGGGCAGGAGGGGGAGACAGTGCGTCTCCGGCGCTGAAGCGGCCCCGCCTTGCCGCGGGATGACGATGCGGGCCATGAAGCCGTCTTCGGTGCTGAAGCGTGCCGAGCCGTTCAGGACACGGAGGCGCTCTTCCATGCCCAGCAGGCCGTTGCCACGGGTGAGGCTGGCGGCCCCTTTCCCGTTGTCCACGGCCAGGAGTTGGGCGTGGGATTCACGGATCGTGACGGAGAGAAAGAGCCTTGAAGCACCTGCGTGTTTGAGACAGTTGGTGATGAGCTCGGTGCTGGTTCGGGCAAGGGCGGTGTGGAGGGCCGGTTCCAGGAGATAGATCATTCCGTGAAAATTTAAGGTGACCTCCAGGCCGGTGTGGCGTGTCTGGGCGATGGTCTCTTCGATGCTTCGTTTCAGCTCTTCTCCACTGACCCGGGGGGCGTCCTTTTGGGAGCCCGGGACGGCCTTGATGCCGGTCAGGCCGGAGTTCAAAGCTGTGATGGCATGGCCCAGGGCCGGTAGGCCATGGGCCGTGTCCCGGTGGCCGTAGATTCGGGCCACCTCAAGGAGTTTGATGGCCGTAACCAGGGAGTGGCCAATGATATCGTGGAGCTCCCGGGCCACGAATTTTCGGGCGCTGCCTTTGGAGAGTTCTTTCAGGTGGGCAATGGTCTTTTCAATGCACCGATTCTTCTCTTCGATGTCCTGTTGACTGGCCAGGATGTCCGCCTGGATGCCTTTGTAATGGGAAATATTTCGTACCGTGACCAGGTGTTGGACTCCGGTGAGGGTTCGGATTTTTTTGCAGTAGATGAAAAAGGAGGCCTCTGTGGTGGTCTCCTCATAGCTCACTTCCGATGCCCCCCGGCTGCGTTCGGGCAGGGCGTCCAGCAGGGCAACCCTGTCGGCGGCAGAGCCGGGCAGGGCTTGAAAGGCTTCGTTGGTGTACCCGATGCGGAATCGCCGGTCCAAAAGAGCGATGGGCAGGCTCACGTGATGGGTGATCTCGTGGCGCATCAGGGGGGTGAGGGAGAAAAGGTCGTGGTTGAAGGTGGCGTGCATGAAAAGCAGGGTCGACCAGGTAAAGACAATGGGGGTGATGTCAAAGATCACGGGAATTTGTGCGATGAGGGTCAGGGCATGGAGGACCTTGGTGATGTAGAGAAAGTTAAGAACAAGAGGTACCAGAATGGCCGTACTGACCAGCCAGGACACCGCACGGCTCTTGCCGGAGAACGCGTGGTTGAATCGCTGTCGGCAGTAAAAGATGCCGACGCCGAAGTAGGCGTATTCGATGAGCATGTGGGCGTAAAACAACGGGCCGAAGCTGTCTCCGTAAAAGTCATAGTGGCTGTAGAAGAGCTTGTGGTACGGGTTGGTGAGGATCCAGGAAAATTGCAGCACGGGCAGGGCGTAGATCCACCCTCGGCTTTTTTTGGGCAGGGGGGTTCCACGGGACATGGCATACCCGAATGCGACAAAGGACACCTCCACCATGCAGGTGCAGGCGTAGTAGCCGAGGATGAAGATCCACCTCAAGGTGACCTCGGGTGCCACGGTCTTGAAGATTTTAAAGACCATCCAGAGGATCATGGCACTCAGCATCATCATAAAGGCGTTGGCCGAGGGGTCGTCCCGCCGGGTCTTTATATAAAAAACCGTCAGGCAGGCCACGGACAGCACGATGGCTGTGATGTGGATGAGGCAGATGGCGGCAATTTCCAGCTTAAGGTTCGGGGACACGCTCAGTCATCCTATTCAATTCCGTTTTCAACCGCGTAGATCGCCAGCTCCATCCGGTTGGTGATCCCCAGCTTCTCGTAGAAGCGGCTCACCTTGTTCTTGATGGTGCCCTCGGCGTAGTGAAGGGTTTCTGCAATGGCTTTATTGCTCTCACCCATGACGATGAGTCGGATAATGGTGATCTCCTCCACACTCAGGATATCCGTATAGGTCGTTTTTCCGGGATTGCGGGTTTTGACACGTTCCAGCAGGATTTCCCGGGCTCCGGGGTGGAGCACCGTCAGCCCCATGGCCACGCACCGAATGGTCACCAGCAGTTTTTCATAACCGATGTCCTTGGTGATGTAGCCATCGGCTTTTCCCAGGAGCGCCTCGGTGATGTACTCCGGGTTTTCGAAGGTGGTGAGCATCAGGACCTTGATGCCCGGGTGGTTTTTTTTGAGAATCTTCAGGGCCGCCAGGCCGTCGATATGGGGCATCTCAACATCCATCAGGACCAGGTCCGGGGGGGAGGCTAAACAACTCGCGATGAGCTCTTCACCGGACCCCACGGCGCCGGTCACGGTTAAGTCTGGAGCGCTGTTGATGATCTGTTCAAGGGAGTTCCTCAATAGCATCTGGTCGTCGGCGATGATGACGTGAATTTCAGGTGTCATGGTATCTCCTGTACTGGGCAACGAGGGTGCGTATTCGGGAAAGGTTTGTCCTTGTCTCGGCGATGAGGGCTTCCAGGCGTTCGTTAAACCCCGCTTCGTGGGGGGTTTGGGAAAGGGCAACCACCCTTTCTCTGAAGCGGTCGATAAAGGTGTCCTGGGTGCGTGTGACAGTGTTCAGAAGGGCTCCGATCTCTTTTTCCTTTTCCAGGTCAAAGACGATGAGGGTGTATTGGTGAAGTTTTTGGTTGACCTTTTCGAGCTGTTTTCTCTGCTCCTCCTGAATGTCCAGCATCTCGATATGGTGGGTGATGTCGGAAAAGATAATAAACAGGTCCTTTTGCTCTTTGCCGACCGCTTGTGTTCGGCATTCAATATGCCGCCTGCCGTCCTGGGACGAAAACCCTGGGATATGGTAGCGGGTGCTGGGGTGCATTCCCTGGATGATCAAGCTGGCGGGGTCGCTCCGGGAAATTCTGGGTAACCCTTTTTTGAGAAAGTCGGCCGTACGGGCAGGGTGGTTTCGGTAGACGACCTCCCTTTTTTCGTCGCAGAGAAAGACCGCATCATCAATGAGGTTGTGGATGTTTGAAAAGGCCTGGTCTCCGATGTGGTACGCCCTGAGTTCGGAGGAGAAGAGGTGAAACCCCATCAGGAGGAACGGGTAGAGGAAAAGAAGGCTTATATCCCCGGCCGGCCCACCATGTTGGGCCAGGGCGAGGTGGATTGCCGCGGGCATGGCAAGAAAGAGGACGGGACCGAGCGGCCTTGATGAACGAAGAGCCGTGGCCATGGCGAGAAGGATGACGCCCCCTGTAACGACCTGATAACCCGCCCCAAAGGCCATGGAGGTGAGGGTGTTCCCCTCAATGAGAAGGGAGGGGAAAAACGCAAAGATCACCAGCCCAGGGACAAAGAGAAGCAGAAGAGTCCTCAAGAGTACGGGAGGAAGAGATGAGCCGAGTCCCACGAGATAGACAAGGGCCCCTTCGGTTGCCATGAGGCAGAAAAGTTCTATCTGACGTGCGGAAAGGGCAAGGGATTGGGTGCTCACCACCTCTGCGGATAACCGCATGAACGCCGCCGCTCCCAGGACCATGTGACCGACCATGATGAGCCGGCCTCCTCGCTTGAATCCTTGATAGTGGCTGATGACAGCCCCCATAACGATTCCTGCAAGCAGCAGCGTGAGAAACGAGACGGCAAAAAATTGAGCGTATGTATAGTAGCGACCGTCTCCCACGGCAGTTCCTTTGGTTATAAAATTCTTGGTGCGTTACGGCCCATTATTTTTGCTGACGACGTAGCGTTGACCTTTTTTGTCGATTTGCTGAATTATTTGAAGCGCCTATAAAAACAGCCTATCGTTCTTCGCTTGATTGACTTGCCGGGGGAATCTTGTTTACTAAAATGATTTTCTTTTTTTTGTCAAGAAAAGACGAAATAAACTAAAAAAGGCGGAACCAATTTGGTTCCGCCTTTTTCTGTTCAATGGAGTGTTTGCTGAAAATGAGAACCTGAACCTCATCCCCTTTTTCGCAAAGGGGGTGAGAGCTCAGGGTAACGCTTTTTTAACCCGGATTTTTCACGAGTTGGGTGCGCTCATATGCAAGGCATCAGAGCTGAAGATGTAGTGGCTTACCTCAAAGCTCTGATAACGCGGCAGATGAGTGCACCCGGCTCGCCCGAAGGGTGAGAAAATCAAACAGAATACCGTGGATTACATTTTGCATTTTTGAAACGACTGAAAATATTACTGCAAAGAACTGTAATTACGTGTTATTCCTTAATCCTGATTGTTCTCTCATGAAATATTCGGGTTAAGGGTTCATCACGTAGGTATCTACGAGGGAGTAGATATGATCGTTGATGACGCGCTCGTAGCGATCGATGTCAACCACGGGCTTCATCACCATCTGCTTGCAGAGTTCCTGCTGCTTCTCGGTGCTGGAGGGCTTCATGGCCAGATCCAGCGCATAGCGGCTCATGTCCCGAACAAAAACGTCGAAGATGGAGTCCAGGATGTCATCTTCGAGATTTTCCCGCTTGGCACTTTCCACGATGAGCTGTGCGTAGGGGACGACGCAGAAGATCTCGCCCATGGCGAAGAGGAAATCGAAGTTGGCCATCTGACCCATGAGGTCGTTGGCGGATTCCATGAGGAGCTGCTTGAAGAGCTCCACCTGCTTGATGAACACTTTGACGTTGGGCAGGTCGACGCTTTCAAAGACAGGCATGTAATCGTGGAACTGGATCTTGCCATAGCCTTTGGTGGGCCCCTGGTTGAAGAGGAAGTCGTCGTTCTCGCCCCCGTTTTTCAGGCCGACCTCTTCGTACTCTTTCGGGTTGAACATGAAGTTGGGGATCAGCTTGGCCATGAGGGCCATGTTGACGTGCTTGGTGCCTTCCAGCTTGGGCATGCCCTTGATCTCAACGGCTGCGTGTTCGAAGTGCTGATCCTTTTCAAATCCTTTGGCTGCCAAAACATCCCAGATCAGTTCGTGAACGATCTCACCCTGGATGGCCACCTTCATTTTCATGAGGGGGTTGTACAGGAGGTAGCGACGATCTTCAGGACCGGCAGCGCGCATGTAGTCTGTGGCGCGCAGGCCGAAGAGCTTCATGGCCACGATGCGGGTGTAGGAGTCGAAGAAGAGTTGCTTGATGTGGGCAAATTCGGTGACTTTCTTGCCGAAGATTTCTCGGTGGGCTGCGTGGTTCAGGGCCTCATAAAGAGAGTGGGTGCTGAGGCCGATGGCGGCGGTTCCGATGTTGAACTTGCAGATGTTGATGGTGTTGAGCATGTCGTCCCAGGCTTTTTTGCCGCGGGAGAGGATCTCGCCATCGGTGATGGGGTAGTCATGCAGCTTGAACTCGGAGACGTACATCTGGTCGCAGGCGATGACGTTCTGGATGCATTCGTACTTCTCGTGGTGTGAGTCCACCATAAAGAAGACGTAGTCGTCGGTGTCGGCCAGTTTGCCGAAGACAGAGACGATGCCAGCCTCGTTGCCGTTACCAATATAGTATTTGGTGCCCTGGGCCAGGTAGGTGCCGTCGCCCTGGGGATAGAGTTTCATGTCGCTGGAGTAGATGTCCGCTCCGTGCTCTTTCTCGGACAGACCGAAGGCGCAAAGGGGGTTTTCTTTCAGCTTGGCGGCTGCTTTGTGCTTGGCCTCTTCGTTGTCGCCCAGGAAGACCGGGTCCAGCCCCAGGGTGGAGACGTGGTACATGTACCAGTAAGCCGAGCTGTAGAAACCACAGATTTCGGAGAACTCGAACATCTTGTAGGTGCTGTAATGCTGATTGGGGTCATCCCCATAGCCCTTGGGCAGGAAGAGGGACTCAAAGATGTGCTCTTCTTTGATAAACTCAGCAAAATCGCTGGTGAAGGTCCGTTCCTGATAGTCTTTCTTGATCGCTGCAAGTCCCTTATTCTCAAACCAATCGATGGTCTTGAGCATAATCTCTTTGGAACGCTCATCCGGGTAGTTTCTGTCTTTGTATTTTTTCGGGTTTAAAAGGACCATGGGTTCACCTCCTGAACAACTGAAATAAGCAAATATATGGATTCGACTCCAATAGTGAGAAACATTGTTTTGGTAGCACCAATTCAGGGGGGTATCAAGGGGTTTTTGGTTGTGTACAAAAGTTTATCGGAAGGCTGTTTTCTAAATACACAGTATTAACAGGCGTAAGGGTAAATAATAATTGTTTGTGTGCGACATAAAAAATAAAATTGGTTGACCAATTTTAGGCCGTGTATTACTTGTGAGGAACATTTTTACCATACGGTAAAAGCCCTTGTACCCTCGGATTTTGTGTGGGGGAGTGATCGTGTCTTTTAGGTTTTGTCAGGCCCCAGGTGATGTCTTGTCAGACCCCAGGTGATCTCTTCCCTTTGAGGGAGCTTTTCGTACCGGCTCCTCCGGGGACGAATTTTTATTCATGCGTTTTTATCTGCCTTTTTATGGTGGGTCAGGATGGCCCCATGACAACATGTATTGCAGATACGGTCTTTGAAAGTCTTCGGAGGGATATCTTTACCGGCCATTTCGAGGCGGGCTATCGGCTTCCATCGGAGAGGGCTCTGTCCGATCGGTTTGATGCAAGTCGGAATACGATACGAGATGCCTTAAGCCGCCTGGATCATATGAAGCTGGTTCGGCGAGTTCCCCAGAGCGGCACCTATGTGACAGATTACCGGAATGAGGCGGCGCTCTCCCTTTTGATCTATTACATCGAAAACAGCCTGGACTTAACCGATGAGGTGCTCACCTCGTTTATGGATTTTCGCCTTGTCTGCGAGCGGTTTGCGGTGAAGCGGGCCGTTCATCGCATGGGTCCCGAAGATATCAAGCATCTCCACATCCTGCTTGACGAGAAGCAGGCCCATCACGCAGACGGCCGCATTCTGGCCGACTGCGATTACAACTTCCATGAATATCTCTTTCAGATGGCCGACAGCCTCGCCGTTCAGCTTATTTTTAATACCTTAAAACCCGTTTTTATCAACTATTTGACCTACTACTATAACCTCGGCGACGACCCCAACGGGATTATCGATTACCAGAGGAGCCTTGTGGCTGCCCTGGAAACAAGGGATGAAGAGCTCTGCGGATACATGATGGAGAAACTTCTTCTCTTCGGCATCAATCTTATTAAGGAAGCCAGGTTGGTGGATCAGAACAGCCGTGATTGAGATGTCAGGCACGCATATGACCCACCGTCGCTCCGAGCGCACAAGAGATGGTTTTCGCCGTTTTGTTCACTTCGCTGGCGACCAATTCTGCTGAATCATCGGTGATACGGATGGAGGGGACTGAGCAGCTGATCGTGGCAATGACATGGCCCGTGTGGTCAAAAATGGGCGCGGCAACACAACGCACCCCCAGGTAAATTTCTTCATTGTCGTAGGCCAGGCCATCCCGTCGGAGTTGAACGAACTCGCGTCGGAGTTCGGCGAGGTCGGCCTCCCTTATGGTCGGATCTTCCTGCGTGATGCGCCGAAGCATGTCGTCCATTTCCGTGTCCGGAAGAAAGGCAAGGTATATCTTACCGGACGCGGATCGATAAATGGGAAAGGAGGTGCCGATCACCGAATCGGGGCGCAACACCTGGGTCGTTCCCAATTTGTCGACCACAACCATGTCCGTGCCTTCGGGAACGGTGAGGTTGACGGTTTCATCAACGGCCGCGAGGAGGGCTCGGCAGGCAGGGCGTGCCAGGTCGACAAGGCCGGATTGCGAGACGACGCGACTGCCTATTTTGAACAGTTCGAGGGTGAGTTGGTAGCGACCGCCTTTCTGTTCCTGCGTTACGTAGCCCAGCTCCGTAAGGGTCAGCACAATGCGGAAGACCGTGGTTTTGGGCAGCCCTGTGGCACGGCAGATTTCGCCAAGTTCCCACTGTGGCTGCCGTGACATGACATCGATGATCTCAAATGCTTTTCCGATGGAATGGATGGTGTTTCCGGCCATGTTTTTCCTTGTCAGTTAGGCAAAACGTCTTACCAAAAAAATACGCGCACACGATAACGAAAATAAAGATAAATCAAGGCTCTGCATGCAAAGGGAGCTCATGCGGTTGACAAGAATCGCCCCTTTGATTCTGTCGACAGCGGATTTTTTTTGGCTCTCCGAGGGTATTCATGCCAGCCTCAGCAAGGTTTACCACAGGTCTCACCGACTTGTAAAATTTGCGAATATAAGGCTCACTCAATCATCACTCTTTCCGTCATCATCCTCTTCATAAAATCCAGCAGTTTCCCCTCGCCCGAAGGGTTAGAAAAGTGAGTAGAAAACGGTGAATTACATTTTGCATTTTTGAAATGTCTATATCTTACTTCGTAACCCGCCGTAATGACGATGCTATTGTTTTGGCCTGGTCGTTTTCTCATGAAATATCCGGGCTATCCACCATGGGTTCCCGCCTTCGCGGGAAAGACGGTAGAGAAGAGCGACACCCTTCGCCTCCTCGTCTTCCCCGGCTGCCCGGAAAAATGGATCCGGTTGTGCAGTTTTACAGGCCGATACTCGCCACCTTTTGTATCTTCAAGTGACCGGGGATCCATGATTGGATTTACATTTCCCTCCTGTATGAGGCTCCGGTGGTAAGGGAGCTCAAGCGCACCCTTATGTGCGGTGACCCGTTGCCAACGGTGTGGGGGCATGCGTTTTGCCCCCCTTGTCACGGCGCAGCCGGAGAGCATTCGCAACCCCGCCCTCAGGCAGCCAGCTTGAGCTCCTGTTTGACAGGAACCTCCTTGGGTTTTTGCCAGACCAGCAGCACCATGCTCGTGAACAACAGCAGGGTGCCGCACAAGGTCATCCCGGTCAGGGGTTCATGCAATAAAAACACGCCAAACAGCGCAGCTCCTAAGGGCTCAGTCAGACAAAGCGTCGATGTGGTCGCCAACGAGGTGCTGCGCATTCCCGTGAGGATAAGGGGAAAGGCGGCAGCGGTCGTCAGGAGGCCCAGGTCAAGGACCACCAGCTCCCCTCGGACGGTGGCCATCCATGCCAGTGGCTGCATAAGAAGGATGGGCAGCATGGCGATGCCGCTGATCAAAAAAGCGACGGTCATGATGTGTATCGATTGATGCTTCTCAAGCAACGGCTTGATGGCGACGAGGAACAGCGCGTAGGAGGCCCCGGCCAATAACGCAAGAACGATGCCCCCAAGGGTGAGCACCCCGGCCCCTCTCCCGGCCAACGAGATCGCGGCAAGCCCTGTGATGGCCGTCGCTGTCGCTCCGTACCAGACGGGGGATGGCTTTTCGCCAAGCAGCAGCCACCCCAGAATGCCCACCACGATGGGGCTGCCTCCGACGGCCACCACGCTTCCGACGGCAACACCGATGTTCTTGATGGCGATGAAAAAAAATATCTGGTAGGCAACCAACCCCATCGCAGCCATCAGCGTTGGCAGCTTGGGCCAGCCCGTTCGCGTGGGCATATTCCCCGTCAGCAGACACAGCAACAGCAGAGAAATCCCTCCGCCCAGGAGCCGAAGGGCTCCGATGGCAAGCGGCGTCGCCCCTTCCGGTGCCAAAGCCTGTGCGGTCCCCGTGGTGCTGGAGCAGATACAGCCGATGATAATTAACATGGGGCCTGTGAAAATCTTCTTGTACATCAACAACGTTCCTTCTTGAAAAAATAGAGTGTAAGGCAGAGCAGAAAGTCTTCTGTCTCCGATGTATTCCATAATGCAAAATATCGTTCCACTTATTTACGGTGGATAATTGATCCCTGTAGCACGGATCTCTCACGCCTCGCGTGCTTTCATATTCACGGCATCAGCGAGGCAGATTCAGTGGTTTACCTCAAGACTGAGATAGCTTGTAATATGGATGCACTTGGCTCGCCTTAAGAATTCTAACATCACAGATTCATGAGCGTTGCGTTTTTCATGACAGATCCGGGTTTGGTGCGTAAACGCGCAGCGAATGGGTGCAGAATCCAATCTGCATTCGACGTGCAAATTTAAAGGTGTTCCGTATAGTGGAACGGTATTCCATTTATTAAAAATAGACTTCGCCAGTTGGATTGTCAACAGGAAAGAGAGACGCGTGGGCTAACCCCGGCGTCAGGCCGTGGCTGTGAACCCCTGCCATCTGTGGGCCAGGGGTTCATGCCCCTGGCTTCCCCTCAACGGAACTGAAAATGCATGTAACTATTCAGCTTATGCCTCCGGCGGCCCTGCCGGGGGCTAAACTTTTGCCTGATGTTATAAAGACGGGTTTAATAAACAGGTCTTAAATACATATTTCAAATCTGCGCCGGAGGCTTTTTGGGGTGCTGAATAGTTACCAAATGCACAGTCTATTTGTTTCTGTACCTTTATTTGTCCCGCCTTTTTTCTGAGGCCTCGATGGCTGCATGGGCGGCGGCCAGGCGGGCGATGGGGATGCGGTAGGGGGAGCAGCTGACATAGTCGAGCCCGGCGTTGTAGCAGAAGCGCACCGAGGCGGGGTCGCCCCCGTGTTCGCCGCAGATCCCGATTTTAAGGTCGGGGCGGGTTGTGCGCCCTTTTTCCACGGCGATTTTGATGAGTTCGCCCACGCCCAGGGGGTCGAGGGTCTGGAAGGGGTCGGCGGGGAGAATTTTCTTTTCTAAATAGGTGGGCATGAATCCCCCGGTATCGTCACGGCTGAACCCGTAGGTGAGCTGGGTGAGGTCGTTGGTTCCAAAGGAGAAGAATTCGGCCAGTTCGGCCATTTGATGCGCCCGTAAGGCCGATCTCGGGATTTCGATCATGGTGCCGAATTTGTGGACGATGCCGGCCAGCCCGTATTGCCTGGAGATCTCTTCGCAGACACGGGTGACGATTCTTCGGACAAAGACCAGTTCATTGACATCACAGGTGACGGGAATCATGATCTCGGGCAGGGGGTGGTAGCCGCTTTTTACCAGTTCCGCGGTGGCTTCAAAGATGGCCTTTACCTGCATCTCGGTGAGGTCGGGATAGCTGATTCCCAGGCGGACACCCCGATGCCCCATCATGGGGTTGCTCTCCTGGAGTGCCTCGCAGCGGCGTTTGATTTCGTTTAAATCCACCCCGAGGGCTTCGGCCAGTTCCATCTGTTTGTTTCGGGAGTGGGGGATGAACTCGTGGAGGGGAGGGTCCAGGGTACGGAGGGTGACAGGCATGCCGTCCATGGTTTCGAGGGTCTCTTTGATCGACTGCTTGATAAAGGGGGCTAATTCGTTAATAGCCGCTTTTCGTTCGCTCTCCGTATCGCTTAAGATGATTTGCCGCAAAATAAAGAGGGGGTCGTCGGGGCCTGCGCTGTAGAACATGTGCTCGGTGCGGAAGAGGCCGATGCCTTCGGCCCCGTAATTTTTTGCCACCAGGGCGTCTTCGCGGGTGTCGGCGTTGGCCCGGACGCCCAGGGTGCGATAGGTGTCGGCCATGGTCATAAAGGATTGAAACCGTGGGTCTTCAGACGCATCCGCCATTTTGAGCTTTCCTTCGTACACGAGCCCCCGGGTGCCGTTCAGGGTGAGGATGTCTCCCTGATTGAAGATTTTTTCGCCGATCTGCATTTTTTTTAAGGAGGGGTGGATGACGATGTCACCGGCACCCACGATGCAGCATTTGCCCCAGCCGCGTGCCACCAGGGCCGCATGGCTGGTCATGCCGCCTCGGGCGGTGAGGATGCCGGAGGCGGCTCGCATCCCTTCGATATCTTCCGGATTGGTCTCTTCACGCACCAAAATGACATGGGGGTGGGTCTTGGAGAGTTTGACGGCTTCCTCCGCGGTAAAGGCAATGTGCCCGAAGGCACCTCCGGGGCCGGCGGGAAGTCCCTCGGTGAGGACCTGGGCCAGGCTCTCTTCTGTGGGGTCTACAATGGGGTGGAGCAGCTCGTTGAGCTGGTGGGGTTTCACCCGTTTGATGGCCGTGACCTCATCGATGAGGTTTTCGCTTAACATCTCCATGGCCATGACCAGTGAGGCCGTGCCGGTGCGTTTGCCGACGCGGCATTGGAGCATGTAGAGCTTTTCGTTTTGGATGGTGAACTCGATATCGAGCATCTCTTTGTAGTGTTGCTCCAGAGTGTGCCGGATGGTTTCGAGTTCCTGGTAGACGTCGGGCATGGCCGTTTCGAGGGAGGTGACCCCCTTGTTTTTTTTCCGCTTGGTGGCTTCGTTGATGGGGGCAGGGGTTCTCAGGCCTGCCACCACATCTTCGCCCTGGGCGTTGGCGAGCCATTCGCCGAAAAACGTGTTCTCCCCGGTGGCCGGGTTGCGGGTAAAGGCCACGCCGGTTGCCGAGGTGTCTCCCATGTTCCCGAAGACCATGGCCTGGACGGTGACGCCGGTGCCCCAATTGTCAGGAATGTGTTCGATGCGGCGATAGGAGCGTGCCCGCTTGCCGTTCCAGCTTTTAAAGACGGCCCCGATAGCCCCTTCGAGCTGGGCTTTCGGGGAGTCTGGGAAGTCGCTTCCCAGGACCGTGGCCACCTGCAGGGTAAACAGGTTGCAGATCTCTTTCAGGTCGTTTTCGGACAGCGCGGCGTCATTTTCGACTCCGCGGGTCTCTTTGAAATCCGACAGGATTTTTTCCAGCTGCGGGCGAATGCCACCGCCGGTCTCCGGCTGGATTCCTTCGGCTTTTTCCATCACCACATCCGCGTACATCATGATCAGTCGGCGGTAGGAGTCATAGACAAATCGTCCGTTGCCTGTTTTTTTGATGAGTCCCGGGATGGTCTTCGTGGTGAGTCCCACGTTGAGCACGGTTTCCATCATCCCCGGCATGGATTGCCGACCGCCGGACCGGCAGGAGACGAGCAGGGGATTCTCCGGGTCCCCGAAGGTCAGCCCCATGCTTTTTTCAAGCTGTAAAAGCGCCTTTTTCAGTTGCTCCTCATAGCCCTTGGGGTAGCTTCCACCCGTTTGAAGGAAGGCGTTGCAGCACTCCGTGGAGAGGGTGAACCCCGGTGGCACAGGGATGCCCAGGCGGGCCATCTCGGCGAGGTTGGCACCCTTGCCCCCCAAAAGATTCATCCAGGATGCGTCGCCTTCCGTTTCTTCTGCGTTAAAGCTGTAGATATATTTTTCCATGCGTGGAGTCCTCCATACTTACTCGAGTTCTCGGTGATTGGGAGGGCCGGTGATTCACAGCCATGGGTTACCTGCTCATTCCAGGCTCCAATGTCACCAACGTCGGTGAGATTACGGCGGCATCCTAGGATGGGCACCCATTTAATATCAAAGGGCGAAGCGAGCCCATCTGGTAGTCAGGAAACCCACAACGATGAAAATTACATAAATTTCGATGACGCGGCATCTTTCCCCGGCGTGATCGGTTGCACCCGCGCCAGATGGGCACGGCACACCCTTTGCCCATCCTGCAGGTTTCCAACAATAACAAGCGTACAGAGGTTATGTTGCACCAAAACCTGTCCATTGATCACTCAAACATGGATGGGAAAAGATGGTAATCAGATAAAACTATGTAATAAAACTGTATATACTTTAGTATTGAGGTTTCTCATGAAATATCCGGGTTGGGTGAATCATGCCCGGAGGGTGTGGGGAAAGAGAGGGCGAAGTGAGTGAGAATGGAAAAAATTGCTTTATTTTCTAAAATACAGGCATAGCGAGTGCCTGTCAAGCCGAGCTGAGTTTGTTGTATTGATCATAATTGTATGTGACTGTTGGCTTTTCGGGGTGATTTCACGTGAAGGCCGGTCACGACCGTCATGCCTGACCGGTGAACCCTTCCATCTCCCCAGAGGTATGATCTATGCCGATATGTGACCAGGATCCCCACCTCGCTGCCTTGTACTCACAAGCCCGTTATGTTACTTGCTGTGTATCATGGGATTGGTTAGCCCGGATATTTCATGAGAAAACAATCAGGACTAAGGAATAATTTGTAATTACAGTTCTTTGCAGTAATATTTTCAGTCGTTTCAAAAATGCAAAATGTAATCCACTGTATTCTGTTTGATTTTCTCACCCTTCGGGCGAGCCGGGTGCACTCATCTGCCGCGTTATCAGAGCCTTGAGGTAAACCACTACATCTTCAGCTCTGATGCCTTGCATATGAGCGCACCCAACTCGTGAAATATCCGGGTTAGGATAACGAATCCCTTTAAAAATTATCTAATTCATTTGTAACTATTCAGCTTATGCCTCCAGCGGCCCTGTCGGGGGCTAAACTTTTGAAAAGTTGAACAAACAGGTCTTAAATACATATTTAAAATGTACGTCACCCAGCTTTCAAGGTGGCACACCTTGCCGCCGGAGGCTGCTTTTTTAGAGTTGAATAGTTACATTCATTTCTGCCTTTAGGTGGTGCGCGTGATGACAAAATTTTTCCCATTTTTGCGCTGGATGGCCCTTGTTAACCGACAGTCTGTGAAGTCGGATCTCTTCGCCGGGCTGACCGGGGCCGTGATTGTGCTCCCCCAGGCCGTGGCCTTTGCGGCCATTGCCGGGCTGCCCCCGGAATACGGGCTCTACACGGCCATGGTGACGCCGGTGGTGGCGGCGCTTTTCGGGTCGTCTTACCATTTGATCTCCGGGCCCACCACGGCCATCTCCATTGTGGTGTTTTCCGCCATCAGCCAGTTTGCCGAACCAGGCAGCGCGGCCTTTATCCAGTATGCCCTGACCCTGACTTTTCTGGCGGGTCTTTTTCAGTTTGCCTTCGGGGTGGCCAAGTTGGGCACCCTCGTGAACTTCGTCTCCCACACGGTGGTGACCGGGTTTACCGCCGGGGCCGCCATTTTGATTATTACCAGCCAGATAAAGCACGTTCTTGGGCTGGCCCTGCCACGGGGAGACTCCTTTATTGATACCTGGATGGCGATGGGGGCTCATCTTCCTTCGGTGAACGGATATGTCGTGCTCATCGCCGCCGTGACCCTTGGGAGCGCCGTGATCTGTCGGCATTTTTTCCCGAAGGCCCCCAATCTTCTTTTTGGGATGGTGGTGGGCAGCCTCACCTGCGCCGCGCTTCATGGCCCGGCCCACGGGGTGGCCCTGCTTGGGGAGATCCCTTCACAGCTTCCGCCCTTTTCGTCTCCAGAGTTTTCGATCCCCGTTATCCGCCAGTTGGCTCCCGAGGCCTTTGCCATTGCATTGCTGGGCCTGATCGAGGCGGTGTCTATTTCGAGATCTGTCGCGGCCAAATCAGGGCAGAGGATCGATGGAAACCAGGAATTTATCGGGCAGGGGATCTCCAATTTGGTGGGCAGTTTCTTTTCGAGTTACGCCGGTTCAGGCTCCTTTACCCGCTCCGGGATCAACTTTTCTGCCGGTGCGAAGACGCCTCTCTCCGCGATCTTTGCGGCCATGGCGCTAATGGCGCTTGTGCTCCTCATCGCGCCTCTGACGGCCTGGCTCCCCATCGCGTCCATGGGGGGGGTGATTCTCATTGTGGCCTGGAATCTCATCGATTTTAAACACATTCGGTTTATTCTTCATGTCAGCCGTTCCGAATCGTCTGTGCTTCTGGTGACCTTTTTCGCCACCTTGTTTCTGGAACTGAATTTCGCGATTTATATTGGGGTGTTGCTGTCTCTCATCCTCTTTCTCTCCCGCGCTCTGTCCCCGGATATTGTGGTGATGGCACCGGACCCGGACAACAGATCCCGGCAACTTACGAACGTTGCCAAAAAGCCTCTTTTTCAATGCCCTCGGATAAAAATTATCCGCATTGACATGTCTCTCTATTTCGGTTCGGTGAATACGATTCAGGGGCGGCTGGAGGAGGTGTTGGAGAAGGAGGCCGTCACCAACCTGCTGATTCTCAGCGAAGGCATCAATTATATTGACCTTGCCGGAGCGGAGATGCTGGTGGAACTCTCCGAGAGCCTCAAGTCAAAAGGGGGCGGACTTTACTTTTGCAATTTGAAACAAAGTGTGTGTAATTTTATTGCTCATGTGGGCTTTACCAATCGCATTGGGGCCGACCATATCTTTGAACACAAACGTGACGCCATCGCCGCTTTTGTCTTAAGTCAGGATGATTCCTGCCGCGAGAATTGTTCCTGCCTCGTTTTTAAAGAGTGTGGCCCGAAAGAAGATTTTCGGGTTTTTACCTGATGTGTGACTGGATAGAATAAACGGCCTTGATCATCGTTTCGGCCATTCAAAAGAAGAGGACCACATGGGTGGTAATAAATTTAAAAGCCGGAGCGAAGCGACTCCTCTGCCGATAGCCGATAGCCTATAGCCGTTTTGTTTCCCGGCACCCGTTTTTACATTGTCGTGGGCGAAACTATGACCAACGCCCAGTAAACACTAAACATATGGAGTGCCCCACGATGCTGGAATCCCTTGTGGTTGTCCTGGGGGTGGCCCTGGCCGCCCAGCTTTCCCCCGGACCTGACATGATGCTGATCTTTCGCCACACCACCACCTCTTTTCGGGCGGGGATGGCCTGCGTGCTGGGGATTTGCCTTGGCCTGTGTTTTCATGTGACCCTGTCTGTGGCTGGCCTCGCCGTTGTGATCCGCACCAGCCCGGTTCTTTTCAATACCATCCGGTATGCAGGGGCGGTTTACATTCTCTACGTGGGGATCCGGTGCCTCACCGGAAACTCCGGGCTGACCTTTGACGCAGAGGAGAGACCCGCGGCGGATTTTGGTCAGGCTTTTCGGGATGGTCTTTTCTGCAACCTGTTAAACCCCAAGGTGACCCTTTTTATCTTAAGCGTTTTTTCCCAGCTCCTGGCGCCCGAGACCCCCTTGAGCATTCGCGCCTTTTACGGTGTTGTTCTGGTGGTGGAAGGGTTTCTGGTCTGGGTGCTTTTTTCCATGCTCCTCGACCGGCCCGCCTTTCGAATTCACTACGAACGGTATCAAAACCCGATCTCCCGGGGGTGCGGGGTGATTCTTTGCGGCCTTGCCATTTTGATGGCTGTTTAGAGTAAAGGTTTTATATCCACCACCGGCGTTCCATCAATCGCTTCTATTGGCCCCACTTTTAATTTGTTCCCAGAGATCTCCAAAACCGTCACTTGATGAAGGCCAAGTGGATTGGGTCTATCCGGGGACCGTGTAGAAAAGACACCCGTGATCGGCCTGTTCCTGTCCCCGCGGGGGTGCAAGGTCAATATGTCACGGTGAGACTTGTGAAACCAAGTAATCACGATAATTTCACAACCCACTGTCATGCCTTGTAGTCCCTTTGAAACCGCGGAATTCATCTCAACCCATGCATCGGGTGCCCCTTCGTTCCCCTGGCGAGGTGCGTCTTCACGACTGGATAGTTCGGACCGGATGACCCCTATTGGCTTGATTTCGTAACGGGTTTCACTCATATTTTGTCCTTTCTGTGGCGCTCAACATATGGATTATTGACTGCATTTCATCAATCATAGGCCAAGCGTATTTTTTCATTTGTTAAAACGTGCTGAATGCGTTCTTGCCATCTGTCAGATCGCCAGGTTCCTAATTCCTGATGGGTCAGGTAATAGTTTTGCGGAATGGGATGAGTCCCAATCACTACATCAAGCCCATATTTAGCTGGAATAAAATCATAAAAATCTTGCAGCCGCGGACAAGGTGGATAGCCGACGACTAATCCCGTAGCAAAATGGATAACGTCTGTACCATTTTTTTTCATCTCTGCCGGTGCATACTCTATGTTGCCACCCGGACATCCTCCGCAGGTGGTGTAGCCAACTATCTCGATTTCCTCTTCCTTGTACAGAGCAAAAGCTCCTTCACGATTACGCATGGCGCGTAGGCATTTGCCGCCTGCGCACGTATGATAACGGTCACAAATTATAATGCTGATTTTCTTCATCGTTCGCCTTATTTTTCTATTTCGTAACTGTTCAGGTTAGGAAACCTGCTTTCAAGGTGGCTCACCTTGCCGCCGGAGGCACGTTTTTAAAACCGGATCTCCCCGCATTGGATCTCTTCAAAAAGATCGCTTGTAACGGGTAGATACCCCTGATTCGGGTGAAGAAAATACAAGGGGTCCGTGATGAGGGCAGGGTCGAAGCCCTCTTTTCTCAAGGTGACCTTTTGCTGCTTGAAGGAGACGCTGGTATCGCACCGATCGCGAATCCTCAGGAACCAGGGGCGGGCATACACGGGCAGGTGCGAGGTCACATAAGTCCCGAGGTCTTTCAGGTCGATCTCACATCCCGTCAAGAGGGTTAAGGCTGCCATGCCGGCCCTTCCTTCGGCCCCGTTGACTTCCACCCCGTACACATTGGCATCCTCGATCCCTCCAAATCGAAAGAGAAGGTCCCCGACCTCGTTTGTGGAGACCAGCTCTCCCTTCCACTTGAAGGTGTCCCCCAGACGGTCCACAAAGGAGACATAATCCTGTTCATGCAAGGTCATCAGATCCCCGCTTAAAAAATAGCAATCGCCGGAAGCAAAAATGCCCTTAAGAATTTTCTCATCCGTGGCTGACCCGTTGTTCTTGTACCCGGAGAACTGGTTGACGCCGCCTATCCTGGGGAGAAACATCCCCGTCTCACCCACCGTGCACTTTTCGGCAAAGCCTCTCTTGTCCCGATACAGCTCCCCGGTTTCCCGATCGCACCGGGCGAGCTCTCCCATGCGTATGATCCCGGCGATGGTCAGCTGCCCGATCATGCCGGGTTTGCCCTTGCGATTCATCATTCCCCCCACGCCTTCCGTGGCCCCGTAAGCCTCCACAATGCGCTTGATACCAAATCGCTCCTGAAAGGCCTCCCAGTACTCCGCCCGCATTCCGTTTCCGAAGATCACGCGCAAGGGGTTATCAGCATCGTCCGGTAACGGGGCCTGATTGTAAAGATAGCGGCACAACTCCCCCACATAGATGAAATGGGTGGCTCCGGCAGACCTCACGTCATCCCAGAATCGCCGAGCCGAAAACTTCCGGGCGAGGGCCATGGTTCCGCCCCACATCAGAGAATGGGGCCACGTGATGTTGATGCCGCTGTTATGGTACAGGGGAAGGCAGGCGTACTGCACCTCGCCCGGAATCGCTTCCATGGCAAACCCACCCACCGCATACCCCATTTGAAACCACTTCCGGTGGGTCAGCACCGTGGCCTTGGGCATGCCCGTGGTGCCGGAGGTGTAAATATACTCAAGGGTGTCAGAAAGGGTCACCGGCTCGGGAGGCGTGGGCTCGTCCACCGGTTGCTGGGCCAGCAGCGGGGCCAGGTCTTCCATCCCCTCCGGGGTGGGCAATTCCTGCCCCTCTTTTTCGACAAACACCGGGCCGGAAAGAGCCGCCTGTCCAGCCACATCGGCATACGCATCAGCCAATTCAATCCCCACAATCACGCCCCGGGCTTCCACCACGCCCAAGGCATGGGTCAGGACCTGCCCCCGGATATTCGTGTTCACAAGGGCCGGCACCACCCCTATCTTTGCCAGCCCCGCATGGATGATCAGGTACTCAGGCCGGTTCTCCATCAGGAGCGCCACGGTCTCCCCTTTGCGGAAACCCCGGGAAAGAAACAACCGGGCATATCGGTTGGCCAGCTCATTGGCCTGCAGGTAGCTCACCGTCCGTCCCTCGAAAAGAAACAGGGCCTGGTGGGGCCGCTTCCTCGCCTGGCGCCTGAGGACCGCGCCCACGTTCTGCCGACTGCCGAGCGAAAGAAAAAACGGCCCCAGAACCCCTTTGGCCATGGAGACAAATTGCCGTACCTGTTTCATAAACCCACCTCATGGTCTGTAGAATGATAGTCCCCGGTTCGTCTTCCAATACGAAACAGCAGGGCCACGCGAACCGTGCCTGGCCACGTCACCGCATAGAAAACCACACCTTCCTCTAAGAATCAATGTTTGCGAGATGGGTCTGCGTCATTGTCAAACGTGCCTCCGGCGGCAAGGTGTGCCACCTTGAAAGCGGGTTTGCGAATGCGCATTGGGTGGCGTCTTTTGAGGCTGAAATACATTCGCATTCGCGCGACGAGTGAAGGTCGGCACCGTACGACCCAAGGGGACAAAGTTAGGACGTTGGGAGGCAGGCGAAATATGTACTCGTGGTCGATTTAATCCGGAATAGGTGGCCGATTTGGCCGGAATTCGCAGTCAGAACAGGCAATATATGAAGAGAACTTCTTCTCGAAGCTCATAGCATATCTTGCCTGTCTTCTATTTTCCCATTTTGTTCCTGGTCATTCGGGGAATGCGAGGTATATCGCTTTCCTTATGGAGTTTGCGCTTTAACGTCTCTGATGGGGAGGTGGCGTTTGTTGGGTGTATTTGCTGTAAATAAGGTGTGCTAATCTTTTGGGTGGTCATTTCACAGGTCGTTTTGTAGGTCAAGCGTATCCAGTCTGTCCCCTCTGCTCTTTTCCTTGTTATTTTTTAGACTGTCTCGATACTGTCTGGCCATAGTTCCTCTTTTTTGTTGAAATTTTGGCTAATTATCAATATAAATAACTTTCATTGTAATGAATTTTACCCTATCATATCCCCAATAGTCGTTGTTTTGGTTTATTTAAATTATCTGAATATACTCTGGTGTCGCCAGACACTTTTTCTATTCTCTAATATTTAGTTGTTTTTGCATAGTTTAGCCTGCAATATTTTTTCATAGCCATTCTGAGGGAAATTTTTCCTACTTAGCAGTATTAGTGCTATCAATATAAATAGGTAGATTAATCATGTGTTACGATTTCAATATTGAAGAATATTTTGAATCTAAAGCCAAGAATGATGATGTTGTTAGTAAATTATTTAAAAGTTACAATAGTATAAAAGAATTATTAAGTGAAAAGTATTACCCTTGGATTCGTGATCAATGCCCGTATTATACTAACCATGGTAAATTGCATGTTGATTCTGTGATAGATTCTTCAAGTAAGCTTTTGCAACTAAGCATTGATAAGTTAAGTGATGTTGAGGTTTTTTTACTTTTGACGAGTATAGTTTATCACGATGTGGCAATGATTAAAGGAAGAATCGATCATCACATAAACGCCTCTGAGATAATATCACGATACATTGATCTTATGCCAAGTCGCGATTTTGCCCGCATTGTTAATGAAATTATTAAAGCTCACAGTGGTAAAAATGGACTGGCTATACCTTCGGGCTCCTGTGGTATTTCAATTAAGCAGAGATCACAAGAGGTAAGACCAAAGCTTATTGCTTCAATACTTAGATTTGCTGATGAGGTATCTGAAAATAGGACAAGAGTAGAAGAAGTGATAATTGATGAGGTACCTAATGAAAGCCAAATTTTTTGGCGTTATGCGATGAGTATAAGTGCCTCTATTCCTAAACCAATCGAAAAAAAAATCTCGGTCACAATCTCAATTGATTACGAAACTCTTGCTGAAGAATATGTTTGCAAAGAGTTTTGTAATAGGGTTACGAATGGGCAAATAAATATCATAAAATATATAATATGCCGTCTTGAAAAAATGAATAATGAAAGAATATATTGCTCTCATATATTTTCAGAATTAGTTGATATAAAGGAAATAGAGGCTGAGTTAACTGTTGTCAAAGGAATTGAGCGAGTTGAGGGTATTGAGGTGATTAATTTTTCATTTAGAGATGTGGGTTTGTATGAAGAGAATAAATACCCAAATGTTAGTTTTTACGATAATTTTTTTTCTAATCATAGTCATTGGCCACCAATAGCTTCACTTAACAAACAGTAGTTATTTTCTTGGGCATGTTGCGGAAATTGAGGAGGGTGAACAAAGAACATCCATAGGGCTAAAGCAATGGAGCATAATAACCTAATAACAAGGGAGGAGGACTATTAATTAGGCATATACTTTAACGGTAGAAATTCTCGGAAGGTAGGTTGAATGTCTAAAATTTAAAGGAGAAAGAGAAAAATAAAAGCGTAAGAAAATGCGATCATAACATTAGTAATAATTGAAGCTCAATATAAGGAGGTTAGGTATGTGTAAAGGCTGAATGAGGTAGATATTTTGTGGTTTTACAAACATAGCACATGGTAAGATAGTGCTGTTGTTGTAGAAACAAAGGGGTTTTTTGAAACTCAACTCATAGGAAGACGCAGTTTAGTACCCGTGAGGGGCTTTTAGGCTGACACACAACTCAACCTGGCCAGCTGAGTTGACTAAACAAAATATCAGTGTCGTGTTGGTTCGAACCCAACCATGCCCATCAATCGTTTATAGTATCGAAAGTGTATTATTAGGGGCTATAACTATATATTATGCATTATGCAAAAGAGGAATTTCTTCAAGCCAAGTGCAATTATATGGGTTCCCATAGAAACAGATTTACGGAGCTATGCACTTGGCTCCTAATCATACCACATATAGTGCATAGGGATATGGCCGAATTTCCGCTAAACCTTTCCTGATTTTGAGAGCGTTTTTCAACAGAAGAAGCATAAATCGAGTATCCCTGTGGCCTGATGGTTCAGCACTCGCTTATTTCTGACCCAGTACCAGGGCAACAGATAACTGGCGATAAGCCTGCTGAAGGTGCGGAAGATCCGGATTATTTTATTGAGTTACACGATATGCCATTATGACACAAACACAACATATAGTGGCATCAGGAGTTAAGTGCGTAGCCCAGTAGATTTATATAGGCTTGACGGGTGCCTGTCCCCTCGAATTCCTCTCGGGCGGTAAGGCGTCCGCATTCGCGTGACGTGTGTGTGGGCTGCTCCTGCTGTCGTAAGTGCTGGGTTTGGCTCACGGTGGAAGCATGTCGGACAACCTAGCCTATTGATGCCTTGTAGGACGGGAAAAGCGCGAAGCGTGCTCATCAATTGCTCGAAAGGTGGCCTCTACATTAGGGCCTGTATGAAATTGGCAAAAGAACCATGTGATTCGGTTCCCATAGAGAGGAAAAAACACAGGTGCAACCACGAACGACACGAAAAGCACGAAAGAAGACCGGGCAGGTATCGCGTGACGTGTGAGGAAAGGTCTGGCAGGTGCCTGTCCCCTTGAATCCCTTCGAATCGCTCGAATCATGAAACCTGAGTGCACAAAGAAGCTGTGGACCGTCTTCCACGAGATGAAAAAGGCAAACCAGGATATAGGATCCATGTGCTGTGATACCTTTGCCACGGCCTGTTACCTTCACCTCAAGGCAGAGGCCGCCCGCAAACTTATTCAACAGGTGCTGGATGTGATGGGGTGGGAGAACCGGAGAACCTTTTTCAACCGTCTGTTTGATTCTTTGCCCGGTAATGAGGTGCTGTATACGGAGGCGATCCCGAAACATTCGGAATTCAGGAGGTTGTTTGCGGGGGAGAAGAGTTAGGCGGGGATTGGTGGTGAGGGGCTTACGGTATTCAAGGTGAGAGCAAAGGCGGGAATCGATTGGTATTGTTCCTTGTGTGATGAAAAATAACCCATGCTGCCGGGCATTAAGCTGGGTACATGGGTTTTTGTTTGGGGTGAATACTGTTGATGAATTGTTGAGTTTAGGTGTATTGTCTCTGTTGAAATAGAATAATGTCCAACGTCAAGCCCCTTCTTTGATACATCATCATGGAGAGTATTTATGGAATGGTTTTATTTGGAAAAACAAGAAAACAGTAAACTTCCAGAATGGAAACGATCATTTGCCATAAATGATGACGGTGTGGTTCTTGTCCCCGGTGCACTGGCGGGAATTCCAGAAAATGAGGTCTACCTTTGTTCTCATTTTGATGCAACGCCTTCCGTCGAAAATAAAAACCATCGCTATTTTCCCTCAAAGTGGATGGCAAAAGAGTTTCCAAAATCATCACAGCTATGTGTGCTTATTGAGCAAGAAGCAGAACGAATAAGCGAAAAATCTTAGGTTTATGTAGAATAAAAGGGCCAGACGTACACTCTTGACAAAGATTTCTATCTTGTCAGATGTGTAGGCCTACCCCCTTCTCTTTTTCAAAAATGGAGAGTTAAATTATTGGAACCTGTAGTAATGAAAACAATAATCACATATGTTTCCATGAAATTTCTTGATCAGTTCTTGAAAGAGGAAGGGTACGGAAGATGTAAGAGCTTCTTATTTGCCAAGAAAAAATATCAAAGGCAACTAATATCGACAATTTATGACGTAATAGAGATTCACGAGAAGTCGTACCCACACGATGGTACGAATAATAAATTTCCTTTTTATAAATCTCAAATTTTATTTAAAACGTTAAATGAATATATTCTTTTCAAGCCACTGATTTCAACCGAAACTTTATTAAAGTTGTTCGAGGGTAACCCCAATATAATCATTCCAGCACAAGATGAATTAAATGCCTTTTATAAATTATTTGTCGATAAAGTTAATAGCAATAAAAAGCTTGTAAAGTTATTTATTGAAGAAAATTATCAGTCTAAAATCTTCGAAATCTTTGATGTGGTTGATAGTATTGATAAAAAAGTAACCTCTATAAAAAAAAATATCGAAAAAACAACCTTCACCCCCACTAAAAAATGGTTCAAAGAACAATGTCATTCATCAATACTTGACTTAGGAAATAGATACACTCATGAATTAAATTTTCAACTCGAAGCTTCTAATATTTTTGGAATTATTGGAAGGACTCAAGGCTTTGAAGAAAAAATAATAAATCAAATTGATCGATTGATGATTAAAGGCAAGAAAATATTAAAAATTAAAGCTGAAATACAAGAATATTTACAGCAATTGGAAGACTGTTTAGAGAATTTATCTGTAATTATTGAATCAAATAACTTGAGTGGAATTGATAACTTTCCAGTAGAATCTTTAAAAAAAATAGTCGGTGAAATAAAAGAAATTAATTATAAAATATATTTATATTTTACAGATAATGAAAACTTCGAAAGAAGTGATAGGCCGATCAGTGAATTGAATGATATTGGAGAGTTTAAATCCGAAATTTCAATTTTGTATTCAACCCTTAGCAGCCAAGTGTTCGATCTTGTCAATAACCCAGTATTAGTTTTGGAAGGTGAGGCAGGAATTGGTAAATCACATATGATAGGTGATGTCGTAACAAAACGAATAGCCAGTGATTATCAAAGTATTTTTCTGCTTGGCCAACATTTTGTAACTGATGAAGATCCCTGGACTCAAATTTTTAAACGACTTCAGATAAACATTACAGCCCCTGTATTCTTATCTGAAATTAATGATTTTGCCAAAAGTCATGAAAAACGGATTATATTTTTTGTTGATGCAATAAATGAAGGGAGAGGTAAGTTCGTTTGGCCGAGTTTTGTTTCAAGTTTTATAAGTGAATTCAATAAATATAGTAATCTTGGCGTTGTATTGACTATACGCTCTTCTTATAAAAAGTTGATTTTTCCTGAAAAAAAGAATTTAGATTTAAGTATTGTTCAACATACTGTACTCGGTTTTAGAAATGTTGAATATGAGGCAAGCAATTTATTTTTTGATAATTATAAAATAGAACGACCTAGTGTGCCTCTACTTCATAGAGAATTTCAAAATCCACTTTTTCTAAAATTATTTTGTGAAGCTATCACTAAGTCTAAATCACATAAAATACCCGATGGACTCCAAGGTATTTCTGCGATAATTGAGTTTTATATAAATAGTATAAATGATGTGCTTTCTAAACCCCTTAGGTGCCACTATTCTAACAACATAAATCTTGTCAAAAGATCCATCAATTCAATAGTCTCTCATAGGGCTAAGCACCCAGAAAAAAAATATATTACATATGAAAAGGCTTATGACATTGTAGATGATACTGTTGAAAGGTACACCAGTAAAAAAGGTTTTATAGATGAATTGATTACAGAGGGGGTTCTTTCTAAAAATGTTTTTTGGTCATCCCCTACTGAATGTGAAGAAGGAATTTACTTAACATATGAACGATTTGAAGATCATTTGGTGGCTCAGTTTCTGCTAAAGCAATACCCTAATTTTGAAACCGAATTCAAAGTTGGTGGGGACCTTAATCAATATGTAAAAAACGAAAAATCAATTATTCTAAATCAAGGATTGATAGATGCCTTTTCCATTCAAATTCCAGAAAAAAATGGATTAGAGTTTTTTGAAGTTGTACCTCTACTTAAGGATAAAGGTCCAGTATTAGAGTCGTTTTTAAACAGTTTGATATGGCGTAAAGATGAGACCGTTACCTCTAAGTCGTTAGACTATGTGAATAATCATGTATTAAAACATCATGATTCATATGATTTATTTTGGGAAACAATTCTTTCCGTAGCAACCGTACCAAACCACTTCTTCAACGCTATTTCGCTGCACAAACATTTGATGAAACAAATTTTACCAAATCGAGATGCTGGATGGACTCAACTTCTAAAATATAAGTTTTCAGACGATTCTGCTGTTAAGCAGTTAATCGATTGGGCATGGAAAGACAATGATAAAACTTATATTTCTGATGAGTCAATTAAACTTTCTGCAATCACTTTAACCTGGTTTCATACTTCAACTAATCGACAAATACGAGATTGTTCGACAAAAGCTTTAATTTGTTTGTTGCAAAATAGATTGTCAGTATTGATGGAGATTTTTAAGCTGTTTGAAACAGTAAATGATCCTTATATATATGAAAGACTTTTTGCAGTTGCATATGGCTGTGCACTAAGAACGAACCAAAAAGAACTTTTGTCTCAACTAAGTGAGTATATCTATAGAATAATTTTTGAAAATAAAAATGACGTATATCCTCATATTTTGCTTAGAGATTATGCGAGAGGGGTTATAGAATACACTAACTATTTGAGCTGTCAGCTGAGCTTTGAAATATCTGAGGTGAGGCCGCCTTACACAAGTAGCTGGCCTGCGACAATTCCATCTATTAAAGAACTCGAAGAAAGCTACAATAATAGTGATTACTTTCAACTTTGGGACTCGGTAATGGGTTTTGGCGATTTCGCAAGATATGTAATCGGTACAAACTCTCATCATTCTGAGTGGTCGGGTACAAAGAAAGGCGAAGCCCCGATTGATAGAGAAAAACTATTTGAAACGTTCAAATTTTCACTAAATTCTAATCAGTTGTCTCTCTTTGCTGAGCTAAATCCTATTATTACTTCATCGCAAGATCCTAAAGCTTTAACCGGTGGAATGGCAACGATAAAAGTGAAAGTTGCAGTAGGCCGGAAAAGTGAGGCGGAACTTGCTAAAATCAAAAAAAGTTTTAAGCAAACCCTTGATCAAGGGACGTTGAGTTTTTATGAGGAAGAAATTGAGCCATACCTCGATCACAATCATAATTTAATAAACACGGGTAAGACTTTTGATTTAAGAATAGCTCAAAGATTTATTTTTTCTCGAATCATCGAACTTGGTTGGAATAAAGATGATCATTACAACTTTGACAGGCAAGTTCGGATAGGTAGCAGTATTACTTCACATAATGAACGGATTGGGAAAAAGTATCAATGGATAGCTTACTATGAATATATGGCTAAGTTGTCAGACAATTTTATTAAGTATGAGCGATGGAATTTTGAAATGGATCGTGAAGAACCCTATCAAGGCCCATGGGATCCATATGTAAGAGATATAGATCCCACAATGCTCATTAAAAAAGCAGCAAGTTATAATGAAGACCAATCTAATAAGTATTGGTGGATAGATAATTTTATTTTTAATTGGGACGGCACACCCAACGAATGGATTAATAGCACAGACAATTTACCAAATTTTAAAAATTTACTTAAAGTTAATGACCCTGAAAATGAAGAGTGGCTAATCCTCGAAGGTTACCCCGAGTGGGCCGAACCAAAAAAAATTGGAGAAAAAAAATGGGATTACCCTCATAAACGACTATGGTGCCATGTTAGAAGCTACATTGTACAAGATATTGATTTTGAGCCAATGAAAAATTGGGCTATAAAACAAAATTTTATGGGTCGATGGATGCCTGAAAGCCATGATACATATGAACTATTTAGTAGAGAATATTACTGGTCACCAGCACACAAACATTTCATCGGTGAGTATCCTGGCGGTATTAAATGGGTCGATATTATTGATAGAGAATCAAGAAACAGAATTTCACAAGTTCATATCACAACCGAAAGTTTTTTATGGGAAGAAGAATTTGACTATTCAAAAGAGGAAAGTATCACCTTTTTAAAGCCAAGTACTTTTATCTACAAAAGCATGAATCTTAAGTACGGTATTAAAGAAGGTGAATTTTTAAACGCTCTCAATGAAACAGTATGTTTTGCAACCAATATTTATAACGACTCAAAGCGATATTTATTAATAAAAAAGGCTCCTTTTTTAGAACTCTTAGAAGAAAGAGGTTTAAAAATCATCTGGACTGTTTCTGGAGAAAAACAAATAATTGGTGGTGGAGATTCCAGAGCTAACGCTATCGGTAGGTTGGAGATAGACGGTGTCTATTACCATGATAACGGTATATTAGATGGGGATTTTCGTACAAAAAATACATAATTCAAAAAGGGGGGTCGCGTCTTGATATTCGACACGGACCAGGGGACAGGCACTATGCGTTCTCGAGGAGATATCAAGTCATGGAAAGTCTTATTATTGGTATTTTAGGCATGCTATTTGGTGCTTGTGTTACTTTTGCTTCAGGAAAACAGCAAACCAAAACATTCATTAACGGTGTTAAGGTCGAACTTAAGGATAAAGAATCTGTTTCCTTGAAAGAACAGTTTTATCTTACAGACTGTTTGATTAGAAAAATCAAACGGTCAGGATTTAAACCTGATTTAATTGTTAGTGTTTGCCCTGGTGGAGCAATAATGGGACCAGGGGACAGGCACCATGCGCTTGACCTCCACGCCAATTTGTGAGACACTCATTCCCAACAAGTAACCTGCCTTTTTAATTGAAATTCATTGCAAAACCTCATCAATATATTCGTATTTCTGACATGACACACCAATGTATAGGGGACCTACACTCTTGACAAAGGTTGTAAGTTCTTAAAAAAAGATGTGTAGGTGACCCCTTCTTATGCCCAAACGATTTTCAGTTGGATCGAATCCGGCGGTTTCGATTCCGGATGCGGTATTTCACCGACTCAGGAATCATTGGCTCCAAGACCTTTGTCCTGGCGACCTACGACATATTTAAGGATCGGCTTTACGGAAGCCGGGAGAGAGTTCCCAAGCGGGTGAAAGGGATCGATGGCATGTACTCAATGAAACGATTGACCGAGGCCTGAAACCGACATTTTATTCGAGAGTTCCAGACGCAACCCTGCCCCTGCGTTCATCTGTTGGATCTGAAGCCAGCTTTCTTTTTTGTTCCCGTGGCCTCTAAAGACCAGAGAAACCAGGGGACAGGCACCATGCGCTTGACCTCCACGCCAATTTATGAGACACTCATTTTCAACAAGTAACCTGCCTTTTTAAAAAGAAATTCATTCCAGGAAACCATCAATATATCCGTATTTCTGACATGACACACCAAGGAGATGAAGCGTATGCCTCGTATTCCCCGGATGGTCAGGACAGATCCCGGCCAGAAAACCGTTTATCATGTGATCAGCCGAACCGCGCTGGACGGCCTTCCTTTTAAAGATTCTGAAAAAGACGAGCTGGTTCGTGTGATCCGTCGATTTT
>NZ_JAQYWB010000064.1 GCF_030145185.1 Desulfoluna sp. | reverse complement strand
AGGCTAAAGGCTAAAGGCTAAAGGCTAAAGGCTAAAGGCTAAAGGCTAAAGGCTAAAGGCTAAAGGCTAAAGGCTAAAGGCTAAAGGCTAAAGGCTAAAGGCTAAAAAAGCCCGGATGAATAACGGTGTCAAGAAAAAAACACTATACCTATGATAAACAGGAACTTGAACAACAACAATATCCTCGAGATCGCATGCGCTTGCGACGCACGATCAGTCTACGCGTTCAGCTTCGCTTGGAAAAGCCAGCTTCGCCGCGACATGCGCAACCCCTCGACCTTCACGCGAATGCGGACGCGAGGTGCCCGGAGTCCCGACACCCGCAGCGCATTCGCAAACCCGCTTTCAAGGTGGCGCCACCTTGCCGCCGGAGGCTTTTTTGCCTGAAGCCTTAAACAGTCATACCTTGAATCTCTTCAGCAAAGGTTTGAATCTCTTCGGCGGTGGTGGCAAAAGAGGCCATGAGGCGCACTTCGCCTGTCTGGTTGTCCCAGACGTAGAAGTGAAACTTTTTATGGAGCTTTTCGATCATCGCCACAGGAAGAATGGCGAAGACGGCGTTGGCCTCCACGGGCTGGGTGAGGGTGACGCCGGGAACCCGGGTCAGGGCTTCAGCCATCTTTTGGGCCATGGCATTGGCGTGGGCGGCGTTTCGCTTCCAGAGGCCGTCTTTTAAAAACGCCTCGAACTGGGCACCCACGAAGCGCATCTTGGAGACGAGCTGCATGCCCTGCTTGCGGGTGTATTGAAAGGCGTCGTCAACCTCGTGGGAGAAAAAGACCACGGCCTCGCCGAACATCATCCCGTTTTTGGTGCCTCCAAAAGAGAGAAAATCTACCCCGGCCTCCTTTGTAAAGGCGGCGAAATCCAGTCCCAGGGCTTCGGCGGCGTTTGAGATACGGGAGCCGTCCATGTGAACGAGAAGCCCGTTCTCATGAGCGTAATCGGTGATGGCCTTGATCTCAGAGACCGTGTAGACGGTTCCGTACTCGGTGGTCTGGGTAAGGGAAACCACTTTGGGGCGGGATCGGTGATAGTCGGCCTCCCGTTCCACCCAGGGCCGAAGTCCGTCCACGGTGAGTTTTCCCTTTTCAGAAGGCACCACAATAAACTTGCTGCCGGTGAACCGCTCTGGCGCGCCGCACTCGTCCATATGCATGTGAGCACAATCGGAGATCAGCACCGACTCAAAGGGCCGGGTCACGGCGTCGATGGCAAGGACATTGGCAGCGGTGCCGGTCATCACAAAAAAAACGGAGCTCTCCTCCCCGAAAATTTTCCTGAACCGCGCCTCGGCCAGGGCCGTCCAGGGGTCCGCACCGTATGCTCCGGCAGTGCCTGCTGCCGCAGCCCCCGCCGCCGCCACGATCTCGGGATGTGCCCCCGCATAGTTGTCACTGGCCAAACTGATCATCCCTGTATCCATCCGAACATCCTCCATGATTTCTTTCTGCCCGGCTGTCTTCCACCGGTATGTCTCATTCAATTTAAGTGAAGAAAATAAGCCGAAATCCACGGGTTGTCAAAGGTCATCAGTAAATTAAACACGGCCTGGCCGGAACGCCGGTTCCTTCCGCCCTAAATACCTCATCCTGTGTTATATAAGGCACAGCCACAAAACAGGGGGCATCACTTTTGAGGTTGACACCCGGTGGTCCAAACCATATATTGCCATATAACGATTTAATGAAGCGTAAAAATCAGGGAGTTTCCGATGAAACCGTTTATCAAAGTGATGAAGGCCCTGTCCGACCCCAGCCGGGTGAAGATTGTCAAGGCCCTGCAACATCGGTCTCTTTGCGTTTGCGAACTGAAAGAAGCCCTGGGCCTGGCCCAGTCCACGGTGAGCAAGCACCTCAAGGTCCTGGAAGAGGCCGGGCTGGTGAGCTATGAAAAAGATGGCCTCTGGGTCAACTTTCAGCTCAATGGACGACCGGACAACACCTATGCCCGGGAAATGCTGGCACAAGTCAACGAATGGCTCGAAGCCGATGAGGACATCCGGGAGATGCTGGACAGGCTCCCGGGCATCGACAGAGAGTTCATCACCCGAGGCTGATCCGGAAAAAAAGGTTCTTCGTTCGTGGTGCTTGGTGCTTGGTTTCGGAGTCGATTCGCTCCGGCATTCAAAAAGATCAACGCAGCAACATCATGGAACGACGAACAAGGAGCCCATGCCCTGGAAGGTTGACCGTACAGGGCACGCGTTACGTTACGCTGGGCTCAAATATATCGACACATGGCAATATATAGGAACACTAACCCCGACGGTCGCGCACTGTCCGGCACCTTAAAACCGGCTGCCGGATCGTCACACCGCCCCCATCATGGAACGCTGTTATGAAAGAACGTACGAAATTAGCCTGGATTGTCGGACTTTACCTTGCCATCTACTTTATGCCTTGGACCTCTCCCACCATTCGTCAGGCAGGCATGGAGGCCTTTTTGATGCTGCAGGAGTACGCCCGCCTGCACGTGCTCACCTGCCTGGTGCCCGCCTTCTTCATCGCCGGAGCCATCAGCGTCTTCATCTCCCAGGCCTCGGTCCTGAAATACTTCGGCGCCCAGGCGAAAAAGGTCCTCGCTTACTCCGTGGCCTCCGTCTCTGGAGCTATTCTGGCGGTCTGCTCCTGCACGGTTCTGCCCCTCTTTGCCGGTATCTACTCCCGGGGCGCGGGCATCGGTCCGGCCACGGCCTTTCTCTACTCCGGCCCCGCCATCAACGTTCTGGCCATCATCCTCACCGGACGCATCCTCGGATGGAAGATGGGCCTGGCCCGAGCCATCGGCGCCATCTGTTTTGCCCTGATCATCGGCCTTCTCATGGCCTTCATCTTCCGAAAGGATGACGTGGCCCGTGCCAAGGGTCCCATGCACCTCCCCGATGAAGACGGCCAGGGGCGCACCCTCCTTCAAGACGGCACGTTTATGGGGGTCATGGTCCTGATCCTCATCTTCGCCGCCTTTGCCAAGCCCGGCGCCGATGAAGGCATCATCTGGCAGACCATCTTCAAGACCAAGTGGTATGTGACAGGGGGCCTCCTCCTCGTCCTGGCCTGGATGCTGAAACGCTGGTTTGACAGCGATGAACGCACCGAATGGGTGGACTCTTCCTGGGGCTTTATGAAGCAGATTTTCCCCATGCTGGCCATCGGGGTCCTGGCGGCAGGCTTCCTCCTGGGACGCCCCGGCCACCCGGCCCTTATCCCCGAAGCGTGGATCGCAAACCTCGTGGGCGGCAACTCTCTCTCCGCCAACCTGTTTGCCTCGCTCTCCGGCGCCCTCATGTACTTTGCCACCCTCACCGAGATCCCCATTCTTCAGGGACTCATGGGGTCCGGCATGGGCAAGGGCCCGGCCCTGGCCCTGCTCCTGGCAGGCCCAGCTCTCTCGCTGCCCAACATGATCGTCATCAGCGGGGTCATGGGAGTCAAGAAAACGGCCGTCTTCGTCTCCATCGTGGTGGTCATGTCCACCATCGCAGGGATGATCTACGGGGCGATTTAAAAACAGCCTCCGCGGCGAGGTGAGCCACCTCGAAAGCGCGTTGCCGCTGTGATTTAACCCTCGTTTCTCGGGTGAAATCACAGCGGCATTTTGATAAGATTTATGTATCTATTTTTTTGCATGAACCCAACGTTCATGTCTACAAACCGTCATGAAACAAAGGAGAACCCCCATGATCATCAAAGTCCTCGGACCCGGATGCAGCAAGTGCAGCAAAACAGAAGCCATTGTCAAAGAAGCCGTGGCTGAAGCAGGCGTTACCGCCACCGTAGAAAAAATCACCGATCTTCTGGCCATCGGCTCTTACGGTGTGTTCGGAACGCCTGCTGTTGTGGTAAACGAAGAGGTCAAAAGCGTGGGCAAGATCCCCAAAAAAGAAGATGTGATCACCTGGATTACCGCCTGATGCCGATCCGCGCGTGGCCCATGCCACACCGCTGACACCCACACACCTTTGAGCCAATTGGAGACATCCTTGAAACGACTCATTTTCTGCCTCACAACCCTGCTCTGCCTGACAACGGCCCCGGCCTTTGGAGGCTCAGCCATCCTCCCTGAGGTGCCGACGAAGAACATGGTCACCATGCTGGACCTGGGCGCCCACACCTGCATCCCCTGCAAGATGATGGCTCCCATCATCACCGACCTGCAGAAAGAGTACCAGGGGAAGGCCTCCATCCTCTTCATCGACATCAAAGAAAACCGAAGCCAGGCGCAAAAATACGGCATCCGCGCCATCCCCACCCAGATTTTCTATGACAAAACCGGAAAAGAGGTGAAGCGCCATGTGGGATTCATCGACAAGAAGGGGATCGTCGCAATCCTTAAAGATCTTGGAGTCAAAAAACCGGGGACGAAATAAAGGCCGGAGCAAAAATAAATCATAACGAATCAGCTTAAGCCACCCAATCGCCGCACACCGGTACGGAAGGGTCGATGACGAAGGAAACCGTATCGATGTGAAAAGTAGGGTGCGCCGTGCGCACCGCTTAACGTCCGATAAACCTGCAACGCTGCATTTTGTGATACGTGTTGAGACGGGGCCGGCGGTTTGCGTGACGGTGAACGGTGCGGGTGCCGCACCCTACGGGCTGAAACGTTTTTGCGAAATTTTTTCCAAAAAGAGACCTGCCAGAGACAGGATGAAGCCAAATAGTTACCTTTTTTTCACCTCTGTTCACCTGATTCACGCAACCACAGGAGACCCGCGATGCTCTACACCTTTCTGACCACTGTCAACGCCTGGATGGGGGACACCCTGGCCCTGGCCTTGATCGGCAGTTTTCTCTGGGGCATGGTGAGCGTGCTGCTCTCCCCCTGCCACATGGCCTCCATCCCCTTGATCGTCGGGTACGTGGCCGGGCAGGAGGAAGCGCTCAAAGCCCGGAGCGCTGCCCGGTACGCCGTGGCCTTCACCCTCGGCCTGTTTCTCACCATTGCCCTTTTGGGCGTCATCTGCACCCTTCTGGGACGCATGATGGGCGAGGTAAGCCCTTACTGGACCCTTCTGATCGGAGGCATCCTCATCTGGGTCGCCCTGGATATGCTCGGGGTCGAAGCCTGCTCTCTCTCCGGCGGTGCCCTCTCAAAGATCCGGGTGCGGGGCCTCTCCGGGGCCTTTGTCCTCGGCCTTGCCTATGGCATCCTCTCCGGCTCCTGCACCTTCGGCTTCATTGCGCCCATCCTGGCCGTCATCACCCTTCAGGAAAAGATGGCCACCGGCCTTCTGCTCATCACCGCCTTTGGCCTCGGGCACTGCGTCCCCATTGCCGTGGCCGGATCCAGCACCGCCCTGGTCCGCCGCATTCTCATGAACCGAACCCTTCAGGGCGGCAGCGCCTGGTTTAAAAAAGGGGCCGGCGTGGTGGTGGGATGCCTCGGAATCTACTTTATCGTCCGGCCCTTTCTTTCAGGCTTGGGGTAAAAACTTCCGTCACTATTCAGCTCAAAAAAAAGCCTCCGGCGGCAAGGTGTGCCACCTTGAAAGCAGGTTGCGGATGCGCTTTGCCCCAATGTCACGGCGTAGCCGCAGGCGAAGACGGATTCCTCGGGTCAAATCACATCCGCATTTAAAACAAAATTCATTCAAGAAGAATTTTTTAAGACCTGTTTGTTAAACCCGTCTTAATAAAATCAGGCAAAAGTTTAGCCCCCGGCAGGACCGCCGGAGGCGTAAGATGAATAGTTACAAACTTCCGGCTGCAAGAGGCTCCCACCTTGAAACCGCCCCCCAACCCAACGCAGTCCTCTCCTCCACAGACGTTACCCTCCCGCCCCCATCCTTTTCGCTCTATTGACAAGCACCACGGGTTCTTTTATATCCGCTGGTGTGGTGAAGAGATAAAACGCGCCGAGGCCTATCCTGCATGCGAAACCCCGCGCTCACGGCCACACCTTGCGGCTGGAGCCTTTTTTTCCGGCGCTTTTTAACTGTCTTTCTGGAGTGACACATGATTGAAATTCTCGTCATCATGGCCGCGGGCATGATGATCGGCTACCTGTTGCGCCAAAAAAAGGCCCTCTTTGCCGCCCTCGACCGTGTGGTCATGGCCGTCATCTTTCTTCTGCTCTTTGTCCTCGGGATCTCGGTGGGATTAAATGAAACGGTGGTGGGGAATATTCATATGATCGGGGTGAAAGCGGTGGTTTTAACCTTCGGGGCGGTGGCGGGCAGTATTCTCTGCTGTCGGTTTGCCTGGGGACTCTTCCCGGCGACATCATTTCAGGAAAAAACCTTCGAGCGGGAGGCCACCGATGAAGGGTAGCCTCACCATTCTCTGCTGCTTTATCGCCGGCGTTCTCGCAGGGCTCTTTGCGGATCTTCCGGCCGTTGTCACTGAATCGGACCTGACCCTCTGGGTTCTTTACGCCCTCATCTTCTTTGTGGGCATCGGCATCGGGGGTGACGCCGCCGCCTCCTTTTCTGTCCTGAAAAAAAGCAACATTCGCATCTTTCTCATCCCGGTGGCCATCACCTTCGGCTCCCTGACCGGGGCAGCCGTCGCCTCTCTGTTTCTGGCCGACATCTCCATCCGGGACGCCCTGGCCATCGGCTCAGGGCTGGGTTACTACAGCCTCTCGTCCATCTACATCACCGAGATGCGCGGAGAAGTTTTAGGTACCATCTCCCTCCTCTCCAACATCCTGCGGGAAATAGTTACCCTGCTGGCCGCCCCCCTGCTTGCGGCCTGGTTCGGACGAACGGCCCCCATCGCCGCAGCTGGCGCCACGGCCATGGACACCACCCTGCCCATCATCATCCGCAGCTCAGGAAAAGAGTTCGCCATCCTCGCCATCTTCAGCGGGATCGTTCTCACCATCGCCGTGCCCATCCTCGTGACCGTGATTCTTTCATAAAAAAAACGGCCTTCTATGGTTAAAGGGGCCAAAAAAATGCCTCCGGCGGCAAGGTGACGCCACCTTGAAAGCGGGTTTGCGAATGCTCCTCGGCTATCGGTACTTGCGGCACCCCGCGTCCGCATTCGCGTGAAGAGGGTGAAGGGGTACCTCATGTGTCGCAAGCGCACAAGTTACCGGTGCTTCCGTATTAACTCATGGGTTGACATTAACCGGAATAACTCCGGCGGCAAGGATGTTGAAGCCACTTAGCCAAAAACACCTTGAAAGCAAGTTTCCTGCCTTACACAAATTTCTGGGGCAGCCTGTTCAGGATATTTTCAAGGTACTTGTCATCGTCTTCAGGCTGCAGCTCCAGGAGCTTTTTACAAATCTCCAGTGCATCAGCCGATGAATTCGGAAGCATCTCTTTGACTTTGTAGATCAAACTGTATTCGAAGCGACTGATAAAGGCGTCAATATCATGGTACTCCGATTTCAAGGCGATCTCCCGATCTCGAAAGGTTCCGTTCCCGAGATGCTGAATCTGGAGCATGCTCGAATGGTTGCAGACCTTAATGTATCCGTCGAGTTTCCGGGAGTTGACGACGCGCCCGTCATCAAAGGTCATCCCCTCAAGCTCTTCGATAATGGAGTTGACCGAGAAGGTTGGTGTGCGGACCATATTGTCGTGGATAAACGCGAGCATTCCATCCCGTGAGGAACGATCCCAGTCAATGTTCAACACACTCAATTTTGCCCGCAGCTTTGAAATAATATCATCGGTGTCTTCGATGCGAGGCGCCTTGTTTTCAAACCGGGCCGCCGTAATATAAAAATCGCCGACAGAATCCGTTCTCTGGACGGTGGCGATGTCATTTAAGGCCAGAATCAAATCGATAAATTTTCGATACCCGTACTGAGACTCATCAAAGGAGGTGGAGATATGCCTGCGAATCAGTGATTTCAACTGGGCCCCGAGGATTCCCTGTTCGCCGACATGCCGCTCCAGAAGATCTCGAAGCTGCGCTTTAAAAACATTTAATGATTCTAAATTGCCCGAGTTTGGTTTCCTCAACTCACTATCAAAAATACCCTGCAGGCTCTCGTAGTTCACAAAACGATCACACAACTCAGCCAAATCTTCAGAGGCACAATTTTCAGGAGAAACACCCACAATCTCTTTGTTGTGAAGCTTCAGTTTCTTCAGCAGATGAATGAAATCGCGATCCCCGCTGACAATCACATACCGGTCAATCTGGGGGCGTTCGTAAATCATCTCCATGGCATCGACCGCCAGCCTCAGATCCACGGCATTTTTCTGCCCTTTCCCCAGCACATGAACCAACTCGATCCCATGCTGATACAGCTTGAACTGGTGCTGATTGTAGTCCCGATGACGCCAGTCCGCATAGGCAAGCGCCGTGGTCAGTTTCCCCTGATCTTCGCAGAGCTTCAAAAGAAGAGAGGGGTCAAAAAGCGCCTCATCACTCTCTGCGTTGCAATTCCCGCTCAACCCGCAAATCAGGTTTTCAAAATCGATAAGCAGTGCCGTATTTTTAAGTTTCATAATAATAATGTCATTCCAAATCATGGGCGGTCATAAAAAATCTCGATCGATGGCTCCTTGCCCATCCTTACGTGGTACAGGACAAAGGAGCCATCGGCATAAGATGCATTACTTATTGGATATTTTTAGTCAGCCCACACAGATAAAGTCTATGCAAGATCATCCCTGCGAAGACAAAAAACAGGTAAAACCGACCCTTATGTCGGACAAGCCAGTTACCAGACGAATAAGAACAGGTACCACATCCTCTAAAAAAAGGCATGATTTTAGAAGATTCCTCCGTAGGCACACCCTGACTCAACACTTGTATTTTACTGACAAGAGTGTTCAAATGCGCACTGCACGCAAAGACAGCCCCCGACAACAGGAGACATCATGGACCTTCTCTCTTTTACCGCACTGGCCTCCGCCATGGTCATCCTGGCCCTCACGCCCGGCCCCGGTGTGTTCGCCACCATCGCCACGGCCCTGTCGTCTGGGTTTCGCGCCACCCTCAGCCTTATTTTTGGCCTGGTAACCGGCGACATCTGCTACCTCCTCTTTGCTATCTTCGGTCTCTCATTGGTGGCCGAAGCCATGGGGGCCTTCTTTATCTTCATTAAAATAGGCGCAGGAGCGTACCTGGTGTACTTAGGGGTCCGGCTCCTCTTCGCCGCCCCCTGCCGACCCGAAGACACCCCCCCATCCTCCACGGGTAAAACATATTTAAGCGGCCTCTTCATTACCCTGGCCAACCCCAAAGTGATCCTCTTCTACTGCGGATTCCTCCCCGCCTTTATGGATCTGAAGGCCCTGACCCCCACCGGAGTCGCCCTGACGGCCCTCACCGTCGCCACGGTGGTCACCACGGTTCTCTGCGGCTATGCCCTTCTGGCCTCTCGCGCGCGTAGCGCCATGACACAAAAAAACGCCCTGAAAGCCATTCAAAGCACCGAAGGGGGACTCATGATTACCGCGGGCCTCAAACTCGCTGCGGATATTGCCTCGGAATAAAACACGCCGGCCATGACAAGGAGATGCACCTCATCGCTAAAATGATGCCCTTTTGTGCTTTTCTTACTCTCTGGGACTCAACCGGATATCAAACATGGAGAATTCATCGATCATGAAAAAATTGCATGCCTCAACACTTGGCCGCCTGGCCATCCTTTTTATACTCACCCTGTTTGTCGGATGCGCCGGTTCCGGTCTTTCCTCCATGACCCCTCGTGAACGAACCCTGTTCGATGAAGCCATGCGTGAAAATACTACCCCCGGAGAGATGATCAGTCAGGCGGAAAAAAGGCTGGAAAAAGCCACCGAAGCCCAGCTTGATTTTTATGCCCCACACACCCTTCAGGCCGCAACCGAGCTTGTGAAAAAGGCCAACGCCCTGCTCGTAAAAAAAGGGGAAAAGCCGGAGAAGGTTCTTCTTGTTGCCATCAAAGCCAAACAAACCATTGATGCGGGTTTTGAGACCAAAACTCAAGTGGTTGAACTCCTGGGCATCTCTCTGGCAGAAAAAAAACGCCTGGATGACCTGGACACGCCCGCCCTCTTCCCGCTGGAGTATGAAGCCTCCCTGGCCAGCCTGAAACAGATGATCACCCTCATCGAAGAGAAGAAACCCGAAGAGGCCACGGGCCTGCAGACTCAATTCACCCAACAGACCGCAGCACTTCTCATCAAGACCCTGGACAAAATCACTTTGGATGAAGCCCGAAAAATTCTGGCCCAGGCCCAAGCCCAGGAGGCAAAGCGGTATGCCCCCGCCACCTTTGAAACGGCCACCCTGAAACTGACCCAGGCTGAAACCTTTATCCGGACCTACCCGAGAGACAAAGACGGCATAAAAAGCATTAAAAAAGAGACCCTGAAGGCGGCAACCCATGCCCTGATGATCACCCGGGAAGTCAAAATGATCAATGCCCTTGAAACCAGCACCGTCGAACGCTTTGCCCTCTCCATTGAAAAACAGATCCGCAAGGTGGGAAACTCCCTGGGGCAACCGGACATGCCCTACCACACCCTCCAGACCCAACTGGAAGGGTTGATTCAATCCGCCGAAACACTTTCGGCAACCGCGGCAAAGGTCCCCGGCCTTGAGGAAACAAAAGAGACCCTCGGCTCAGCCCTTGACGCAGAGAAAAAGAGTGCCGAGACCCTGAAGCAGCAGATCACAGGACTCGAAGACTCCCTGGCCGTCCTCACGGCAGGCAAGGTTCAGGATGACCAGGCCAAAGTGGAGCTGACCCAGGCGAACACCGAGCTGAAAACCCAGATCGAGACCCTGAATCAAAACCTGACGGCCAAGCAGGAAGCCGGAGAGAAGATCTCTGGAGAAAAGACGATGGCCCTTGAGGAGATCACCCAACTCAAACGCACCCTCACTGAACTTGAAATGAAACTGGGAGACACAGAGAAAAAACTGACCCAGGCGGAGGCCTTAAAAACAGAGATTCAAACTCTGGAAGAGGCCAACAGGGAATGTGAAGAGAAAATCACCGGCCTGCAGTCCGACAAAAACCGAGGGCTTGACGAGATCGCTGCCCTGAAAGACACCGTAAGTGAGCTGAAGCAAACCCTGGAAGGGAAAAAGGCGGCGCTGAAACAGGCCGAAGAGAGCGAGGAAAAGGCCGCCGACCAGGCCGCCACCGCCCTGAACTCATAAGCCCTCAGGAGAAATCGTCACGGCCCCTGTCAGCGCAGAGCAGCTCCCTGAGACAGGGAGCTGCCGGGTCGGATGAAAACGAAATCACCCAAGAGGGAGGCGAACCCGGAACGTCCGGTTACCGCCTTGTGGCCGATTCAACGCTGGCCGAGGCTTCCCAGATTCGATACCGGACTTCATACTCTTCCGGTGCATACACCACGACCGGAAGCCGGCTGTTGTAACGAACCTTAAGGGGCCGGCCCGTCACAAAGGCTTCGACCTGAGGGGCACCCTCGGGTGGCGCCATCATCGTGCTCATCATCTCCGAAGGTCCGGTCACCTCATAATACGTATAGCCCCACCCCGGCAAAGGCTGCGGCTCAATCACGCTGCCAAGACGGACCTGATTGACCCCGTCGGTCATCAGCATCTTACCTGCGATCAGTTCAACCAGAAAATCCTCGTCCTCCCCACGCTCCTTTTCCGGCAGGATGATCACAAAACGCGTCATCCCTTCTATTGGCGCAGGAAAGGCCTTAAGCTCTTCGTGGGTCGCGCAGGAGACCGACCCCCCGATGGTGAGAAAGCCCATCACCAGCAACATCATGATTGTTTTTTTCATCTGTATTTCAACTCCTCTTATGTAACATTCATGGGCAACCTGTTCAGCCACCCAGTGTACTGAAAATTTCGAAAGGAATCGAGCAAAAGCGTGACTCCCGGGCGTGGCGTGTCCTGTTGATAGAACCGTCCCTTGTGCGTGGGGGCCCATCCGCACCGAGGGCCAAACATTGATTTATATCACCGGATTGATATAAGTCATTGTCATCTAATAAATGCATTCGAATGAACGGGCTGCCTAACCCGGATATTTCACGAGTTGAGTGCATCCATATTCAAGGCATCAGAGCTGCAGATGTAGTGGTTTACCTCAAAGCTCTGATAACGCAGAAGATGGGTGCACTCGGCTCGCCCGAAGGGTGAGAATGGCGAGCATAAAATGGTGAATTACATTTTGTATTTTTGAAGTATCTAAATTTTCCATACAAACGGCTGTAATAACATCATATTGACTTGGCACAATAGCTTTCTCATGAAATATCCGGGCTAAAACAGCTCGCGACCAACGAGGGGAACCCCATCGCCATGAAAAAATGCACACTGCTCTTATCGCTTCTCCTGCTCTGCGCCACGTCTCTACATGCCCAGACGTTTTCCGGGCAGGGGTTCGGCCCTTCCCGGGAGGAAGCCAAAAAAGAGGCCTTAGCCGACCTCTCCCAGAACCTCCATGTGGAGGTGGTCAGTGAATTCAGCTCTGTGACCACCCAGACGGGAACGACCGCGGACACCCTGAAAACCAAACACCTTGATGTCTCATCACGCCTTCCCCTTCTTGGGGTAGAGCTCTCCGTTGATCCAGCCGGGGCCGACTTCAAGGCCATCGCCCGCCTCTCCGACACCACACGTCCCCTGTACGAAAAAGAACGGTCCACAGTTCATCAAGCGATGAATCAAACCCTGTCCAAAACAGACAAGGCCCCGACCAACACGGAAAAAACAGCCCTGCTTCAAGAGGCCCTCACCCAAATCGATCGGTTCGAGCGCCTCAGTCTTGTGGCCCGCCTCCTCGGCATGCCCCCCCAGCCCCCTCTGGATGTCACCGACGCCGAAGTAAAGGCACGCATCCGACAGCTGGAAAAAAAGGCAGACACCCTGGATGCCGGGCTCAAACTCATGGCCCGTGGCATCTCCAAAAAAGGAATCTACATCTTCCCGCCCACGGCCGGCGCCTCACGTGAGATCACCCAATTCGCCAGCGCCGTTAAAGACCATCTCTCCATTTACGTCAATACCAGTCCCAGCCTGTCCTCCGCCGCCTACATCATGACCGGAGAATACACCCTCCTGGACAACGCCATCGAGCTCACCTACCGATTGATAGACCAGCAGCAAAACACCCTGCAGACCTCCATGAGCCTGTTTCTGCCCTCCGCTTACAAGGGATACCAGATCAAGCCGGCGACCCTTGATTTTGAGAAACTCATCGCCTCGGGCATGGTCATCTCAAACGACTTCTCCATCGATATCAAGACAGCCAACGGACGCTCCGATCTTCTCTACAAAGGCGGAGACACCATCACCCTCCTCATCAAGATGAACCAGCCGGGCTACTTCTATCTCATGAGCCACACCTTCAAGGACGATGCCTACACATACCTGGTTGAGTTGAGCAACTCCCCGGGCAACCGACGGTTTGTCTCCTATGTGGGGCCTGACGAAGCAGGTAAATGGGTGGAACTGGGCGAATTTGAGGCCGTCCCGCCCTATGGCGTGGAGACCCTTCAGGTCTTTGCCGCCACAGAAGATCTCGAAGACAGGGTGCCCTACACCTTCCGTGACCCCACCACCGAGCTCTACAAGGTGGGAACCCCTCTAAAGGAAAAAACCCGCCCCGCCGAGGCGGTGGTGACCACCCGCGGCCTGATGCTCAAAAAAAAGAAGACAGCCCTACATGCCGAAGCAAGCCTGACGGTCACCACCATGACGAAATAGATCCGGTTCATTTTCCTTTTTCTATGAGGCTGACGATCGTTGGGTTCACCTTACTTTTTGATTTTGCCAGGTCAAGGGCTGTTTCCCCGTTATGGTCCTTTAAATCCCTGTTAATGCCATGGTTCACCAACAAAGTGACCCTCTCTATATTGTTAAAATCAACGGCCATATGCAGTGCTGAATAACCATGATAATCCTCTGTAAAATTCAAATCTGCCCCGGCGTTTACCAAGGCTTCCGCGACCGCCAGCTTGCGGTTGTTCGCAGCCCTGTGCAACGCCGTCCCCCCATGATCCGTCCTGGCATTGATCTCGGCCCCGTTGTCGAGTAAAAACTCGACAACCTCTGTGCTCATGGCGGCCATCAGGGGGGTCACCCCTCGATCGTTGCCTTTGACAACCTCGCCGCCTTGTTCCACGATATATTTCAATATATCCAGTGTGGCACTGGCCTTCGTATTTGATTCATCATTCCGCTCGTCTGAATCGAGGGTCGTAAAGGCAATGGAGTTTTCATGCACATCACAAATCTTCATGCTGGAGCCCTGGGACACCAGCAACTTCATATAATCCAGCCGGTGGAGCCTGGCATTCAGACAACGTCTCACCTGTGAACGTAAAATGGCGTGACCTGTCCCTCTTTCCTTTTTCTATCCCTCTCTCCAAACCCGACCTCTTCCCTCTGAAATCAACCACAACGATAGCTCAAACAAAAAAAGGGCTGATGCCTTTATTCACCATTCGAAAATATAGGAATGCATAGACTTCGGGTTCCGAAGGATAATCATGTTTCTATTAAAAAACAACGATAAAAGGCAGGACGCTCTCACCCCAACGCATCCCGACGCAGCCATTGTCAACCTTTGGTTTCCATGCATCGGGGAGGGGACTGAAGACAAAACATCGGGGAGGCCTGCGGTGCGGTACGGGAGAGATTCATGGCAAGACCATGGGGGACAAGAGGGTGTAAATACGCAGGGCGCGCAGAATCCATTTAAAGCAGGCCGTTTCCTTAGTTTAAATCCGGCCTGTAATAAAGTCAGGGCTCCTGTAAAAAATAAATGGAAGGATTCAGCTTGTGCCTCCGGCGTTCCTGCCGGGGGCTAACCCGGATATTTCACGGGTTGGGTGAGAAAATCAGACAGAATACCGTGGATTACATTTTGCATTTTTGAAACGACTGAAAATATGACTGCGAAGAACTGCCATTACGGATGAGTCCTTAGTCTTGATTGTTTTCTCATGAAATATCCGGGCTAAACGCTTGAAAAGGTCAACAAACAAGCCTTAATACATCTCAAAAAGCAAATGTGATCAGACCGAGGTACAAGGGCTGATCACATTCGCAAACCTGGGGTGCAGGAGATGTATCCCCTGCCTGCCGAAGGCCTTTTTCCATCGTCCCAGGAAGGGACGTTCCGTTGCGAGCCTACAAAGCGTATCCGGAGAGGATCTCTTCGTCGATACGCCGATGAAGGAACCGGCCTTCTCCGCGTTTCCCTTTAAATTGACCCTCCTCCATCACCACCTTGCCACAGGCGATGGTCATCTCTACACCGCCCTTAATCTTCAGGCCGTCATGCAGGCAGTAATCGATGTTGTTGTGAAGCGTCTCGGCAGAGAGCGTCCACTCCCGATCCAGATCCACCAGGGTGATATCCGCATCACTTCCCGGCGCGAGGATGCCCTTTTGCGGGTAGCACCCCGAGAGCTTGGCCACGTTGGTGCTGGTAAGCGCCACCAGCCGATTCAGGCTGAGACGGCCCTTGGCCACGCCTTCGGAGAGTAAAATCGGCAGACGGACTTCCAGGCCGGAGAGACCGTTCACCACCTTGGTAAAATCGGGAATGATGGTCCCATCGGCATCCTTTTCGAGGAACATCTCCTTCTCTTCCACAGAGTAGGTGCAGTCATCCGAGCCGGTCACGCAGATGGAGCCGTCGGCGAGCCCCTTCCACAAGGCATCAGCCTCCACCTGCGTCCGCAGGGGAGGAGAGCAGATGGTCAGATGACCTCGCGCCTCATCTTCATAAAGGTCCTTAAAAAGAGTGAGATAATGGGGACAGGTTTCCACATAGATGGGGTGTCCTTCGGCCTGTGCGGTCCGGGCGATATCCAGTGATGGCTCATTGGTGGTATGGACCAGCAGCAGGGCATTGCCGCAATATTTACTGAAGAGCACGGCACGGCTCACCGCTTCGGTCTCGCAAAGGACAGGCTTGGCCTTGGCAAAATCGGTCCAGCCCAGAGTGCCGGCCGCGCGTGACGCCTCAATATTGCTCTCGGCGATGGCATTGGACTCGGCGTGAATCAAAGGCAGCCCCCCGTGCTCCTTGGCCAGCTTGAAAATTTTCAGCAGGGTCTCATCATCGGACATCACGCCTTCTTTGCGGTACGTCATGAACATCTTGAAGGAAGGGCACCCCATCTTGATAATCTCGGGGATCTCCTTGAGGATCGCCTCAGGTGCCTCCACAAATTTGCAGTGAACCCCAAAGTCCACCGCCGATTTGCTCATCTCCTCAATGCGTTTCTCCAGCTGAACCTTCACCGAATCTCCCGGGAAGGTGTTGGTAAAATCCATGATGGTGGTCACGCCGCCAAACACGGCCGAGACACTCTGCGAAAAGAAATCATTGGCCCCGAAACAGCCCTGAAAAGGGGCCTCAACATGCATATGAGCATCCACGATCCCGGGGAGAAGATACTTGCCGTCGGCGTCAATAACACGGGTTGCCGTCACCGTGTCGTCAAACAACCCCAACGCCACAATTTTTCCGTCCTTGATGGCCACATCCGTGCGAACCGTGGCCTCCGTAGAGACCACACGCCCATTGCGAATCAAAAGATCAAACATGATGCTCTTCCTCGTTGATAAAAAAAATAAAAACATGCCTCCGGCGGCAAGGTGGCGCCACCTTGAAAGCGGGTTTGCGAATGCGCACGGGGAGTCATCACTCCGGGCTGAAATGCGTTCGCATTCGCGTGAAGGCTGAGGGGACTGCCTACTCTTCCACAGTCAGAAGCACTTCCCGGCCCACATTCTGTTCGTATTTGGGCATGACCATACAGCGCATCAGGATAAGGTAGCCGACAACGCCGATGATAAAGGTGACGAAAAAGGCATAATCCGGAACAAAGTAACCGACCACAAAGGCCCCCAGGGTGGTGATGATGGCCGCCGGGTTGAAGCCCCCTGCGTAGGTGTACTGACCGCTGCTTTTATATAGATCCTCCACGTTGAGGACCATCTTGCGGATGATGTAATAATCGGCGAGCATGATGCCGCAGATGGGGCCCAAAAGGCTGGAGGAAAAAACCTGAAACTGCACGAGATAATCACAGAACTCCCAGGGCATGATCGCAATGCCTATAATGCCACTGATCACTGTGGCCTTGGCGTAGGAAAGCTTGGGAAAAGAGTTGAGGAGGATATACGTCGGCGGCATCAGGTTGGCAGCCGTGTTGGTAGACCACTGGGCAAAGGTGATGGTCAAAAAACAAATAAAAAGAATGATGGGCTTGTCCGGGCCGAAGGTCTTTGCCACCACATCAATAGGGTTCCATTCTCCGATGAGAATACTGGAGGTAAGGCCCACGATAAGAATCAGAGCACCGGCAAACACCAGCCCCAGAAACTGCCCGGCAAAGGGGATCGTGTTACGGCCGACAAAGCCCTGGCCATCGATGTTTTTGATCTTGAGCTGACGGGTCAGGTCCGGGCTGTTCAACGCCATGGTGATCCACCCACCGGCGATCCCCATGATGGCAAAGGCCATGGAGTAGGTGTTTTCAGCCGGAGCATGAAGAATGTCTGCAACGAAAGACGCGTCATTGGCTTTAAGCATCCACAAAAAGATAGCAATAAAGACGATGGCGAGCATGGGGATAGCCACCAGATCAAATTTTGCCATCGCTTTCAACCCATACACGGCGTTGACGATTTGCATGGCCGCAAACAGGATAATCCAGAGTGGAAGACAGGTGAACCCGGTGAGCATGCTCACCACCGAGTCAATGGCCAGAGCCCCCACCCAGGTCTGAAACCCGAACCAGAAAAAGCAGGGAATGGTTCGAATCAGCCCGGGTATCCACGAGCCCTTGTACCCGTAGCATGCCCGCATATAGACGGCAAAGGTGATCCCATACTTAATCCCCATGTCCCCGTTAAGCACGAGCAACACGGTCACCATCATGTAGGCGCCGAAAATCGCCCAGAGAACAGAAACAGGCGCAAGCTGGGGGTATAACTGAGCCCCGATGGCAAAACCGGCAATATTAACGGTCATCCCCGCCCAAAGGAGAGTAAAATCAAGAAAACTCAAGGTCCTTCCAGACGCCGTCGTCGGAAGAAGGTCTTTGTTGCAAACATCACTACTCATCTGATTACCTCACATATCAACATGTTGTTTGGGAAAATCAGCCCGGCACGGTCAAACCCTCCGTGCCCCCCGTAAGGGACTGATTTTCACCTTGACGAACCGGCTCGTCACAGCACGGAGAAAAAGCCAAAGCTCCTCCCATCCGGCGCTTCGAGAACCGCATCCAATGAATCTCCTGCCCGTGAGGTTTTGCAAATTGTACGCCAGATGACTCTTTTAAGGAAAATAATGAAAAACATCTGATAATGCAGTTTATATTGTTCACTATAGAAAATGACCGTCCGTCAACGAATTATCACTCTGATAAATATTATCATTATAATAATCAATCCACATCGCGCCCCCACACACCACAGAAAGACCCAACCCACCCATTTAAACGCAGATCGAAACCAACCGGTCACGGCCATCACAGAAAGCCATCATTCTCATAACGATAAACAGGGTTTCGAGGAGCATGGGGGATCTTAACCGTCATTCGAGGGTGCTCACCCGTGAGCCACAGGGGGGCTTGGGGAGGTCGGTTGGAGGGGAAGAGGTATCGAGGCGGCCCTGAACGAAGGGGAGGGAGGCTAAAATTAAAAAAGGAGCGTTGTCAAAGCATAGCCTGACCCCACTCCCTTGCAAATAAACCATGACGCGGTGTGTGACAGTTCGAAGGATCTCTTATCGCTACAGCCACATAACGTCTGTGTTCATCATTTAACGCCTGATGAGACGCCCTTTCATCAGGATTTCTTATCTTTTTTCACTTTTCTTTTTTCCTTGAGACTCAGTTGAGCTTTTTTCTGGTCTTCCTTCTTGCCCTTGTCTTTTTTTCCCTTTTCGCCCATGCCCGTGTCTCCTTATTTAAAGTGGCGTACGCCGAACCCTGGGAGAACCAGCCTCATTCCATCGGCCCATACCGCTGATACCCATCTGCGATCTCACCGACTGATTCACAGTCGAAGCCCGTATTGACGGGAAAAGCCGGACGAAAGCCGACACATTCACCGTGCGTTTATACAAGGCTGGCACAACCAGAAATGCGTCCTTCAATGGCCGGAAACCGGCCCAATGACAACTATACTTTTTTCAGCCACATTAATCAATTTTTGCAGACAGCCGGGAAAATTTTCTCGAACACTCGATTAAAAGGGGTGCCCGGTCCCCCGACTCAAGACCGGAGAAAACCCCGGGAGATAGAGAAAGGCCCCTGTCAGCCTGAGCCCTCTCTCTGCGACATAAAAAAGAGTCTTTTACAAACACAGGCCAAAGCGTTATTGACTTGAATTTTAATACAGAGGTCCAATGCTCTCCGTAATGAAGAGGCTGGGCATCGTTTTTGAAAGATTCAAGACATGAATGACTACCTGATCATGGCCCTCTTCTGGGGACTCGGCGGCTTTGTCAACGGCTTCGCCGGGTTCGGATGCGCCCTTGTCGCCACACCTCTGACCACCCAATTCATTGAGCTGCCCCTCGCCATCCCCGCCGGAACCATCATCGGCCTCGCCATGAGCCTGCAGATGGGGCTCACCTTTCGAAAATACGCAGACTGGAACCGACTCCGCCCCCTCATCCTCGGCGCCCTCCCCGGTGCCCTCACCGGCGTCACCCTCATGAAAAGACTCCCCGGTGACGCCCTGAAACTCGCCATGGGCCTCTTTCTCATCGCCTACGCCTGCTGGGGCCTCTTCTTTGAAGGAACCTCCCGGCGCGTGGTGTCCAGATACTGGGGCGTTCTTGCGGGTTTCTGTTCGTCAGCCATCGGCACCTCCTTTGGCATGGGAGGGCCCCCCACCATCGTCTACACCTCTCTGACCGGCTGGAAACAGGACCAGATCAAAGCCGGCATCGGCAGTTTCTTCATGTGCGCCGGAGCCATCATGATCACCGCCCAGACCCTGGCCGGATTTCAAAGCCTCGCCTCCCTCACCCTGGCCCTGGTGGCCCTCCCCTCCGCCGTCACCGGATGCTGGATCGGCATTCGTCTTTCACAGGTTGTCGGGGATTTTTCGTATCGGAAAATTTTCTTTTCGATTCTGGGAGCAATGGGGGGAATGATTCTTTACAAAGCCATGTTGGCTATTTTGTAAAAAGACACCCCAACCTTTCATGAGCTGAATCGTTACTTTTATTTTAGACCTATGGCTTTTATCGTGCTTTTCGTGGTTCAGACATTATTGAAGCCCTTTTTAGCCCGAATCGTTCAACGCCAGAGGTTGTTATTTTCTACACCAATGAAATATAGATTAATATTGACATTCAAGGCCCATAATCGTAGTAAAAGTTATATAACAGCCATGAAGGCTGTGGCCCATATTTCCTCGATCGTTACAAGGAAAAAGAAGACGTCCTTATTTTAATAAGGATTGCAGTCCCTCTTTTTGAGGTACCCGTTTTGCACATTCATTTTCACCTGAATTCAAGCCACGAAGGCTCTGTTTTAAGTCATTGCCTTTTGGGTTTTTTTTTGGAGAAATGCTATGTTGAATGCAAGCACGGGTCATGTTGTAAAGATTCATCGCCAAACCGGACGGGCATGGGCTCTCCTCGACCGGAAATGTGTCATCCTCCTTCTCTCCTTTCTCCTGCTCGTGGGGGTGGCCTTGGCCGCCATGACCTGTGGGGCTTATCAGCTTGATGTCTCCGACATCCTCCATGTCATCCGATTTCATTGCGACCCCTTCTTTACCCTGCCGGCGGTCGATCGCCTTCACAACACCATTGTGTGGAAAATCAGGCTTCCGAGAATCCTTCTGGCGATCAACACAGGCATTGCCCTGTCCCTGTCCGGGGCCGTGTTTCAGGGGTGCTTTCGAAACCCACTGGTGGAGCCCTACATTCTCGGGATCTCATCCGGAGCCGCCTTCGGAGCCGCTTTGGGAATCGTCCTTCCGGGTTTTTTCCTCTCCGTTCAGTCCCTGGCCTTCCTCTTCGCTTTAGCCGCCGTCACCATCGCTTACTTTCTGGCGCATACCCGTGGCGAGACACCCGTGATCCTGCTCATCCTTTCCGGTGTGATCGTGGGATCGGTGTTTTCTGCGCTGGTGGGAATCATGAAATTCATCGCTGAAGATTCCGCCCTGCGTGAGATCGTCTTCTGGCTCATGGGCGGTTTTTACTATGCGTCCTGGAACGACGTCGCCCTTCTCACCCCCATTATTTTGACCTCCTTTGTCATCATCTGGTCCCAAAGCTGGAAACTCAACATTCTCTCCATGGGGGATGATGAGGCCAAAACCCTGGGGGTCAACCCTGAACTCCTGAAATTTATCTTGATTACGCTGGCCACCCTGTCCACGGCCGTGGCCGTTTCATCGGCGGGCATCATCGCCTGGGTGGGGCTGATGATGCCCCATGCGGCCCGAATGATCCTCGGACCGGATCACCGGTACCTGATTCCTTTGGCCTCCATTCTTGGCGGGATTTACCTGATCTGCTGTGACACCGCGGCACGAACACTTCTCGACGTGGAAATCCCCATCGGAATCATCACATCCATCGCCGGCGCCCCCTACCTGTTTTTTCTTCTCAGGTCCCGGGGACAGTCGGCATTCGGAGGCGTGTAATGCTTCATGTTGACGCGTTGAACTGCAGTTACGGGTCCAGAGAAGAGTCGATCCTTGATGGCATCACCTTCCATGTGGGCCGAGGGAGCCTTTGCGGCTTGTTCGGACCCAATGGAAGCGGCAAATCCACGCTGTTCCGATGCTGCCTGAAGCTGCTCACCTTCCAAGAGGGCCGGGTCATGATGAAGGGAAAAAGTATTCACAAAATGGGCATCCGGGAGATGGCAAAAACCGTGGCCTACGTCCCCCAGGACCACAAACCACCCTTTCCCTATCTTGTCAGAGAAGTGGTGCTCATGGGGCGAACCCCGCACATGAACGGACTCTTCGGGGTGACCAGGCAGGAGAAAGAAAAAGCAGAAGAGGCCCTGGCGCTTCTGTCCATGGAACACCTGGCTGACAAGACCTACAACTCCCTGTCCGGTGGGCAGCGGCAAATGGTGCTCATGGCCCGAGCCATCGCCCAGGAGACGGAGATTATGTTTCTGGATGAGCCCACCTCGGCCCTTGATTTTTCAAACCAGATCAAAATCTGGAACACCATCAGAAAAATTGCAGACAGCGGCGTCACCATTCTGGCCTGCACCCACGACCCCAATCATGTGTCCTGGTTCTGCGATGAGGTGGTGGTGCTGGGCGACCGAAAGGTGGTGGCCAAGGGCAAACCCGAGCAGGTCATCACCCGGGAGACATTGAATCTGATTTACAGCGATATGTGTGACGTGGGCCGACTGAATGGGTCAAAAATAGTGTTTCCGAGTCATTTGACAGAAGGGCGTCCCAAGGGGCAACTCCGAGCGATGTGAAAGACAGGCAGACAACCTTTTATGATGGAGTAAAAAAGACGGATGAAAGCCAATACAGCAGAACGTTGGAATGACGTGTGGAGTAAACAGGTTCGAAAACACAACGAGATCATCCAGAACGATTGCGGATCTCAGTGGCAAGATCGAACAGCTGCCAAACGATTTTGGGAGATGACCCGAAAAAATATGGATCACCGCCTGGAGCGAACGCTGTCAGGGTTTGACTTAAGCGCCAACTCACGCATTCTGGATGTAGGGGCCGGCCCTGGAAACCTCGCCATTCCCATGGCCTGCCGGTTCGCCCAGGTGACGGCCGTGGAACCTGCGGAAGGGATGACGGACCTCCTGACAGACCATGCCCGGGCAGCGGGGCGAACCAACATTCATCTGGTCCAGAAAAGATGGGAGGAGGTCTGCTGCGAAACCGACCTGCTCCCCCCCTACGACCTGGTGATTGCCTCTTTTTCCCTGGGCATGGAAAACATGAAAGCGGCCATCGAGAAAATGGTTCACGTCTCTTCACGTTATGTCTGCCTCCTCTGGTTTGCCGGGGAAACCGCCTGGGACAAACACTCCCAATATCTCTGGAAAACCCTCCACAACACCCCCTACACTCCCATGCCCCGATGCGACACCCTGTACAACCTGCTCTATCAGATGGGCATCTATCCAAACATGGAGGTCTTCACCATAGATCACGACACCGTCTATGACTCCCTGGCAGATGCCGTGGATCAGTCCAAGCGCAGGTACCAGATAAAAAACCAAGCCCAGGAGACCCTGCTTAAAAATTATCTGGAGAAAAACCTTTTGGAGAAAGACGGCCACTGGATCCAGAAAAACTCATCGACACGGGTAAAAATATGGTGGGACGTCACCTCACAAAACGCAGGGGAGTCCCGTGACAAAAAGGGCCTTCCTTCGCTGAGCCGCCGCGCGCCTTCACCCATAAAAAGCAGCATTGGAGTGTCATAATGCCCGGAAAATCGACCCTGCCTATGATCCTCACCCTTGTCTGGCTGGTGACTGCGTTGCAGGGAGCACCCTGCCTGGCCGAGCCCCAACGGACCGTCGTGGACAGCCGCGGAATCCAGGTCTCGATTCCCTCTGAGATCAAGCGGGTGGCCACGGTCAGCGACGGGCTTGTGGAAGGGGTCATGACCGCCCTGGGCGTCCAGGAGACCCTGGTCGCCGTGGGGTCATCGTGCCTTCAGAGACATTTCAAATACTCTTTTCCTTCGGTGTCTGGACAGAATTTTTCCTGCCAGGACGGCATGAACCCGGTACTCCGCCTCAACCCGTGGATCAAGGACCTGCCCCGGGTGGCAAAATCCGGAACCCCGATCAATTATGAGGCGCTGGTCAAGGCGGACCCGGAGGTGGTGATCGTGAGAATCGGCTCCTGCACCCTTCGCTATGAAGGAGATGAAACCGCCACGAAGACCATTGAAATGGTGGAAGCCCTTGGATTTCCGGTGGTGGTGATCCATGGGACCAACTGCGGGAAGGCCCCTTCGGTCTCCGGAATCTCAGAAGAGATCAGAATTGTGGGGGAGGTGTTTAATAAGAGGGCCAAGGCTTTCGAACTTGCCGGGTATCTCCAGGCCCAGGTGGCGATGATTCAGGAGAGGACCCAATCCATTCCCGAAGAGGAGAAACCCACCACCCTGGTCTTCGGACCCTCCCCCAGAGCGAGAAAAGCCGGCGGAGCGGGCCAGGTGTTCGGGTTGAACACCATCGAGGCTCATTTCGTGGAAGAGATCGTCCACGCCAGAAACGCCTTCAGGGAATCGGGCTATTTCAAGAAGATCAACGCAGAACAGCTGCTGGCCTTGAATCCGGATGTAATCGTCCTCTGCACAGCCTCTGGCTACCATCCTCCAAGAGAGCTGTATGAGGCCCCTTATTACCAGAACCTTCAAGATCTTTCGGCCGTAAAGAACAGACGCGTGGCCGCCCTGCCCTGGTCTCCCTGCAACTGCTCCAAACGGCTGGAGTATCCCATCGACGCCATGGTCATCGCCAAGGCATCCTATCCGAAACGTTTTCAGGATGTGAACCTGGCCGACTGGCTGCTCGATTTTTACCAACATGTCTACGGGGTGGACACGGAAACGGCTCAAGGCCTCCGGTCCGCCCAATGGATGGACTGGACCCTGAAAAAGGCCTCCGGCGGCCCCGCCGCAGACGAAACGTCTGGCCTTATTTTATAGAATAAACGGGCCTTGATCATCGTTTGGGCCATCCGCGTATTACATCACCCCCCGAACACCCTTGTCCCCTGGAGCGCCGCACTCCTGTACGGCACGGGTAACGACGGACTAAAAAGCCGCACCGGAGTGCGGCGCTCCGTTTCGGTCGATCTTTCTCGGTTTTTTTGAAGGTCGCGGCCCAAACGATGACGAAGACCAATAAACGCATACTCAACAGATTTTTAGAGATGGAGCAGACATCATGAAACCCACTCGCGGTTCCGCAGCATACATCATTCTTTTTTTATTTTTTTTCTTTACCATCGGCATACAGAATCTGGCTGCCGAGGACTACCGGGTCATCACCGATCTCCGGGGTGAACAGGTCAGAATACCGGCCACCCTTCACCGAATTGTCACCATAGACGATGGGCTGACCGAAGGGATCATCACCCTTTTAGGGGAATCCAAAAAAATTGTCGGACTGGGCTCAAAATCCTTGAGAAAAACATCCAGTTATACCATCCCCAGCATCTCAGGAAAGGACTACTCATATACCGACTGCATGAATCCTGTCCGGTATCTGAATCCCAGATTTGCCCATTTACCCCTGGTTAAAGACGCAAGCGGGATCAACTTTGAAACCCTTGCGAGCCTGGAGCCGGATGTCGTCATTATAAGAGCCGGTTCCTGCTCTGCCTCCTGGGGCACCTCCAGCCAGATCCTGACCAAAAACATCACCATCATTGAGTCCCTTGGGATACCCGTTGTCACTCTGTTTGCCCCCCCATGCCTTGACACCCCGAATCTCAATAAAATCCCCGAAGAGATTCGCCTGATCGGCCAAATATTCGGCAAAGAAGAAAAAGCCAATCAGATCGCGGCCATTCTCCAAAACAGCGTCAAAGCCATTCAGGATAGAACAAAGGACGTCCCCGAATCTCAAAAACCAAGGGTCCTGGCATTGGGGCTTTCATCCAAAGCCAGAAGCGCCGGAGGCGCCGGGAATGCCCGAAGTGGCATCATCAAGTATTATATCGAAGAGATCGTCAACGCGAAGAGTGCGTACAACGTAAAATATCATACCCCGGACACAGGATTGCTAAGCGCCGAACAGGTTTTCGCCATCAACCCGGACATTCTCATTCTCACAACGTCCTTCGGGTATCATCCCCCTGAAGAGATCTACAACGCTCCCTACTACCAGGATTTCCAGGACCTGAAAGCGGTGAGGGAAAAAAACGTCAGCGCCCTCCCCTTCACCCCGTCAAACTGCGATGCATCACGAATCGAACACCCCATCGACTTGATGGTCATCGCAAAAACAGCATACCCCGACCGGTTTGCCGACATAAAGGTTCATCAATGGGTCCTCGATTTCTACCAGACCATCTATGGGGTGGACCGAAAAACCGCAAAGAAACTCCGTGCGGTTCAATTGCTTGACTGGACCGTTGAGTCTGATTTTTAAAAGCACGCCCTCCAAGCCCCATTCGTCATGCTATGCTGACGTCTCCAGGGACCTGGCCTTGTATGCGGGTATAAGGACCGGGTCACCTCAAACGATCACGCCCATGCCGCAGGAGCACAAGCCCATCCGTGCGCGTTCGATGGCTTCAGGGAAGATAAACCATGCTTAATTTTTTGTGTGACACATTCTTTCGACATACTTTTTATATAAAATTCAGCGGTGACTGGGTGTCCGTGAAGCATGTCGAAACGGGGAAAACGTATGAAGACAGGCCACTTCTGGCGATAAAAAAAAACAGGCAGGGTAAAAAAATCATCCTTGCGATTGGGGCTGACGTTGAAAAGACATCAAATCCTGACATTTCGATTCATAATGGTTTTTCTCATCCAGAAGGCGGCATAAGTGATTTCGACGTTGCACACGCCACGTTGGTGCATTTTATGTCGAAAATTACCGAAAGAAAGAAATGGGTTAAACCCATCATCATTATGCATCCAACAAAAAAAATGGGTGGGGCACCCTCTCACAGTGAAAATAAGGCATTAATAAAATTATCGTATGCCGTGGGAGCCAGAAAGGCCTATCTATGGTTTGGCCGAGAACTCAAAGACGCTGAGTTAATGGCACTTCGTCTTCCAGAACCAGGAGACGTTCTTATCGTTGAATAAATTCGTAATGCGAAAGAGGCTCCTTCTTTCCACACCATAAGGACCCGCAACCCATGACGTCCCAGAGAAAACATCTTCCCCTTCTTATTTTCGCCGTTCTCGGAGCCGTCTGGGGAAGCAACTTTATCTACATGAAAATGGCGGTTGCCCTGATATCGCCCGGGCAGATTGTCTTATTCCGGGTGCTCTTCGGGTTGATCCCTGTGCTGATCTATGCGGGGGCCAGGCGGTCGCTCCACCTGCGTCACCTTCGCCATGCGCACCATTTTATCGTGATGTCCATCCTGGCCACCGCCTTCTACTAAGACGTCTTTTCGAAAGGCGCGGATTTGCTGCTCTCCGGCATTGCCGGGGCGGTCAGCGGCGCGATCCCCCTTTTTGCCTTTATCATGGCCCTCCTTTTTATCCCTGAAGAGAAGGCCTCCGTGCGCAACATTACCGGCGTGCTCATCGCGTTTGCAGGTGTGGTGCTCATTGCCCGGCCCTCTGGCCAGGAAGTGCTCACCACCAATCTGGAAGGGATCGGCTACATGATCGCCGGCTCGTTAAGCGTGGGTGGCTCCTTTGTCTACGCCCGCAAGTTTATCGTCCCCTTGCGCATCCCGGCGGCGGCGCTGACCACCTACCAGCTCGGCTTCGGTCTTCTCATCCTGTCCCTTCTCACAGACACCGCCGGAATCGGTACCCTCTGGACCGACCCCCACGCCTCCATCGGCCTCATCGTGGGCCTGGGCATCCTCGGCACCGGCCTCGCCTACATCCTCTACTACTACATCGTAGAGACCCTGGGCGCCGTGGCCGCATCCTCCGTCACCTACCTGCCCCCGGTGGTCGCCCTTTTCATCGGGTGGCTCCTTGTGGGCGAGCCCATCGAGCTGATGGACGTTCTATCCACCGGGATGATCTTTGTCGGGGTCTTTCTGCTTAAAAAATAAGGATTGAAAAAAGCAGGCCTCCGGCGGCAAGGTGGCGCCACCTTGAAAGCGGGTTTGCGAATGCTCTTCGGCGGCTGGTACTCCGGGTACCTCGCTTCCGCATTCGCGTGATGGCTGAGGGAAGGCAACGGCTGTCGCAAGGGCATGAGCTGCCGGTGCTTCAGTGCCAATTCACGGGTTGACATGAACCGGAATAACTCCGGCGGCAAGGTGTGCCACCTTGAAGGCCACGGGCATTGCAATGTCTTACTTGAGAGCCGCTGAGGCTTCCGAGCGTGTTTCATAAATATGGGGCGAGAGATTTCTCGCTTTCAGGGACTCCCCCATCTTCATCCGCATAAAGGTACTGGTGGTGTAGCGCGTCACATCGCTGTAGAAACGATCCATGATGGATTTCACCATATCCATGTACTCATCAATCAGCTCTGGAGAAATATCAAAGTTGTCATAGTTCACAATGGCTTTCACCCTCGCGCCCACGGGGGACAGGATGGCGGCCACCTGCGCTTCGATCGACACAATTTCATCACGGGAGCGGATGGAGAGGCCTTCGAAGTTAACGTAGAACACCCCTTGATCCGGGTCGTAACCCAGACGGCGTTCGAGGGGAATGGAGAGGAGCTCGCCCTTGAGCCCCATGGCCTCGGGGGCAAAAAGGCGCCGATCCATGAGCCGGGGCTCTCCCGTGATCACCGGCCGAAAATCCATCTGTGACAGAATATCCCGTTCGAGGTCGATCCCCGGTGCGATCTCCGTCAGCACCAGCCCCTCCGATGAAAGCTCGAAGACGCATCGTTCGGTGATATAAAGAACCGGATATCCGGTCTCCGTCGCAATCTGTCCCGAAAAGGTAATCTGCTCCACCGCGTCCACAAATTTTTTGGTTTTCCCCTCCTGGTCGATGCGAAGTGTCCCGTCGGCCACGGAGACCTTCAGCCCCCCGGCGGTAAAGGTCCCCACAAAGACAATCTTCTTGGCGTTCTGGCTGATATTGATAAACCCGCCGCATCCGGCAAGCCTCGACCCGAATTTACTGACATTTAAATTGCCCGCCTGATCGGCCTGCGCAAGGCCGAGGACGCAAAGATCCAGCCCACCGCCATCATAAAAATCAAACTGATAGGGCTGATCGATGATGGCATCCACATTGGCGGCGGCACCAAAGCTCAAGCCGCCGGCCGGAATGCCTCCGATGACCCCAGGCTCTGCCGTCAGGGTGATGTAATCAAAGACATTCTCCTCGGCGGCCACGTTGGCCACCCCTTCCGGCATCCCGATCCCTAAGTTCACGACGCTGTTGGGGATCAACTCAAAGGCGGCTCGCCTCGCAATGATTTTGCGCTCGTCTAAGGGGAGAGGCTTGATGGAGGAGAGGGGAACCCGGAACTCCCCGGCAAAGGCGGGGCTGTAGGCCACGTCAAAGGTCTGCATGTGGTTTTCAGGCGCGGTCGCCACCACCACGCAATCCACCATAACCCCCGGAATTTTAACGTTTCGCTGCGGAAGCGCCCCCTTTTCGGCGACCCGTTCCACCTGGACAATGACAAACCCGTCGTTGTTTTTCGCAGCGATGGCCAGGGAAAGGCTCTCTAAGGTCAAGGCCTCCTTCTCCATGCTGATGTTCCCATCCATATCGGCGGTGGTGCCTCGAATAAAGGCCACATCGATGGGCTGGGTTTTGTAGGCCAGATATTCTTTCCCGTCAAACGTCACCAGCTCCACCAGCTCCTCGGTGGTCCGCTCGTTGATCTTTCCCCCACCGTGACGGGGATCGATATACGTCCCGAGCCCCACTCGGGTAATGGTCCTGGGCTTATGCGCCCCGGCATCCCTCAACATATGAGCCAGGCAGCCCTGGGGAAAATTATACGCTTCGATCTTGTTATCGATGGCCAGCTTCTGCATCTTGGGGATGAGCCCCCAGTGCCCGCCGATGGCTCGCTTGATCATCCCCTCATGGGCGAGGTGATTGACCCCCCGGTCCCGGCCGTCCCCTTGTCCGGCCGCAAAATAGAGGGTCAGGTCCCGGGGATGTCCGGTCGTCAAAAATCGCGACTCCAACGCCAGGGCGATCTCCTCTGCGAAACCGCTCCCGACAAATCCGCCGAGCCCGATCACATCGCCATTCTGGACAATTTCCACGGCCTCCTCAGCCGTCACCACTTTGTTTTTATGGATGGGACCGGGCTCTAAGCTTGGATTAAAGGGATGAGACAGCTTTTTTTTCTCCATCATGTCCTCCTGGACGACACTTGAGATTCCAACAGGTTATGGGCAGGGAAAACACTTCAAATGCGGGGGCGCGAATGCGCATCGGGCCTTGGGGCCTGCCATGCGTCTCCATTCGCTTGGGACGTAAAGGCCAGCTCCCTGCCTCGAAAAGGCCGGAGCTGCAGGTACTTTGGTGGGGACCGTTCGGTAAAAGAACTCAGGAGGCAAAGCGCGCCACATTTAAAGCAGGTCACAGAGCAGGCTTAACCTGCTTATTTCATGTCAAATGAATCACCAAACACACTAACAGCAATCCATTCCGGCGGTCAACGCTATCCGTCACGAACATGTCTGCCGCCCCCCCTTCTATGCGGAGCAGAGGGGGCCGCTTTGCCATTCAAGGTCTGTTCTCTCCCTTTCTCAGTTCATCATTACCCCCACCATGGCGCCTGTCATGCACGTGGCGAGGGTTCCTGAAACAATGGATTTCAAACCGAGGCCGACGATCTCTTCGCGGCGTTCGGGGACCATGGTACTGAATCCCCCCAGCATGATACCCAGGCTGCCAAAGTTGGCAAATCCGCAGAGGGCATAGGTCATGATCATCTGGCTGCGGGGAGACAGCGCCCCCGGGGGCAGGCTGGCCAGCTGAAGGTAGGCCAGGAGTTCATTGAGCACGGTCTTCACACCCATGAGGCTCCCTGCCGTCTGGGCTTCGGCCCAGGGAATGCCCATGAGCCAGACCACGGGGGCCATCAGCCAGCCGAGAATGCGCTGGAGGGACAAGGCCGAGCCATAGACGTCCGGCAGCAGGCCGACCATCTGATTCACGAGATGGACCAGGGCGACCAGAACAAGGAGCATGGCGGTGACGTTCAAGAAGAGAGTCAACCCGGCCATGGTACCCTGATTGATGGCATCCATGGTGCTGGACGCGGATTGAGACGGATCGATCTCCCCGGAGGTCTCCTCACCGGTTTCGGGAACCATCAGCCTTGAAACCATCAGAGCGGAAGGCACACTGATCAAGGAAGCCGTCAGAATGTGCCCGAGGGCATCGGGGATGATGTTTCCGATAAAGCTGGCATAAAGAACCAGGACGGTCCCGGCCACCGTGGCCATGCCGCAGGTCATGACGGCAAACAACTCGCTTCGGGTAAGCTGTGCCAGATAGGGTCGGATCAGCAGCGGAGCCTCCACCATCCCCACAAAGACATTGGCCGCGGCCCCCACCCCCAGCGCCCCGCCCACGCCCATGCTGCGCTGCAAAAGCCATGAAAAGCCCTGAACAATCTTTGGCAGAACGCGCCAGTAAAAAAGCAAGGCGGATAAGGCGCTCATGACAAGAAGAATGGGAAGGGCGCGAAAGGCGAGAATAAAATCGGCCCCGGGGGCCGTCACCTCAAAGGGAAAGCGCCCCCCCCCTAAGTAACCGAACACGAACCCCGTCCCTGCCTGGGTGGCTTCTTCCAGGGCGAGAACCGCCCCGTTGAGCATGATAAAAAAGTCTCGAAACAGAGCCCATTTCAACAGCAGAAGCGCCAGAAAAAACTGAAGTCCCAGCCCAATAAGAATATTGCGCCACTGAGACACCTGCCGCTGTTCACTCAACCCCCAGGCTATTGCCGTCAATACCAGCAACCCGAACAGGCTCTGAATCATGTTCGCCTCCTTCATTTCGTCTCATCACTCTTTTCAACAAAGCCCCGTTGCTGTCGATGGAAAAGCCATGGGACAATAGGGCCAAGGCAGGTCAACGGGCCACCAGGTCAAACCGCCCTATAGCCATACACGAATCTCGGTCCGATTTACAAAAAAATATAAGCGACAGCCAAAAGAAAACGCGCGCTTAGTCAATAAAATGTCACCCGAGAAAGACCGATTGTCGTCTGAGAATCAATCTGGTATAAAGATAAAGTTACCCGAGCGTTCAACATCAACGCAGCCCGCCCGATTCTCTCAAGGCATCGATAGAGACGTCATGGGACACCTCACTGACGCGCCGTTACACAGGCCTGAGACACTTGCATTCTCTAAAAAACGCTTCCGCTCACTCTCCCTCAGGCGGCCAGGGCGGTGAAAACATCCCTCCCTGCGAAACCCCGTAGAGACGGTGCCTGTGCACCCTTTTGCTCCCCCTGGTCCCCAAAACTCTTTTGATTTGATGCGAACTGAATCGTGACATAAAAAGGAGCTTTCCCATGAACAAAAAGCCCCTCCCTGACCGCGGCCAGGAGCCGCCCTTTTTATCACAACACCTCCCCCGGCGGACCGGCTTATCCCCGGCCGCCTGGATTCTCGGGTGCCTGCTTCTGTTGCTGATTCCTCTGCAGGCAGGGGCGGTGGAGCCCAAACCCGTCTTATCCTTCGGCGTGGTCCCTCAGCAGTCTGCCACCCGCCTGGCCC
>NZ_JAQYWB010000143.1 GCF_030145185.1 Desulfoluna sp. | reverse complement strand
TGCTTGATATCCTTTACATACCAGGACAAGCTTGAAAACCGTTCTCGGTAGTGCTCCAGTTGGCCTTCAGGGAACTCCGTGCCTTTTGTGTAGAGAAGCATAAATCGACGCCTCACTTCATCATCCGAGAGCATGGAAACCGGCAATATCTCAGTGAGGAGATGCCAATGATTCCCCATAATTGAAAATCCGATGACCTCCACTGCATACACCATTGAAAATCGCTTGATGACACGAACCAATTCGTCTTTCTCAGCGTCTTTAAAGGGCAACCCGTCCAACGCCGTGCGACTGATTACATGGTAAACCGTTTTTTGGTTTGAATCTGTCCTGAGCATCCGGGGAATACGAGGCATAAGGCTCTTCTCCTTGGAATTTCGTGTCAGAATCTCTGGTAGGGTAGAGGGGACTTAAATATAAATTTAAAGTAAATAAAGCGTGTTGGGCTTTTCGGTGATCATCTCATGGGGTGTTTGAAAGATCAAGCGCATCTTGCCCGTCCCCTGGTTCGTCCCCTGGTTCGTCCCCTGGTTCTCTGGTTCCCTGGTTCCCTGGTTCCCCTGGTTCCCCTGGTTCCCCTGGTTCATTCTGTCCCCTGGTTCATAGTGCCGTTCACTTGGAATAGTTGTTGGGGTAATACGCCCTGTCTAATCATAGCGAATAGACAGAACGAAACTACGTCAAAATTTTTGTCCGTCACTCTATTCCAAAAACGTGATGGCTGATTCTCTCTTTTCGTTGATCTTCCATCATAGAGTTCATTCGGCAGAGCCCATGAACTCTAACCTTTGGCTGCTCCCAAGGTTTTCCATGCTGGAATAAATTTATCAGGATCTTTTAGGTTGTTTTTATCAAATCACCAGACATAAAGCAGGTCAAGGCTTGCGCTCCATTCTTGGCCATGGCTGTGCTCCGTATGGACAAAATCACAATGGACCTGAAATGAACTCGAAATATCGGTGCCAAGACCGACTCCTGAGATGAATGCGTTTTCACCTCTGTTTTGTCCGACAAAGGTTTGTTTGAAGTCCGGCAGTGAGACAAGGGCTGCGTCGATTTCGTGTTCGTTGTTTTTGTTTGCGTAAAAATCATGTTCATATCGAACAAATACCAGGGGGTAAACCGGGACTCTTTCTGAAAAACATGCAAAGCGAGCCATCATGCCACCCGAAGAGATAATTGAATGAGCGTCTGCGGAATCCACTTTGAGGCTGATGTCAGGGTTGCCTGATTCTGTGAGTGATTCCTGACTGTAAAATATATATTTGACTCCAAGCTCTGGCGACAGAGTCACCCAGTCATTTTGGTACGCCTGTATGGTGCCTTTGCCCCCGAGATAGAAGCTGTGACTGCTGTAATCTGCCGTTGCTGTCGTTGTCAGCTCAGACAACTGCGCAAGTCGATCTGAATTGTGCTCACCAAAGGCATATCCCATGACTCCGTGCAGGTTAAGACGATGAACGTCCCAAGCATTGAGATACAATCCAAGATGGTATGTTTTTCCGTCAAAGTCTTGTATTGCCTTGTCGTGTTCATCCATTTTCTGTGAACCGAAAGATAAATACGCTCCGAGAGAGCGAGTCTCTGATGCTACGATATCCTGGCCCATGGTCAGGCCGACCAGAGTGTAGTCGAAATCTCCCAGTTCGCCGCTTCCTTCAACGTCGCCTTCTGTGTAAATTTTATCGGCCCAAAAACGTCTGTGCAACGTCGGCAGGTCCAGGCCTTTATCCTTTACCGGACTGACTCCACGTCGTTGCGCCGTCTGGTCAAGGACGGTATTCATGACCATATCGGCTTTTTCCAGGGCGATTGTGATGTACGAAGAGTAGGGCTCGGGGTGAATGGAATCTATGTGTTGTGAGACCTGGGCATTGGTCAGGGTATCCAACTGGTTGATGACGGTTTCATTGCCCTTACTGACGGCGTTGAGCAGCAGGTTTGCGGAGGCCTTGTGATTCTTGCTTGTCAGGGAGGGGTGCTTGGCAAGGTGGTCATAATCTTTGTCTGCGATCAGGGTGACATCCGGGTGTCCGTTTGTCGACTTATCAAGGACACCAAAATCAATCAACGCCGGGACACTTCCTCCCTCGCCAATGGGAATGGACTGGCCTTTCAGTTCGATATCGGTTGTTCCCGTTTTTCCGGGCCTTGCTGCGATGACGGTGAACTCCTTTCCGTTGAGTTCATCCGCGGACGGGCTCCCAGACACATGAACGTCGAGTTTGCCCAATTGAGCCAGGTAGATCCCCCCGTCACCATATTCAAGAAGGTCATTGGTTGTCACTCCGTTGGCGTCGACATGTAAGTCGGTTCGATAGATGCCGCCATCGAAAAGCCCCGAGTCGAGAAGCGCTTTTTGAGATTGCGGTGAATATGCATTCATGCCCTGTTCAGAAACGCTGTTATAAAAACCGACGCGCGCGTCGGTGGATATCGTTCCAATGGCGCTGCCGGTATAATAATTCGATCCGGGGCTTAGCACGCCATCTTTCGCAGCATCGCTTCCCGGATTGTACACGTTCAACGCGCTGGAACCCGAAGCAACCGTTACCGTGCCATTGCCAACCAATTGCCCCTCGACATCAAGCGTTCCATTGTCACTGATGTCTACGTTCAGGGCTGGCGTTATCGGCAGAAGTCCGTCAGGCCCCACACGAATTATTCCGTATTGACTTGCTTTGATCGTGTTTCCCGCCTGGACAATGACAGGTTGACCATCATACAAATCAAAGACTCCTCTATTCTGCGCGTGAATTATTCCCCCTGCGAAAATGATTGGATTGTCGATTCGCAATCTGCTGTCATTGTCAATGGTAATACTTAAGTTCTCATCGAGGAATACGCCGGAAATGACGTCAACCCGTTCCAGCCGGTCAAGCGTCAGTGTAGACCCCGGATTTGTTCCTATGATGGTCGTGACCCGGACGTTATTATCACGGGTGTCGGAACCCGATAACGTGCTGTTTCCCGAAACAACGAGGGAGTTCATGGTGATTCGACTTTGTGGGGCCAGGGACACAGCGGAATCTTTTAATGCGAGTGTTTCCGTAACGAGGAAAGCCCTGTTTCCGAGCTGTATATCGGATTGATCCAGTGAAAGCGAATACACGGAGAGACGTGTGTTACTCCCCTGCACGGAAAGGTTGGACCCATTTGAGAATGTCCACCGCGTATTTTGGTCCTTGAAGGCGTCTACGACTGAATCCCGAATAGTCATGGACGCATTGTTTGCAGTCACTGCCATTGGAGCATCGAATCTCAATGGATCTTCCGTTCCGCTATCGCGGATTTCAAATGTCGCCCCGGGGCTGATTGTGAGAGTGGTCGGTACGGTTACGGCATAGCTCAAATTCCAGTTGAAAAAGGCATTGTCGCCGCTGACCGCGTTGATTGCCAACGGTGCGTCACGGAACACCACTTCGCCGTTGACGGAGAATCCAAATTCGCTGTTTATGAGATGTATCTCGTTCGTCGTGCCGAGAAAACGCCACTGCGAGCCACTGTCGAAAATAGTATCTTTAAGTGTCAGCTTTTCCGTCGTGATGAAGCGAATGGCTGAGTTGTCCGTCTCTGAGAATCGGTCCTGGGCCGTGAGCAGAGAAAAATATCCTTTGCCGGATGGAAGAAGAGTGTGTCCGGCTTGGGGGCGAAAAGTGATATCCCTAAATATGGTCTGGTTTCTGTCGGTCTTTCGATAATCGATATTATTCGCCTGGCCGGCATTGTCCACACCCTGCGTCCCATTGAAACCTGGAATATACTCGAAAATAAGAGAATCTTTTGCAGGGTCGCCGCTGCCGATTTCGTCAATCCAAAGTCCTGCTGTGATGACCGGGTTGGACCCGGCAAATGAAAGACTGCTTACGAAAAAGAAGAAGAGGAGGAGGAGGATAAGTGTCAACAATCGTGTGGCTGAACCCGTGTCGATTATCCGAGAAACGTGTGGCATGATCCCTCCTGTCAGGTTTCTATGACTTTGATATATAGGCTGGATTGTATGAATCGGGATTTATTATCAGATAAATAAGCTGTGCCCAGAAAAACTGTCTGATAAGGATTCATATGAAATGCAGCAGAAAGAGGCAGCCCGCTACTTTTTATTAAACTATCCTAATATCATTATAAAAATCAATAAAACCTTCAGGCGATTCAACTTTTTATAGCAAAATAAGGTGACCGACGGGACTCATGTAAATGGGTGCCCCCTTTAAACGTAGATTTTTTGTCAAAGGTCAAGACGCGACCTCTGTTCCGCACTATTCCACATCCACACCAAGTGCATGCCAATAGGGTCGAAAACCGTCTACTGCCACATCAGCCACAAGATCAAGAAACGGCACGTAATTAATCCCATTAAACCACCAGCTCTGCTGGTGCGCTCCCAATAGGCTTTGCCGGTCAGGCGAGATAAACTTTCTTCCCGAGGGCCCCGAAGGGGCAGGTCGGGAAGGAAGTTAGTATGAAAGATTATGAGAGCCTATCGCACGTAAAGTGGGAATGCACATACCATGTGGTCTGGATTCCAAAGTACAGACGTAAAAGTTTGTACGGCCATATACGACGGCGTTTCGGTCGGTAGGTGTCAAGATAGTTGTCGTCTATACACTTCAAGCTGCGGCCCATCATAGGTCGTCAAGAGCCGCCTTTTCGGGGTTGAGGTAGACGTATTTTTTGTGTGCCATGTCCTTGCCAGGATAACGACACACAAAAGAAGCCGCATCGGAGTGCGGCACTCCATATCGGGCGGCTTTTTCGGCATTTTTTCAGGTGGCGGTAGGTGGCGGGGACAGGCAAGATACGCTCTCAATGGTTTAGGAACGAACACATGATATATTGATCAAAGAACCTGCCTCCGGCGGGTCGCTTTTTGAAAAAAGCTCCCGTCTTCGCCGAAAGGCTGCGCCGTGGCAAGCCGCAAAAATGTTTGCGATGAAATACCTTTCTCTCCCGCCTCAAGGCGGTAGAGAAAGGGCGTGGTGAAAGCATTCATAAATGATATGTAGAGGTTACTGTACGTGTCGGGTAGCCGCAATCGTTTTAAAACCTGTTTGTCTAACTTTTCAAGGCAGGCCACCGGAGGCGTTATTATCTGCAGCTCTGATGCCTTGAATGCAGGTGCGCTCGACTTGTAAAATAATCGGGTTACCCTGCGTACCCTGAGGAATCATCCCCCACTTTGGGTGGTTTTCCCCCAAAATATCTCAAGGCCTTCAATGACCCGCGTTTTGAAAACAATAAAGCACACGACTGAGGAAGGCTTCCCCAGATGGGTCCGGCTTCTTCACTCTCGTCCTTTCACGCTCGTCCCTATAAAATACATCCAAAAAAACAAATATATAGCTGCATTCCTGGTGCTTTTCTCTCGATATGGCATGAATTATGTATTGAAGAATGCGCAAGACTCATCGATCGATATGAGCCCAGACAGTGAATCACTGGCATCTCCTGCGACAGATGGCTTCACGATTAAATCCGGTGTCAATGACCGCTGCAGCGCCAAGCCGTTCATCACCTTGAATTGGCATCATTCATTTTACAGGGCCCTTGCCTGCCCTCATCTGAGATTCTAACCCGGATATTTCATGAGAAAACTGTTGGGTCAACTCAATAAGAGATTATTACAGTTGGTTGCACAATAAAATATAGACATTTCAAAAATGCAAAATGTAATTCACCCTTTCCTGCTCGCTTTTCTCACCCTTCGGGCGAGCCGAGTACACCCATCTTCTGCGTTATCAGAGCTTTGAGGTAAACCACTACATCTGCAGCTCTGATGCCTT
>NZ_JAQYWB010000001.1 GCF_030145185.1 Desulfoluna sp. | reverse complement strand
GGGCGAGCATGGTCTTGACACCACAGCCGACGCGGGAGCGGCGGGTGATCTGGCCCTGACTCCGGCGGTGGCGCTCTCGGTGGGCATCCATGAGACGAAGGCGCTGCTGCCGGCGAGTGACAAGGCCTTGATATTGGCCGGTGGCATGATGTTGCGTTCCACTCACAGCAGCACCTCGACCACCCGCGCCAATGCCAATGCCGCCGGTAAGAATGCCGGCTTTGGTGTCGGCATCGCGCTTAACGTGGCCGTGGACGAGGCTCTGGCTGAAATGGATCGGGATGTCACCTCTGAAAGCGGGGATATCGTTATCGAAGCCCATAGCCTATCCAATGCCACCAGCAGTGCCGTTGCCAGTGCCTTGGGGGGACAGGCACCGACACCTGATGAAGGGGACGCTGCTCCCACCGCAGATGATCAAATTACCAGCAACATGGACCTTGCCACCAGCCGCAGTGAACTTGGCAATCCCGACTTGCCTGAGACTCCCAAGGCCGAGACGGACGACAGCGGCACGGGCGGCATCAGTTTTGGCGCTGCCCTGGGCGTTAATGTGGCGGTTTCGGACAGCACGGCCCGCATCCATGAGGGCAGGACGCTGAATGCCCGGGGTGGCTCGGTGACCGTCAGGAGCACCAACGACACTGATGCCGGTGCCGAGGCCAACGCCAGCGCCGTGGGGTCCGGCAGCCAGGTGCTGGGCCCGGTCATCTTGCCTCCCGGTACCCCCGCACCGCTGATCAAGGGCGGTCAGACGCTGACCTTTACCGATCACGGGACCCTTGGTTTGACCGAGGGCTTTACGGGCGACACCATCACGCGTTCCTCCGGCAGCTGGGTCAGTGATGGGTTCAAGGTGGGTGACCGGCTGAACGTCACCAACGCAGGGGGTAACGACACCTCGGGTGGAAACAAATACACCATCGCCGCCATTGCAGCAGACGGCCTGACCCTCACATTGGACACGGCCGATACCGTGGACACTCATGTTTATGGGTCCTCATCGCTTATTACCGTCACGAAGGATGTGGTCCCCGCCGTGATGACTGGGGCGGCCGGCGTCACCCTGACCTTTACGGACAACGCCGGGGCGGTGGGGGGCGACAAGCGCGATACCCTCACCCGTTCCACCGGCAGCTGGGTGGCCGATAAATTCGCGGTGGGTGACACCGTGACGGTTACCGGCACCGGTGCCGGACAAAATGATACCGCAGCGGGCATGAGGTATACCATCGGGGCGATCTCTGCCGATGGACTGACCCTGACCCTGGATGCAGCAGATGCTTTGGTTGCACAGGTTCTCACCGATTCGTCCGGGGTGGAGATCAAAAAGATCATCCCTCCGGTCACCCTGGTCAGCCCATCCTTTGTCTTTAAGGACAACGCGTTGGCCTCCGGTGACACGCGCGACACCATCACCTTGACCTCGGGCAGTTGGGTAACCAGCGGCTTTGCCGTGGGCGATACCCTTTGCGTCACTGGTACCGGCGGCGTGAACGATGGCCGCTTTAAGGTCGCCGCCATTTCCACCGACGGGTTGACCCTCACCCTTGCCACGGGCCAGACGCTGACGAACCAGACCCTGGGCGCTGGCGCCCAGGTCGAGTGCTTTGTGCCGGGTCGTCTGAACGGCAGCCCGACCCTGACTTTTGACGACAATGGCGTGAATGGGGACACCATCGAGCGTTCCACCGGCAACTGGGTAGACGACGGCTTCACCGTCGGTGATGCCATCACGGTGAGTGGGACCACCCGGAACAACAATATCTATACCATCGAATCGATCTCCTTTGACGGCGCCCGGCTGACACTGGCAGACGGTAATTTTCTCACCAGCGAGACCACCTCATCGGCCCAGGCCATTGAGGTCACCTTTACCTCGCGGCCCCAAAACGCCGAGATGTACGGCATGCCATCCCTTAACTTCCATGATAACGAAGCAGCCACAGGCGATACCCGGGACACCATCAGCCGCGGTGCCGGAAACTTTATCGATGAAGGCTTTGCCGTTGGGGATACCATTACGGTGACCGGAACCCGCAGCAACAATGGCAGCTACACCATTGCCGGGATACGGGCCGACGGCAAGGTGCTGACCCTTGCGCAGATCAACAAGCTCAAGACGGAGAGCGTGGACTGGCTTGGCGTCAGCCCCGATGCAGCGATCAAACGTGGAGAAGACACCAGGGGCCAGGGCAAACCGGGGGTTGGTATCGGTGTTGCCGTGGCCATCAATGTGGCGACGGTCAACAACATCGCAGCCGTCAGCGGTGATGTGATTGAAGGCGTTGCGATGAGTGGTCATACAGGCCTGACCGTCGAAGCGCTGATGGATGATCGTGATCCGGAAGATTCCGAGACGGAGTCACACAAACAGCACACCTTTGGCGCCACCGCCATCTCCGGTGCCGGGGCGGGTAGCTTCGGGCTGGCCGGTTCCTTTGCCCTGAATGTGGGTGTCACGAAAAGTGAGGCCTTCATTGACCGGGGCACCACCATCGATGTGGGACGCGATGATAACCGGGGCGATGTGTTGCTGAAGGCGGAAAATATCAGCGACAGCACTGTCCTTGCCACGGCCGATCAGGAGAGTGTGGCCAAGACCGCACCGGTTGCTGCGGGGACAACAGGAGGCAGCACAGGAGGAACGACCGGCAAAACCGGAGCCGGTTCAAGCGTTGGCATCGGTGGCTCTGTGGCCCTGAACGTGGGGGTCAACTCCGCCACGGCAGAGATCCGGGGTGATGACCTGACAACCGATGGAATCGACGAAAGCGCCAAACTGACCCATGCCGGGGCGCTGAACCTGACCGCCGTCGGCGAGCATGCCATGACCACGACGGCCGATGCGGGCGCCGGGGGCAGCGTGGCCATCAGCCCCGCCATTGCCCTGGCAGCCGGTGTCAATCAGACCAAGGCCCTGTTGCCGAAAGGGGAGGCCCTGAATATCGGCGGTGATTTGACCTTGAGCGCCACGCACAAAGGGTCCACCCTCACCCGCGCCAAGGGGGATGCCGCAGGTTCGAAGGCCGGGTTCGGGGTTGGTTTTGGTCTCACCGTCGCAGTCGATGAGGCCATCGCAAGACTCGATCGCGATGTCAGCTCGTCTTCTGGAAAGGCCGTTATCGAGGCTCACACCCTGTCTGATTCTGTCGCTTCGGCCTCGGCCAGTGCCCTGGGGGCCAAGCCACCGGAAGATGCTGCGGCTGAACCCACCCAGGACCAGAAAAACGAAGCACAGCACAGTTTTATCACCGGCATGCTTCCGGCGGACAGTCGATCCAATGCGCCCGGACTGCCTGAAAAGGGGACCCAGACCAGTGGGGGCAGCGGTGTCAGCATCGGTGCGGCCCTGGGGATCAACGTGGCGGTCTCCACCTCCGAGGCCATGATTACCCGTGGCACCACCTTGGATATGTCCGATATGTCTGCTGACAGCAGCACCGTTTTGGCGACCAACGATACCGACGCCGCCGCTGTCGCCAATGCCAGCGCCGTGGGCAAGGGCACACTGGCCCCGGTGGTCGGTTCGGTTGTGGCAACTACCGTGCCGCCTGTCATGGGCGGTGTGGCCCTCACCTTTACCCACAACGCGGCCACGGCCGATACCATCGCCCGCTCCCACGGGAGCTGGGCGGCCGACGGGTTTGCCGCAGGCGATACCATCACGGTTGCCGGGGCAGGGACGAACAGCACAACCGGGGCAGCGGTTTATACCATCGCGGGGATCTCGGCCGATGGTAAGACCCTGACTCTGAAACAGGACGCGGCCAATACCCTGACGGCCGGGACCGCTTCCGGCGCCAGCCTGGCGGTCAAAAAAGCAGCCGACCCCACTGTTATGCTCCTCGGCGGGCAGACCCTCTCCTTTGCCGACAACGCGAAAGGCACAGGGGACACCCGGGACACCATCACCCGCAAGAATGGAAGCTGGGTCACCGATGGCTATAAGGTGGGTGATACCGTCAAGGTGACCGGGGCTGCCGACGCAAGTAACAATGGCCGCTATCGCATCGCCGATATCTCCCAGGATGGCCGCGTCCTGATTCTTTCTGTCTCGGATACCCTCACGGGTGAGGCGCACAACACCGGTGCCGTCAAGGTGGAGCTTGTCCGGTTCGGGGTGATGAACGACAAGCCCTCCCTTAATTTTTTTGATGCCGGCGGCACCAACGCCGACACCCTCTCACGCGCCACGGGCAGTTGGATAGACGACGGCTTTACCGCAGGGGATGTCATCACGGTGGGTGGAACCGTCTCCAACAACAACACCTACACCATTGCCAAGGTGACCCGGGGTGTCCTCTTCCTTGCCGACGGGTACTACCTGACGCCCGAAAGCGGTGTGACCACGGCGACGGTCAGCGTCACCCATCGCGTCCCGGCGGCAACCGTTACGGGCAGCCCGACGATGACCCTGACGCATTCGGAAACACAGGCTGACAGCATTAACCGCTCCAGCGGCAGCTTTCTGGCCGATGGGTTTGCCGTTGGCGATACCCTCCATGTCAGCACCAGCCCGGAAAAAATCTTTACGATTGCCGGTATTTCAACGGATGGCCGCACCCTGACCCTTGATGATCGGGACGCTCTGGTCGCTGGATCCTCGCCCGTCGTCGAGCGCAAAGCGCCCGCAGCGGCTTCGACGGGGGGAGGAGAAGCCGGCGTTGGGGTGGGGGTTGCCGCAGCCATCAACACGGCCGTGGTGACCAACAAGGCCGCCATTGAAGGCTCAGTCACCTCCCACGGGTTGACCGTCGAGGCCTTGATGGACGATCGGGATCCGGAAGATTCTGAAACAGAGTCACACAAAAGGCACAGCTTGGGGGCTGAGGCTATTTCTGGTGCCAGTGGCGGTGATTTCGGCCTGGCAGGGGCCTTTGCCTTAAATGTCGGTGTCACAACCAGTGAGGCCTACATTGCCCGTGGTGCAGCGATTACCGCCGGTGATGAGACGCATCGTGGCGATGTCAGCCTCAGTGCCGAGAATATCAGCGCCAGCAGCGTGATTGCATCGGCTCTGGAGAGTGATGCCGTTAAGACGAGCTCGGCAGGGACGACGGAGACATCCGGCACCAGCGTAGGCATGGGCGGCGCCTTTGCCTTGAATGTCGGTGTCAATACCGCCCGTGCAGAGATCGAGGGGACAAAAGGTGCCGTTTCCGGTGCCACGCTTCTTAACGCCGGTGCCTTAAGCTTGAGTGCCTCCGGTGACCATGCCCTGGCGACCACCTCCAAGGCCGGTGCGGGCGGTGATTTTGCCATCAGCCCCACCATTGGCCTGACAGTGGGGGTCAACCAGGTCAAGGCCGAGCTGCCCTATGGCTCGGCTCTTGATATCGATGGGGGCCTGACCCTCAGCGCCAGGCAGAAGGTCTCCACCGGGACCTACGCCAAGGCCGATGCGGCGGGCGATAAAGCGGCCTTTGGAGCCGCGATCGGGATCAATGTCGCGGTGGACCGTGCCATCGCCACCCTGGATCGGGATGTGACCTCCCGTTCGGGGGATGTGGTGATCGAGGCCAATAATACCTCCGATTCCCAGGCGATCGTAAAGGCCAGCGCCAAGGGCGCACAACCAAAGACCGAACCAGCAGCAGAGGGCACCAGCACCGAGTCCACGGAGCCGGAGACCGCCGATGAGCAGGCAGAGCAGCAGATGGCCTTTGCCACAGACAGGGAAGAGGTCAAGGGGTCAGGCGTTACCCTTCCCACCTTGCCCTCGGCCTCGGATGCCGACAACGGGGGGGCTGATGTCGCCATCAGCGGGGCGCTGGGGGTCAATGTTGGTGTCTCAGAATCCCACGCCACCATCACCAAAAATACCCAACTCAAGGCCTTTGGCGGGTCGGTTAAGGTGGCCACCGCAAATGACACCGATGCCCACGCACTGGCCGATGCCGCTGCCGTTGGCAAGGCCTCCAGCGCCAAGCCCTGGGAGACCTCGACTGATGTTACCGGAGGCATCACCCTCACCTTTACAGATAACGGCACCCAAGGCCTGGATGAAGGGTTTACCGGAGACACCATCACCCGCTCCTCCGGCAGCTGGGCTGCCGACGGGTTTGTGGCGGGGGACGTCCTCACCGTTGCCGGGACATATGAGAACAACACATCGGCCGGAAATACCTACACGATCACGGCGATCTCCACCGATGGCCTGACAATCACCCTCAGCACAGCCGATACCCTGAGCGCTGAAGAGGCCTCGGGTACCCGGCTGGTGGTGGCAAAGAAGGTGTCGACAGCGCCCACCACCCCCGCGCCGGCTCCGGTGGTTACCCGGGGCGGACCGGATATTGTTTTTGCCGACAACGGCACCCGGTCTGGCACCATCACCCTGGGCAGCGGCAGCTGGCTTGCCAACGGCTACAAGAAGGGCGACACCATCACCGTGGTGGGAACCGGCAGCGCCAATGACGGCACCTATCAGGTGGCGGATATCACAAACGATGGACGGGTCCTGATTCTGGAAAGGGATGCGAGCCTCGCCTCCGGTGTCACGAGATTCAGCGGTGCCGCGGTCAAGGTGGAGCGCCATCACCTCGGGCTGCTTAACGGTCATCCCCAGCTGACCTTTGCCGACAGGGCGACCACCGAGGCTCCGGATACCCCCGATACCATCATCCGGGCTTCAGGCAGCTGGATCGTGGACGGTTTCACCGTGGGCCAGACCCTCAGCGTCACCGGCACAGAGCACAACAACAAGACCTTTACCATCGGGGCCATCTCTGCCGACGGCACCGAGTTGACCCTGGTCGCCGGCGACACCTTGACCGACGAGACCCCGGCTCCCAAGACCACCCAGGTGGAACGCAGCAGCAAGGCCAAGGACACCAAGCTGGTCTTGGCCTCGGGAGAGACTTTAACCTTTTCCCATAACCCCGATGCCGCAGGAGGGGACAAACTCACCCGCAGCCAGGGAAGCTGGCTGGACGATCATTTTGCCGTGGGCGACAAGATCATCGTCGCCGGCACAAAAAGCGGCACGACGTCCAACGACGGCACCTACACCATTGACCGCATCGAGGCCAACGGTTCCACCCTGGTGCTGGTGAAAACCGATACATTGTCTAATCAGACGGGCGTTAATGACGCCACCAATACGGATACATCCCTTTCGGTGAGGCGCTCGGATGTCAGCGATTCAAGCGAAACCCGTTTTGGTATCGGCGTCGGTGTCGCCATCAATGTCGCGGTTGCCGACAACAGGGCGGTCATCGAGGGCGACGTCATCGAGACTGCCATGCTTCAGCCCCAGGACAAAGTGGTCATGCACGGTACCCCGGAGCTGACCCTGACCCACCATGATGCAGCCGATGATACCCTCCAGCGTTCCAGCGGCAGCTGGAGCGAAGATGGGTTTAACGTCGGAGATGTCTTCACCTTTGGGGGGGACCTTGACAACACGGGGGTTTACCAGATCACCGCCATCAGCGCCGATGGCCTGACCCTTTCAACCAGCGGCGTGCTGACCCCCCATGCCTCCATGGGCGGCACCCCGGAGCTGACCCTGGCCGACAACAAGGGAAAGGCCGATGAGCGTGATACCCTCACCCGATCGGAAGGCGACTGGAGCGCCGATGGGTTCAAGGCTGGCGATACGATCCGTCTGGAGGGCGATGTCAGGAACGGGGAGGTCTACACCATCGATCATATCGACGGTGCCATCCTGTACCTGGATGCCGGCGATGTGCTGAACGGTGACGATAAGGCTCAAGCCGGGCTTCGCGTTGTTCGAGATCTTAATCTTTCGGTGCAGCGCAGGGATCACGTCATCCTGCATGATACGGACGGCCTCGTGTATGCGCACCATGATTCCGATCTGGACGCCAACACCCAGGCAGACCACGACACCATCACCCGAACCGATGGCGTGGATTGGGATACGGTGGGGTATGGCGGCCAGCGTCTTACGGTTGGTGACGTCATCCAACTCCATGGGGATGAAAACAACCAGGGATTCTATACCATCGACGCCATCAATGGCGCGACGCTGACGTTGTCTGAACACGATGCCCTAGTGGTTCGTGCCGACACCTCCCTTACCGTCAACCGCCGGGCACCGATTGTGATGGTGGGCAGCCCCGAGTTGACGCTGATTCACAGTGACAGTGAGCGCGACACCATCACGCGCAGCGGCGGCGACTGGGCGGCCGACGGCTTTCTGGTGGGCCAGAAGATTACCCTTGTTGGCGACGGCAGCAACACAGGGACCTACACCATTGATGAGAGCAGTGACGATGGGCTGACCCTGTTTCTGGCTGCGGGCGATGTCCTTGCCCCCCATGCTCCGGTTATGAGCGGGGCTCCTGGGCTGACCCTGACCGATAACGCCGGGAAAAATGATGCGCGTGACACCCTCACCCGCGCTTCCGGCAGCTGGGTCAGTGATGGCTTTGAGGTGGGGCATCGCTTCACCCTCAGTGGGGACAGCAGCAACACGGGCATCTATACGATTAATGATATCAGCAGCGATGGCCTGACCCTTTACCTGGAGGCTTCAGACAGTTTGACAGGGTACGCTGCGTCACAGAACGGGCTGGGAGTCAAAGGCCACGGCATTGCCCAGTCGGGCCTCGGCGTGGAGCACGAACGCTGGGTCGAAATGGAAAACCCCCTTGAGGTGACCCTGGTCGACAATGGCAATCAGCGGGACCTCATCAGCCGCAGCGATGTTGACGGAAGCTGGGTCGATGATGGCTTCTCCCAGGGGGACACCATCGAACTGTTCGATGGGGGCAGCAGCCTGGGCGAGTTCACCATCGATGAGATCAGCGAAGATGAGCAGACCCTGATCCTGAAAGCGGGCAATGAACTGGCGGTGGTCGGCGATGCCGTCAACGGGCTGATGGTCGAGCGCGTTCAGAATACCTCTGTTTCGCTGATAGAAAACGGGGCCAGCGACACCCTTGAACGATCCGCCGGCAGCTGGATCGAGGATGGTTTTCAGGCCGGCGATGTCATTACCATCACAGGCAGCAGCAACGACGGGGACTACACCATCGCCTCTGTCACTGACGCGGTGATCACACTGACCGGCGATAAAGGCTTCGCGACCGCCGAAGCCGGGCAGCGCAACCTGTCCATTTACAGGGCAGACACGGCTCCCAAGGGGCTCACCGTCGAGGCCCTCATGGGTGAGTCAAAAGCAGACTTCAACCCGGCCGAGGCCATGACCGATACCGGCATCTATCTTGGGCTCAACCATGGCTTTGCCACCGGTGATAAGGTGATCTACACCAAGGGCATGGCGCCGAACGTGGCGATTGGCGGGCTCACGGCGGGTGGGACCTATTTTGTCATCGCCGAAGAGGGTTCTGCCTCCATTCGCCTGGCGGCCTCGGCCGCGGATGCTACGGTCGGCAAGTCTATGGTGCTGGACCGCTCTGCAGCAACCGGCACCGGTCACAAGCTCACCAAGGTGGGCGGTGGGGTGGAGAAGGCCTTTGATGCAGCCACCGCCGTCAGTGTGCTTCCGGGCATTACCTTTGAAGACGGGCACGACTATAAAAATGGCGACGCCGTGGTCTACACGACAACGGGGACGGCCATCGGCGGCTTGACCTCCGGCACGACCTATTACGTGATCATCAACCATGGGGGCCTGGACACCATTGGCCTGGCGAAGACAGCGGCCGATGCCCAGGCGGGTAAGGCCATCGTTCTTGACAGGCACGCGGTGGCCTCCGGTGAGGCGCACAGCCTCACGGATGGCTCGCACTCCTTTGGTGCGACAGCGGTTTCAGGGGCCAGTGGCGGCAGTTTTGGCCTCTCCGGTTCCTTTGCCATCAATGTCAGCGTCACCCACAGTGAGGCGTCTGTGGCCAGTGGGTCCACCCTCAATGTGGGACATGCCGGAAACCATGGCGATGTTCTGCTCAACGCGGAAAACCGCAGCAGCAGCCTGGTCTCCGCAACGGCCCAGGCCGATGCCAGGACGGCGGCACCCGCGGCGACGGGCGGCACCACAGGCTCGACGGGTACAACGGGCTCTACGGGGACCACGGGGACGACCGGCACGGGCAGCGCCAAGAAGAGCACCAACGTCGGTATGGGGGGCTCCGTGGCCGTTAATGTCGGGGTCAACACAGCCAAGGCGGAGATTGCAGGCGATGCTTCTTTGACCGGCGCCAACAATCTGGGGCTGCTGGCCACCGGGCATCATGCCTTAACGACTCTGGCCAAGGCCGGTGCCGGGGGCAGCATTGCCATCACGCCTTCAGCGGCCATTACCGTGGGCGTCAATGTGACCGAGGCGAAGCTGCCCCATGGGGAGGCGCTGGATATACAGGGCGGCCTGACCCTTACAGCGGATCATGTGGGCTCTGCGTCCAGTACGGCAGACTCCGATGCCGTGGGCAAGGATGCCGGTGTCGGCCTGAGCCTTGCCGTCACCACCGGGGTGGACCTGGCAAGGGCCGAGCTGGCCCGCAGCCTCACCTCACGGTCGGGGGATTCGGTCATCGAGGCAAATACGGTCTCCGACACCCAGGCCTTTGCCAAGGCGGGGGCCCGCGGCTCCTCGGCACCGCCAGCCGGGGAAACACCACAGACCGCGGATCAGAAGGCCGACAAGACCTTAGGTTTCGGCCAGAAAAAAACCGGTTCCTCCGGCAGCAAGGTGCCGTCAGAAAAGAAACGGACGAAGGCCAAGGGCAGTGGTGACGGCACCTCGTTCAGCGTGGGCGGTGCCCTGGCGGTTAATGTTGCTGTCTCCGACTCCACGGCGATCATCACCAGTGGCACCACGCTGATATCAGAAGGTGGGTCTGTAACCTTACGCACCAGCAACGATACCGACTCAACCGTCAGCGCCGATGGCAGCGCGGCCTCCACCGATGTGGGGGTTGCCGCAGGCATCGCCGTGAATACGGTGATCGTCGGCAACAAGGCGGTGATCGACGGGAATGTCACGGCCGAGGGGGTTTCCCTCAAGGCCATGATGGCCGATGACGGTGAAACGGTGATGGCCCATCAATCGTCTGTGACGGCGACCTCCGGTGCCGGTGGTACGAGCGTCGGTGTTGCAGGGGCCGGTGCCGTCAATGTGGCCGTCATCGAGAGCCGTGCCTCCATCGGGAGTGCTTCCAGGGTGGATGCCGGTGATGGGGATGTGGAGATCTGGGCAGAAAACCGGACCCACAGCCGCGTTTTGGCCTCATCCAAGGCCATCGTTCCCAGCTCGGGGTCCGATTCCGACAGCACCAGCGTCGGGGTTGGGGCCTCCTTTGCCCTGAATGTGGGGGTTCATACCGCCAGGGCCGAGATTAACGACACAGCCATCCTGCTCAACCCTGCCAGCCTCTCGGTTAAGGCAACCGGTGACCATGACATGGCGGCCTCGGTGATTGCGGGTTCGGCGGGTGATGTGGCGGTGAGCCCTGCGGTGGCCATCAACACGGGCGTGAACATTACCCGCGCCCGGATCGGCACCGAAGAGATGGGCAACATGATGCTCCTCGACTCAGGCTCCGGCACGGTGGAGGTGATTGCCAGCCACACGAGTCAATCCCTGGCCAAGGGCAACGCCGCCGCAGCCGGTGACAAGGCGGCCGTGGGGGCCACCCTGGCCGCCGATGTGGCCATTGACCTGGTCGATGCCGGGATCTATCGGAGCCTTGATACCATCGGTGGGGTCACGGTCAGCGCCCACTCCAATATTGATAACCGAACGGAAACCGTTGCCAGCGCCCGGGGCGCAGCAAGCAACGGGAAGAGCTCCGATCAGGAATCCCAGTCACAGGTCAAGGGCAACGAAGCCGTTGGCGGTAAAACGCAAGGCTCGGGCAAAACCTTTGCGCTGCCTTCGGCTAAAGACAGTGTGGATAAGGCCGATTCCACGGCCAGCGATCAGACCTCCCAGGCGGGAGATGAGAACAAATCCGGCTCCAACAGCGCTGGCGTTGCCGCGGCCATCGGCCTGACGGTCAGTGTCGTCAGCACCGGGGCCACCCTTGGTAACGGCATCGTTATCTCGGCAGCCGGACCGGTGCGGGTCCGGTCACTGAACGAAACGGACGCCAGCGCCAAGGCCCTGGGCACCGCGATCTCGAAAAAGCACAAGACCGGTGTCGGGGCCGCTGTGGGCCTGAACGTCGGCGTGGTTGTTACCCATGCCGGAATTGGCGATGGGGCCACCGTTATCGGTGACGGCATTACCGTGGAGGCCCTGACCGCGGACTTGGATAAAGAGGGAAATGTCACGGATGCGTCCAGTGATTTCGTGGTCTGGGGCATGGCCGCAGGCGGGGGCAGTGACTACGGGATCGCCGGTTCCATCGGCGTCAATACGGTGGTCATGGATACGGCCGCCCGTGTGGGTGAAAAGGTGGACCTGCAGTCCACCGCAGGGATCACCGTTCAGGCTCGCAGCGATATCGGCCTGCAGAACCTGACCGGTGGATTTGCCAAAGGCGGCAAGGCCGGTGTGGGTGTGGCCGCCAATATCAATGTCGTGACCGGATTCACAACCGCTTCCATCGGCAAAGAGAGCCGGATTGATTCCAGTGAAGGCATTCTCGTCGATGCCACCTCGCTGGTTGCCCCCAGCACCGAGGTCTCCCTGTTCGGCAAAGACCTCGATGTCAGCATCATTGAAAAGATCCTGCCTGAGCAGGATGCCACGGACCCATACTTCAAGGCCTACATGCTGCTGCCCACCAGTATCGCTGCCGGTGGCGGTGTCAGTGGGAAAGATGGCAACGCGGCCGTGGGGGGCGGCGTCGTCGCCAACGTCTTCGTGCTGGGGACCCGGGCCTTTATGGATGACGGGGTTCAGGTCAACACCCGGCCCGGTTTGATTGCGGCTGGCACGGATCAGTCCGTGACCGTCAACGCCGGGAGCACGACCTGGATCTCAGGGGGCGCCATTGGATTGGCGGTGGCCACCGGTGAGCAGGCAAAGGCGGCCTTTGGTGTGGGGATTGGGGCCAATGTCGTGGTCAAGGAGACCCGTGCCTGGATCGGTTCCGGTTCCACCCTCCATGCCGCCGGTGATTTCACCGTGAACGCCGTGTCAGACGATACCCTGATCTTCCTGGGGGGCTCGCTGGCCGTGACCAAGGGCAAGGCCGGTATTGGTGGTACGGTGTCGGTGTATTCACTCACCGCGATCACCCGGGCCTCTATTAACGGGTCGACAATCACAGTCGGTGGTGACATGGGCGTCAAGGCCGTTGAGGAGATCTCGGTCTTTAACCTTGGCGGCAATGTCTCCTATGGCGGGAACGCCGGCATCGGTGCGTCGGTCAATTGCAATGTCATCGTCAACGACACCACCGCGACTATCTCTGGCTCCACGGTCACGGTGGGCGGTAACCTGGATATCTCAGCCCGTTCCGATCAGACGGTTCGGGCCATTGCCGCCGGTGCGGCCATTTCAAAAGACAAGGTCGGCGTTCAGGTCACCCTCACCTCCAACACCATCGTGAACCGGACCCTGGCATTTATCGATGAGGGATCCGATGTCACCGCAGGTGGTAATATCTCCCTCTCTGCTGATGTCGGATCCTGGGTTGAGTCCCTGGCCTTTACCGTGGCCGGTGGCGGGAAAACAGCCGTGGGCGCGGCTGGGGCGGTGAATGTTATCGTGAACAAAGCGGGAGCCTATATCAGTGGCTCAACCGTTGAATCAACCGGTTTGCTCCCGGGTGCAGACGGGGATGTCACCTTGTCCACAGCCGTTGGATCGAGCATCCGCTCGCTTTCCATCGGTGTCTCCGGTTCCGGAAAAGTTGGGGTTTCGGGAAATCTGTCGCCCAACGTCATCGTCCAGGGGGTGGAGTCCCTCACCCTCGGCTCAACGGTCACCGCGGCAGGCGATGTGACGCTGACCTCGGTGGAGAGAGCGCCCCTTCTCCCGCCGGGAGATCTGTTCGATCTTGTCCCCGAAAGTATCAGAAATGCGATCCAGGGGGCGGTGGATGATACGCCCCTTGACCTGAACTCCAATATTTTGACCGCTGCCATCACGGTCTCCGGTGCCGGGAATGTCGCTGCCGGTGCGACCTTTTCGATTAATGTCATCACCAAAACAGTCCGCTCTCAGATTGAAAATTCCACGGTGATCACAAGCGGCGATGTGATCCTGGATGCGGATTCAGAATCACGAATGACGGCATTTACAGCCGGTGTCGCAGCCTCCGGTAAATTTTCCCTTGATGCCGCAGGGATCGCCAACACCATCGTAAGCCGTGTCGAAGCCTTGATGACAGGAGATTCCCATGTCACCGCAGGCGGCCTGGTCTCCCTGGATGCGACAGATACCTCGGCGGCGGCCGCCCTGGTCTTTAATGTGGCGGCTTCCGGCAAAGTCGGGGTCGGCATCAATGGCGCGGTGAACACCCTCGTCAATACAGTCAGGGCCCAGATCTCCGGTTCAACGGTGGTTGCGGGAACCGGTGATTTTGATGTGCTCAACGATGCCGGGGGCGTGGATGAAACCCTTGCAGGCGTCGGCGTCCGCCTCAACGCCGAGTCGAAAAATAATATTTTCTCGTTTTCCGGTGGCGTCGCCGCAGGCGGCACGGGCTCTGCGCTGGTGTCTATCACGGCCAATACCATCGTCAACACCATCGATGCGTCCGTTGTCAATGAGGGGACCCGTAAATCAAATATCAAGGCCGTCGGGGATGTTTCGCTTATCGCCCGTGACAGCTCCATCATCGATGCCCTCTCTTTCGGGGTTTCGGCTTCCGGCAAGGCGGCTGGCGGCATGGCTGTGGCCTCCAATGTCGTCACGAACAGAACCCGGGCCGTGATTGCCGGCTCGACCGTTCAGACGAATAACGACCTTGCGCTTACGGCGCTGTCCTCCCCGGGGATCCACGCCCTGGCCGTCGGCGTCTCGGCGGCAGGGACGGCGGCCGTTCAGGCCACGGTCATGGGCAATGTGATCGCCAACACGATTGATGCAGAGATCAACAGTTCAAACGTCACAGCCGGGGACAGCATCACTCTGCATGCATCGGATACCGCCCCGGGGCCCGCCTGGCTGTTGCCTCCCAAGCTGCAGACAAAGATTGATGCCGTCTTTGACTCGGCACAGCTCGACTTAAGCGCCAATATTTTTGCCGTGATGGTGAGCGTTGCCGGATCTGGCAATACCGCGGTGAATGTGGCCGCCATGGGCAACGTGATTGCCAATACCGTTCAGGCACGCATCGTGGGTGAAAATGTGGCTGAATTCGATGCCGCGGCAGACGGTGTCATTGATGCCGACAGGGACACCATCACCTTAAATGACCACGGCTTTGTTAACGGTCAGATCATCAACTACAGTGCAGGCGATAATACACGCATCGGCGGCCTGGACGATCCTCAGTATCGGGTCGTCTGGATCGATGCCGATACCTTCGGGTTAAAGACACTCGGCGGTGGTGATGTGGACATCAAACTTTTGGCACCAGAAGGGACACACAGCTTTATCCGCCCCGAGGACCCCAAGACCTTTAATCCTACGGCACCGGGTCCCATCGACTACAGCCAGGAGATGGAGAGCATCACCCTCATTGATCATGGCTTTCGTGACGGGGATGTCATCACGTACGCTGCCCATGGCAACACCCCCATAGGGGGCCTGACCGATGGCGCGAGCTATCGGGTCGAGGTCCTGGATGCACACAATTTTAGATTAAAAGACCTTTCCGGTAATCCGGTGGACCTGACCCTTCAGACTCCCCGCGGTACACACGGCATCGTTTACAACGGCAGCACGCAGGCCTTTACGCCATCAGCCGGTGGCGCAGATCTTGTTCTTGATACCATCACCCTTGCCGGGCACGGGTATACGGGCGGGGAGGTGATTACCTACACGGCAAACGGGAACGATGCCGTTGGGGGCCTGGTGGATGGCGGTCAGTACGAGGTCGTGGTCTTAGACGACGACACCATCGGCTTGAAGTTCATCGTCACTTCAACAGTAAATATGGAAAAGAATGGTGAGGGACAGGCGCAAGCCGGCACCCATGGGCTGGATTGCGGCGGCGAGATAAAAACATTCGAGCCTTCCCGTGGCGACTTGGATTACGACACGGACATCATCACCCTTGCGGATCACCAATTGCTTGATGGCAGCCTTGTCATCTACCGCGCCAACGGCAATGACCCCATCGTCGGCCTTGACGAAGGCCGGCAGTATCAGGTGGTGCTCATTGACGGAAATTCATTCCGGCTGAAAAGCCTGGGTGAGGGGATCGATCTGCGTACCGCCCCTTCGGGAGGCAGGCACAGCTTTACGGCTCCGGGCGGAGAGGCTCAGTCCCTTACCCCGTCAGCCTGTGGGCCGCTCGATTACGTCAACGATGTGGTGACCATCGCCTCCCATGGTTTCAGCGATGGGGACCTCGTCACCTACTTAGCCGACAAATCCAGCACCATGGATGCGGATGAATTCCGCAATGTCGGTGGCTTGGTAGACGGACGGCAGTACACGGTTGTCCGAATCGATGCCGACTCCTTCCGCCTGACCGAACAGGACGGCAGCGTGGTTGATCTGAGCGATTCAGGTGCCTGGGGCAGCCACTCCTTTGTTGAGAAGCAGACCCCCGCGACCTTTACGCCCGCCGATGTCGGCGTGGTGGATTTTGAAAACCACATCTTCACCGTTACCAGTCACGGGTTCACAGACGGCGAGATCATTCTTTATGAAGCCAACGGTAACGATCTCATCGGGGGTCTTGGGGAAAACCGGGAGTACCGGGTCGAGCGCATTGATGCCGATCATTTCAAGCTGGCCAATCCGCTCACCGTGGCTGAACTCAGCTTGGATCCAGCAGGCTCTGAGTCCATGGATGCTTCTGCCGACACCCTCACCCTGATCGATCATGGCTTTTCCGGGGGTGAGATCGTTACCTACAGCGCCGACGGCCATCCTCCGGTCACGGGGCTGACAGAGGGCGGTGCGTATGAGGTGGTGGTGGTCGATGCCGATACCCTTCAGTTACGAAGTACCACGACCCATGAGATTGCAGACCTCGAGTTGTCCGCCACCGGCGGCGTCCATAAATTGACCTGGTCTGTTCCTTCTGTTATCGCGTCGGTGGATGCAACGGCCGATACCTTTTTCGTCTCCGGTCATGCCTTCGATGGAGGCGAGATCATTACCTACGATGCCCATGGAAAGGATGCCATCAGCGGGCTGGTGGATGGGCGTGATTATGAAGTTCTCATCGTTAAAGATGGCGCTGGCGAAAAGACGCCGGACATCTTTAAGCTCAGAGACATTGCCAGCGGCGAAGTCATTGATATTGGCGCTTCCGCTTCCGCAGGCACTCACAGCTTCCGTTATTGGACAAAGGAGGCGTCCTTTGTGCCTGCTCCGGTGGACTACGTCAACGACACCTTCTGCGTCAGCAGTCATGGTTTCCGTGACGGCCAGAAGATTACCTATCATGCGGATGGCAACGGCCCGCTCACCGGTCTGGTAGACGGAAACGAATACACCGTCGCGTTTGTGGACGCCGACAATTTTAGGCTTAAAGATAGCAGTGGCCATATCGTGGACCTTGTGGCATCGGAGACATCCGGCAGCCATCGTTTCGTCTACGAGGGCGATGGGGTGGAGGTGGCCCTGGCACCGGTCACCGGGACCCAGAGATTTTCGCCCCGTGCCGAAGATGTGGGGTCAACCAAGGTCATTGCCGGTTCCACGCTGGACCTGAAGGCAGAGTCCAAGGCCAGGATCAAGGCCCTGGTGGTTGGGGTGGCAGGTAGTGGAACTGTAGCTATCAACACGAACATCACCGGCAACGTCATCGCCAACACCACCCTTGCCTCCATCTCCGGCCTGGATAATGTGACGGTTTATGCAAAGGGCGATGTTAATCTATCGGCGGTGGACAGCTCCATCATCGATTCCATCTCGGTGGGTGTCTCCGCGGGCGGAACCGGTGGCGGTGGTGCGGCCCTGGCCGGCAATGTCATTACCAATCGGGTTTCAAGTGTCATCAGCGGCTCCACCGTGAAGGCGGGCGCGGACCGTGACGGCAACCTTCTCACCCCGTCGGTGGGTAATCTTTCACTTACGGCAAGCCAGGAAGCCGCGATCCGCACCGTGGCTGTGGGCGTTGCCGCAGGGGGGAGCGCGGCCGTTCAGTTCTCAGCCATGGGCAATGTCATTGCCAATACCGTGGCAGCAGAGATCCGGGACGGATCCACCGTCGTTGCCGGGGGCGATGTCACCGTCACCGCCACCGACCTGGCCCCGGACAACGATCCCATCAAGTTGCCCAATGACCCCGATAACGACCAGGAGCTGGTGGACTTTCTCGATTTCAAGGTCGAGGGCAACATTCTGGCCCTGATGGTCAGCGTCGCGGGTTCCGGTGCCGTTGCCGGTAACGCAGCCCTCATGGCCAACGTGATCGATAACCGCATCGGCGCACGCATCATCGGCTCCAACGTGAGCGCCGGTGGCGATCTCAACCTTGAGGCCCTGTCACAGGCCGGCATCATGGCGTTGATGGTGGGTGTGGCAGGCTCCGGTACGGCCGCGGGCAACGTCAATATCTCCGGCAACACCATCACCAATCACATCGAGGCCATGGTGGACGGCTCGATCGTCGATGCCAATAAGGACGGCCTTTCCGACGACAACACCTATGCCATCCACAGTGGCGGTTCCACCACCCTGACGGCGAAAGACACATCCAGTGTCGATTCCCTCTCCGTCGGCGTTGCGGCCTCCGGTGGCGGTGCTGCCGGGGCCATGGCCGCCGGCAATGTCATCGCCAACAGTGTAAAGGCTAATATCAAGGGCTCCACGGTGGATGTCGGTGCCAATTTAACCCAGCGTGCCGTCTCCTCGGCCATCATTCGAACCCTCTCCGTGGGGGTCGCCGCCTCAGGTGGGGGTGCCGGTCAGTTCTCCGGCATGGGCAATGTCGTGGCCAACACCGTGGCCTCTGAAATCAGTGGGGGCTCCACTGTTACGGCCGGCGGTGATGTCGCCCTCATTGCCTCGGATCTCGCCCCGTCTTCCATTCCTGCCTGGGCCATGCCACCGGGTATCGGTGATGCGGTAACCGAGGCCCTTGATTTTCTCTCGGTGGACCTGGACAGCAACATCCTCTCCCTGATGGTGAGTGTGGCTGGGACCGGAGGTGTGGCGGTGAACGCCGCCCTGGTGGGCAACGTGATCTCCAACACCATCGGTTCACGGATCATCGGCTCCGAGGTGACTTCGGGCACGACCGTTCACCCCACCATGGAACAGAGCTTTACCAACGCCGACATCCAGTACGGTGGGGCGCTTTCCGGTGATGAGAGCATCACCCTCACCGGGCACGGTTTCACCGATGGCCAGATCGTCACCTACAGGACCGACGGGGACCGAGCCTTTATGGGCCTGACCGATGGGGACCATTATGCCGTCGAGGTGGTGAATGCGAACACCATCAAGCTGGTCAGCCTTGCCACCGGCGAATATGCCAGGATCCTGGAGAATGCGGTTGCACCGCCTGCCGGCACCCACCGGCTGGTCGATAACGCCGATTTGATTCTTTCAGCCGATTCCAAGGCACGCATTATCTCCGCCATTGTCGGCGTGGCCGGCTCCGGTGGTGGTGCCGCCAATGCCATCATCGCCGGTAATGTGATCGCCAATACCGTCGAAACCCAGATCCTTGATTCCGGGGGAACTGAATCCAGGATAACAGCCGGTCAGGGGGTGTCACTCTCCTCTATTGACAGCTCCGTCATTGATTCGCTGGCCATCGGCGTGGCCGGCACCGGTGGTGTGGCCGGAGGCGCAGCCCTTGCGGGTAATGTGATTGCCAACACGGTCAGCGCGGATATCGCCGGTTCGACCCTGACGGCAACGGGCGATCTCTCACTGACAGCGACCCAGGCAGCGGCTATCCGCACCCTGGCTGTCGGCGTGGCCGCCTCGGGCGCCGGGGCAGGGCAGTTCTCCGCCATGGGGAACGTCATCAGCAACCGCGTCGCAGCAGAAATCAGAGAGGGCTCCACCATTTATACGGGAGGCGATGTCCGTCTGTTTGCCTCGGATGTTGCGCCCGGCAATATGCCCATCAAACTTTTTCCCGATGGGTTCTCCGATGCCACCGATTCCCTGAACAGTCTTGTTCCCGATATCGACAGCAACATCCTGGCCCTGATGGTGAGCGTGGCCGGGACCGGCGGCGTGGCGGCCAATGCCGCGGCCATGACCAATGTCATCAGCAACACGGTCGGCTCGCGTATCATAGATTCCACGGTCAAGGCGGGGGTGAATGCCCTTGGCGTTGACATCAACAGCGGCGGCAGTCTCTCTGCTGAGGCACTGTCCCGGTCCGGCATCATGGCCATGATGATCGGTGTGGCCGGTTCCGGTGCGGCGGCGTTTAACGTCAATATTTCGTCCAATACGATCAGCAACACAACAGAGTCGGTGATTGATAAAACCTCTGTCGGCTCGCATGTCTTTGCTGATGGATCCATTACCTTGAAAGCCAATGATTATTCCAGCGTCGATGCGCTGTCCGTGGGGGTGGCCGGTTCCGGTGGAGGCGCCGGGGGAGCCATGCTGGCGGGGAATGTGATTGCCAACAAGGTGAAGACGCTTATTAACGGGTCCACCGTCGATGCCGATGGCGATATCATCCTCGATTCAAAATCGTCTCCGGTCATTCGGACCCTGGCGGTGGGTGTCGCAGCGGCAGGGGGTGGCTCTGCCCAGCTCTCTGTCATGGGCAACGTGGTCAGCAACATCGTTGCAGCAGAGATCAGCGGGGGCTCAACCGTCACGGCCGCGGGTGATATCTCCCTGAAGGCGTCGGATACCGCGCCGGACAGCAACCCAATCCAACTTCCAAAGGGCCTTTCAGATATCCCCAACGATCCCAATGACGGTATTCTGACCACTGACGAGATGCTGGAGTACATCGACATCGATATCAAGGCCAACATCCTGGCCCTGATGGTTAGCGTGGCCGGCAGCGGCGGGGGTTCCGGCAACGCCGTGGCCATGTCCAATGTCATTTCAAACAATGTCGGTGCCCGCATCAGTGGCTCAACAGTCAAGGCCGGCGTGGATGCGTCAGGACATGTGACGCTGGCAGATGGCGATCTCTCACTTAAAGCCATGTCTGATGCGCGCATCATGGCGATGATGGTGGGGGTGGCCGGCTCCGGTGCCGTGGCGGTGAACCTGAATGTTGCCTCGAATACCATTGCCAATAGAGTCGAGTCGACCCTTGGTGATCAACATCGCGGAGAGGGAAGAACCGTTGAAGCAGGTGGCAGCATTCGTCTGTCAGCAGAAGATGCCTCTATTGTGGATGCGCTTTCTGTAGGCGTCGCAGGCAGTGGAGCCGCTGCTGGTGGTGCCATGGTCGCCGCCAACACCATCGGCAATACGGTGAAAACACACATCGCCGGGGCCACGGTGAAGGCCGGTACCCATGTCGAGCTGGACACGGACTCAGCGGCCATGATTCGCAGTCTGGCCGTGGGCGTGGCGGCCTCGGGCGTCGGTGCTGGACAATTCTCCGGCATGGGCAATGTCATCACCAATACCGTGGATGCGGAGATTCATGATTCTGAGGTGACCGCAGGCGGTTATGTTGCACTCTCTGCCTCTGAAGATGCGCCTTCTACCTTAACCGGATTGCCCCTGCCCAAAGGGTTGATGGGTGAGGTGAATGCCATCCTCAGTGATGCCGAGCTTGACTTGAGTCTGAATGTTCTGGCGCTGATGGTCAGCGTTGGGGGCTCCGGTGGCGTGGCGGCCAATGCCGCTATGATGGGCAACGTGGTGAGCAACAGGGTCCGTTCGCGGATCATCGGTTCAACGGTGGTTGCCGGTTCGGGTGCCTACACCCCCTTCGGGGATTCGCTTGCGATCCCACAGACCGGGGTGCGGCTTGAAACACAGACAGATTCAAAGATACTTGCCCTGCTGGTTGGCGTGGCAGGCTCCGGCGGCGCGGCCGTTAATCTGAACATAGCCGGCAACGTCATTGGCAACACGGTCGAAGCGCTGATCTCAGACCATGATGATGAGGGGTATGTGGGAGCCTCCCTGGTGGATGCCGCAGGTGATGTGAGCCTGATCGCCACGGACAGCTCAACCATTGACGGCTTGTCTTTTGGCGTCGCCGCCTCCGGGGGTGCCGCAGCCGGTGCGGCCATGTCCGCCAATGTCATCACCCATTCCATCCACTCCAAAATTGAAGGCTCGACGGTGGAGACGGATGGCAGCCTGACCCTTGATGCCCGTTCCTCCTCCGTGATTCGGTCCCTTGGGGTGGGTGTTTCAGGGTCCGGTGGAGCTGCCTTTCAGTTCACGGCCATGGGCAATACGATTCACAACACCGTCGAGGCGATCATTGATGGTTCCCTGGTCGCTGCAGGGGGCGAGATCAGCCTGTCCGCTTCAGATGTTGCCCCGAGTGGAGCCCTTCCGGCATATATGGTGCCCAAACCATGGGCCAAGGCCTTGGAAGATGCCCTGGCTGAGTCCCCCATGAGCCCGAACGGGAACATCTTTGCCCTGATGGTGAGTGTGGCCGGTTCAGGGGGTGTGGCGGTCAACGCCGCGGTGATGGGCAATGCCATTGCCAATACAGTCCGGTCGCAGGTCATCGGGTCGACCGTCTTGGCCGGGGCGTTGCATGATGCGGATTATGATCAGGCAGATGGCCTGACCCGTGATGACTATGTTCTGGCACCCTCCGTTGGAAAGGTCTCACTGACCTCTTTATCCGCGGCCCGTATTGTCTCCATGACCATAGGGGTTGCCGCCTCCGGTGGCCCGGCCCTGGATGCCACCACCTTCGGTGCCGTCATCAGCAACCGGGTGGATGCCTCCATTTCCGGTCTCTCCACGGTTGAATCCGGTGGGGCCGTGGCTCTGTCTGCAAAAGACGACTCTGACATCAACTCCTTTGGCCTGAGTGTTGCCGCATCAGGCGCCGGTGCCGGCTCTTTTGTTGTGGCAGTCAATGCCATCACCAATCTGATCACAGCCCAGATTGCCGGATCCACGGTCACGGCAGGTACCCATGTATCCCTTGACGCCATCTCAGAGGCCAGGGTCCTCTCCTTTGCCGGAGGCGTGGCCGTAACCGGCGTCAGTGGTGCCTCGACATCGATGGTCTCCAACACGATAACCAATACGGTGAAGGCATCCATCGGTGATCGTTCGAGCATGAACCTGGTGGATAAGGAGGGGTCTCTCGTCCCCGAGGCCGTGGTGCATACCGCCGATCCTGCCACTGTGAATGCGGGGGGCTCCGTCAGCCTGACCGCCAAAGATACCTCAGTCATTGATTCCCTCGGCTTCGGTGTCTCTGCGTCCGCGACTGGCGGTTCTGCGGGCATGGCCCTTGCCGCCAATGTGATCAGCAATGATATTCACGCGCTCATCGCTGGTTCCAGTGTGAATGCGGGGATGAATGATTCAGGCAAGGTCATCCATAACACCTCGCATGTGAGCCTGGATGCAATCTCTGCATCCACCATCCGCATGCTGGCCCTGGGGGTCTCTGCTTCCGGTGATGTTGCGGCCCAGTTCACGGTTATCGGCAACCGTGTCAAAAATAAGGTCACCTCCGTTATCAAAGGGTCCACCGTCACAGCCGGGGGCGATGTCACCCTGTCGGCGTCCGATAAGGCGCCGGAGGTCATCGATCTGGATTGGCTTGTGGGCGATAAACAAAGCGATATCGATGATGCCACTAAGGATTCTCCGCTTACGGACTTGAGGTCAAATATCCTTGCCCTGAGCATTAATATCGCCGGCTCCGGTACCGCAGCCGCTGGGATCACGGTGATGGGCAACAAGATCGAGAACACCGTCCGGTCTCAGATCAGCGGGTCCACGGTTCAGGCAGGCGTGGAGCAGTCCGGAACCTATGATGCGACGGATGGAATTACTGCGTCTGATTATGTGATTCAACCCGATTCCGACGTTTCTCTCACAGCCCTGTCAGATGCTCGGATTATCTCCGTATCTGCCGGTATGGCCGCTTCCGGTCTGGGTGCCGTCAATGCGCTGGTTTCCGGTAACCAGATTAAAAACACCGTGGAGGCCCGCGTTGAAAACGGTGCCACGATCCATGCCGGTCATGCCGTGGCCTTGAACGCTAAAGATCAATCAGAGATTACCGCCCTGGGCCTCAGCTTTGCCGCATCCGGTGGGCTTGCCGGCGCGGTCCTTTATACTGAAAACGTCATCCATAACACCCTCAACGCTAAAATTATCGGGTCAACCGTCCTAAGCGGTGGGGACGTTTCCCTGAACGCTCTGTCACAGGGGAGTATCCTCTCTTTTGTTGGGGGCGTGGCGGTCTCTGGGGGCGCGTCCGGGGTCTTGTCCACGACCACCAACACCATTGGCAACACGATAACCGCGGCCATTGAAAGCGATCATTCCGTGGCGGCATGGGTTCATGCCGGGGTGCTGGATGCCGATGGCGTCGGTAACGTCTCCCTGAAGGCAACAGATCGCTCAAGGGTGGATTCGATAGCCATCGGGCTTTCTGCTTCCGCTGGCTATGCGGCCGGAGCGGCTGTCTCCAAAAACCTGATCGGCAACACGACCTTAACGGCCATTTCCGGAATGGTGATTCCCGGAGCGGCCGGCACCGCAGCGACTGTTATTGGCGCGACGGTCCTTGCAGATGGGGGAATCTCTCTTGAGTCCGTCTCCTCAGCCCGTATTCGAACCCTGGCCGCAGGTATCTCTGGAGGAGGGTATGCCGCAGGCCAGGCTTCGGTCACCCTCAACGACCTTAAGAACACCACCAGCGCCCTGGTCTCCAATGCAACGGTGACGGCTGACGGGCGCGTCCTTGTTTCGGCCATAGAGAAGGCTCCCGACAGCATCTCCGAGGACCTTCTGAATGCCTTCCTGCCGAGTGATGAGGCGGATCGTTTGCGTGATTCTCTCGCTGATTCATCCATTGATCTGGCGGTCAACATCCTCTCCTTTGCCGGAAGTATCGGGGGGGCCGGACTTGCTGCCGGCAGCGCCGCGGGTTCGGGAAGTAAAATCAAGAATAAGGTCCTGGCGTCCCTGGTCGACGCGGATGTGACCTCGCGTCACGACGCTGTATCGGTTCAGGCCACGTCAGACGCCCGGATCGCGTCCCTGGCCTTGGGAATCGGGGCGGCCGGTGGCGTGGCCGTGAGCGCCTCGGAAACCGACAGCCGGATAGACAACGAGATCAGCGCCTTCATTCAGGGGGTGTCTACGGTTTCTGCAGCCGGAACGGTGGATCTCGATGCGCAGGATAACAGTCGAATCAACGCTCTTGCCTTGAGTCTGTCAGGTGCCATTGGCGCGGCCCTCGGTGGGGCTGAGGTTCACAGCGATGTCAGCAATGACACCTCGGCTTATATCACCGGCACCGCATCGGATCAGGTTGCCGCCATTGTAAAAGCAAGCCAGCTCAAGATCACGGCGCACTCAACGGCTGACATCAGCGCCATGAGCCTTGGCGCCAGTTTCGGCCTGGTTGCGGCGGGTGCCACATTGGCCGACTCCTCCGTGGGTGGGTCCACCACCGCCTATGTCGGCCCGTTTGCTGAAATTGGCCTGGGGCTTGATTCTGTCACTGGCCTTGCCATCACGGCGACCTATGATGGAGAGGTTGAATCCTCGGTTAAAGCGGTCTCCGCCGGGGTCGGTGCCGGTTCGAGCAACTGGGCCAAGGCTCAGATTGATCCGACCGTTCAGGCGTATACCGGAGATTCAACGATTATTGTCGACGGTGATGTGACGATCGCAGCAGAGTCAACCGTGCGGGCAGTGGCTGATGCGGCCGGGGTCAATGCCGGTCTGGCAGCGGTGGGCGTCTCGCAAGCGCAGACCCTCCTCGGATCGGATGTGGGGGCATTTGTTGGTGGACACCTGACGGCAGACAATCTGACGGTTCGGGCCAGGCATGGCCAGGGGGTGGGGACAACTGCCGCCAAGGCCACCGCGACCGGTTCAGCCGGGGGGCTGGTGGGTGTGGATGGGACGAGCAGTACGGTCGTTAATACGGGACATGTGAGCAGCACGGTGGCTGATCAGGCGACCCTTGTGATTTCGGGAACCACGGTGATTCGCGGAGAAAGTGAGATCACCCAGAGCGCTGAGGCGAAAAGCACGGCAGCCGGCTTGGTGGCCGCCGGATTGGCCGGGACCTTCGCGTCATCTGAAACAACCCTTGCGGCGGGTCTGGGGCGTGGCGTGTCGTTCAGCGGTGGTGAGTTGAAGATTGAAGCGAGCGGTGTGGATACGAATCTTGCGTCCACCATCGCAGGCAGCGGCGGGGTGGTCGCCGGCAGTGCCGCCGTGGCAGGTACGACCAGCAACAGCACCACCACGGCGTTTATAAACGACGGGGTGGAAAACCGTCGTATCCAGGTGGATTCACTCCATATGGATACGGACCATACCGCAAAATTCGATGCGGTGGTCAACGGCACCAACGCCTCCTTGGTGGGTGCCAGTGGGGCCGTGATTGCAAACAAGGTTGACAGCAAGGTCCTGACCGCCATGGGCAAAAACGTCGATGTTACGGCAAAGAAGATCGATTTAACGGCAAACAATCGCATTGTCAAAGACGGGATAGCCGGGGAATACAATATCGTGTCCGGCTCCGGCGGCGCCTTGAACCTTCCGGCGGCCGCCAGCGTGACGGATATCGCCAACACCAGTCTTATCTCCGTGGCTGACGGGTCCACCCTGTCGGTGATTGGAGACACCTTGGCGCCGGGGCATCTGCGTATGACGGCAGTCAACGATGTGTTCGCCAAAGATAAGGTCAAGCTGGACTCCGGGGGTGCCATTGCCGCTGCCCTGGCCAAATCCACCGTGACCAATAAGACCAACGAGGCGGCGGTAACGGTGGGGAATGCCCGGTTGGAGAGTGTGGGCGATATTGCCTTAAGCACCCGGACGAAAACAGACATTCAGGCGGTGGCCAACAGCAAGGTTTACGGCCTGGCCGGGTTTGCCCAAGGGGACTCGCTGGCTATCGTGAATGCTGTGAATCGGGTTGATATTGGTTCGGGCGCCGTCATTGAGGCCCAAGGCGATGTAATCCTCGAGGCCGGGGAAGACACGGCAGGCACCGGCACGGACATTAAGGTGAAGGCGCGAACGGACCTGTGGAACAAAACAGCCTTTGCCATCTCCTCCGATCCTTCCGCCCGGGCCGATGCCTCCCTGAATAGCAGTGTGAACATTGCCGAAGGCGCTTACGTGGGCAGTGCCCAGGATGTGGTGTTGAACGCCTGCGCCGGTGATATAACGGCGCAGGGCAATTGGGCCTACCAGGATATGTACGCAGGGCTTGCCGAGGATCTCATCAACGGGGTGGGCAATCTCTTCGGCGCGGGGGATGTGGTCTCTCTTAAAATCACGGGGGGTACGTCCAATGAAGTCCTGGAGACGCTTGTTACGGTGAACGGGACCGCAGAGGCTGGGTCCAACAACAAGCAATTTTTGATCATCGGCAAAGACCTGGAATCCACCTCGGATGTGACCATGGTCGGTAATCCGGATTTGTCCTTTGTTCATGTCGAGAGCCGCGATACCGTCACCCGTCCTTCTGGAAGTTGGCTTGATGAGGGTTTTGCCACGGGGCAATTGATTACGGTGACGGACGCCGATGGAAATGACGGCCGCTATCTGATTGATGAAATCTCCGCCGACGGCCAGACCCTCTATCTGGATTCCGGGTATCATCTCACCGACAGCGCCACAAACGATGATGCCACCTTCAGTTATGAGGTGAGCCTTAAAGGGCTGACCCCGCTCACGCTGGAGGATAATCTGGTGACGCGCGAGATCGGGAGTTGGGCCAATGACGGCTTTGCCATCGGTCAGATGATCGCCGTGAAAGGCTCGAAAGAAAATGATGGATTCTACGAAATAGCGGGTATTTCAGACGATGGCCTGGTCCTCACCCTGAAATCAGGCGGGCTCACGGAAGAGTCGATTCACAGCAGTGAACTGTCTATTACGAGGATGAACTCGTCGGTGATAACGCTGGATGAGCTGAGCGTGACATTCACCGCGGTTGAAGGCGGCCCCGATACCATTGATCGCTCCATGGGCAGCTGGACGGAGGATGGCTTTGCCGAGGGCCAGACCCTGACCGTGGTGGGCTCTGACACCAACAAGGGGCGTTTTGTCATTGAATCGATCTCAGGTGATGGCCAGACTCTTTTTCTGGTTGATGGCAGCGTGACCACCGAGGACGCCTGCACCACGGCCACAGTCATGGCTTCCAGTGCCACGATGAGTGTCCTGACCCTGGATTTTGTCCAGGTGGACGATGCGGACGATACCCTCACCCGCACCATGGGGAGTTGGGTGAAGGACAAGTTTAAAATCGGCGATACGATCACTGTGGAAGGGTCCGATTCGAATAATGACACTTTAACCATTGCATCCATTTCATCAGACGGCTTGACTCTCTATTTTGATGGCGACGTGTTGACCACCGAGATGGAAACCCTCAACGCCACCATAACGAATGCCGACGGGGATCAGTTGGCGGCCTTTTCCCTGGCGTTTGCCCCGGTGACCGGTGCGGCCGATACGATGACCCGGAATATGGGAAGCTGGGGAGATGATGGGTTCAAGGCAGGCGATACCATCACGGTGGCCGGTTCCGACCACAACGATAATACCTATATCATTGAGTCCATCACCGATGAAGGTCGCGTGCTTCACCTGGCCGATGGAAGCCTGGTCGACGAAGCGGGCAGCACCTCGGCCCGTCTGTCGGCGCCGGGCGCGGCCCTGACCTCACTCTCCTTTGAATGTGATCACCACATCATCGGTGCCGATACGATCACCCGGAATATGGGGAACTGGAGTGATGATGGGTTCGAGGTCGGTCAGTGCATTCAGTTGTCCGCCGGGACGAGCTTGAACCAGGGGCTCTATACCATCGCCGGGATTTCGGACAATGGCCGCGTCTTGACCTTGTCGGCGGATGACAGCCTGGTGGACGAATCCGATGTGACGGGTCTGGATGCTCGGGGCAGGGAATCCTGGGAGGTGACGGCCAACGTCACCGTCTCCTTTGAACACCTTGACAGCCGAGATTACATTGAGCGATCCGCGGGGAATTTCCACACCGACGGGTTCGTGGTTGGCCAGGTGATGGAGGTTACAGGGGCCTCTGAAAACGAGGGCCGTTATGAGATCGCCGAGATTTCAGCCGACGGGAGCATGATTTATCTGGATCCGGTGATTTCCCTGACGGCAGAAACCGACAGGTCCGGCCTTCAGCTCGGCGTCAAGGCCCCGCAAACCGTGTCGGTTCAGGATTCTGTGATGACAGGCTCCCCGGCTTTGACCTTTGCCCACCACGCCAACGCGTCCGATACCATCACGCGTGAGAGCGGGAGCTGGGTGGCTGATGGGTTCCGGGATGGCCAGACCATTACGGTGAGAGGAGCGGATGGCAATGACGGTACATACCGGGTCGCCTCCCTTTCAGCGGACGGTCGGGTGCTGATCCTGCACGCCGCGGAGTCGGTTCAGGACCGCGCGAGTCTGACTGGGGTGACCCTGACAGGCTCCGGGATCAGTGACGGGATCGGGCAGATCACCTACTCCGTGGAAGACCTCGCTTTAAGCCTCACCCGGGAAGTGACTCGGTTACAGGGCCTGAAGGTGGAACACCATGGCAACACGGCAGCTGTTCAGGGGTATGAAAACCAGATCCAGCAGATTCTCCGGCAGCTTGAAGATCTGAAGCTGGCGTATGTGGATGCGCAAGGGATCCTTGTCCCCATTGAGGGGCACAAGGTGACCTACATTGATGTGCCGGATATTAAGGCCGGTTCGGGGAACATCCGGGTCACCGGGGCCACCCTGGCCGGGACGGGGCGTTTGCTCAGCGCCGGGGATGCCCGGATCGATCTGATCAACCACAGTTCGTATTACCTTCGGACCGGGGACCTGGCCATCTCCGGGGCACGGGGGGGGCAGGTCCTCCACAATGGCGTCCAGGTGCACGATAACGACGAGATCGCGCAGCGTAATTCAGGATTGGGGACGGCAGGTTTCAGCACGGTGATCACCTCGGAGTCCAGCGCCGACCCGACCATTTACGTGGAGAATACCTTTAATCCCACTGAAAGTGGTATGGACGTGACGGCCCCTGATATTATCGTGGGCGGTGAGGTGCAAAATATCCTCGGGACGGTCAGCCTGCATAACGATAAGGGCAGCGTGCTGGTGAAAGACTCCATCACGGCGAAAACCATCGATATTGATGCGGGCCGGGATTTTGTCCTGACCAGTGATCATTTTCAGCACATCGGCGGGTTCCCCCATGGGATCCCCTCTGTTGCCTCAGCCGACATCAACCCGGCGTCTGCCGTTGGCAGCCGGTTGGTTGCCATCGCAGGGAACTGGGCATACCATGAGGTCTCCATGGGGGCTTTCTCCTTCACCTTTAAAGTCCCGGCGCTTGTGGAGCGGACCGACACGATCTCCCTGACTGTGGATCATGGCTACCATTCAGGGGATTCCGTGGTCTATCAAAGTAACGGGGGCAACGCCATCGGGGGCTTGGAGGATGGGAAAACCTATTATGTGATTACCGTTGATGCACGGTCGTTCCGGCTGGCCGCCAGCCGGGAGGATGCCCTGGCTGTTTCCGGGGGCATCGGCCATGACCCCGGGGGACTCTATCCATCTGAGGTACTGAAGAAGATCATCTCCCTGGATTCCAGCTTAGCCAGTGGGGCGATCCATACCTTCAAGACCGGGTCGATCCTTGCTGGTAACAATGTCTTTATCAGTGCTCGCTTCCTGAATATCAACGGCACCATTCAAAGCGGCAAGCCGGTACGCTCCGTGACCCTGAATAAGAGCCTGAACCAAACCATTGCCGATGCCATAGCGGCCCATAAAGAAGGGGACCCGGACACCCTCACCCTTTCCAGCAACGCGGGGGAAGGGATCCGGACCTGGTACAATTTCAAGACGAAGCGCATTGAGGTGGATGCGGTGGTGGTGGAAGGCGGGTATATGCGCCTGGCAGGCCACATCATGAGCACGGGCAATGGGGTGCTCAAGGTGATGGATGGGTTTGGGGAGATTACCATCAAGAACAACACCGACTTTGATCTTGAGATCAACCGGCTGGACACCGGCGGGGAGGGCGTGCACGGCAAAATTGACATCTTCGATACGGCCAACCGAAATCCCAATATTGATGAAGGCGTCAGCACCACCATCACCCGTGAGTCCCTGGGCGGAGCACGCCTCGGTGCGTATCAGCCTGAGCTTGGGCAGCGGTATGTCTATGTGACGGGGACCGACAGCTCCGTGACCACCACCAAGGAGTGGATCAGCGAAGACTTCTGGGGAATAGACTGGCTGGTGGCTGATCCGGGTCAGCAAGCGGATAAGGAGTCTTCCGTGACAGGCGTCGCCACGCCCATGGCCGGTGGGGATTATGTGGCCTGGGAGGGGGACGGGACGTCATCGTCAGGAAGCGCAGACGTCATCACCAATTTCAAAACCGACCCTGGAAAAAAGACCCTGATCTCAACGCGAAAATGGGACACCCACCATGGGTGGTCGATTTTTTCCACCACCAAGCACCATGTCGAGAAGGTCTACCAGTCGACGGACAAGGTCTTTCATAATGTCAGCGTCAAGGCCGATTATCCCATCGTCATTGAATTTGTGGGGCGGGACTCCGGGACCATCGACGTGTCGACCTCGGGAGATCTGTTGGTCGACGGCTCCATTGTCAACACGAAGGGGGAGACAAGCCTTACGGCCAGTGGGGCCATTGTGCAGACCGATGCCTCGGCCATTTTGCAAGGGGACACCGTGACCCTTGCCGCACAAAATGGGATCGGCGGCGAGGATGGAACCGCTCTGCTCCTGGATCTGTCCGAGGCGGGCCATCTCGTGGCCCGGGGGGGCGTTGGTGATGTCATCATCACGGAGCTTGCAGGCGACCTGGTGCTGGGAGAGGCAAGCACCGCCGGGAAGCTTTCCCTTAAGGCGGACGGTGCCATTCGAAATCTGGATGCAGGCGGGGTGGTGACGGCAAAGCGCATAGAGCTCCAGGCCGGGACAACCATCGGTACTGCGGCGGAGGCCTTTGGCCTTGCGTGCGGAGCCGACGGGTTGAAGGCCACGGCGTACGGAGATATCCATATCAGCCAGAGACATGGGGATCTTTCCCTTGAGTCCTTGACCTCGGTCAGTGGGGATGTCTCTCTGGACGTCGCCGAGGGCGATCTTCTTGACGGCAACGCCAATGATACCCGGGATGAGCGGGCCATCACCGAACTGCGGGGCCTGTGGAGTGATATGATGCTCACCGGCACGGCTGCCGATGGGGCCAGAAATGAGATGGTTCATGCCTATGAAGGCATGAGGAACCGGGAGTATCAGAGTTACTGGAGTTTCCGTAACGGTCAGGCAGACCCCGGCCACTACGACGCGGGCTTTCAGGTGTCCCTGTCTGAGGGCGAGCGGTCTTATTACCACGATGATTACCAGCAGCAGGGGATGAGTGAAGCTGAGATTGACAAGGCCATCATCGCCCTGGAGCTGAAGAGAACCGATGAATATCACAGCCTGCATCTCGTCTGGGGCGGTTATGGGGACAGTTATGACCGCGACTTCGAGTTCCTCCTGGATGTGAACGGTGAGGTGTATGCCGAGCTGACGGCGGGGTATGCCTGGACCGACGCTGAGCTCACCACCGCCTTTAACCCAGGGGTCCTGCGGGATAAAAGTGATACAGAGACGCGCCTGGAAGAGGCCAATATCACCGGGGTCAATGTGAGCGTGACGACCCTTCATGGCGGCGTGGGTGCCATCACGGATCGACTGGATATCGATCTGAGCAAAGGGTATCACAACCTGACGCCGGAGGAGCAGGTGGCCCTGGCCGCGGCTGAACGGGATGACATGACAGGTTTGGACAGTGCCGGACATATCGTCGACATGTATGATCCGGAGCAGACCGTCGCCACCCTGCGGGTGACCCTGCATGATGATATTGATATCAGCGCCAGCGGTGCTATCAGCATTACGGCCCGGGATCACCTCTACCTGGGTGCGGAGCAGGATATCAATATCGACAGGGTCGAGGCCGGTGGCGATCTTCGCATCAAGGGGTCGGATAATATTTTCAGCTCTGACGATGACGGGCAACTTAATGTCAGCGGCAACGGGACCCTGATCATTGAGGCCGCCCACGGGGCCATCGGCTCTGCCGACAACGCCCTGCAGATTCAAGCAGGACCGGCGGCCGTTTTTACCGCCCGTGCCCATGGGGATATCTTCCTTCGGGCTGTGGGGAATCTGGCCCTCGATACCCTCTACTCCGGTCAGGGGCGGGTAGCCCTTGAAGTGACGGGGAACCTGACGGACGCCATCCACCGAGACGAGTGGAATATAAAAGCCAATTCTTTAGACCTGACGGTTGGGGGCTCTGTGGGGGTCGCTGGGAATTTGCTGGATGTGGACCTTGTGGAGGGCGGCCTGATTCATGTCACCGCCGGAGGGGATATTTTCTTTGCCGAGACCTTAGGGAACATGAATATCTCCCAGGTCATGTCCACGGCTGGCGACGTAACGCTTCGGGCCGAGGGGTCCATTTTAGACGCAGCCGATGATGGGACAGGGCTTGCCAGTCGGCCTGTGGTGGACATCACCGGAAATTCCATCACGCTGATTTCAGAGCACGGGTCCCTTGGCGCTGCCTTGAACGATCTTGACATCAACACCTCTTCTTCCGCTCCAGGGGTGTTGACCGCTCAAAGCGCCGGTAACGCTCACCTGATCGAGACCACGGGAGATCTAAGGATAGATCAGGTGGCCACGGGGATTGGGAATACGGCCTTTATTGCGAGCTCTGCCCGTATTTTAAATGGTCGGTCTGATGAAGAGGATAATGTTATTTCAGGCGCCACCCGGCTTTATGCTCGGACGGATATCGGCGAAGAGGACCACCCCCTGCGGACGGCCATTGGTTTTCTGGAAGGAAACTCCGTGGCCGGAGGGGTATGGATACATAACACCGGTCATCTGACCGTGGGTGGCCTGGGCGGGGATGAGGGGATTAAGGCGGCCGGGGCTATTTTTCTGAAGGCAGAGAGTCCGGTGACCGTTGCGAAATCCATTGAGGCAGCGGCGATTACCATTTTATCCACGGATGATGCGACGGATGGTACGCCTGCTGAGGTGGATGATCTCATCGTCAAAGCCGGGGTCACTCTCCATGCGACGGCAGGGGATCTTGTCTTGCAGGCTGGCGATGATTTAATCTTAGAAGAAGGCTCCACCCTCAAGGCGGCCGGCGCGGTGCAGCTCTTCGGAGATTTTGGCAACGCCGATGACGGCATCGGCAGCATCATGGACCTTCAGGGCATCATCGAGGGCGACTCTTTAACCGTGACCGGTGGGGCTGATAATGACACGGTTGTGCTTCCCCGTCTTACCGGGGGCATGCCAACCACCGTGTGGCTGGGGGCTGGTGACGACTCTTTGTCAGTGGGAAGCCAGGTCACCCTGATCTCTAACAGCGGCGGTGTCATGGATGGCTTTGCCAGCCTGCTGACCGTCCATGGCGGCGAAGGAATCGACACCCTCAGTGTTGACAACTCGGGTAACACCGATGACAACACAGGGACCCTGACCGACTGCCGTCTCACCGGCCTGGGGATGTCTGAAGGCATCCGGTATGATTTTATCGAGGAGATGGACATCTCTCTGGGCAGCGGCAGCGATGCCTTTAATATCCAGAGCATATCGGCAGGCTCTGTCAGCCGGATTTTGGGGGGGGGCGGGGATGATGCCTTTGTTGTCTCCTCAGACGCACCGGACATCGAAGGCACCCTCGACGGCATTCGCGGTGATCTGCACATCGACGCCGGTGATGGGAATAACAGCCTCACCCTTAGTGACAGGGGGAACCGCTCCGGTCGCTCCGGTCTGGTGATCAGCCAATCCGGTATCTCCGGCACAGGAGATGCCAGCGGTCGCGGCGCCGTCAGTTATGAAACCAGCGGGACCTTTGGAGGTGGGGTGAATCTCTGGCTCGGCAGCGGGGCAGATGATGTGACGGTTGACGGGGCCATGGCGGGTGCCGTCACCACGCTGCGCACGGGCGACGGCGACGATCGGGTCCGGTTTATAGACGAGAGCCCCGGTGCCGATGGGCTGGTGGTGTGTCTGGGCGAAGGGGGCGCGGACACGATGGATGCCTCGGGTTGGCACTCTGACCTCGTGCTTTTGGGGGATGACGGTCTGGTCTCCTATGACGGAGCGAAGCGTCCTGATACGCTGAGCTCTGTGCAAACCTTCCAGAGCCCGGGGGACTCCGCAGACAGGCTCCAGGGGGGCACTGGTAACGATCTCCTGTTCGGCGGCCAGGGCGCGGATCAATTGAGTGGCGGTACCGGCAATGACATTTTGATGGGCGATGGCGGCAGGGTCACGTTCAGGGAAGGGCAATCCCGCTCCATTGAAACCATCGACCCTTTTACGGGTGGCAACGATGTCCTCTCCGGAGGCGCTGGCAACGATATCATGATGGGCGGAGCGGGCGGTGATACCTTTCACGGCACTCTGTCAGAAGACATCATCATAGGCGAATACGCCCGCATTACGATGGATCCAGACGGGACGGTTCAGTCGATGGTGCGCCTGGCCCAGGGTGATCACGATCTTTTGGCGAGTACCCAGTTTAACCTCTATCAACATGAAAAGAGAGAGCGCCAGCAAACAGAATTTTTGCCTTCCTCCCGCTTGCGGGAAGAGCTGCCACCGCAGTCTCACGCTTCCGCTGTGGTGCCTGTCCGCCTGTCTGCGACTCATTCAGAGCGCAGGACCCATGTCGGACCCACGGCCCCTCAAGAGGCCGTTTCTTTAAGTCCAGACGCGGTGAAAAACGATGTCAACGAGTCTTCCAGGATGACCTTTCAAGAGGCCTTTTCAGCGGCCCGGGCCGAAGGCCTGAAGGCGGGAGATCAGTTCGTCTGGAATGGCCGCGCCTATGATGCAGGCCTGGCGGTCGAAACGGCCGAAACGGTTCTGGAACCCGGATCCTTTGCCGAGGCGTTTGCTCGCGCCCGAGAAAACTGTGACGGCGAGCAGTGCACCTTCATCTGGAAGGGAAAGGAGTATCGCACGATCCTTGAGGTGGAACCCGAACATCTTGAAGGGGATATGGATACGCAGAAATCAGGTGAGGGCGATCTGAAGGAGCCGGAGATCAATCTGGAGGATCTTGATGCCATGCGCCTGGACGAAAAAGCCGGGATCATCGCTGCCGGCAGCATGGGATGGGGGTTTCTCTCCTCCGTTGCCACACGAAAAGATCGGGTCGTGCAGGATGAGGCGCTCCAGTCGCTGGATCGCAAGATGAAGTCGCGTCGCTACAATAAATGGTAGTGATTTTATCATAAGCAGACGGTTTTTTGTTGAGAGCCGTTTGATCTCATGAAACATAGGATTAAAGAGGAGTTGAAGATGACAAAACAGAAAGAAACAGCCGTGGAACATGATGCTGAAGTGACCGAAGAAAAGAGCGCAGGCACCAAGGTCCTCTGGGACACCTCGAAGCTTTCGAGTGCCTACGCCAATGTCTGCAATGTGAGCAGCACACGGGAAGAGATGACCCTTCTCTTTGGCACCAACAAGTCATGGAACCCGGCGGAAAAAGAGCTCACCGTGGAGCTCACCAACCGGATGATCATGAACCCTTATGCGGCCAAACGGTTTTCCGTTTTGTTAGATAAAATCGTCAAGGAGTATGAGGAGCGGTTCGGGGAGTTGAAGCTGGACGCTCAAGCAGAGTAGCGAAGATTTTTTTAAAGGCCGGAGAAAATGTGATATTTTTTCTCCGGTTTTTTTATTTTGAAGCCGGATGGGGTGTGCGTGTTTGTGAAAAATATTGTACAACGGGTTCTGATCTTTATGCTTTGTGTGAATGCGGACACAAGCTCCCTTAAAGGATGACAACCCAAGCGCATTCACAAATCAGTTTTTTTGGTTTTTTTTGATGATTTATTTTACAGGGACGGTGAATGCAGCTGGCGATTGACGATAAGAAGGAACAAGAGGGTCTGGATGAGCGGTCCGCGTTGTGGGAGGCGCTGCGTCACGCCCCGGACGATGAATCGTGCTACCATGTCTGGTTGAGGCTTCAATGCCTGATGGTTCCCCATTGCGTGTCCGGGCTGCTCGTGGTCGCCGATGCCGCCGGGGCGTATGCGCCGGTCTCCAGATGGCCGGAGACGGGAGGGAATATCCCCGGTCTTGCCGAGATCCTTGAGCAGGTGATGGAAGATAAATGCCCGCTTTTGACCCGACTCGCGGGGGAGGGGCCTGCAGGAACCTATGCCCTGGCGTACCCGGTGCTGATTGATGGGGCGCTCCATGGGGCGGTGGCTGTTGAGGTCTCCCCGGAAACTGAGGAGGAGCTCAAGCAGGTGATGGAGCAGCTCCAGTGGGGTATCTCCTGGATTGAGCTTCGATTCTACAAAGGGGCCGTCGTCACCCACGAAGCCGAGAGTCTTCGCATGAAGGCCGCCGTCACCCTGCTCTCTGAGGTTCTTTCGGTGGAGCGGTTTGAAGGGGCGGCTATGGCCTTTGTCACCCGGCTTGCCACACGCCTTCACTGCGATCGGGTGAGCATCGGGTTTAAAAAGAAGAAAAAAATTCGTGTCCAGGCCGTCTCCCACAGCGCAAAATTTGCAGATCGCATGAACCTGATCCGCTCCATCGAAAAAGCGATGGAAGAAGCCGTGGTCCAGAGACGGGAGATTCGCTACCCGGAGGATCAGCATGAGGTGGTCATTCTACGGGACCATCGGGAGCTTTCTTCACGCTTCGGCGACGGGCATATTCTCACGGTGCCGCTTTACGATGGGGGCCGGTATCTGGGGGCTGTCATGCTGGAGCGCCCGGTGGAAATGGGATTTTCTGAGGAAGAGGTGGAATACTGTCGGAGTGTGGCGGCCTTGTCTGCCCCTGTGCTGGAGCAGAAACGGGCACTGGATCGGCCCCTTTTTTTCAAACTGACGGACGCCTTTCGTTTGCAACTTGAAAGGGTGGTGGGGCCGGGCTTTCTGGGACGGAAAGCCTTCCTTTTTCTGGCTGTTCTTTTGTGCTTGTTTTTTGCCAATAAACAGGGGGATTACCGCATCTCCTCTCATGTGGTTCTTGAAGGGGAGATCATGCGGGCCGTGTCTGCGCCCTTTAACGGTTACGTGAAGGCCTCAACGCTGCGGGCCGGTGATGTGGTGGCGAAAGGCGATGTGCTCTGCCTCCTCGATGATCGGGACCTGCGCCTCGAACGGTTCAATTGGCTGAACCGGCGAACCCAGCTGAAAAGAGAGCGCCAGGAAGCCATGGCAGAACACAACCGTTCTGAAGTGAACGTCATAAACGCCCGGATCAAACAGGCCGATGCCCAGCTTGAACTGGCCGAACACAAGTTGGAACGCTCCGCCATCAAAGCCCCCTTCGACGGCCTGCTGGTAAGCGGGGACCTGGCTCGCTCCCTGGGCAGCATGGTCCAGCAGGGGGAGGTGCTTTTTGAGGTGACCCCCCTTGATGCCTACCGGGTCATCATTAACGTGGATGAGAGCCGTATCGCCGATGTCTCCATGGGGCAACAGGGGACCCTCGTCCTCTCCTCCCTGCCGGATTCCCCCTTTGATTTCACCGTGACCAAGATCACCCCCATCGCCATCGCAGAAGAGGGCAAAAATGCCTTTCGGGTGGAGGCCACCCTCTCTCACGTTACCGGTCAGCTGCGCCCGGGGATGGAAGGGGTGGGCAAAATTTTCGTGGACCGGCGCAACCTCTTCTCCATTTGGACCCGATCCCTGAGGGAAAAAGTCACCCTCTGGCTTTGGGCCTGGTGGCCGTGATTTGAAAATGCCTCCGGCGGCCCTGCCGGGGGCTAAACTTTTGAAAAGTTAAATAAACAGGTCTTTAAAATTGTTCTTGGTTAAATTTCATCTTTAAGTCGGATGTGATTTGGCCCGACAAGTCCGCCTACGCAAAAGCCTCCGGCGTGACAAGCGATCCGTCTTTGCCTCCGGCTATGCCGAGACATGGGGGCAAAACGCATCCGCCGGAGGCTTTTTTTGGAGCTGAATAGTTACAACAGGCTTTGGAGAGTGGAAGTGGGCTCAGCCCGTCAGCGAATGTGACAACCCGAGGTACGAGGGCTGGAGCATTCGCAACCCGCTTTCGAGGTGGCACACCTCGCCGCCGGAGGCATCTTTTTTTGATGAGATAAACGGTTTATGGAAACAGCTTTTTTCAGTCAGTCCTGGTATCGGGTGGCGGCCATGCGGCCGCAGCTGCGGAGCCACGTCCGGATTCACCGCCATTATTATCGGGGGCAGGAGTGGTATGTGATGCAGGACGACTCCACCGGGAAATTTCACCGGTTTTCATCGGAGGCGTATTATCTCATTGGGTTGATGGATGGTCGGCACAGCCTGGAGAGCCTTTGGGAAAATGCCTGTGAGGCGTTGGGTGATGAGATGCCGACCCAGGACGAGGTGCTCTCGCTGTTGTCCCAGCTTTACCGGGCGGACGCTCTGCAATCGGATCTGGCCACGGATGTCGGGGATTTGTTTAAGCGGTTTGCCGACGAAAAAAAACAGCGCCGTCTGAATATCTTACGTTCTCCCACCAGCATTAAGATCCCTGTTTTTGATCCCGATAAATTGTTGAATGCCCTGTCTCCTGTCGTTCTTCCTTTGCTGGGCAGATGGGGGGCCGTTCTTTGGCTTGGGGTTGTGCTTCCGGCGTTGTGTCTTGTCTTTGTCCATTGGCAGGAGTTGACCTCGGGCATGGCGGACCGCCTCTTTGCCATGGAAAATTTAGTGCTTATCGGACTCGCCTATCCCGTTTTAAAGCTGTTCCATGAGTTTGGTCATGCCTTTGCCGTGAAGAAATGGGGGGCACAGGTGCATGAAATGGGCGTGATGTTTCTTGTGTTTGTCCCCATGCCCTATGTGGACGCCTCGGCCTCCACGGCTTTTTCTGACAAGAAAAAACGGATGCTTGTCGGTGGGGCCGGGATTCTCGTTGAGATCTTCGCAGCGGCCCTGGCGGTGCTGATCTGGGTGAATGTGGAGCCGGGCGGGGTGAGGGCGGTGGCCTACAACGTGATGGTGATCGCCGGGGTCTCCACCCTGTTTTTCAATGGCAACCCACTTTTAAAGTTTGACGCGTATTATGTGCTCTCGGACTGGCTTGAGATTCCGAATCTGGCGATGCGGGGTAACCAGCATCTCGGGTATTTGACGAGGCGCTGGCTGCTTGGGATCAGGGATGCCGTCTCTCCTGCTGCGGCACCCGGGGAGAGCGGGTGGCTGGGAACGTATGCGGTCCTGGCCTTTATCTATCGAATTTTTATTTCCATACGGATTGTGCTGCTGGTGGCGGGAAAGTTTTTTTTTATGGGTGTCTTGCTTGCTGTCTGGTCGGGGTTCAGCATGCTTGTGATGCCACTGGTTGGGAGCGTGAAACGGATGGTCTCGGATCGGGCAATATCTGAAAAAAAAGGACGTATCGGGATCCTTGCCCTCGGGATCTCCGGGGCGATTATACTCGGTCTGTTCCTGATTCCGGCACCCCGCATGACGGTGGCGCAAGGGGTGGTCTGGCCCCCGGAACAGTCTGACATTCATGCGAGGTCTGATGGATTTATCAGGGCAATCAAAGGGGCCGAGGGACAGGTTGTTGAGGCGGGGGAGACGCTTTTTATCTGCGAAGACCTTGAGCTGGATGCAGAAATGGCAGTTCTGAGAGCGCAGATTGAGGAGCTTGACGCCCGGTACCGGCTGAGTGCGACCAAAGACAGAACCGAGACCCGAATTTTGAAAGATGAGCTTGCGCATTTGAACGTCGAGCTGGGTCGGTATCGGGAACGTAAAAAAGAGCTCACCATTGTCAGTCCCCAGGGGGGGACCCTGTTTTTGCCCCAGGTCCGGGATCGGATCGGTCGCTTTGTGCGGCGTGGAGAAAATCTGGGTTATGTGGTCGATTTTTCGGTTTCTACGGTGCGGGTTGTGGTCTCCCAGGAGGATGTCGATCGGGTTCGAAACGATGTGTCGAAGATCACGGCACGGTTTTCAGGCGGGTTGGATCGGGTGGTGTCGGCACGGGTTCTGCGTATTGTGCCGGCGGCTTCCCGGGCTCTTCCCAGTATGGCGCTAAGCCTTGAGGGGGGAGGGGAGATCGTGATGGATCCCCGGGGCGGTCAGGAACCCCAAGCTTTTCAAAAATGGTTCCACGTGGAGATTGCGCTTTCAGAGGTGTTGGCTGAGCGTATCGGGGAACGGGTGTATGTCCGCTTTGAGCATGCCCCGGAACCTCTTTTCTTTAGATTGTACAGAAAAGGGCGGCGCTTGCTGCTCAATCGGTTTGGGGTGTGATCTGCCTATGATGGAAAAACTGAACATTCCGACTTTTTTCCGTGGGGAGCTTCTGGTGGATTTTCCCCCGGCCAGGGGCGAGTATCGGCCCGAACGCGAGGTGACGCCCCCGGGACTCCTTGACCGATGGAGCGATTTTCTTTTGGGCGGGATCATCGCCACGGCAAAGGCGGCTCGAAACAGACGATCAAACATGGCTTCAGAGGTAGGACGCCACGGCCCTGAGATGGCCGCATTGGATGAGGACGGCGTGCGGCAACGGGTCATGGAGTTGCGCATGGCGTTGTGCCGACAGGGCTTTGATGGCGAGATTGTGGCCCGAGCCTTTGCTTTGATTCGTGAAGTGTCCGAGAGAACCCTTGGCATGCGCCCCTTTGATGTTCAGATCATGGGCGCATGGGCCATGATTTCCGGTATGATTGCCGAGATGGAGACCGGAGAGGGCAAGACCCTCACCGCGACCCTGGCGGCTGGAACGGCGGCTATGGCGGGATTGCCTGTGCATGTCATCAGCGTCAATGATTATTTGACCGAACGGGACGCCGAGTTGATGCGGCCCCTCTATGAAGCTTTGGGGCTCTCCGTGGGATTTGTGACCCAGGATGTAAAACCCGGTGAACGCCAACTCGCCTATGCCTGTGATATCACCTATTGCACCAACAAAGATGTGGTGTTCGATTACCTGCGGGATACCATGCGTCTGAAGGGCAGGGATCATCCCCTCCTGCGCCAGGCAGACCGCCTCTGCGATCCGGGTTCGGAAGGGGCCTCTCTGCATCAGAGGGGGCTCTGTTTTGCCATCATCGATGAAGCCGACAGCGTGCTGATTGATGAGGCCAGAACCCCTTTGATTATCTCGGGAGAATCCGGTGGGGAGGCCGAGGAACGGTTTTTAAGGCAGGGGCTGGCGCTGGCCCGTACCCTTGTGGTGGATCAGAATTATCTGTTGGATGTGGCCCGTCGTACCGTGAGCCTGACGGATTCGGGTAAGGAGGCCGTTAAGCTCGCATCGCGGACCCTTGGGCCTTTATGGCAAGGCCAGGTGCGTCGGGAAGAGGTGGTCAGCAAAGCGCTCTCCGCCGAGCTTTTGTTCCATCGGGATCTGCATTATCTGGTGGATGAAGGAAAGGTCCAGATTATTGATGAATTCTCCGGCCGGGTGATGCCCGATCGTTCCTGGGAAAAGGGGTTGCACCAGCTGATTGAAATCAAAGAGGAGTGCGAACTCACCCGCCAGAGGGAGACCCTGGCGAGGATCAGCTATCAGCGTTTTTTCAGGCGGTACTTAAGGCTCTCCGGCATGACCGGGACCGCCCGCGAGGTGACCCGGGAGCTCTGGTCTGTTTACCGTCTCCCGGTGGTCAAGATCCCGCCCAACAGACCGGTCCGGCGGGAGATTGCCAAAGACCGTCTGGTTCGGACCCAGGAGCAGAAGTGGGATGGGGTGGTGGATCGTATCCTTTCGCTGCATGAACAGGGTCATCCGGTTCTGGTCGGCACCGGATCCGTGGGCGCCTCCGAGCAGGTGAGCGCTTTGTTGACCCAAAGAAGCCGAGTCAGCCAGTGTGTGCTCAATGCACGGCAGAACAGGGACGAGGCGGAGATTGTGGCCCGGGCGGGCGAGGTCGGTGCTGTTACCATCGCGACGAACATGGCGGGTCGGGGAACCGATATTAAATTGTCAGAGGAGGCCAGAGAAGGTGGCGGCCTTCATGTCCTCTTAACGGAACGCTATGAAGCGGGCCGTATCGACCGGCAGCTGGCAGGGCGATGCGCCCGGCAGGGAGACCCCGGACGCTGTGAAGCGATTCTCTCCATGGAGGATCCGTTGATGGCTGAGGGGAGAGGCGTGGGGAAAACCATGGCTTTTTGGATGATGACGCTCGGAATTCCAGGCTGGCAGGCCCTGGGAGCCCGGGTCATTTTACGGGCCCAGCGGAAAATAGAACGCCGCCATGCGCGCACGCGCCGGGCGATGTTAAAATATGATGAAAAAACAGGCACCCAGCTCTCTTTTTCGGGTCGGTCAGAGTGAAAATAACCACAGATTCGCGAATGCTTCCAGGCTTCGCCTAATACAAATGCTGCCGGTTAAGTTGGCACCCTGTAGGATGGGCAAAGGTAGTGCCGTGCCCATCTGGCGGGGGTGCAACCGATCACTCCGGGGAGAGATGAGGCGTCGTCAAATTTATATAATTTTCAGCGTTGTGGGTTTCCCGACTGCCAGATGGGCACGCTTCGCCCTTTGAAATTAAATGGGTGCCCATCCTACGACGCCGCCGTAATCTCACCGGTGTGGGTAACATTGGAGCCTGAAATGGACAGAGAACCCATGGCTGTGAATAAGAGGTAATCAAAAATAATTTTTGAAATCTGTTTGTTAAACTTTTCAAAAGTTTAGCCCCCGGCAGGGCCGCCGGAGGCGCGTTTTAATTTTATTGGAGGGGTGTGATGTTGAAAGGGTGGCTGTTCCCGGTTTCAAGGGGGATGATTGTTGTTGCGATGGTGCTGGTGGCAGGGGGCCTGGGGCATGCCGAAGGCATCCTTGAGCTGGAGGGGATCCTGGAGCCGAGTGAGGTGGTGGAGCTGAGCAGCCAGGTGCCGGGGATCATCGATGAGATTACCGTGGATCGGGGGGATCGTGTCAAAAAAGGGGAGGTCCTGGCCCGGTTGAAAGCGGGGGTGGAGCAGGCCTCCGTGAATTTAGCCCGGGCCAAGGTCGACTTTGTAAAGCGCAAGCTGGTGCGCAATGAGGAGCTTTTTCGGAAGAAGCTGATCTCCCTGCATGAAAAGGATGAGCTTGAGACCGAAATCATGCTCTCAGAGCTTGCCGAGAAGGAGGCTATAGAGCGCCTTGGGCTTCGGACCATCCAGAGTCCGGTGGACGGAATCGTGGTGAAACGGACCGGTGCCCCGGGGGAATACATTGGGGAGGGCTCGATCATGACCCTTGCCCGCATCCACCCCATTTATGTCGAGGTGATCGCCCCGGTGGAGTATTTGGGGCTTATTCGAAAGGGGATGAAGGCCGAGGTGATCTCTGAATCTCCCGCTGGAGGGCGTTACCAGGTGACGGTGAGCATCGCAGACCATGTGGTGGATGCGGGCAGCGGGACCTTTGGTGTCCGCCTTGATTTGCCCAATCCGACCTATAAGATCCCGGCTGGGTTGAAATGCCGGGTGCGATTCGCTGAGGTTCCGGCGCTGTAACTATTCAGCTTATGCCTCCGGAGGCTAAACTTTTGCCTGATTTTATAAAGACGGGTTTAACAAACAGAGAGCTTTTTCTTTTGGCTGTAAAGCCCTGTGCCTGATGCACAGGGCTTTTTTTGTCTGTCCCAAGGGGGCTTTGATGTTTTAAACCGTTTCGCGCTCAGGGGGCTTGCCAGCTTTTATGCTGGCTAATACCTGCTCTGCCACGAGGTAGACGCCGATGGCCGCCAGGACGCTGTTGACCGGGGCGATGCCGGGGATCACCTTGGCGGCGACGACCCCCGCGGCCCAGGCGAGGATGGCCGTGGGGCGGATGGTTTCGAACCGGGTCTCATCGAGGTGACCGTAGAGACGTTTTCTGACCATGAAGTAGTCGGCGATGAGGATGCCGCCGATGGAGGGGAGCATGGTGTTGAGGAGGCTGAGCCAGCCCACGAAGTTATTGTAAAGATAGAGGGCGGCCAGGGTTCCGATGATGCCGTTGACGATCACGATGAGTTTCTTGGGCAACCCGGTGATGTTGGAGAAGCCAAGGCCTGAGGCGTAGAGGGCGTTGTCATTGGTGGTCCAGATGTTAAGCCCCAGGATCACCATGGCCCAGACGATCATCCCCTGGTTCATGAGTACGTCGGAGATGTCGGCCTGCTTGTAGAAGGCCGCGCCCACGGCACCGAAGAGAAACATCAGGCTGTTGCCAAGGAAGAAGGCGATGACGGTGGTGGAGACGGCCGTTTTTTCATTTTTGGCGAAGCGGGTGAAGTCCGGGGTGAGGGTTCCGCCGCTGATAAAGGAGGCGACGCAGATGCCAATGGCGGTAAAAAGGCTCATGGGCTCGGAAGGGACCATGGCAAACCAGGCGTCAACGCCTCCGAACTCGGTGAAGGCTTTGCCCACGGAGAGGCTCCCCAGGACGGCGATGGAGGGGACGGCGACAAAGCTTAAAAGGGTGAGGGCGCGGAAACCGAACCAGGCGGTGCCGGTCATTAAAAGACCGGATCCGATGATCAGGGCGTGGATGTTCCAGCCGGTGACCTTCTGAACGGGCAGGGCGAACATGGCAACCCCGACGCCAAACCAGCCGACCTGGGTGATGGAGAGAAGAAAAGAGGGGAGATAGGACCCCTTCTCGCCGAAGGAAAAACGCGCCAGCAGGTGGGTGGAGAGACCTGTCCTGGCGGCGATGGATGCCAGAAGGCCGGTGTAGCAGCCCAAAAGCAGGTTGCCGGTCATGACGGTGGCGATGAGCTGCCAGGCGGTGAGGCCCGTGCCGAGTTTGCCGCCGGACCACATGCTGGCAGAGAAAAAGGTAAACCCGAGCATCACCACCAGCATGGGCCAGAACCCCTTGCGGTGGCCGTCAGCAACATGGGTGAGGGCAAAATCGGTATCCGTGGGTTGGTCGTTCTTCATCGGTGTCTCCTGTAAAGGCTGAAAGAGAGCCCGGATAACGTGGGTGGCGAGGGAGCCACCTCGAAAGCGGGGTGCTGTGTGTCAAACCTGTGAAACGAAGGGCCACGGCTGGGTTGCCGAAGGCCCCACTTTTTACTTTGGCTCCAGCTGGGCGATTTGCTTACGACAGATCGCGGTCAGGTCTACCTTGCCGAAACGGGTCGCATCGAGTTGGGGGAAGCGTTCTGAGAGCAGAGTCTCATAGCTCATTCCGTTTTCAGCCAGGGTGAGGGTCTCGCTCCAGTATTCGGTGAGATCCGCGATGTATTCGGGCGTCCAGAAGGCTCGGGATCCGGCATCATAGATGGTGCAGCGCTGGATGGGGTACGAGGGGTCTTCGTAGCTGGACTCAATGAATTCAGGGGCCATGAGGGCATCCCTTCGCAACAGATCGGTGCCGGTGATTTTGATGGTGAGGGGGGTCTCTTCCGTGGGGATGACAAATCGGCCCTCCAGATAGATGAGGGTGGTGCCCTCATAAGCGGGGAAAAGCTTTCGGCACATGGCGTCGGCGGCTTCGAGGATCTCTTCGGCCCGGGAACCACCGAAGGTGAAGAAGACGATGGAACGAAGGGCCGTCCCCTGCTTTTTCGCTTCGGCCACCAGGGCTTTCATGGCGTGTTCCAGGCTGGTACCGGTGGCCACCACGTCGCCGATGACGATGCTGGCAGTTTTCGGCATATAGACCTTGCTGTATTCGCTCTCCATAATGTGCCACTGCTCGGGATCGTCGTCAACGCGTGCACGCTGGGCGCTGATAAAAGAGCCTCCGTGGCGGTTCCAGGAGAAGGCATCGGCCAGGGCTTCCCGGAGTCCGAAGTTCAGGCCGCCGCGCAGGATATCAAAGACGATGGTCTCGTGTTCGGTCAGGCAGTTCATCTCTTCGGCTTTCAGCAGGGAGAGGATGCGGGCGCAGGTATTTTTAAGACGGCGCGTGTAGTCGACGCCCATGACCCGTGGGTCGTTGGCAATGGCACGGGTTTCGGGGGTGGAAATAACGAGGCGGTCGATGTGGGCCGGGGTATGATCGGAAATGCGGTGAATGGCGCATTGGGGTGTTTGGACGACAGGGTGCAGCATGAACAGTTCTCCTTGGGGCTTGGTTCGGTCCGGCATGGTTTGCCATGCCGGCGCCCGCCGCAGGGATCTCTTTTGTGGTGTACCTGACCATGATGAGGGGCCTTCCTGCGGGGTGCGGGACGGGTTTGATCCTAAGGGTACAGGCGGCACCTCCAGGCACAAAAAAACCCGCACGATGTCGGGTTCTCGTGGCCAGTGAGAAAAGAGCACCAAGCTGCGAGCTTACGTTTTTTAATCGTAGTTTTTGGTGGTGTCAAGCTCTCTTTGATGAAAGAGGACAGAAAAAGTGGGAGGGGGACCTTGCATGGGTGGGACGACAGGCGCGTCATTTTATTGTGAATGATGTCCCGGCAGGCGAAAGTTGTTTTTCATTTTCGGTGAAATATAAAGGTTGTTTTGCTACAGTGTCTGACATCGGGTTATTTCCGAGAAAATTATTTCCGAGAAAAATGAAGGATGTGTATTCTCGAAAGGAGAGACCATGGATGGATTCACGGAAATTCGGGTGGAACGGGACGGACGGGTTGTGACCGCAATTTTGAATCGTCCTGACATTCGCAACGCCATCACCGGTGGGGCGATGATTGATGAGCTTTGTGGCCTGGTCGAGGAGATTAACGGCGATTCAGGCATCAGCGTGCTGGTCCTGACGGGATGCGACCCCGCCTTTTCTTCCGGAGGCAATATCAAGGAGATGGCACAAAAGAAAGGGATGTTTGCAGGCAATGCAGCAGAGCTGGTCACCCACTACAAAACCCATGTCCAGAGAATTCCCCTTGCCATGGAATCCATCGAAATCCCGGTGATTGCAGCCATCAACGGCCCGGCGGTGGGCGCAGGGTTCGATCTGACCCTAATGTGCGATATCCGTATTGCGTCGGAAAAGGCGACCTTCGGGGAGACCTTCCTCAACGTGGGGTTGATTCCCGGTGACGGCGGTGCCTGGTTGCTTCCGCGGGCCGTGGGGATGGCAAAAGCCTGTGAATTGACGTTTACCGCCGATGTGATTAACGCTGAACACGCCCTTGAGATGGGGTTGGTTTCCCGTGTGGTTGCACATGAGGTGCTGCTGACGGAGGCTGCGGGCATGGCTCAAAAAATTGCCGCCAAGCCGCCCCAGGCCCTTCGCATGGCCAAGAAGCTTTTGAAGATGGGGCAACGGATGGAGTTGCCGGATTTTTTGGAACCCTGTGCCTTGATGCAGGCTCAGTGCCACGGGTCGGAAGATCATCAAGAGGCCCTGTCCGCCATCTTTGAGAAACGCCGTCCGATATTTACAGGTCGTTGATTTGTAGGGCTTAACCTGATTAAAAAGTAGGCCTGTTCGGTGAGATTGCTTTTATTTGAGTGAGCAAATGCCTGATAACATTTGACAATATCAGGGGATCTGTATTACTTCAGATGAGTGTGTTGTAGCGAATGAAAAATCATTGATAATGAATGATGTCCAACGCTCGTGAGTTGCTTGCCAAGGTGTTTTACCAACAGGCATCGCTGCCTGGGCAGGTCGAACGACACGGTGGCAAGCCGTGATACTGCCCGGTTCGGCCTTTTGCGTGGTCATCATGGATAAATTAAGGGAAACGTATGAAGTGTCCAGTATGCGGATATGAAAACGATCAGGAAGATGTGGAGTGCATTGCCTGTGGATCGGATATGGCCCTTTCTGCGGAGTCCATTGTCATTGAGGAACGTCGCAGTGAAGAGGCGATGGAACGCTACCATGAGCAACAGAAGGAGTTGCGTCGGGAGCTGGGAATAGACGAACCGGAAGAAGAACGTCTTGTGATGGATGAGGAAAGTCTGGTCATGGAAAAGGACCTCCCTGGGGGCGAGGGGGAATCTTCTCTTGAATTGGAGGATATCCCTTCCGATTTCCATTCCAATGATGTCCTTTGTCCCCAGTGTGGATTCAGAAATGATGAAGGGTCCCTGGAATGCGTTCGGTGCGGCGTGATTTTCAGTAAACTCAAGCGCACGATCGGCAATGGCAACGGCTTGCCCTCGTCTTCAGGGGCTTCCGAGCAGAATGGGAAGGTGCCCATGCTGGATGATCTCGGGGAGTGTTTGGTGGACGCCGGGCCGGGGTACAGTCCCTATGTTCATGAGACCAAAACCAAGCCCTGGGCGGGGACCAAAGCCACCGGTCGTCGGATCCAGGCCGCGTGGGACGATGCCGATTTCGCCAGCCAGGGGCAGAGAGCGCTGCATGGGGTGCAGAGGCTATGGCGTTGGTTGAAGCGGGGCAAGCCCCAGTGGTATGGCATCGCGTTGGCAGTGGTCCTGGTGCTTTCCGCCCTGCCTTTTGCCTGGAAGGGGGGTGTTCACCTCAAGTCCAGGTGGGATCAGAGTGTCCGAGTCAAGCAGGAGGCCAAGCTGGTTGAGGAGTTTAACCGGGACAATACGGCCATTCGAGCAGAGATTCGTTCCCTGGCCAATGAGCATAAATTTAAAGAGGCGCGAGCGGCTCTGGGGCGGTTTGATATTTTGCCCTTGGAAACGAAGATTAAGCCCCTGAAGGTCTTTCTTGAAGAGAAAGAGACTTATGCCAGGGTATTGGCGGTACCTTCCTGGAAATTTGAAACCAACTTCACCCTTTTTTCCCGCCTTGTGGCGTTGAACCCATCCAGTGAGTTTTATCGATCCAAGCAGGATTTCTATAAAAAACGCTTTGCAGATCAATGTTATGACAAAGCCTTGCGGCATTACAAAAGTCAGAAAAATGATGCAGCTGAAAGCCAAAAAGCAGTTGATTTTATTGAGAAATCACTTGGTTTTTATCCTAAAAATCGTGAATTTAAAGAGTTGCGCAGCAAATTGGTGAGGGCTGACCTTCTTTTTTACAAGGGCAACACGAGTCTGCAGATGGCGCTCCGTGATGAGGGGCGTGGCACAGCCGCCTATACGAAGCAGCGTAAAATCACCATCTGGCTTCGTAATTCCAGCGATGACATTCTCTATATCAATCCAGATTTTTTTACTTTAGAGACCAGCAATGGGAAGAGTCTGAAATACAACAACATGATGGAAACAGGGCTTAAAGGAAAACTCGTCCCAGGAGAAAAAACAGCCGGGGTGCTTTACTTTCGAACCCTGGCCATGCCCAGGCAGATTGTTTTTGAGCATCTTATCGCAGGCACAATACAAAGGGAGTTTCCTTGATTTTCTGCCTGTGATATGCCTGTCATCAAAATGTTCACAACATTTTTCAGTGGGCAGGCGGAATCGTTGCAATGTTTATATTTTATGATTTTATCATGGTTGGATTGGTTTGATGAGCAAATGTCTTGGGAAAAAAATTAAAAACGATATTATTTATTATGCCATTGTGGCCCTGATCTCTCTGCTTCGAACCCTGAACCGTCGTGCTGCGATCCTCTTGATGCGGGGTGTCGGTCGTCTGGCCTGGTTTCTCGCTCTCCATGAACGCAAGAAGAGTCTTCGCCATTTAACGGATGCTTTTGGGGATGAGCTTTCAAAAAAAGAGATAAAAACCCTCTCAAAAGGCGTGTTTAACAACCTGGCTGTGTGTGTGGCCGATGCAGTGAGGCTTCCTGTGTTGGTTCGCCAGGGGCTGGATCGTCTTGTGACGGTGGAAAATTTTCATCATCTCACCGATGCCGTGGCCCAGGGGCACGGAGTGCTTCTGCAAACCGGCCACTTCAGCAACTGGGAGCTTATGGGCACCTGGCTGGTGCAAAAAGGGATCCCCTTACGCGTGATCGCCAAGCGATCCTACGACCCGCGACTTGATGCCATTATTGTGGGCTACCGCAACGAGGCCGGGTATTCCAATACCGCGCGCGGGCATGCTCTGAAAAGCATGGTAAACGGCTTGAAAGAGGGGTGTGTTTACGGTATGCTATTTGATCTGGATACCAAGGTGAAAGGGGTCTTTGTCGATTTTTTTGGCAAGCAGGCTCACACGGCTGTGATTCCTGCTATTCTGGCGGTGCAGCATGATATCCCGATTGTTCCTGTTTTTATCCGCCTCAATGACGATTACAGCTATACCATTGAATGTCAGGCGCCTCTCACTCTTCAAATAAGCGATGACCCCCAGGCAGACGCGCTGGTGAATACCCAACGCTGTTCTGATGTGTACGAATCCATGATTCGCCGTTATCCGAAGCATTGGATCTGGATGCACTCGCGATGGAAAAAACAGCCTCCCCAAACGGTGTGAACGCTTTTGGCAGGCTGCCACCCCACTCGTGGGGTGGCAGTGACCCAGAGACCTCGAAAAAATGGGGGGCGGCGGCGCTTCCTGTGATCCTTCTCACAATCCCTGATCAACGTCTGTGTTAAACATATAGATACATGCCATTGATGTGACTGCAAAGAGATATCGTGTGTCAAAGATGCCCGATTATTGATTGATGAGTTGCTTTGCAGTGCTTTAGAGCATTGAAAACTATGGACGGTTTCATGCAGCCCATGATTGAAGCTGATTATGGCGCATGCCACGGTCCACACGGAGAATTTAAACCATGCCTTTACAGTCTGTACGTACCGGTTGTCTTGCCGTCGCGGTGTTGTTTCTGGCGATGCCCGTCTTTGCCGATGAATATGAAGATTTTGCCCGAAGTGAAATGGGGGCTTTTGCCCAGTATCGGGATGAAAGAGATGCGGAGTTTGTCGATTATCTCAAGGCGCAGTGGGTAGAGTTTGAGGCCTCCAAGGGGCTTGTCAGGGACCGTGTCTCCAAACCGACCTCCCTTCCCGTCGCGAAGCCGCCGGTGCCTGAAAAGGAAGAGGCAGAGGCCGTGGCAAAGAAGCCCGATCCCAGCTCTGTCGTGGGTGAGATCATTCTCCCGGTTTTGCCGCCTTCCTTGCCTCCAGTGCCAGACAGCACCTCAGGTGATGACAGCGTCCCGGAAAGCGCACCGGCTCTCCCCGAGCCTTCCGTTGCGGTTGTTCCGATGCCATTGCCGGAAAAAATCATTCCCTTGGATGAAACGCCGCGTATGGAGGTGGAGTCGCTTCCTGTGGGGCTCACCCTCGCGTTCTTTGGCAGCAACCATCTCTTTGCCGGTGAGTTCTCTTTTCCCCAGGTTTCACTGACGCCTCCGCTGAAACCAGCCTTGGCCTCTTATTGGGACGCCATGAGCCAGTCGCCACGATACGAGGCCTTTTTGTCCCAGGCACGGGAAAAAAGGGAGCGGCTTGGGTTAAACGACTGGGGGTATCATAATCTTCTTTTTACCTGTGGGATGACGATTTATGAGGGCGATCGAAACCTGGCCAATCTCTTTACCTGGTTTATGTCGGCCAAGAGCGGATATGACGCCAGGGTAGGGTATTCCGACGATCGGGTTTATCTTCTGTTGCCTTCGCGCAACCGTTTGTATGGCGTCTCCTATCTGACTCTTCAGGGCATGCGATACTATGCCATGACCTTTGATGGCAGCAGGGAAAAACTGGGACGTCTTTATACGTATAAGGGGAAGTATCCTCTCTCAGAACGGTTAATGGATTACCGCATCCTTAAGGCCCCGGACCTTGGCTCCGATATTATAAATAGAGAGCTGACGTTTAACTATGGTGGAGAGGCTCAACACCTGGACGTCTCCTACAACAAGCGTCTGGTTGAGTATTATCGGTTTTACCCCCAGACCAATATCAAGATTTATTTTGATGCCCTGGCTTCCGATGAATTGAATTATACCATGGTCAAGGGGTTGAAAAAGGTTCTTGAAGGCAAGGGCGAGAAAGAGGCCGTGGACTACCTTCTGGGGCTCTCTCAAAAGGCCTTTGCTTACAAAACCGATGATGCTCAGATGGGCCATGAGAAATACATGCTTCCCGAAGAGACGCTCTGGTATCCCTATTCAGACTGTGAGGATCGATCGTTTCTCTTCGCTTATCTGGTGCGTCGGATTTTAAAGCTGGATGTGGTGGGACTCAATTATCCCGGTCATGTCGCCACGGCGGTTCGCTTCAGCGAGAATGTCCCCGGCGATTATGTGGTGATAAACAATCGAAAGTATATTGTTTGTGACCCAACCTATATTAATGCGTCGGCCGGCATGGCTATGCCGAAATATAAACGAAGAAAGCCCAACGTGGTTAAAATCAGAAATTGGCAATAGTCATTATGATGCAATGACGATTGCCCACAGGGGCATTTGGTTGCCGTTATTTCGAGATGGACTCGAATAAATAAAGACTGGGCGCCATCTATAACCTGATGTACATCAATGACACATAAGGAGAATGAGACGATGAAACGAGTATGGATAGCGGTAGTGATGGTAATGTGTTGTGCCTTTGTTCTGGCCGGTTGCAAAAGCGGTCCGACTGTTGCGCCCAGTGACCTTCCTGCTTGGGTTCTCATGCCCCCTGAGGGCGGTATCAGTGCTGTGGGTTCTGCCAAGATCGGCCCTGCCGGTGTGAGCTTTGCCAAGCTTGAGGCCACCTCCAACGCCCGGGATGAAATTGCACGCACCATTAACGTCAAAGTGAAGAACATGATCAAGAACTTCACAGAGACCACTGGGGTGGGCGATGACACAACCGTGGACAAGGTGTTTACCAATGTCTCCAAGCAGGTCGCCAAGGTTGATCTTACCGGGAGCCAGATTAAGAATGTTCATAAAGATGACGCCAATCAGGAGATCTATGTGCTGGTAGCTCTTCAGCCTGAGGCTGTTTCAGGTGTTGCCGATGCCATGAAGCAGGCTGCGGTGACCAGCTATAAAAATGACAAGGCGCTCTGGCAGAAATTCCAGGCTAAAAAGGGCCAGGAAGAGTTGGACAAAGAAATTGAAAAAGAGTTTGGCGGAATGTGATTTATTGTTTCGTCCGACCGTCGTTTTATGAAAGGGGGGGGACGCTTTTCGCCCCCCTTTCTGCTTATTAAAAAACGGTGATGGTTGTTTATCTATAGCGTGTTCTGTTTCGTCATGCGGTTCCTGGGTAGTTTTTGGGGGCGCCCCGAGGTTTTCAAGGGGTTTCTTACCGTCGGTAAGGGGGGGACGGCATGACCATTGGGAGGAAGCGGTGTGAAATTTTTTTATGTCATTGTGGCGGTCTGTGTTCTTGCTTTGGGAGGGTGCGCTACCGTGGAGACGGTAAAAACTCCCCCTTGGATTCTGAATCCTTCAAGATCAGGGGATGTGGTGGGAAGTGTGGGCAGCTGCCGTCCTCATATTAACGGGTTTAATGCGCAGCGGATGGTTGCCATTCGGCGTGGGCTCGATGAGATTGCTGTGTTGAAGAAAGTGACCATCAGCAATGTGGCGCTGATGGGAACGGTTGGCTCACGGGCCGGAACGAAAACCAGTCTTGAAAGCTGGAGTTTTCAGACGGTTGACAAGCAGACGGTGACGGCTTTTGTCAAGGCATCTTGGAAAGATCCAGTAACAGAGGAGCTTTTTGTATGGGTGGTTTCAAAATAAATAGTGGGTATAAAAACGGGCTGAAGATTGCGGTTGGCTGGCTCTGTTTTATGGGGTTTCTTGTGTCTGCCGTTCCGGCGTGGTCCGATGACTATGCGGATATGCAGAATGAGTTTGATGCATTTAAAAAAAATGATGTCAATTTTGAAAGCTACAAGTCCCAGGTTGATAAAGAATTTAATGCGTACAAGACGATTATCAATGAGGAGTTTCAGAAGTACCGGGGTGACATCCTGAAGGTCTGGAATCGGCCGGAGGTCTCCACGATGAAGAAGTATGTGGCGTATTCCTCTGATTATAAGGTGAAGAAGGTTGTGGATTACGCCAAGGGGACCATCACGGTCAGTGCTGTGGTTCCCAAGACAGGAGACGATCCGGCTGTTGTCCTGAAAGACCATTTGAAGGACTTGGTCCTGCAGAGTACCCAAGGGGCTTATAAGGCCGATCAGTTTACCACAGGGGTAGAAAAGCAGCTGGCAGAGAAGGTGGAACCCTCGCATTTGCAGACCGCAGAGGTGGGGAAGAAGCCCCTTGTGGCTGATATGGTTACGGGAAAACCGCTCCCATCCCTTAAAGAGATTGACGCAGCCCTCGTTGTCCTGTTGGAGAAGGCGACCACGGGAAAGCAGGATGCACCTAAAGAAGCCAACGCAGACGTGGTGTCCCTTGAGGTGAAAATCCCGAAAACAGGGGCTGCCGTCAAGGCAAAAGCCTATCTTCCTGCGGTGAAGAAAGAGGCTGGCAGGCGTGGGGTGGATCCGGCTTTGGTTTTCGCTGTTATGGAGACGGAGAGTGCTTTCAATCCCATGGCACGTTCTTATGTCCCGGCGTACGGCCTGATGCAGATTGTCCCCAAGAGTGCGGGGCGGGATGCCTCCAAGGTGGTTCTGGGAAAGGATGTGGTTCTTTCTCCGTCGTATCTCTACAACGGAAAGAACAACATTGCCATGGGGGTGGCCTACCTTTATATTCTGAACGATCGGTACCTGTCGTCTATCAAGAACCCGGAAAGTCGTCTCTACTGTGTCATTGCAGCGTATAATACCGGCGCTGGGAATGTGGCGAGGGCTTTTAACGGGACCACGAACATTAGAAAAGCGGCACGGACAATCAATGCCATGCCGCCCGAAAAGGTTTATAAGGTCCTGCGTCTCAAGCTTCCCCACAAGGAGACCCGGGATTACCTGTATCGGGTGTTAAAGCGGATGCAGAAGTATGAGGCGGCCTGAATCGGATGACCGATAAAAGGGTGGATTGATGCGTTCTCAAAAAAGAAGGCCGTCATGGCGGTTGCCGTGACGGCCTGTGATGGGTATCGCAGAAGGAGAGTGACAGAAGGGGGCTTCACGGCTGAGCGTTTCAGCCGATTCCATATTCAATGGGTTGACGCGTTTCGTTTTTGTCACTGGACTCGGAGGGGGGGAGATTGAAAAAACCCGATTTCCCGGTAAGGGTCCATCCGGTGGTGTCCCAGAGGTGGGCTCTCTCCATTTCAGAGCCGTGGTAGTAGACCTCGCCAAGGGGGGTCGTCAGCATTTGGCCCCTTTTACCGGTCACCTTTTGGGTGTTGTGGTAAAGGTCTCCGTGGATTCCCTGACTTCGGGTTCCTTTATTGGTGATGTAAACCACCAGTTTCCAACCCTCTTTTTCGTAAATTCGTTCGGGCATCTGTTCCCGAACACCCGCTGTGTCCATCTGTGAAAGGTGACTCGGTTCGTTATTGCTTGGGGTGGGGACGAGGCCAGATTTCATGGCGGCTCCGCCACAGGACGTGAGAAAAATCGTTAAAGCGGTCACCATACAGAGCGACACCTTATTTAAGTTCATGCAATCCTACTCCTTCAAAAAAAAACGGGACAAGCACAGGACGTCATAAATAATTTTGTTGTGCCCGTCGATCACAGCCGGGGTTGCCGGATGCTTTTTGCCAAACGACCCAATAAATATCATAAATAACATCCTGAATCTACCTGAAAATGCATCAGTCTCTTTGGCCCACCCCTCATCATGGGAGGACCGCCTCTCTCGGCCGTACCTTTTTTAAATGATCAGAATTAAGTTGACATTCAGGCGTGAATGAACGATGCTCCACGCCGTACCTGACTCCTTTTGGAGATGTCTTATATCGAGGCGATCTTAATTTCAAAACGTCCCCGCCGTTTTATAAAGCCCTTCTCAAGATGGAACCAACATGGCGTTGTTTGCCCCTTTAGCCAGGTTTACCTTTTTTCATAAGGTTTGGCCATGGCAGAGAGTGCGTGGGACGATCTGGTCCGCGTTACGTTGGCGCGTGTTCTTGAGTGGTGTCCGCCAGAGGAAATAGGTTGTCAGCTTGCCTTGACGGCTTGCGATATGGGCGAATACATGGTCCGGAAAGTGGAATCGAGCCAGGGTCTTGAGGGACTGGCTGCCTGTCAGAAAGGGTGCGGTTGGTGTTGCCATGCCCAGGTTCCGGTTTCAAAGCCCGAGTCCGAGTTTCTTATCGCGTGGATGGAAGAGAACCTTCCGGCCGGTGATTTCGCGGAGATCAGGATCCGAATGGATCATAACCTTGCCCTTACGTGTGGATCCTCTCTGGATGAACGCGTTGCGGTTTGGGATCAGACACCCTGTATTTTTCTGCACGAGAATGTCTGCCGGGTATATCCGGCAAGGCCCTTGGTGTGCAGGGCTTGGCATGCGATTGATCGTGAACAGTGTCGTACGGCTTTCGTGGCACGAGAGTCCGGTGCTGAGATTGACAACACGCCATACAGAAATTATGTTCTTGGAGTGGTTCGTGATGAATTGGTAAAGATACGACCCTGGCCTGCTGGGGGCGTTTTGTCGCTTCCTGAGGCAATGAATCTTCTTTTCATTCAACCGCCTTTAAAAGAAAAAGCGGTGTAATCTTACCCCGACATACCCGTATTCGACGAAGCCCTGACGGGCTTGAGATATAATAAAGGTACCGGGCGACTAACCTGGCTCAACCGAGCCTGTGTACCGCCCTTTTTGTATGCCCCATGTGCCGGGATTTTCTCTCGGCACCCACTGCCTTTACGGAGGCTTTTAAAAACGTTCGCGACACGTCCTGGGTTTGATATCTCTTATGCCTTGCGTTGCACTGCGGTGCCGGCATGAGAAGGGAGGATATCAGTGGATTCGGTGACGGTTTGCGACAACCACCACCACGCCCTGCGTGATGAAAGAGAGTGAACGAATATAATGAGTCTTTGTTTTGAAGAGTTTGGATTACGTCAAGAGTTGGTTGAGGCTGTCGCAGCCTTGGGATTTACCGAGCCTACCCCAGTTCAGGAGAAAGCCCTTGCCGCACTTCGCGGTACCACGGGTGACCTCGTGGCCCTGGCTCAGACCGGAACGGGAAAAACGGCCGCTTTTGGTCTTCCTTTGATCAACCGAATTGAAACCGCCCAACGAAGCATTCAGGCCGTGGTTCTTTGTCCCACCCGAGAGCTTTGCATTCAGATTTCTCGAGATTTCGTTTCCTACGGATCTAAAATTTCTGCACTTCAGATTGCTTCAATTTATGGAGGGTCGTCCATTGCCCTTCAAATCCGACAGGTTAAACGGGGCTCGCAGATTATTGTAGCGACTCCGGGCCGTCTTTTGGATCTTATGGGGCGTGGGGTTGTGGATCTTTCCGGTGTCACCAACGTGGTGCTTGATGAGGCGGATGAGATGTTGAACATGGGCTTTAAAGAGGCCATCGACGACATTCTTAAAGATACCCCTGATTCCTCTTCCACATGGCTGTTTTCAGCGACCATGCCCAAGGGTGTGGCGGCCATTGCACGAGGTTTCATGTCCAGCCCGGTGGAAATTACGGTCGGAAAGAAAAACAGCACATCAGCGCGCATTGACCATGAGAATTACGTGGTGCGTCCCGGGTCTCAGCTTGTGGCCCTGAAGCGAATCATTGATGCCTCTCCAGACCTTTATGGGTTGGTGTTCTGCCGCACCCGTCATGAAACCCGGCAGGTGGCTGACTCGCTTCTTGAAGCGGGATATGACGCGGATGCCCTCCATGGCGAGTTGTCTCAGCAACAGCGCGATGTGGTGATGCAACGGTTTAGAAACCGTCGCCTGAAACTATTGGTTGCAACGGATGTCGCCGCACGCGGGATTGACGTGGAAGGCATTTCTCATGTGATTCATTATGGCCTCCCCGATGAGGTCGCTGCCTACACCCACCGCAGTGGCCGAACGGCTCGTGCCGGACGTTCCGGGAAGTCTCTTGTTATCATGAACTGGCGGGACAATCGTAAGCTGGGTCTTGTGGCAGCAAAATGCGGGATTCGTTTTACGGCGTGCAGAGTGCCGGAAGGCAGCGTGATCTGCAAACTGAAGTTGGACAACATGGTTGAAAAACTTAAGGCTGTGGACGTGGATCACGATGCCATTGGGGAGTATCTCCCTTCGGTGTATGAAGCCTTCGAAGCGTTGTCAAAAGAGGAGCTCATCAACCAGATTGTGGCTGAGCGATTCAATAGCGTGGCTGCCTCTTATAAAGGGGCGGAAGACATCAACGATCGCGGTGCACAGCCCCGACGTCAGCCGCGACCCGAACGAGACAGAGGCTCGAAGCCCTTTGCTGATCATCGTACGTCCGGGATGCAGCGTATCACCTTTAATAAGGGCATTAATAACCGAATCAATCAGGGGGCGGTCATTCGTCTTGTGTGCGATCGGGCCGGTATCTCTTCCCGTCAGATCGGGCGTATCGATATCGGAAAAGACGCCTCTTATTTTGAGGTGGATGGTGGCCTGGCCAGGCACGTGTTTCACGCCATGAAAGGGGCGACCCTTGATGGACAACGTCTGTTTGTGGAGATGCAGGGTGGGGGAGACTCATCCATGCGGGATGGACGAAAGGTGAATCGCGGCGGACGACGATTTACAGGACGCAAAGCGTCCTGATTTCGCCCCTTGCGTGATGGCAGGGATCTTAAATGATTATAAAACGGCCGGCGTGTTTTTCACGTCGGCCGTTTTGCGTTTTATGCCAGTTTGTTTTGTGTGGCAGGCGGGTTAGAAGAAGAACCCTCCCCCTCCGCCCAGGCCGACGGAAGGCAAGCTGATGATGGTGGTGACGGCCATGGGGACCGCAAGGATCCCTTGCTGTATGGTGCCGAATTCTCGGACGATGCGGGTGCTGTCGTTGATCGTGATCTGCAGGGCCTGGATATCCCTTCTCAACTCATGCGGAACATGTTTGTTCAGCGCGATGAGGGCTTGAATCTCGCGGTTGTTTTTCTCTTCATCCTGTTTCTGATCTTCCGTTAAGTGGTCCATCACCAGGGTTTGAATTCCGCTTTGGCCGGTGACCCCTTTTAACTCCTGGGGGGTAAGTTTCGTCAGCCCTGCATAACCGGGAGTGGCAAGAAGGATCAGAAGGCTTGTCATCATCAGCCCTTGTGTCATTTTTGTGGCAATGTTTTTCATTTTTTTATTCTCCAGTGTTTATTAACCAGGGCGTTGATCGGTCCGCCGCCCCCTTTTCAGGGGGGGGGGCGGATGTAACCCGCACCGGTAGTGTTCCAGGGTGTTGGGAGAGTTGCCGTCGCAGTGGGTGGTGGCGGCAAGAGGCCCATGGAAACCCGGCAGGCGGGATAGCTTGATCCTTTAATTACCTTGGCATATCAGTGTTATGGGTTGACGACACGCTGTGCTTCATCGATAAAAAATTGGGGCAGGCGACCTGGGATCGCCTCATTCATGAGGTCATGAGCGGTTTGTCCTGAAGCCTGTCCGGCCTGGAGGGTTTGGTCGTATGCCAGGACCCTATCTGTCGATTCCACCGGGAAGTCTGTTGCGCTGTTGCGTCTCAGGATTTCTCGATTCATTTCGGTGTTGGAATCAGCTTGAAGCTCAAGGGATTCGGTTTCCCCGCGTTCTATCAGGGCCAAGCCGGGTTCGCCTGAGATCGTTTCCATGGTGGATTCCGACAGATTCAAGGGGGCGGCAAAGGCAGTGCCGGCTGCAAAAAAAGATCCGGCGGCAATCAGGGTCATGAGGGTTGAGCGGCGCTTTTTCATGGGGCTTCTCCAATGCCTTGTTCAGGCGAATACGTTGTTTTCAGGCCGTTTCTGCAGTTGGAGAAGAGGGGTGTCGTCGTGACCATGATCTTTCATCCGATAGAGGGGGTGGGTGACCTGAGTTGTTGTCTATTTGGTAATTCAAGTTCTGTTCCAACGGCAGTAAAAAAGTTGATCTTTTTATGCCGAGGGGAAAATATCGAGAAGAATCAAGCGAAAAACGTGGACTGAGGGGGATCGGAAAGGTGAGGCGGGTGGGGACAGGACAGACTTGTGGAGTGAACGATGCGAAAGGGGAAAAGACTTTTTCGTTCACTATACCATATGGAATGGCCAGATTCCGTTATTGTGAATTCTGGAAATGTTCCATTAAATGAACGGATGGCAATGGCTTGAGGGGTAAGCCTTCCGGCAGGGGCGGTAAAAGTGAGTGGCCGTGTGAGGCCTCTTCGGAGGGGCTATGAGGGGATGGAACAAAGATTCGATGGTGAAAGGTTCCTTTTGTTATGAAAAAAGGTGGAGGGTAATTTCAGACGGGGAGCCGAGGCGCAGGGGAGGTCCCCAGAAGGCCGTGCCTCGGTTGACGTAAAGCCGGTGCCCCTCCTCTTCGTATAGTCCTGCCACCCAGGGCTGGACCAGGTGAATCATCCAGGTGAAGGGGAAGTACTGGCCGCCGTGGGTGTGGCCGGAGAGCGTGAGGTGGCAGTTTTCAGCCTTTGCTTCAGGAAAGGAGAGGGGTTGGTGAGCCAGAAGAATGCGGTAGGCGTCTTCCGGGGCGCCGGCAAGGGCCTGCTTCGGGCTGGACGCGTGTTCGGGGACGATGCGTCCGGCATGAAAATCTGTGACGCCCGCCAGTACCAGGGGGGTGCCCTTGTAATCAAGGGTTTGGTGACTGTTGAGGAGAACCGTAAACCCCAGGCGTTTGATCTCCTCCAGCCAGGGATAGACCCCGGAGTAGTACTCATGGTTGCCGGTGATAAAATAGTTGCCCATGGGGGCGTGAAGGCCGGCCAGGGGGGCGACGCCATGTCTTAACATGGAGACCGAGCCATCCACCAGGTCGCCGGTAAGGACAACGATGTCCGGGGCAAGCGACGATACCATGGTGACAATGCGTTCCACCATGCCACGGCGGATGGTGTGGCTGACGTGGATGTCGCTGATCTGAACGATGCGAAGGCCCCTGAGTCCGCCGTGGGGGGTGGGGTGGGTGAGGGTGATGACCTGCGGGGGGGTGAGGGCTCCTTTGAGGGCAAAACCGGTCAAAAGGCCCGTGGCTCCGGCAAGACCCCAATTGATTCCGTGGATGAGAAGGCCCCGTCGCGAGGGGTTCACAGGCAGGTCCATGGCGGCATGGCCCTTTGATGTCCCCTTGGACAGAAGGGCGGCAAAGCCGAGCAGAAGATCGCGGCCTATCACGCCACAGATAAGGATGGAGTAGAGCCCCATGAGGAGATAGCCTGCCCAGGCCATGGCATCAAGTAACGGCCCTTTCTGCCCCAGTGTCTGTAGATAAAAAAGAAGGGGGGAGAAGAAGAGGGCAAAAAGAAGGCTGGCCCAGAGGACAATCCGAAGGGGCAGAGGCAGGGCCAGTTGATTGATGAACCGAACGCCTCCGAACCAAAGGAAGACGGTTATGGAGACAAAGAGAAAGAGAATAAAGAGGCTCATGATGCGTATCTTTTGATGGGATGTCATGGTGGCTTTGTCATGCATTGAGGCTGTACCGGTTGCAATGATTCTAAATCAACAGGGGGCGAAGGCACAACCTCAAAAGTGACGATGCTGGACAGGGTTTCTTGATGACATCAGGGTGGGGTCTCGTGAGAACAAAAAAAGCGAGCCCGCCGTGGGCTCGCTTTTTTTATGTTAGAGAATCTGGTCCAGAAAGGTCCGGGTGCGGTCATTTTTCGGGTTTTTGAAAAATTCTATCGGGGTGCCCTCTTCGATGACGCATCCGTCGTCCATGAAGATGACGCGGTCGGCCACTTCCCGGGCAAAACCCATCTCATGGGTGACCACCACCATGGTCATCCCCTCCTTGGCCAGCGCCTTCATGACATCCAGAACTTCACCCACCATTTCAGGATCCAGGGCGCTGGTGGGTTCATCAAAAAGAATGACTTTCGGGTCCATGGCCAGGGAGCGTGCAATGGCCACACGCTGCTGCTGTCCTCCCGATAACTGGTTGGGATAGACATTGGATTTGTCTTCAATCCCGACCTTTTTAAGCAGCATCATCCCTTTGTCTTCCGCTTCGGCTTTGGATCTTTTTCTCACGCTCATCTGCGCCATGGTGAGGTTCTCCAAGACGGTTTTGTGAGGGAAGAGGTTGAAGGATTGAAAGACCATACCCGCCTCGGCTCGAATGGTGTTGATGTCGGCCTTTGGGTCGAGCACATCGTCTCCGTCGATTTGGATAGAACCGCTGTCGGCGTATTCCAGGCGGTTCAGGCAGCGAAGAAAGGTACTCTTTCCAGAGCCAGAGGGACCGATAATGACCACCACTTCGCCAGGTGCCACTTCAAGGGAGGCATCTTTGAGGGCGTGAATCTTGTGGGGAGCGTAAAAAAATTTGTTAACCTGTTTTGCATGTATCATGATTACACCGCTCTCGTTTCAAGTCTTTGGACAAGCAGGGAGAAACCGAAGGTGAGGACCAGGTAAAGGGCCGCACAGACGATCCAGAGCTCAAAGGGTTGCAGGGATGAGGTGACGACCTCACGGGTTATTTTGGTCAGCTCTCGTATGGAGATAACCCCCAACAGGGAGGAATCCTTGATGAGACTGATGAACTGCCCGGCCAGGGCCGGAAGAATTCGGTTGATGGCCTGGGGCATGATGACCTTGCGCATGGCCTCGAAGTAACTCATGCCAAGGGAACGGGCCGCTTCCATCTGGCCCACGTGGACGGATTGAACCCCTGCACGGACGATTTCTGCCGTATACGCACCGGTAAAGATGGCCAGGGAAAGGATCCCGAACCAGAGAGTGGGGACCTTTGCGACCCCTAAGTCCATGAGGAGTCGGTTCACCAGGGTGCCAATGACAAAATACCAGATCATCAGTTGGACCAGCAAGGGAGATCCGCGAATCAGTTCGATATAGGTAATGGCCGCCCACTTGAAGGCCGGATTGTCCGAGATACGCATGAGGCCGGTGACGATCCCGATAAAAAGGGCCAGAATAATCGCGAGAAAACTGACTTTTAAGGTGATCCAGAGGCCGTAAATGAGAAGACCGGTCTGCCATTTTTTTTGAGAACCGATGGGGTCGCCATAATAAATATAGTCCCCTTCAGCCGCCAGGAGGCTCTCGGTGGGAAGCGTGTAAATCTCGGTTTCGCCTTCCCCTTTAACCGTAACAAGGGTGGTCTCCCCCTGGGTGTCAATGTGGTCGATAAAGCCGTCAATTTCGCTTAAAGTCTCCACATCTTCCTGGTAAAAAAAATAATCCGGCACCTGGTACCATCGCCAGACATAATCCACCGACTTTGTGGCCACGTAAAGGCCTGTCATGCCGAGAATGAGGGTGACAAAAAAAATGCCTGTCCAGATGGTTGTGTACGCCTTGCTTCGGGGTGCATCCAGACCCGGGTAAAGTGACATGTCCTGCTCCTTTGCCCGCTGCCGGCGTTCTGCTTGGTTGCTTACGGGGCGGCGGGGTGGATCACATCTGAACAAATCGGGTTTCTTTGATTTGTTAGATTAATAAAGGGAATTCTTTGCTTCTTAGTGACGGCAGTAAAAAAGTTTCAATATCAGCGTAATGGACTTTAATCGCAATCAATAAATCACCCCGGCAGCAGGGCTCCCGGGGTGAAAATAGATTCAGCGTGTCACAGTCCCTTTAGATATTATTAAACCACTTGGTGCTCTTGATCCACTTGTCGTAGATGCGGTCGTAGGTACCGTCGGCCTTGATCTGGCGGAGGAAGTTGTTCAAAAAGTTCAGGAAGTCTGGATCTCCTTTGCGGATACCCATCCCAAGGGGCTCATAGGTAAAGGGCTTGTCCAGGAGGATCGCTTTGCCTTCCCCGTGCTGTGCCATGAAAACGACACCGAAGGGGAGATCGTAGACAAAGGCGTCGGCCTGGCCGTTGATCACGTCCATGGCGCCGTCGGCTTCTTTGTCGAAGGACTTGTATTTGGCTTTGGGGATCAACCGTTTGGTGGCCATCTCACCGGTGGTACCGATGCGTGAGGCGACAGTGTATTTGGGGTCGTTCAGATCTTTGTAGGAGTGGACTTTATCCTTGAGGCGTTTGTTGAGAATAATGGCCTGACCCACAACGATGTAGGGGTCGGGGAAGTTGATCTGGGTGTTTCGGCTCTGGGTGATGGTGATGCCGCTCAAAATAATATCAAACTTATCCGTCAGCAATGCGGGGATGATCCCGTCAAAGTCCGTGTTGACGATGGTGAGTTTGACGTCCAGGGATTTGGCCAGTGCCTTGGCAATGTCCACATCAAAACCCACTACTTTCCCTTTTTTGTTCGTCATTTCAAAGGGCTGATACCCTGGATCAAGGCCAATACGGAGCTCTTTTCGTTCCAGGATTTTGTTTAAGGTGGACTTTTTGGCAAGTTCAATGTCGTCAGCGAAACCCTGGGCGGCAAAGGCCAGAAGGCACAGGGATGCAATGAGCATCTGTTTCAGCTTCATCGGTGATTAATCCTCCAGTTCATTATTTCCGTTAACACATATTCATTACGGTGTGGCTTTTTTAAAGGCACGGCCTTTATCAATACTTGCCTTCCGTAAGGACCTCTTTGATGATCATTTTTTTTCGACACACGGGACAATCCGGCATTTTTTCGTCGGGAATATAGATAATCTGGCTGCGCTTGCACTTTGGGCAGTGCACCTCCACAGCTTCCCTTTTGTATCTGTTTTTAATGACGTTCATGGGTCCTCCACGTCGAAAAGTCAGGTGATTTTAGAAACGCAGTGAAAGGCAGGTTAATCCACCGTCCATTTTACGGGTTTCGCTGGTCTCAAGTTCGACAATGGGCAATTCCAGGGCCTCCAGCTTGGCCCGAGTTTTGGGATACCCCTGGGGCATGATCAGCGTGTTGTTGATCAAGAGCGTGTTGCCGGCATACTCTTCCTCGGGGTCTAAGACGATGAGGGTGTAATCTTGGAGCTCGCTGCGATCCTTAAAGGTCTCGGTGACGAGCAAGGTGTTTTTGCCCACGTAGTTGACACTGGATTTGAAATGGAGCCCGGCGGCAACGGGGACGGGAATCCATGTGTACCCATATTTTTTTACAATGGCGCCGAGCTGGGCGGCCCCCTCTTCGTTGGTTCGGTCGGAGACACCGATGAAAAAATGTCGGTTCACCATGAGAATGTCACCCCCGTCCACGGTTCCGGGAGCGGTGATTTTTTCGATGGGGCGATGGGCGGCGAGGGCTTTTTCAATGGTGACCTCTTCGCCTTTGCGGGCCTCTGCGCCGGGATTGGTAATCACGGCAGCTTCGGGGAAGACCACGGCGGTGTCCTCCACAAAATGCGCGTCCGGGTAGGCTTCTTCCGCTTCCAGAATCTCCACCACCAGCCCAAGGTCCTTCAGGGCCTCGGTGTAAGCGGTATGCTGCGCTGTCATAACGTCATAGTTCGCGGCACCCAAGGATTGCGTGGTGATGCCTTGGGTGAAATTTTTACAGGGTTTTCTAACGATAGCTTTTTCAAACATAGTGAAACGACTAACTCCTTGCAACGATAACGTAAAAATATCCCTTGCGCAGCAGAAAAAACGGCAATCATGAAAACATGATGCCGTCGGCAGGCAACCAACGGGTGAAGAGGGCCCGGATCGTCATGCCGGCTACCCGTGGGTACGGACGCATAAGTAAACAACTTACCTCTCCGTTTTTAGTCGTCCCGTGGAGTCCTGTCAACCCTATTCCATGGGCTTCAGCGCTCAGTATTCACAAAACGTTCACGTGACCGGATTCTTTGCGGCAGAGCCCTGTGAACAGGAGGCCTTCTCCAGAATCAGAAGCCGTGGAAAATCGTATATCCCGGAGATACCATTCGTGGCCGGGAATCTTCTTTCTTTTGGCTGGCATCTACGTTAGAAAAAGTCGACACGTCTGATTCTCCTGTTTTTTGGGTGGTGACACTTTTACACCGTCCATTCATCATGAGCCCTGAACCAAAATCTTTCTCTGGAAAAAATGATCATGCCCGTTGAAACCTTTCTTCATGCCCTGACGTCTTACTTTGTCATTATCGATCCCCTGGGAGCGGCCATTATTTTTTTTGCTCTCACCAATGGAAAGGGGCAGAGTTATCGCAGGAACATGGCGGTGAAGTCGGTTGCTGTATCCACCTGCATTATTCTCGCTTTTGGTTTTTTCGGGGAGGCCATTCTCTCTCGGCTCGGTATCAGCATTGAGGCGCTTCGTGTGGCGGGCGGGTTTCTGCTTTTTTATACAGCCTTTCACATGATCACAGGTGCTGAATCCCAACCGGGCGGCGGGGCGGTCCAGGGGCTGACGGACATCAGCGTCTATCCCATGTCCATCCCCCTTTTATCCGGTCCCGGCTGCCTGACCCTGACCATCCTGCTATTCTCCGGGGCCTCAGGTACCCTTGAGGTGGTTTCGGTGATGGGCGCTGTGGTCATCATCAACACGGTCACCTTCATCGCCTTTCTTTATGCCGGCGCCATCATGAAGTGCTTAGGCGGTACCGGTGACGATATCATCAAGCGCCTTTTCGGCGTGATCCTCGCTGCTCTGGCTATTCAGTTCATCGCCGATGGCATTCGACAACTCGCCGGGATGCAATAAGAGGCGTCCCTCCGGTGGGCTATGTTGATTTATAAAAGGTCTGGAGGTGGGGTCTCATGGCTGTCTTTTCTGCGGTGAAAAGGGGGCGCCAGTCGATGGTGTAAATGATCTCTTGACCGTCGTGATAGGCGGGGGTGAAGTGAGCCGCATGGAAGGTCTCTTTCAGAAAAGGGTCGCATTCGATCCAGAGGGTTCGCTTGATATTAAGGTTGAACTCACTAAAAATATGGCGTCCCAGGCTTTCAGCGCAGATGCGTCGTCGGGGGCCTTCGGAGATATCTTCGGCCATGACCACATGTCGTTTCATGGGCATTGCCCCAGGGGTTGCAGGGGCCAGGTCGACAATACGCAGTCGGCATGTGATGAGCCACAGCGTATTGGGGGGCGTATTCCTTGAACATTCTTTGCAACCGCCTGCAGGCCCTTTCCAGTGATAGATATCATCGTAGATGACCAACGTTGGCACTCCTTTGTCATAATGCGTGCAACCCGGGCGATGCCGTGGCAGCGACCGGTTATGGAGGGGTGGATAAAAACCCGTTGGCCATTGTAATGGATGCAAGGGTGGCCGTAAACTCAATTAATTCAGGGCAGGATATTTTGCCGTTGAAGTGGCCGAGGTGGGGGCCTGTGAAGAGCACGATATCGGCGGTTCCCCGGGGCATCTTTTGGGCCTCTTCCTGAGTGTACTCCCGATCGATCAGAAATTGCCGAAAGGCCTTCTCTCCCATCTCCTGCTGGTCCCTTGTTCTTAAGACTTCTTCCATATGGGTATCTTGTCCCATCTCTTCGACCATGCGCACGGCAAGATTTGTTCGTCCCGCTTCATGGGGGAAGTCTTTTCCGTTGCCGGTGTATCCCCTGTAGTAGTTATTCATGATGGCCGTCAGCATGGCATTTAACTTTGCGATATCAAAGAGGTGACGGTGATCGTCTTTTGAGGCAGGAGAGGGGCCTCCAAGGCTGCGGAAATGGCTCCCTGCCACGAGAAGCAGGCTTAGAATTTGATTGCCCATGGTGCGGTAAAATTCGTGGGTGCTCATCTCGGGGGCCGTTTTTATGTGTTCAAAGTCTCGCAGGCCGGAGAGTCCGAAATTGGGGTATCGGCAGGAGGCGAGCCAGCGGTCGAGACGCCCCCCTTTTTGCCAGAGGTAGACCCCGTCATCTTCTCGCCTGTCTGTTTGGACCCGGTTGTGGAAAAGGGGGACAGGCGCGGTGTGAAGAATGCCGTGTGCCGCCAAGTGGCCGAAGAGATAGGCGGCGTTGCCAATGACATGGACCGCCTGATCGGTGTTTATGGGCGCAAGGGGTTCGTTGGGGTAGGTGAAGTAAGCGGCTGTGGTGAGAAAAGCGATGCCTGTCTCGGATGCCGCTCCTTCGGGGAGCCCTGTCATGCGCAGCAGGGGGTGAGCCACGGGCGTGGGGATGTGTCTTTCCCGGGCGAGGCGGTTGCCGAGAATTTTCATCCAGTGCCACTCGGAGGCGAGGCCTTTCGGGTCCTCTCCGGGCCGGGCGCATTTGATCACCAGAATTTTTTCCTGATGTGCGTAAAGAAGGCTGCGTCCAGCGAAGGTGGGGAGTGTCTGGGGCGGGAACTCGACGAGGTTTAGAAGCTCGGCACAGCTGCACGGGACGGTGGTCTTGGCCGGAAGGGGCGGTGGTGGGGCCGTTTGTGGCGCAAGAAGACCCGTGGCATGGCAGAGGGCCAGATGACGATTTCCGGTGGCGTGGGCGACCAGGGAGCTTAGCCCCTGAAGGGCTGTGCGGGAAATGGGGTGATGCGGTCCAAGCTGTTTGGCTGTGCTGGTGAGGATTTGGGCGAAGCGACTGTAAAAGAAAAAAGAGGTCCGCTGGGTCTCAAATTGAGGGTCTGCCAGGGTGGCGAGAAGCAGTTGGACCCCTTGTCTTGTAAGGCTTTCAGGCGTTTCTTCGCAGGCATTCTCCAGGGCTCCGGCAGCCAGAAAGAGGGCGTTGTAGCCCTTTGATACGGAAAAAAGCCGTTCGATATCTTCGGCGCAGGCGGTCATGGGCTCCTGACAGCAAGGGGCCATGCAGTGCATGGCCCCTTGGATGTGCATAGGGATGAAGAGACGGTTTCGGTCAGTCTCCGATGTTTTGCTCGCTGATGGCTCCCGGCTGTGGCGCCAGGGAAGGGGGCGGCACAGGAACGGTGGTGCTGTCCCGGTCCTCGGCGATTTTGTCGATGCGCATGCCAAGAGTGGCACGGACTTCGTCAATGCGGACCTGCATCAGGATACGCTCCTTCTTCATGCGCTTGTCAATCTCCGATAGAGAGGGCATGGATCGGGACAGAGAACTCACCTCTTTTTTGGCCGTGGCGAGATCTCTCTTGAGCCTGTTCAGGGCCTCTGCATCGGCGGTGCTTTTTGTCTCCAGAGCCCGGGTGCGGTCGATGGCATCCGCGGTATCGGCTTGGATCAGGACCAGGGCCTTGTTGTTCTTGTTCTGTTGGCTCTGAAACTTTCCGAGGTGGGCTTCGGTCTGTTTTTTCGTGAGTCGCGTCGCGACAATGAAGTTGATGTCCTTCTGGGCCTTGCCGACCTTTTTCTCCAGGGTATTTAAACGCGTCTTGATCTCCCCGAACTCCTGGGTCAGGAGTTTTTCCATCCGGGCATTTTTCACCTGAAGGGAGGAGACCATGCGTTCCATCTCTTTGGAGGCAGTTCGAACCTCTTCTGAACCGGTGTTTTTGAAGGTCGCGACCCGTCGGTTCATGTCAATATAGCCGAAGATCATCACGATGCCGATGAGGCAGGGCATGATAACGGCAATGAGCGTCACCTTAAGGTTGAGGTTATCCAACCTTGAGCGGGACTGTTCGCCCAAGGCTTCCGGTTCATTTTTATCGTCGGCTCCGAATACAAAGCGACCGTCGTCTTTCCTGTCCATACCGGTCTACTCCCACTCGATGGTTCCCGGAGGTTTGGAGGTGATGTCGTACACCATGCGGTTGACTCCGTTGACTTCGTTAATCACGCGGTTGGAGATGCGAGCGAGGAGATCATGGGGGAGACGCGCCCAGTCTGCGGTCATGGCGTCTTTGCTGGTAACGGCGCGCATGGCGATGGTGTAGGCGTAGGTGCGCTGGTCACCCATGACGCCCACGCTTTTGATGGGGAGCAACACCGCAAAGGACTGCCATACTTTTTTGTAGAAACCGGCTTTTTTGATCTCTTCCACGATAATAGAGTCGGCTTCCCGCAGAATGTCGAGGCGGCTTTTGGTGATTTCGCCCAGAACACGAATGCCGAGGCCGGGGCCGGGGAAGGGCTGACGCCAGACGAGGTCATCGGGAATGCCCATCTCTTCACCCAGAGCGCGGACTTCGTCCTTAAAGAGGTACTTGAGGGGCTCAACGAGCTTTAACTTCATGTTTTCAGGAAGACCGCCCACGTTGTGGTGGGATTTGATGACTTCCGAAGCGCCTCCGAAAACAGACTGGGACTCGATGACGTCCGGATAGAGGGTTCCCTGTCCAAGGAAGTCCGCACCGTCCACCTTGGTGGCTTCGTCTTCAAAGACGTCGATGAAAATGTTGCCGATAAGTTTACGCTTTTTCTCGGGATCAGAGACCCCCTCAAGGGCAGAGAGAAATCGGTCAGAGGCATCGATGAATTTGATGTTGAGATCGAGTTTCTCGGTGAGCGATTCTTCCAGTTTTTCCCGCTCGTTCATTCGCATCAGGCCGTTGTCTACGAAGATGCAGGTGAGATTGCGACCGATGGCCTTGTGGATCAGTACGGCCGCTACGGTGGAGTCCACGCCGCCACTTAATCCCAGAATCACCTTTTTATCACCGACAATGGCTTTTATCTCTTCAATGGAGGAGTGGACAAAGCTTTTCATGGTCCAATTCTTCTCGCACCCGCAGATGTCAAACAGGAAGTTTGAAATCATCTCGCGCCCTTTGAGGGAGTGTTCCACCTCGGGGTGAAACTGCAGGCCGTAGAACTTTTTGCTGGTGTCAGCGGCTGCGGCAAAAGGGGTGTTGTCGGTGGAGGCGGTGGGCGTGAACCCTTCGGGCAGTGACGAGATGGAATCGCCGTGGCTCATCCAGCACTGGGTGGGGGAATCTACCCCTTCGAAGATCTGGCAGGGTGTGTTGATCTGGAGCTCTGCAAAGCCGTACTCTCGTTTGTCGGAACGTTTGACTTCACCGCCCAGGGTGTTGACCATGAACTGCATTCCGTAGCAGATCCCGAGGACGGGGATGCCCAGATCAAAGATGCCGCTGTCGACCTTGGGACTGTTTTCATCATAAATACTGCAGGGACCGCCGGAAAGAATGATGCCCTCGGGCTTCAACTCCCGGATGTAGTCCAGAGTGGCCACGCTGGGGGCGTCAACCTGGCAGTACACGTTGAACTCTCGAACGCGGCGAGCGATCAGCTGGTTGAATTGTGAGCCGAAATCGATGATTAATATCATGATATTCCTTCTGTGGTTGATAGCGGTGCGGATAAAGGGCTACGCCGCCTTTGGGGTGGATCTCAAAACTCGGGTGCGGCCACATGTCTCGTGGTGGCATCGGGCTTGGTATGGTTTTAGATCGGACAGGGGATGAACCGTTGAGGAAACCTTCCGTTCAACGCGTCCCCTCACAACATATTGCGGTGGTGTCGTGGGGGGGACTCATCATTTGGTATATCCGAATCATCTTGACAGTATTTGACGAAATCATTTTTAATCACTTTAATCCGTGCATTTACCATATCGGGCAAAAAATGGAAACGGATAAACGTCTTTGCGGGGTTGAGGGTGCCGTCGTTGCCAAGGCCGCCATCTTGTGATAAAAAATTAAGAAATATACTGCGTTTCAAATTTGGGGCGTTGAGTGGCATCATTCATGATAAAAATTAGGTCCCGTTCTATTTAATTGGGCCATGAAAAAACAGACAAGGACAGGCAGACGATGATTGAATGTGGTGAACTGCGGAAAGGCATTAAAATCGAGATTGACGGTGACCCTTATGTAATTGTTCAGTTTTCTTTTGTAAAGCCTGGCAAGGGGCAGGCCCTTTACAAGTGCAAGCTGAAGAACATGATTAACGGGACACAGTTTGATAGAACCTACCGCTCCGGCGAGAAATTTATCAAAGCCAGCCTGGAAGAACGTGAAATGGAGTATCTCTATTTTGATGGGGATGCTTACAGCTTTATGGACACCCAAAATTACGAGCAGGAGTTTCTCACCGCAGGTCAGGTTTCAGAGGTTATCCCGCTCCTGAAAGAGAACACCAAATGCTTGGTGTTGATGTACGATGGGCGAGCCATCGGTGTAACCCTTCCCAACTTTGTGGAGCTTTTGATCACCCGGTGTGATCCCTGGGTTAAAGGCGACACCGCCACCAACAATTACAAGCCCGCCACCGTCGAAACCGGATATGAAATTCAGGTGCCCCCCTTTGTCAACGAGGGAGAAACCATCCGCATTGATACCCGCACGGGTGAATATTCGGAGCGTGTAAAAAAATAAGGCTTTGGCGGTCGATCCCACCCGGAAGCGTTTGCTGACGCGATCACCGGGGTGGACGGTGCCATTAAATAAAAGAGGGGCTCATCCGATAAGCGGATGAGCCCCTTTTTGTTTGATGTCATGAATGTGACGCGAGGCCGTGACGGGGTGGCCTTAAAAAGAAGCCGGTCAGTCGTCCTCACTTTTTTCTACTGGCTCTTTGAAGTTGCATCCATCGGTGAGGCATTTCAGGAAGGTGCCATCTCTCTTGGTGGTTTTTTCCACCACAAAGGATGCGCCGCAGAGATCGCAGGCACGTGGGACGGGCTTTTCCCAGATAGCAAAGCTGCAGTCTGGATATTGGTTGCACCCGTAAAAAACTTTGCCCCGTTTGGAGCGTTTCTCCACGATGATGCCTTTACACCCTTTCTCCGGGCAGGAGACGCCCGTCTCTGCCCCGGTTCCACCGTTTGCCTCGTTGTTGATCCCCATGGTGTGTTTGCACTCCGGGTAGCCGCTGCAGGCAAGGAACTCACCGTAACGGCCCTGCTTGAGGAGCATGGGTTTGCCACATTTTTCGCAGACCTTTCCCTCAGCCAGCTCAAATGAGGGCTCAATGGGGTGAATTGAGCCCTTGTCGTCACGTTCGTAGTTACGGGAGTAGTCACACTCTGGATACCCGTTGCAAGCGATAAACGTGCCGTTTTTGCCGATTTTGACATGGAGTTTTTCTTTGGAACATTGGGGACAGGTGAGCCCTGTCTCGATACCCACGCCCTTGATGCTGATCATATTGGCGGTCGCCGCTTCCAATTCTTTGTCAAAGGAGGCGTAAAACTCGCTGAGCAGGGTGAGGTAGTTGATCTCCGAGGCTTCCACTTTGTCCAAATTGTTTTCAAAGCTGGCCGTGAACTCCACGTTGAAGACGTCGGGGAAGTTGGCCACCAGGAGGTCATTGACGATGAAGCCAAGTTCGCTGGGTCGGAAGTAGCGGTTTAACAGTTCCACATATCCTTTGTTTCGGATGGTGGAGAGAATGGTGGCATAGGTGCTGGGGCGTCCGATGCCGTTCTCCTCCAGCTCTTTGACCAGGGACGCCTCTGAAAAGCGAGGCGGGGGTGAGGTGAAGTGCTGCTTCGGGTCGAGGACGAGGAGAGAAAGGGCCTCTCCTTCCGAAAGCTCCGGCAGTTGCTGCTGTTTTTTGTCGTCCTCTTTTTTTGTTTCATCATAGGTGTACAGGGCCGTGAAACCGGGGAATCTGACCGTGGAGCCCGAGACGGAGAGGGTGTATCGACCCGAGGCGATGGCCACGCTGACCTGATCAATCAGTGCCTGCTGCATTTGCGAGGCGATGAAACGTTTCCAGATCAGGGTGTAGAGAAGTCGCTGGTCCTCGTCAAGGTAGGGGGCTAACTTTTCAGGGGTGTTGAAGACGCTGGTGGGACGAACGGCTTCATGGGCATCCTGGGCTTTGTTCTTGTTTGTGAAGAAACGGGGGGCCTCAATGGCGTAAGTGTCCCCGAATTTTTTGCGGATGAACTCTCCGGCTTCAACGGCCGCTTCATTGGCAATACGCGTGGAGTCGGTGCGCATATAGGTAATTAGACCCACGGGTTCACCCGGTCCCAGGTCGACCCCTTCATAGAGTTGCTGGGCCACGCTCATGGTTTTGCGTGCGGAAAAGCGCAGGCGGTTGATCGCCTCCTGCTGAAGTTTACTGGTGGTGAAGGGGGGCAAGGGGTTGCGTTTTTTGGTGCGGCGCGTGATTTTCTCGACCTTGTACGGGGCCTCTCTCAGCTCATCTACCATGGCGTGGGCGGCTTCGCCGTTTTTGATTTCAGCCTTTTTGCCGTCCACTTTGGTCACTTTGGCAATAAAGGCAGTATCGGCCTCCCCTTTCAGCTCCGCTGCGATGCTCCAGTACTCTTCGGGCTCAAATTTTTGGATGGCGTGTTCACGCTCGCAGATAATACGGACCGCTACAGATTGCACACGACCGGCGCTCAGGCCGCCCTGCACTTTTTTCCAGAGGAGAGGAGACACCTGGTATCCCACCAGTCGATCCAGAATACGCCGTGCCTGCTGGGCATCGTATCGGTTGTAGTTGAGCTCGGTGGGGTTGTTCAGAGCCTCTTCGATGCCTCGTTGGGTGAGCTCGTGGAAGAGAATCCTTTTAAAGGTACGGTCTTTGCCTTTGAGGATGTCCGCAGTGTGGAAGGCGATGGCCTCTCCTTCGCGGTCGGGGTCAGGCGCAAGGTAAATCTCGGTGGTGTTTGCGGCCGCCGCCTTCAGATCTTTGATGATCTTGGCTTTGCCCTTGATTTGAAGATACTTGGGTTTGAACCCTTTTTCAATGTCTATGCCCATCTCTCTGGGGGGCAAGTCTTTGATGTGACCTGAGGTGGCCGCCACATTGTAGTCTTTTCCAATATATTTTTTGAGGGTCCGCACCTTGGTGGGGGACTCCACAATAACAAGGGGTTTGCTCACAATTTCTCCTCTTTCAACGAAAAGAGTTTTCCGGGGGATCGTACCACCATGCCTTTTAATTCAAGATTCAGCAAGACAGCGGAGAGACGACCCGCCCCCATGGGAACGGTTGGTAAAATATCGTCAATATGTGACGGATACAAGTCAAGGACCTTTAATACAGAGATCTCCTCATGATCAAGAGGAATTTTTGATGCTTCGGGTGAAACGGTGCGTTTGCTATGGTGAAAAGGGCTTAAATCGCAAGGGTTTGGCAGTGATTTTGCCGGGCTGTAGATATGGGCGGTGAATTCTTCCATGATATCTGTGGCCGTCGCCACCAGTTTGGCCCCCTCCCGAATGAGACGATGGGTACCGGCACTTTGGGAGGCTTCAATATGGCCGGGTACGGCAAAGACTTCTCGATTCTGATCAGCGGCACAGCGTGCCGTGATCAGGGATCCGCTTTTGAGAGAGGCTTCCACGACAACGGTTCCGAGGCTGAGGCCGCTGATGATGCGGTTTCTCATAGGAAAATGGTGGGCCTCCGGGGGGGTGTCGTAATAAAACTCGGAGATCAGGGCGCCGGTACGAGCGATGGCGGCGGCCAGGCCTCTGTTTTCCGGAGGATAGACGGTGCCAAGCCCACATCCCAGAACAGCGACGGTGTGCCCCTGGCCCGTTAGGGCGCCCTTGTGAGCTGCGGTATCGATACCGCGTGCCAGGCCGCTGATGATGGTCAATCCGGAATGGGCCAGCTCGGTTGCCAGTCTGGCAGCGTTTTTGAGTCCATAGGAGGTTGCTTTTCGTGAGCCGACAATGGCGACCGTTGCCGAGCCCGGGTCCATCGTGCCAATGACCTGGAGAAGGGGAGGCGGGTCGTGAATCTCGGCCAAAAGGCGTGGGTAGTCCGTATGGGTCAAGGGCAGGATCGTAACGCCTGCCCGGCAGGCCCGGTCAAGGTGTCGTCGGGCCTGGTCAGAGGCCGCGTGGGTGCAGATAACACCGGCAAGGCGTCGGGAGATCCCGTCCACTCGGGACAGGCTCTCCATGTCAGCCTCAAAGACCTTTTGGGGCGTATGAAATGCTTTAATCAGTCGTTTAAATAAAAGGTTCCCGACGCCGGGTATTTCTTTGAGGGCGAACCAGGGCAGAAGATCCATCGGTTCAGGTCCGAATTGAGCTGTCTTAATTATCGTCCAGGGAGTTGAGTACTTTCTCCGCCTTGGCACCCGAGGTGGTGAACGGATGCTCCATGACCACCCGTTTCAGATACGTACGGGCGGATTCCTTATCATTCAGGGAAAGGAATGAATAACCTGTTTTAAGCAGGGCATCAGGGGCTTTGCTGCCTTTGGGGTATTTATTCAGGAGTGTTCGGAAGGCACTGATTGCGTCCGAATAATTTTTTTCAGTATAGTGGATTTCTCCCGACCAGTAAATGGCATTATCGGCCAAATTGTCATTGGGCCATTTTTCCGCGACCTCACGAAAGAGGACGAGGGCTTTTGCATAGTTTTTCTTTTTCATGGCGGCAAAGGCCTGGGTATACGTCTGGTGGGCAAGCGTGGGTTTTCCTGATTTTTTTTTCTTAACGACGAGGGGCTTTTTGACTTGTGCTGGCGTCTTTTTTAGCGGCTCCTCGGCGATTCGCTGTGCTTTCGTCGTCGGGGCGGGGGGCATGGTTGGGGCGGACGGCGACGCGGTTGTCTGTCGTTCCAGATCCGAAATGGCACGCTCGTGACTGTCCACCATAAATTGCATCACGGAGAGTCGATGATGCATTTCATTTATTTTCCGACGGGTCTCTTCCAATTCGCGAGAGAGCGTGGCGGTGCCCGGACCCCGTCTTTGTTGAACCGTCTTGCACGCGGGTGTGAAGAGAAGAATCATCATGAGAGCTATTGCTGCTGTTGCTCGGGGGATTCTATTTCTTCTCTTGGCCGTTGCCTTCGTCATGGTGGTCAAACTCCTGTCGGAATAAATGGGGGGTGGTGAATAGAGGCTGTCATAAAGCGCTTTTGGTCGCGACCCCTTTCATCGATTTTGGACGGCGATGCCTGAGGGAAAACGGCGCTTGAAAAAGTTAACAGAACGGCTTGGGGAATGTAAAGCAAAAAGAAAAGGGGGAGAGAGGTGGAGAACAGAAGAGATGCCCGTCGACCGGAAAGGTCCAGCCGACGGGCAACGGGCAATTCAACGTGATGCTTATTCTTCGGTTTTTTGCCATGCCAGAAGAACGGGGCTGGCAACGTAAATGGAGGAATAGGTTCCTGTGACGACGCCGATAATCATGGCAAAGGCAAAGTCATGGATGACCCCGCCCCCCAGTACAAAGAGTGCCACCACCACCACGAGGGTGGTCAGGGAGGTCAGGATGGTACGGCTCAGGGTTTCGTTGACACTTCGGTTGATGATAAAGTCCAACGATTTCTTGGGATGCCTTTTGTGGTTCTCTCGGATTCGATCAAAGACGATGATGGTGTCGTTGAGGGAGTAGCCGATAATGGTCAGGAGCGCCGCGATGATAGGCAGGGTAAACTCAATATTGAGTAGAGAGAAAATCCCCACCGTGATGGTGATATCGTGGACGAGGGCGATAATCGCTCCCATGGCGAATTTGAGCTCCAGATACCAGCAGAAAAAAATGCTGATTAGCAGCGCGAAGACGATGAGAAAGGGCATGCCTGTACTGAAAAAGGCGATGGATTGAAGCTGGGTCATCCCGTAAACAGCACCGCCCAGAATAGCGGCCAGAAGTCCGGAGATACCCCATTTCAGTTCAAAGCGCCCTGAGATGTAGATGATAATGAACAGCAGGGCGTAGAACATGGCTAAAAGAGCCTTCTGCCGTAGATCCTGACTTACCTGGGGCCCTACCATGTCAAGGCTCAGGTCTTTGACGTTGACTCCGGTGCTGTCTGTCAGGGCACGTTTGACCTTCGGGGCAAAGTTGCTGTCTGACATGAACGCCTGTTTGGTGCGAATCTGAAATTCGTTGTCGTTTTTGCTTCCGAATTGCTGGACTGAGGCGCCGTCAAGGCCGGCGGGCTTCAGCCCTTTTTTTACGGATGCAATGTCAACGGTCCCTTCAAATTTCACCTGTACCGAACTGCCGCCTGAGAAGTCAACGCCGTAGCGAGGCCCCTTGTGGATAGCCAGGGAAAGAATGCTGATAGCGATCAGGGTCAGAGAGATGCAAAACGCGATCTTCTTGACGCCGGTGAAGTTAATCTTGGTCTCTTTGATAAACTGCATATGAAATTGTCCTCACTAAGGGCTAAATGCTCAGGGTTTTCACGTTCGCCTTACGCAAGATGGTATCAAACAGCAGTCTTGACACCATAAGGGCCGTAAAGAGGCTGGAGAGGATACCGATGCCGAGGGTTACGGCAAAGCCTTTCACGGGGCCGGAGCCGAATTGGAATAGAACCATGGCTGCAATAAGCGTGGTGACGTTGGCGTCCAGGATGGTGATGGTCGCTTTGTCAAAACCCGCCTCTACGGCGGCCATCGGACTTTGTCCGAGGTTGAGCTCTTCGCGTATTCTTTCAAAGATGAGCACGTTGGCATCCACCGCCATCCCGATGGTCAGGATGATGCCGGCGATCCCCGGCAGGGTCAAGGTGGCCTGGAAGGCGGCGAGACCGGCGGCAATGAGCAGCACGTTGAGAGTCAGGGCTAAATCAGCAATGAGGCCTGAACCATTGTAATAGATCACCATGAAGAAAATGACGGCCAGGCCGCCGATGATCATGGACCAGACACCCTTGCGGATGGAGTCGGCCCCCAGTGTGGGACCTACGGTACGTTCTTCCAGGATCTTAACGGGAGCAGGCAGGGCGCCGGCGCGTAAGGCGATGGCCAGGACTCTGGCTTCCTCCATGGCAAAGCCACCGGTGATCTGGGCGTGTCCACCGGAGATCTGATCGCGGATGACCGGAGCCGAGTAGACGGTGTCATCCAGGACAATAGCGAGGCGCCGGTTAACGTTGGCTCCGGTGACCTTGCTGAAGATATGGCCGCCTTTGCGATCGAATTCAATGGAGACGTAGGGCTCATTGGCCATGTTGTCAAAAAGAACCCGTGCATCGGTCAGGGAGTCGCCGGTAAGAAGCACGCGCTTTTTAATCAGCATGGGCGTGGTGGACTCCGCGCCGGTGGCGGGGTCTTTGCGTACCAGGTTCAGCAGTTCACTTCCAGCCGGAGCGTGGGATGCAAGGGCCGCGCGGACGTCGCCGTCTTCATCCACGAGGCGAAACTGAAGGGTCGCCGTTTTGCCGATAAGGTCTTTGGCGCTTTTGGTATCTGTAATCCCGGGAAGCTGAATGAGAATACGATTCTCTCCCTGCTTGCGGATGTCGGGTTCACTGACACCGAATTCGTCAATTCGGTTGCGGATGGTTTCAAGGGCCTGGTCCGCAGCAAACTTTTTAACACGCTCTGCCTCGGCGGTTTTCATCACGAGGGTGACCACAGTTATTCCTGCAGATTCAACGGAGGAGGCCACGTCCAGGTCGGAGAAGTCGTCGGCTATAATGCCTTTAAACGTCGGGAGATCATCCGGTGAGAGGAGTTTGACATTGAGCTTTGAGCTCTGGTCTATCGGCGCAACGCCCCTGTTTTTTATCGTGTTTTTGCGCAGGGCCTGGCGAATGTCAGATATTTTCAAGGCCATGGCATTTTCAACGGCTTTTTCGGTCTGGACTTCCAGGACCAGGTGCATGCCTCCCTGCAGGTCCAGTCCCAAATTGATCTTTTTGTGGGGCCACATCTCGGGCTCATTTGTGCCTTTAAGATACATGCTAGCCGTGGGAAGAATAAACACGACAGCCATGATGATAACCACAAGAACCGCTATCAGTCTCCAGGATAGATTCTTCAATGGTGCTTCCTCTCAGCCCGGTGGGTGTTGGTGAGTGCGTGGGAACATGCTCAAGGCCAGAATAGGGTCTTGAAGCGGTTAGTGACGCAGAACTCACTGTTCCCCGGGTGCTCACTCTGGTAAAAGCTGTTCGTACGAAAGAAGAATATAAAAGCACACAAGACGCACGTGGCACCTTATGTGCTTTTTATTCGCTATGGGGAAAAATCAGATCCACGCCGAAGACTGGATTAGATTTTGACGGTGATGTTGGCTCTGATCACCTTGATGTTCACCTTTTCGGCAATTTCAAGGGTAACCGTGGCATCATCTACTTTGACGATGACGCCATGGATCCCACCGGAGGTGACCACTTTGTCGCCCTTTTTTATGGCGCTGATCATCGCCTGGTGCGCCTTCGCTTTTTTTTGCTGGGGACGGATCAGGAGAAAATAAAAAATGACAAACATCAAAATGAGAGGAACAAAGGCGGTGAAACCACCCTGCTGGCCTGCTGCGCCACCTTGGGTTCCCATGGCGTATGCGGTGCTGATCAACATGATACTCCTTTTATATGGATCAAAGGGGTTGGGTATGAGGGCTTTTTTGTAAAGCCCCTGCATGCCTGTGCGTTGCACAGGCAGTGCACGTGATTACATGTGTCTGTTTTTCTTTGTATCCATCCCTTTCGTGACAAGGAAAGGGATGGGTGTTTTATTCGTCTGAATGTACTGCCTGATTCATTGTTTGCCCAGAGTGACGCAAACTGCTCAACAGATACAGTAAAAGAGCCTTGGGTGTCAACATAAATGGGCCTTCTAACCTCGCTTCCGCAAGGCCTTACTCACAGACAATTCGGCTCTCTCCGTGGACCAGTGAGGAGTCACCCTCAATGGTGATGGAAATGCTGCGCTTGATCTCAATGTCGAGTATTTCTGCACGTTTTTTATTGAGCAGGTAGACCGCCACATCAAGGGGGACGTGGCCATTGGCTGTTGTAATACCGTCTTTCAGGGTTTCAAGGCTGAGTTTTCGCAAAAAGGCAAGGGCGACGTTTTCTGTGGAGAGAATCATCCCTTTGCCCTTGCAGTGGCGACAGGGCACCATGCTTCCAAATTCAATGGAAGGCCGAATCCTCTGGCGGGACATCTCCAGAAGTCCGAAACGTGAGATGCGGCCGACTTTGGTGCGCGCTTTATCGGATTTCAAGTTATCTTTGAGGGTTGTCTCTACGGCGCTTCTGTTTTTCGGCTCCTTCATATCGATGAAGTCGATGACGATAAGGCCGCCCAGGTCGCGCAGTCGAAGCTGGCGGGCAGCCTCTTCGGCGGCTTCCAGGTTGGTCATGAGCGCGGTTTGCTCAATGTTCTTTTTCTGGGTGCCTTTGCCGGAGTTGACGTCAATGGCCACGAGGGCTTCGGTCTGATCAATGACGATAGATCCGCCGGAGTTCAGGGTGACGCGGCTTTCAAAGATGGAGGAGATCTGGTTTTCCAGCTGATGCTTGGTGAAGATGGGCTTGTCGCCGGTGTAGAGTTTGGTCAGCTTCACGTGCTTGGGCGCGATGAGACGGATAAACTCCTTGATCTCCTGAAACGCGTCCGGGTTGTCCACCAGAATTTCAGAGACGTCGTCGGTGAGGTAATCCCGGATGGCTCGGACCGCCAGATTTTTCTCTTTAAAAAGGAGGGCAGGGCCCGGGGTGTTTACGGCCTGCTTGTTCAGGTCTTTCCACACCTTGGTGAGGTAGGTAACGTCCTTGGAGATCATGGTTTTGTTGCAGTTTTCTCCGGCGGTGCGGACAATCAGGCCGTAGCCGTCGGCCAGTTTTAATTTCGCGATGATATCTTTGAGACGGGTGCGCTCTTTTTCGTCTTCAATCTGACGAGAAACCCCTCGGTTGCTGCTGCCGGGCATGAGAACCGCATGGCGGCCCGGCATGGAGATAAAGGTGGTGAGCATGGCCCCTTTGTTCATGATGGGGTTCTTGGAGACCTGTACAATGAGTTCCTGGCCACGTTTGATAAGGCGTGTGAGGTTTTTTTCGTGCTCTCCGGTTTGCTGGAAATAGGAGTTGTGAATTTCCTGTTTTTGGAGAAATCCGTTTTTTTCACTTCCGAAATCAACGAAAACGGCCTGAAGGCTGGGTTCAACACGTGTAACGACCGCTTTGTAGATGTTACCCTGGATGCTCTCGCGGGAGGTGGTCTCCAGGTGAAATTCTTCAAGGCGTGAATTGGTGACTTTGGCGATCCGGCATTCTTCCGGATCCACCGAGTTAATGAGAATTTTACTTGTCATAGTGGTGTGTTGTCCTTGGCGAACGTGTGGGTGGATCGTAAGATGGAGCGATACCCGGCAGGGCTCTGCGATGGGAATATGGGTTGCGCAGCAAATATGCCAAGCATAGGGGGCCCTTGAAGCAGCTGACAGCCTCCATCCTGTGTTTCCTCCATTGCGTCTGGTGGTGGAACGGGCGGGGATGGGTCTGTCGCGGGTAGCAACATCATGCCGGAGCTGCAACACCGATGACTTGGGTGGGTTCCATGGTCGGAAAAAACCGAAAACGAAACGGTGGGCAGTTGATTCTCCGGTGGATGTATCTGATCCGGTTGTTGTGATTTGTATGATGGCCAGCGCAGCAGTCCCCGATCCCCCCTGCTTTGTCGCGGGTAGTATGGGAGCGTTGTCGCTTAACGAACCCATGGGCCGGGTATTTACTCAAGACGGTGGCATCATGATTTTGTGAAAAGACGCGAAATTGATGGAGACGATTTTTTTCAATGAAAACCGTCTTGCAAAAGGGACTTCGACCGTTTCGAAATCCAGTGTTCTTTTCACAGCCGTCGTTTACTGCATAAGGTTGGGGCAACGTATGAAAATAAATATTTCAGTGTGTCCCGATAAACTCAATCCCATATGCAGCGTTTACATTTGTTCTCATTAAATAGGGGATTGTCAGAGGCAAGTCAATATTAATCCTCGCCTCCTGCGGGGGCGTCAATCTTTGGCTTTTCGGGTTTCAAGATCTTTGAGTCGGCTGTGTGGCGGGCCTTTTGCTTGCCATTTATCTATGATTATGGCATTTAAATTTGTTTGACGTATTCGCGTTTGTCAGGGTCTTTGTGTCTACGATTCTGAATCCATATGCAATATCATACGCACTGGAGGTTTAAAATATAATGGAAGATAAGTATCTCCCGGACTCGATAGAGTCCAAGTGGCAGCAGAGATGGGCCGATGAGGGCTCGTTTCGGGTGGTCGAAGACCCCGAAAAAGAGAAATATTACCTGCTGGAGATGTTTCCATACCCGTCGGGCAATATTCATATGGGCCATGTTCGCAACTATACCATCGGCGATGTGGTCGCCCGGTATAAAAAAATGCGAGGCTTCAATGTGCTGCACCCCATGGGATGGGATGCCTTTGGCATGCCCGCTGAGAACGCCGCCATTGAAAACAATACCCACCCCGCGGCGTGGACCTATGCCAACATCGACACCATGCGAAGCCAGCTCAAGCGGATCGGGTTGAGTTACGACTGGGATCGAGAGATCGCCACCTGCACCCCTGAATATTACCGATGGGAGCAGTGGCTCTTTTTAAAAATGGTAGAAAAGGGGATGGCCTACCGCAAGGAATCGTATGTCAACTGGTGTGAGTCCTGCCACACGGTTCTGGCCAACGAGCAGGTTGAAAACGATTGCTGCTGGCGATGCGGAGAGGCTGTTCAGCAGAAGAAGCTCTGGCAGTGGTTCTTCCGGATCACCGATTACGCCGAAGATCTTCTCGTGCATTGCGACCAGCTGGGCGGGTGGCCCGACAGTGTCACCACCATGCAGAAGAACTGGATCGGCAAGAGCGTAGGCTCCGAGGTGACCTTTGAGGTGGAGGGGTGCGATGAGCCCCTTTCTGTCTTTACCACGCGTCCCGACACTCTGTTCGGCGCCACCTTTATGTGTCTGGCTCCGGAACATCCCATGGTTGCCTCCTTGTCAAAGGGGACCGAGCAGGAGGGGGCTGTTTCTGAATTCCTGGAGCGGATTTTGAAGCAGGAACGCTCCAGCAAGGCGATCGAGAACTATGAAAAGGAAGGGGCTTTTATCGGGGCGTATTGCCTGAACCCCCTGACGGGCTGCCGTATGCCCATCTATGCCGCCAACTTTGCCTTGATGGAATACGGCACCGGTGCCGTAATGTCTGTGCCTCCCCATGATCAGCGGGACTTTGATTTTGCCCGTAAGTATGGGCTGGACGTGAAGGTCGTGGTCTGCCCCGAGGGGGAGACCCTGGATGGCGCCACCATGGCAGAGGCGTACACAGGCGCCGGCGTGATGGTAAGCTCTGGCAGCTTTGACGGGATGGAAAACGTGGCCGCCAAAGAGGCGATCACCGACTTTCTGGAGGATCGGAGCATTGGGAAAAAGACGATCTCCTTCCGGTTGAGAGACTGGGGGGTTTCCCGTCAGCGCTATTGGGGGACACCCATCCCCATGATTCACTGTGATACATGTGGGGCTGTTCCGGTTCCTGAAGAGGATCTTCCGATTGTACTGCCGGAAGATGCCCAGCTTCTTGAGTCCGGCGGGTCTCCCCTGGGCACCCTTGATTATTTTAAAAGGACCACCTGTCCCAAGTGCGGAAACACCGAGGCGCGTCGTGATACCGACACCATGGACACCTTTGTGGAGTCGTCCTGGTACTATGCACGCTACTGCTGCCCCGATTACACCGAAGGGATGGTGGACAAGGAGAGGGTGGCTTATTGGATGCCCGTTGATCAGTACATCGGCGGGGTGGAACATGCCATCCTGCACCTCCTTTATTCCCGTTACTTCACCCGCGTGATGCGTGATATGGGTCTTGTTGACTTTTCAGAGCCCTTTTCCCGGCTTCTTACCCAGGGGATGGTGACCAAAGAGACGCTTTCGTGCCCCAATCACAAATGGGTCTTGCCTGCCGACACGGAAAAATCGAATGACGGCGCGGTGACCTGCAAGCTGTGCGGCTCCTCGGTGGACGTCGGGCGGGTGATCAAGATGTCCAAATCCAAGAAAAACGTCATTGATCCGAATATTCTGCTGGGCCGGTACGGTGCGGATACCACCCGCCTGTTCTGTCTTTTTGCGGCGCCTCCGGAAAAAGATCTGGAGTGGAACGATGAGGGCGTGGAAGGGTGCTTTAAGTTTATCGGTCGGGTCTGGCGGATTATCTCAAACAACCGCGATCGCTTTGCCGGTGTTGACGCCTACGCGGGACCGTCCGGAGATCTCAAAGGGAAGAGTCGCGAACTCTACACCAAAATTAACGCCACCATTAAAAAGGTGACGGATGATGTCGAGGGGAAATTTCATTTCAACACGGCCATCAGTGCTGTGATGGAGTTGGTTAACAGCATGTATGCCATAGACGGTGAGGCCTCTTTGGAGGACTCAGTGATGAAGCGGGCCGCTGAAACGGTGCTTCTCCTTCTTAATCCTGTGGCGCCGCATTTCACCGAAGAGTTGTGGGAAAAACTGTCGGGCAGGGGACTCCTGATGGATCAGCCCTGGCCTGAGTATCGTGAGGATGCCCTTGTCTCAGATGAGGTGCTCATTGTGGTTCAGGTGAACGGTAAGCTTCGGAGTAAGTTTCAGGTATCGGTCGGTCTCTCGAAAGATGAGGTGCAGGCGATGGCCCTGGCTGATGAGGCTGTTCAGAAGTTTATCGAGGGTAAAGAGATCCGTAAGGTGATCGTGGTGCCCGGAAAACTGGTTAATATTGTGGTTTAATTCATGGGTGGCTGCCCTTCGTGTCAGGGGGGCGGCCCGACCCAACGAGGTGTGTCCATGAGAAGGCTGTTTGCATGGAGAGCATTTGTCTCTGCGGTGCTGGTGACGGCGACTGTTTCGGGTTGCGGATACCATTTTGCAGGGAGCGGTTCCCTGCCGGACGGGGTGAGTCGCCTTTGTGTGGCGGTTCCAGGGAACCGGTCCTCGGATGTGCGCCTTGCGCCCAGGGTAGCGAGTTCGGTCGTGTCCGAGGCCATTGCCGCGGGGTCGGATGCTGCGGTGGGGTGTACGGGCGATGCGGGTGTGCTTGACGGTGAAATTTTGTCGGTCTCTGCATCGACCATCACCAGAAACAGTGACGGTGATGGGATTGAGGAGCGGGTGACCATTACGGCGTCGTTCCGATTGGCTGGTGATGAGGGGGCGGTAATCTGGAGGGGGACGTCGGTGACGGGAACCGAGACCTACAGCGTGACGCCGGGTATGGATTCCACGGCGGCTCGCAGCGCGGCTCTGGAGCTGGCGGCTGATGATCTTGCGGAGAACATCTGGGCGGGATTAACCCAGAGGTTTTAGGCGGCCTTCAGGTGCCCTGTGACATAGGGAAGAAAAGCAGAACGCAAAAAAGGCCTTCCGGTATCTCGCGAGTGCTACCGGAGGGCCTTTTTATTGTAAGACAAAACTGAATCGCAAGGAACTGCGATGGGCCGGGATCGGGTGGAATCGCTTACGGTGCGACACGTGCCGATACGGCCACAATCAGTTAATTAAGCTTGGACTGCGTTGACGAGTTTTGTCAGACGAGAAATTTTGCGTGCGGCTGTGTTGCTGTGAATGACGCCTTTCTTGGCGGCGATATCGATCACAGATGTTGCTGTAGTAAGAACATCCACCATATTTTCAGCCTTTTCGGCTTCAGCGGAACGCACAGCTTTAACGGCGTTCTTCATGCGGGTTTTTACAGCCGTGTTGCTGATACGTTTTTTTTCGTTCTGGATTGCTCTTTTTTTTGCCGATTTGTGATTAGCCAAGGACTTAACTCCTTTTAACATCGAAATTTTTTTTAACGGGGAAATATCTTTTTTGTTCCGGCAAGCCGCGTGCTTACCCCCTGATTGGACAACCCTCAGATTAAGAGCCGTGTTTCCGGCGGTAAACGTGCCGGTGGAAAAAAGAGTCCACCCGTAAATGAATTGTATATTCTAACGGTTTTAACGACAATTCAGGCATTTTTTTGGAGAGCGCGTCGCAAAAACGACTCCAAAGACCTGATCATCTCCATCGTTCTCATGGGGGAAAGGGAGGAATGTCCTTTCCTGTCCATGGGTTATGGAACCAACAATAATTTAACTTGGTAAAATTATAGTGTTTGATGGTTGGTGTCAAGGGAAAAAGTCGATGATGCGTGATGTAAAGGGGGTGCCGCCGGCCGGAATCTCCCTGCGTCTTCGAAAGGGGGTGTGGCGCGGCCTGCGCAGGGCTTCAAAGGGGTTGCCATTGGAAGGGCGTTAGACTAAAGGATAAGCAAGGCCATGGAGGCATAGCGACTCTGTATGGAACTGTCCTTAATTATTTAAAGCCGGATCGGAATTTATGTCGGAAAAAGGAAATGTTACCCGTGCTGCGGGTATTGTGGGCAGCGCCACGCTGCTCAGCCGGATCTTCGGTTACGTGAGAGACATGGTGACGGCTTATTATTTTGGTGCCGGGCCCCTTGCGGATGCGTTTATCGCCGCATTTCGCATTCCCAATATGTTGAGGCGCCTCTTCGCCGAGGGCTCCTTAAGTATCTCTTTTGTCCCCGTGTTTACGGAAACCTTGGGCCGTGATGGCCAGGCAGAGGCCTTTCGGATGGCGGGGGCTGCCTTGCGCCTTCTCTCTTTAATTTTGGCGCTGGTGGCCGTGGCAGGGGTTTTGGCGTCCCCTGGGATTGTCTCAGCCATTGCCACAGGGTTCAAGGGGGATCCCTGGCAGTATGAGCTGACCGTGCATCTGACGCGGATCATGTTTCCCTATGTGTTTTTTATTTGTCTTGTGGCTCTCTGCATGGGGATCTTGAATGTGCTCGGCCATTTTGCTGCACCTGCGCTGGCGCCGGTGGCCCTGAATATTGCGATGATCGCTTCGTTGGTGGTGGGGGGGATGATTACCTCCGATGGGACGATACGGGTGACCATCCTCGCTTGGGGGGTGCTCCTGGGAGGGGTGCTGCAGCTGGGCATGCAGATTCCAGCCTTGTGGCGTCGGGGCTTTTATTTTTTTAAACCCGGTCCTCTCTGGCATCCGGCCCTTGCGACCGTTGGACGTCTGATGCTCCCGGCGGTTTTCGGCGCGGCGGTGTACCAGGTGAATATGTTCATCGGCACCATGCTCGCCTCGCTTCTCGATACGGGGAGCATTACCGGGCTCTATTATGCGGATCGCCTGGTGCAGTTTCCCCTGGGTATTTTTGCCATCTCCATCGGAACGGCTGTTCTCCCGTCGCTCTCACGGCAGATGGCCGCAGGGGACCTGGACGGTGTGGCGGAAACCTTCAGCTTTGGATTGCGATTTACTCTGTTTATCACCCTTCCCGCCATGGTGGGGCTGGTGGTGCTGAGGGAGCCTTTAGTGGCCCTCCTGTTCGGGCGTGGGGCCTTTGATTCCGCGGCGGTTTCTCTGACGGCCGATGCCCTTTTATTTTATGCGGTGGGGCTGTGGGCGATCTCCTGCGTGCGGGTGACCGTCCCTCTTTATTATGCCTTTAAAGATACCCGAACGCCGGTTCAGGTTGCCGTGGTGGCTATTTTGCTTAATGTTGTTTTAAGCTTTTTGCTCATGGGACCCATGGCGCATCGGGGCTTGGCCCTGGCAGTCTCCCTTTCCTCTATCGCCAATTTCCTTCTTCTATTGTTTCTGCTGGTCAAACGGGGAATGGTTCATTTAAACTATAAACTCATTTTTGTTTCTGTGGGAAAGAGTGGTGCTGCCTCGCTTGTGATGGGAGGGATCGTGTGGCAGGGCCTTGTTTTTTTGATGCCTGATGGGGGGTATACCTTCATGACGGCGGCAATTTCCACGGCCTTTGGTGTGATGGCGGGGGTGGTGAGTTACGGGGGGGTCGCCTGGATGGTGAAGAGCCCTGAACTTTCAGCTGTTCAACGGATCGTCAATCGGAGAAGGGGGCACGGTGGAAGGGAGAGTTAAGATCGTCTGTGGGGGCTTTGCCCTGGTGCTGATTTTGTTGCTGGTGCCATTGGTGTTTATGCGATGGGGGTTTCTGGACCTCAAAGAGAGGCAAAAAGAGCTTGTGGATCGGCAGGCAATGAATGTGACCATTGCCCAGGAAAATCGTCAGCTGGGGGAAGAGATTCGGCGATTGAAAAACGATCCGGCGTATTTGGAATATATTGCACGCAAGGAGCTGGGTATGGTGGCCAAAGATGAAATTGTCGTGAAATTTCATGGAAAGGATGTTGCACAGTGAGAGTACCTGTTACGACTCGATCCCTTGCCGATCTTTATTTGGTGCAGGGGTATGGGACGGAGGCCCGTGATGCCTATGCATTGCTCCTTCGTCATTCCCCGGATGACCCGGGGCTTTTACGTGGGCTGGAAAAGGCTCAATGTCTTGCAACCGAAAAGAAAAGAGGCGCTCTCGATGTCTTGATAAAGGAGTGGGCTGTGGTGTGCAGGCACGCCCGTCGTGGGGGCGTCCAATGAAATCGGGCGTTCGATATCTGATGAGAATGGCCCTGCTGGTGGGGGTTTCGGCTGGCGTGGCGCTGGTGTGGAATGCTCTCGCTCCTTGGGGGCTCCCCCTTTTTGGGCAGTGGGACACAGAGGTGGGCGTGGTGACACCGGCACCGGAAGATGACGAAGCAGACCTCACCGTTCAGACCGTTGAAGAGGCACAGGTTCTCTGGGCGAAGGGGGCGGTGTTTCTCGATGCCCGGGCTGCTCAGAGTTATTCGGAAGGCCATATCAAAGGGGCGGTCTCTTTTTCTGTCTATGATTTTGACGCGCTTTTTTTCGATTTTATCGACGCCTATCCTCCTGAGACTCCTTTTGTGACATACTGCTCTGGGCGTTTCTGCGATGAGAGCCATCGCCTTGCCGCAATGCTTAAAGAGGAGGGGTATGTCCATGTACGCATTTTTGCCGATGGATTGCCAGCCTGGATGGCGGCCGGTTTGCCGGTGGATGGGGGGACGGATGAAAGATGATGTGATGACAGGGTTCAGGACCGAAGTGTGGGGGGCTCTGGAGTTGATTTCGCGCTGGGTCCTCGGCGCTATTTTTCTTTACGCCGGTGTGCAGAAGATCATCGACCCTTCGGGTTTCGCTAAGACCATCTTCGGCTATGGGATTCTTCCTGGTGAGATGGTCAATTTGATGGCCATTGTTTTGCCCTGGGTGGAGTCGTTTGCCGGGGGGGCTCTTCTGCTGGGTGTGTGGCCTGCGTCATCGGCCAGAGTCATTGCGGGGCTGCTTTTTCTCTTTATAACGGCTCTTGTTTTCAATATTTCCCGGGGGTACACCTTTGATTGCGGGTGCTATGGAGCCGGGGAGGGCGTCACAGGGTGGGGAACGGTATGGCGCGATTTGGCCATGCTGGTGCCTGCCTTGGGGGTGATCTTTTTTAAAGGGAGGGGACGACGACGATTTTGTCTTTCTGCTGGAGGGGAGTGACGGTCGGATCGGCGGCGGGGTTCCCCGGTGCCGCCGATCATTTGTAGATGGCCAGATCTATATAGACGGCCTGTGGGCCTTTTTTAAAGGGACGCCGTCATGGAACGGTGACGTGAATCAGGCCTTGATCACATTGCGGGCGCTGGGGCCTCTGTCTGTTTCAATAATTTCAAAATCAACGAGGTCGCCTTCTGCCAAGGTTTTAAAGCCTTCCATGGTAATTTCAGAGAAGTGAACAAAGACGTCTGAACCGCCATCTAATTCAATAAATCCGAATCCCTTCTTGTCGCTGAACCACTTTACTTTTCCAGTAGCCAAAACCAAATCTCCTTTTTAAGTATACATCATGCAAGGGCCATGCTTTGGGGGTGCGCCTGGTGGTTGTGTGCTGCGAAGATTACCTATGACTCGTTTGGTGTAGGTAATAAATTAATTACTTCTAAATAACCATGAAGAGGAGGTCTTGACAATAGATTTTTTTGATGAAGGCTCATTTTTGGGGGATTGACAAGGCGGGATGAAAATTTGACAAGTAGTCTAATATTTGGAAATATGTCCATATGCTGAAGGGTTAGGGTCAGCGGCTGCGGAGCATGGTTTACTCCGCAGGGATGCTTTGGGTTGATGGGGCCCTCTCTATGATTGGGCAATAACTTCCTGGACGCAGGCGGTCAGGGCTTTGATTTCCTTCCCTGTGGGCGCGCTGCTCCTTTTTTTGAGGGCATTTCGCTTCAGCATGCGGACTCGTTGGCGGTCACCGGAAGGGTACTCGGCGAGGAATGACTCGACGCCGTCATCGCTTTCAAGGATCGCTTCGACCCAGGTTGCGACGGCGGGGGATATTTTTTGGGGTTTTGTGGTCAGGGACAGCCCTGCATCCAGGCGGTTAAGAGCCTCCCGTATGGGGTCGGGGTCACAGTGACGCATCAACGCTCCGATGAATTGACGGTTTCGCAGTGCGGCTTTGCGGGCGGAGATCTGCCGGGCATCCGTGATGGCCGTGCGCAGTTCGTCCGAAAGGTCGATGTTTTTCAGCTGGCCAGGGGAGAGTTTGGTCAGGCGTTCACCGAGTTTCTGAAGTTCTTCGGACTCTTTCTTAATTTGAGTCCTGCTTTTGTAGATATCGGAACTGTTTTCTGTATTCATAATAGTTCTTGCCACATTTCCCATGATGATCTTATATATAAGGCCAACCGTGCGTTGCACGGGGTGAGCGTTGTAAACTCAGTCCGTCTTGAGTCCTGGCCTGTCACTGTCCATTTGGCGTCATAGTGGCATATCTCCGGTTAAAATTCCATCAAAAACGATGGGCTTGCCATCACCGATGTTTTTCCTTGGGTGTGGCGTGGCGGTGCATTGACGTGTGATGCACATTGCGAAAAGAATCACAGCATAAGATGATTCATGTTGCCGTCGTTTGTCTGCTGTTAAGGGGTGACCTCCTTTGTCTGAACAGCAGAACATCGGTCGATGCGGACGACCTTATTATTTATGAAAGGGGCTTTCAATGAGCCGGGATAGCCGATTAAAAAACAGGGTAAAGGTGGAGGCCCGAACCATCATGGATATCGGCCCCAGGGGTGGCCAGGAAGATGCGGTCCTGGTGGGAACACGAATATATCAGCAGGCCAGCCTGGCCTTGGACGCGGAAGATGAGGGCGAGTATCTGACCTTTTGTGTCTGCGATGGGATGGGCGGTCACGCTGCTGGAGATATCTGCAGCCGGTTTGTTTTGGATGAATTCAATCGGTCTTTCAGTGCCCAGACCTTGTCGCGCGAAGGGATCGATATCCTGCTTAATATGATTCAGACGGCCGCCGAAGGTGAGCTTCCCTTGAACAGCGGCACCACGATCGCCGGTGTGGTGTTGACGAAACACCAGGCCATTGTGTTCAATGCGGGTGACAGCAGGGTGTATCGGATGCGGGCCGGGGAGCTCGAGAGATGCTCTCACGATCATTCCTATGTTCAGGGATTGGTAGACAAAGGGGCACTCTCAGAATCAGAGGCCTTCACGCATCCCTACCGCAATGTGGTCAGTTTTGGCGTCGGTTCGGCTTTCAGTGAACTATGGGGGCATACGGCCGTTCATTATAAAGTTTTTCAGGTCCAACCGGAGGACACCTTTATTCTGTGCAGTGACGGGGTGACCGATTTGATTGAAGATCAGGTGATGGAGACCGTCCTGGGTCCACGTCCCATCACTGGCGTGGCCCGATTGCGAACGGAATTGAAGCGTAAAACGTTGAAGGACAATACGACCTTCATTATTGCGCGTGTGGTGGGATGATGAGATCGTTGATTGCTGTTGAAGGGGTGTGGGTAGGGTATGCTTGATAAAATGAAGGGGATCATAGAGAAGTGCCTCCCCACCTATGAGATTGTGGGCGAACTTGGGCAGGGCATCCATGGGTCTGTCTATCATGCAAAGGACAGGTTGAAAGAGCGGGCGGTGAAGGTGGTTCCCATTCATGTGGAGCGCTCCACCCTTTTTCGGAACGATGTCGACCTTGATTCCAAGGTTTCTCGGGATTTTCATGCGGTCTGCAGTTACTACGAAAAGGTCAAGGGCCCTGATGTGGTGACGGTTCATGATTTTCATCTTGTGGACAAACGGATCTCCAGTGGGTACGCCCAGGCCTTTCTGGTCATCCTTATGGAGCTGTGCCGGGAGAACCTTCAGGAACTTGTTTTGCGAGAACATCCCCTGGCCGCAGACACCCTTTTATCCTATGCCCTGGACCTGGCTTCCATGATGGATCGGCTGAGCCAGGCCAGCGGTGAAGCCTTTCTTTTGACCGATTTTAAACCCTCAAACATTCTGGTGGGTGAGCAAGGCCAGTTGTTGATGGGCGATCTTGGGGGGCTTAAACGGGTGAGCTCTGTCTCCTCGGTTATGGCCGGTGCGCAGTTTACCCCCAACTGGTCAGCCCCCGAGCTTATCCTGCGCGGGGAAAAACCGGATGTTATCTCAGGTGTTTATTCTCTGGGCCTTGTGGTCTATTACCTTTGTGAAGGCCACCTTCCCTTCGAGGAGGTGGATTTCATCGACCGGGTTCGAAAAGTTCAGGAGACAGGCGTGGTCTTTTCACGGGATGACCTTCCTGTGTCAATCATTCAAGCGGTGGTGAGCTGTCTCTCTTATGACCGAGAGGATCGGCCCGGGACCTTCGCTGAGGTGAAAGAGCTCCTGAACGGTGGTGCTGTAGAACGCACCCAACCCGCGTCTTCGCCTGTTTCTGCGCCTGAAATTAAGCCAGCGCCCTCTCGGACGAAGGCCACGATGCCTTCGGTCTGGGTGGATCAGGCCACGGGGCTGACCATGAACTGGGTCGATGGGGGGACCTTGACCCTTCGGAGATCGGAGCACCTGTGGTCCGATGAGATCTCTGGTTGTTATATGGGCATTCATCCGGTCACACAGGCCCAGTGGCGAAAGCTCATGGGCACAAACCCCTCTCATTTTCCTAAAATTCCGGATCAGCCCGTAGAGATGGTCTCCTGGAAGGATGCGGATGCCTTTTGCAGGCGCCTCACAGAGATTTACAAGGGCACACGGCGTTTTTTTATTCCAAGTGAAGGGGAGTGGCTCTATGCAGCGCTCGGGGGCGATGAAGAGGCCCTTTATGCGGGAGGGGATAATCTGGACACCCTGGGTTGGCATCTAGGCAACAGCGATTTTTCCACACACCCTGTGGCGGAAAAGAATCCCAACGCCCATGGGCTCTATGACATGTGTGGCAATGTCCAGGAGTGGTGCTGTGAACTCATGACCTGTTTTGACGGGCGGGGGATGGAGACGCGGGAAAAAGTGATCCGTGGGGGCAGCTGGAATCAGTCCCCTGAAAAATGCACACTGGAGAGCCGGCGAATCGTTCAAGAGGGGCTTCGATACAGCAATCTTGGCTTTCGCATTGCCATGCGGGCCTAGGACCGTCACCTTCGGTGAGCTCCTTTTTTTGTGGCGGTTGCAAGGGGTCTGCGTGGCCCTTAACATCTCAGGAATACGTGATAAAAAGGAAAGGAGCCATGAGAGTGGTTGACTTACCTGCGTTTGTTCATTAAGTATAAATATGTTCAAAGATTATCGCCTCTGTATTGCCACTGTTCGAGTGGAGGTGTATGAATACAGGGGTTTTTTTGACCCTGCCTTATTTATTGTGTTAGCGTGGGTAAACTATGTTAACGGGCTCTTCAGCCCATATCCGAGATCCGATTGACGGTATGCAAATAAAACACAATAACCACGACCCTTCTGTTTCCGAATGGGGGCACCGAAGACCGGTACCCGCACTCCAGTATTTTATTCGTGCATCACTCCTGCTGTTTTGGGCCGTTTACTGGTCTGCTGTCCCTGCCTCTGCAATCATTTCTGACTCCGTGGCGTTGGCGCTTGTCTTATTTTATATTGTCATCCAGGGCCTGCTGGCTTTCCTGCTTCGCGACCAGGGGCCGAGCTGGGCGGTTGTCCGGGTGACCCTTTTTGCCGATCTTAGTCTCGCCTGGATCGTCTGGCTTTACGACCCCAGCATGCCACCGCCTCTGATGCTTTATACGGTCATCGTGATTGTGGGCAATGCCATTCAATATGGGATGCGGGCGTTTCGGCTTCTGGTTTCGGCCACCTTTGTTATGGCGCCCCTATCCATAGGGATCCGTTATGCCTGTGGCCAGTTTCGCCCCACGGAGTATTTCCTTCTTTTTTTCTGTGTTGTGATCATCTGGTATGTCTATAAATTTATCGATCGTATCGAAGCGTTCAGACAAGATACCATCCGTCGTACCGAGGCGCTGACTCAAAGTGAACGTAAGTACCGCAGTATATTTGAAAACACCGGAGGCGGGGCCATTATTGTTGAAGACAATCTGGTCATCTCCCAGGCCAATGCCCGCTTTGAAAAGATAACGGGGTTTAACCGGGATGAAATTGAAGGAAAGGTGCGATGGATTGAGTTTGTGGTGGCCGAGGATCTTCAGCGGATGCGACGCGACCATATCGACCGGGTGAAAAAGGGTGAGGATTCGCCTCGAAAATATGAGTTTCGACTGGTCCGCAAGGACGGCGAGGTGATCGATGTTTTTTCCGAGGTGAATTATGACCCCGTGGCCAGGATTAGTGTGGCCTCGGTCATCGATATATCTCTACGCAAGCAGGCCGAGCGGGATTTGAAGGATGCCCATGATCTGTTGGAACAGCGGGTGGATGAGCGGACTTCCGAGCTCATGGAGGCCAACAGGCAGCTGAAAATTGCCAAGGAGGCCGCCGATGAGTCTGGCCGTGCCAAAAGTCAGTTTCTTGCCAATATGAGCCATGAGATTCGCACCCCCATGAATGCGATCATCGGCATGTGTGATCTTGTTCTCGGCACCGACCTTTCTTCAAAACAGAAGGAGTATATCAACATTGTCCGCTCCTCTTCCCGTTCTCTTCTCGTGCTCATCAACGATATTCTCGATTTTTCCAAAATTGATGCCGGCAAACTCGATCTGGAGACTATACCGGTGTCGCTCCGGGATGTGGTTGAAGAAGTGGCCGATATGTTTCTTGAAAAGACCATAGACAAAGATTTGGAGTTGATTATTGATATCGCGGACGATGTCCCGCGGAAAGTGATCTCCGATCCTTTGCGACTTCGTCAGGTCCTGGCCAATCTGACCTCCAACGCGTTCAAATTTACCAACCATGGAGAGATTTGTCTGTCTGTTCGAACGGACTCTGTGGGGGAGAAGGTGGCCAAGCTGCATTTTTCCGTTCGCGATACAGGGATCGGCATTGACTCAGATAAACGGGGGACTCTTTTTGATGCCTTTGCCCAGGCGGACGGATCCACCACACGGAAGTATGGGGGGACCGGCCTTGGCCTGGCCATTTGCAGAAAAATTGTCCCCATGCTCGGTGGCAGGATATGGGTGGAGAGTCAGCCCGGCAAGGGCAGTAACTTTCAGTTCACCATGGAGGCCCAGCTCATGCCCTTTGAGACCCAGGGCAAAGAGATCGCCCTTCCCCCGAAACTTCAAGGCCGCAAAGTTCTCGTGGTGGATGACAACCCATCGACCTTGATGGTCCTTAAAAGGTACATGGAAAACTTCGGGTTTCGGACGGAGATGGCCCATACGGCAGAGCAGGCACTTCACCATTATCAGCGAAGTTTACTGAAGGACCCTTTTGCCCTTGTTATCATGGATATTCGTCTGCCGGGAATGGACGGGGTCGAGGCGGTGGCTCACATGAAAAGCCAGACCGAGGGGCCATCCCCTTCTGTGATCTGCATCAGTGCCTATGGCAGGGATCTGGAGGTGGAACGGGCCAAAAAAATGGGCGCCGATAGTTTTTTGATGAAACCCATCAAGCAGTCGGTTCTTTTTGATACGCTGATGGAGTTGTTCGGGTTCAAGGCGGTGAGGCGTTTTCACGACTCACAGGGCTTGGTTTCCGACAACGAATTTGCAGGGTTGAATCTTCTGCTGGTGGAAGACAACACCATTAATCAAATGGTGGCCGTGGAAATTTTGAAATCCGTCGGAATGACGGTCACAACGGCGGAAAATGGACGGGAGGCCCTCGAAAAAATTCGGGGGATCGGTGGGGTGTACGATGCCGTTTTAATGGACGTTCAGATGCCCGAAATGGATGGTCTTGAGGCATCTCGGCAGATTCGAAAGACCTTGTGCAAAGAAGACCTGCCCATTATTGCCATGACGGCCCACGCCATGTATGGCGACAGGGAACGGTGTCTCGCTTCCGGGATGAACGACTACGTCCCCAAGCCCATTGATCGAAATGAACTTTTTGCAGCCATCCGGCGGAATGTTTTCCGATACAAAGGGCCGTCGATGGGGATTCAGCCGCATCACACGGTCTCTGAGTCGATAGGCACGCAGTACATGCTTCCGGGGATTAATATTTCCCAGGGGCTGGCGTTGACACAAGGGGAGTGGGGGCTTTATGGTGATTCCCTCTTCCGATTTTTGGCGACGTACGACGATGTCGGCCTTGTGATGCGTCAACACATGGATCGTGAGAGCTTTGGAGAGATGGCAGAGGCCCTGCACCTTCTGGGTAAGGAGGCGACGAAGCTCAGCGTTATCCATGTGGCGACGGGGGCGGAGGCCATGAAAGAGGCAGCGATCGCCTGCGACAGGGGGCGATGCAGGGATCTCCTGTCTCCTTTGGAAGCCTCCCTTCTTGAGGCGTCGGCCTCGGCTCGTGATCTTCTTCTTACACATTGCAACAGGTGCCTGTAATGACTGACACGTTAACGCAGCGTAGAGTGTTGCTGGTTGATGATACCAAGGCCAATATTGATATCTTGATCCATGCTCTTAAAGATTCATTTAAACTTGGGGTGGCCATGAGCGGGCTGGGCGCTCTTGAGTATGTCCGGCGCAATGAGGTGGACTTGATTCTGCTGGATGTGATGATGCCCGACGTCGATGGATTTGAGGTCTGTCAGCGCTTGAAACAGGCACCGGATACAGCCGGTATTCCTGTTATTTTTATTACGGCCCTGGACCGGCCGGAAGACAAAACCCGTGGTTTTGAGTTCGGTGCGGTGGATTACATTACCAAACCCTTTGATATCTCGGAAGTCAAAGCGCGGGTGATGACGCACCTGACTCTGGTTTCAGCTCAAGAGGCCTTGAGGCAGCAGAATATCGTGCTGGAAGATATGGTCCGGGATCGGACCCGGGAGCTGGAGGAAACGCAGCTGGAGATTATTAATCGCCTGGGGCTTGCGTCGGAGTATCGGGACGAGGGCACGGGACAGCATGTGCAGCGCATCTCTGCTTATTGTCGCCTTCTTGGGCGTGCCGCGGGTTTGCCCCACGAAGAGGTGGATCTTCTTTCACTGGCCAGCACCATGCATGACGCTGGGAAAATAGGTATTTCTGACTGCATCCTTTTGAAACCGGGTCCCCTGACCGACGAGGAGTGGCGGGAGATGAAGCGGCATTCTGAAATTGGCGGGATGCTTCTTTCAGGCAGCAAGTCGCGGCTGCTTCGCATCGCCGAGGCGATTGCCCTGACCCATCATGAGAGGTGGGATGGAACAGGGTATTGCAAAGGGTTGAAGGGGGAGGAGATTCCTCTTTACGGGCGAATTGTCTGTGTTTGTGATGTCTTTGACGCCCTGGTCTCTGAACGACCCTATAAGAAGGCGTGGTCTGTGGAGGACGCTTTGGCTGAGATCTCTGAAGGGTCGGGTCGGCAGTTTGATCCCTGGCTGGCGGATCTGTTCGTGGGGCTTGAGGTGGATCTCAAACAGATTGTCGCCACCGTCCGGGAGGAAGCAAACCATGACATGGTTTGCAGGCGGGAAGCAGGTTGAGGGGCATGGATGCCGTGTTGGGAGCCGTCAATACCGGTTTACATCGGCGACTGCCCGGTGTATGAAAACAGGTGTCACAGGTTATGAAAAGGGGAACAGGCCGCCAGAGAGTCTGGTCCCCTTTTGTTCCTCGCCGAAACATGAAATGATGCGTCTGTAAAAGTCACAGCCCACCGCGCTTTGTGCCTGTCGCCGTCTTGGTGCGTCATGAGGCCATGCAGGGTGGGTATTTGAGGGGCGTTTTTTGTGATGCCCATAGAAAAAGGTGTCGTATCCATCCAAAGGGGAGTTGATGAAGAGCTATCTATTCTACGATCTTGAAACAACCGGCTTGAATAAATCCTTTGACCAGATCCTTCAGTTTGCGGCTATTCGGACGGATATGCAGCTCAATGAGCTGGAACGGTATAATATTACTGTGTCTCTCAGGCCCGATGTGGTTCCGTCTCCCATGGCCTCCATCACCCATCGCATCGGGATTGAGACATCCATGGAGGGCATTTGTGAATATGAGGCGGTCAGGCATATCCACGCGTTGATGAACCGGGAGGGGACGATTTCCCTCGGGTACAACACCCTTGGCTTTGATGACGAGTTCCTTCGGTTTTCTTTTCATCGCAACCTGCTTTCTCCCTATACGCACCAGTGGGCCAATGGCTGTTCCCGTATGGATCTTCTGCCCATTGCGGTTCTGTACCATCTGTACATGCCCGATACGTTGATCTGGCCAAGGCGGGAAGACGGACAAACCACCTTGAAGCTTGAAAAACTCAGTGAGGCCAATGCCCTGGCTGAAGGGCAGGCCCATGATGCCATGGTCGATGTGGAGGCCACCCTGGCCCTGGCCAAGCGGTTTGCCGCTGAGGGAAAGATGTGGGCGTATGTCACGGGCTATTTTAACAAGAAAGAGGATGGGCTTCGCCTGGGTAAGCTGCCGCCGAAACATGTCTCATCGGCGGGACAGCACACCTGGGGGATCATGACGGGCAGCCGGTTCGGTGCCGAGTCGTTTTATCAGGCACCGGTTCTTTCGCTGGGAGAGTCTGTCTCCTACAAGAATCAGACCCTTTGGCTGCGGTTGGATGCCGAGAATCTGATCCAGGGGGACGAAGAGATCGAAAAACGGGCCTGGGTCCTTCGTAAGCGCCTGGGGGAACCCCAAGTGATCCTGCCGCCCCTGGAGCGCTTTGTCGGGCGCCTTTCTGCCGAGCGCCTGGCCCGGGTGGAGGCAAACCTTGCCTGGCTGGAGGCCCACCCGGATGAGTTTGCGCGCATTGTCCGGTATCATCGAGAGTTTCGTTATCCGGAGGTTCCGAATCTGGATGTGGACACCTCCCTTTACCAGAACGGCTTTCTCTCCAAGGCCGAAGAAGCGTTTTGCGCCAAGTTTCACCGGGCCGGCCCCGAGGCGATGGCTGAAGCCATGCAGGCCATGGCTCCCGGTCAGGTTCGGCAGCTCGCGGCCCGCGTGCTTTTCCGTAACTACCCCGAATTCTCAGACGAAGAGGTGTTCGAAGCCTTTGAAGCCTATATGGCAAGGGTGCATCCCCAGGACGAGGAATCCCCCATGATGGATTTCCGGGGCGATGCCCGCCTGACCCCTGACGCGGCCAGGGAAGAAATCGCCCGGGTCCGCAGCGATGTCCCCTTAGATGACGAGCAGGGGCGTCTGCTCGATGAATTGGAAGGGTATCTGTCCAGTAATTTTTAACGCAGGGGAGCGTGCTTAGATCTGACACCTCCTGCGAGGGTGTTTGTTTCAGAGACGCAAATCTGGTGGTTGATTTTTTTTAAAAGAAGGGCCGTGACGTTATGTCGCGGCCTTTTTTGTTTTAACTTTTCAGGTTTCAGGGCACGTCGTTTCGAGAGGAGGCCAGGAGGCTGTAGAGGGTGGGGACGACAAGGAGGGTGAGGCCTGTGGCGATGATCAGGCCGAAGATCACGACGATGGACATGGATTTCCAGTACTGGGAGGTCTCGCTGAGGGTGGAGATGGAGAGTTCCCGGAAGTTGATGGAGATCCCGGTGACCATGGGGAGAAGTCCGAGGACGGTGGTCACAGCGGTGAGCATGACGGGCCGGAGGCGCGTGGCGCCGGCGGCGATGATCGCGTCCCCTGTCTCCATGCCCGCTTCCCGGAGTTTGTTGGTGTAATCGATGAGGACAATGGCGTTATTGACCACCACCCCGGCAAGGGAGATGACCCCGACCCCGGACATGATGATGCCAAAGGGGTAGTTCATGAGGGCAAGGCCGAGAAAGACTCCCCCGAGGGAGAGGATTACCGAGGTTAAGATGATGATGGGTTGCGCCACTGAATTGAAGAGGGTGACGAGAACGAGAAAAATCAGGAGAATGGCCACCAGAAAAGCTCTGGAGAGAAATAACTTGGCATTTTGCTCCTCTTCGTTCTCCCCGGTAAAGGCCAGGGTGTACCCCTCAGGCAAGGGAAAGACCTGGAGAAGGGCCTCGGCTTCCATGCGCAGCACGGTGCCCGGTTTGATCTGATCATCGACGTTGGCTTTGACCGTGACGACCCGGTTGTGGTTGATACGGGTGATGTCCCCTAAGCTTCCGGCGTAGTCAATCCGGGAGATGGCCGATAAAGGGATAAGGACATCGTTTTCTGCAGGGATCAGGAGGGCGTCCAGGGTTTCCGGGGCATTGCGGAATTTTTTAGACATGCGAACGGTGATGTCGTAGTCATCGCCTGCTTCGCGGTAGGTGGAGATTTTGGTGCCGTTGTAAGCTGTTTTTAAAGCCGCTCCGAGGGTGCCCGTGGAGAGGCCAACCAGGGCGGCCTGTTTTCGATCGATACGAATGCGAACGGTGGGGATGTTGGTGCTGTAATCGTCCCGGACATCCTCGATGCCGGGGATGGTGGCAATGATTTTTTGGACTTCGGTGCCCAGGCGTCCCAGGGTGGGGAAATCATCGCCTGCAATTTCGATATTGATGGGCGCCCCGGTGGGGGGGCCGCCTTCCTCTTTTTGTACGGTGATGCGTGCCCCGGCGATGCGTTTGACGCGCTGCCGAAAGCGTTGAATGGCTTCTCCGGAGGGGCTCGTCCGCATGTCATAGTCCACAAACTGCACCCCCAGATGGTTGGGGGAGTTCTGGGCAAACAGGTTGCTTCCGAATCGATGCACACTGTTGGCGTAGATGTGCTCCACGTTGTTGAAATCGCTTGGGGCCATGAAGGGGCGTCCTTTTCGGTCCCTGTGCTGCTGCAGGGCCAGGGCGGCACGGTAGGGCTCTTCCAGGGGCGGGGCGTTTGTGCCCGTAGCGAGGCTCATCTCGACTTGCCGGACCATGCGATCACAGTAATCCAGGTTGGCCCCTTCGGGAGGGTCGATGTTCACGTAGACATTTTGCGGATCCACTGACGGGAAAAATTCTACGGGCGTTTCAATACCCACGACAAGGAGCCAGAAAAAATAGAGGATAAACAGGGACAAAAAGGCGCCCGCGACCACTTTGAATCGATGCCTCAGGGCGACCTGAAGTATCGACGCATACGTCGCGAGGACCCTGCCTTTGATTTCAACCGGGGTTTCAAGGGCTGGGGGGGCTGGGGCGTCTTTGGGACGGGGTGAGGGGCCAGGTGTTTTAACACGCATGATGGAGGCGGCCAGCGCTGGGTTGATGACGAGGGCCACGAAAAGGCTGGATGAGAGGGTAATGATCAGGGTCAAGGGGAGGTAGCGCATGAATTCGCCCATGATACCCGGCCAGAAGAGCAGGGGAAAGAACGCGGCCACGGTGGTGAGGGTGGAGCCAATGACGGGATAGGCCACCTCCGAGGAGGCCTTCATGGCCGCGTGGGGGCGTGAGGCTCCCTGCTCCATGAATCGATAGATATTTTCCATAACGACGATGGCGTTGTCCACCAGCATACCCAGGGCCAGGGTCAGGGAGAAGAGGACCACCATGTTCAAGGTGATGCCCAGGGCGTGAAGGATGATGAAGCTGATGAGCATGGAGAAGGGGATGGCCATGCCCACGAGGAGGGCGTTGCGGAATCCAAGGGCAAAAAAAAGAACCCCCACCACCAGAATGAGGCCAGACAGGATGTTGTTTTCTAAATCCGCCACCATGACACGGATGTTTTTTTCCTTGTTCATCAGCTTGGTGATGCGTGTGGTCTCTGCCCAGCCCTTCTGGTGATGAGCCACCAGGCGATCCAGCTCTTCACAGATGGCCAGGATGTTTTCGCCGCTGCGTTTTTTTACGGAAATATTGACGGCTTCATGTCCGTTGAGCCGTGCGCGGCTGTCCTCCTCCTTAAAGGTGTCGAGGACCCGGGCCAGCTCTTTTAAGTAGACCGGCTTTCCGTTGTGGTGTTTGACCACCAGGCCGAAAAGTTCATCCGGCGAGTCAAACTCACCGGGGACCCGGAGCAGGTAGCGGCCATCTCCCATGTTGAGGGCGCCTCCGGAGGTGTTGGTGTTTTCCCGGCTGACGGCTTGGGAGAAGTCGGTGATGGGGATGCGGTACCCGGCGAGTTTTTCCGGGTCTACCTCGATAAGAATTTCCCGCTCCTGGCCGCCGGTGACCGTGACCTCCAGAACCCCTGCCACGGACTCCAGGTCCTCCTTTAAGTCGTCAGCCAGGCGTTTCAGGGCGGTGCTCCCCTGGGGGCCGCTGATGGAGTACACGACGATGGGCATCTCCGAGATGTTAACTTCAAAGACGGAAGGGTCTTCTTCCATGTCAGACGGCAGGTCTCTTTGAGCCTCATCGACCTTGTCTTTGACCTTGCGCAGCACCTCGTCGATGTCGGTACCCGGAATAAACTCGATGTTGATTTCGCTTAGCCCCTCGGAGCTGACGGAGCTGATCTTCTTGACGCCTTCCAGGCCTTTGAGCTTTTTTTCAATGGGAATGGTGATGGCGGTTTCAATATCCTCTGAGGCCACGCCTTTGTAGACGGTGGCCACGAAGACGTAAGGGATGGTGATGTCGGGTTCATCCTCCCGGGGAAGCACCGAGTAGGCGTAGCTGCCCACCAGAAGGATGATGACGGCCAGAACCAGAACGCTGATACGATTCTTAACGGCCGTATCTGAAATGATCATGGATGCAGCTCCCCAGGCGTTTCGGTGTGGCGGACCACGGTCATCTTGCGACCCTCACTTACCGAACGCTGCCCCACGACGATGACGTGATCTCCCGCCGTCAGGCCCTGGGTTACTTCCACCCTCCACCCTTCCTGAATGCCCGTCTGAACCTCTCGCATGACCGCTTTTCCTCCCTCCTCGATGAACACAATGGGGCCGTTTTTTCGTGCGATGATGGCGTACAGGGGCACGATGAGGGCCTGGCTCTGAATCTGCGTGACCAGCTCCACCCGGGCGAACATGCCAGGGGCCATGCGTCCTTTTTTATTGGGGAAGAGAAGGTCCAGATTGTAAAGCCTGGCTTTGTTGTCGGTGGCTCTGGCCAGATGGAAGACGCGGCCTCCGGGGAGGGGCGAGTCGCCCAGGGCATCCACAAAGACGGAGAACGCGGCGGCGGTGCGGACCTTTGTGACCTTTGATTCCGGAATACCCACGCGTATTTTTACCGGGTCGAGCTCCACCAGCCGGCACAGCAGGGTCCCCGGGGTAACAAAGTCTCCTTTTTCCACCAGGTAGGCGTCGAGGTACCCGGAAAAGGGGGCTTTGATCTCGCATTTCGAAAGGTCAAGGCGTGCAGCGGTCAGTGCGTTGCGCGCTTGTTCAAGGTTGGCCGCGGCGTGATCCAGATCTGAAGGGGTGGCCAATTGGGTGAGGTTCAGGTTTTTCAGCCGCCTGGACGAGGCCTGGGCGGCAATGAATAAAGCCTTTTCTGCCTGAAGTCGGGCCGAGTAACGGGAGGTATCGAGTTGCGCCAGGGTCTCACCCTGTTGAATGAAATGTCCCTCGTGACGCGTTTTTTTCAAGAAAACGGCCGACACTTCGGAGGGGACGGCGAGTTGTCGGTTGGCACGGATTTCACCGGGAAGGGTGATCCTCTCTTTGATGAGGGCCGGTGCGAGAGTCAGTGTGACTACATTGATGGGGGGAGGGCCTTCTTTTCGTTGGCTTCGGCGGGCTTTGGCCACGGCCTCTGTTTTGAGGACGCTCATGAGGTAAAGGAGAACAAGGATGAGAAAAAGCACAAGCACCGGCCACCAGGACAGGCAGATTCTTATCACCGATTTTTCAGGGCATGGGGGGGACAGTTTTGGGGTCATGGGCAGCTCTCTTTGTCCTGAAGCGACGTTTACGGGGCCTATCCGTCATCCCTTGTTTCTATAGTGAAATAGATGGCGGTGTGGATGTTCCGCGGTGTCATGGATCACGGGTGAAGGTCGAAAACAGGTGCAGACCTGAGGCGTGCCTGAGGCGGATGGCGGCCAGGTGCAGGGTGAAGCGTGCGTCGGCGAGTTGATTTTCAGCTTCGACAAGGCGCGTGTTGGCGTCGATCAGGTCGAGGCTTTCCGCCAGGCCCTCTTCAAATTGCCGGGTGACAGCCGTGAGGAATTGCCGGGAGTAGGTGAGGCTCTCCGTGAGGGCGCGGACTCGTTGAGATTCGTTGTCGTGATCATACCAGGCCCGTTCCACGGCCAGACGGATTTTTTTGGTTTGTTGACGCCTCCTGTGGTCCACGGATCGCTTGTCGGAGAGGCTTTTTCGGATGTCGGCGCGCCGAAGTCCGCCATCTAACAGGGGAAGGGTCAGGGTGAGGCTTGCGCTGTATTGGGTGGTGTCCAGATCGAAATCAGCCTCCCTTGAGTCATAGCTTCCTTCCACGCGCTGCTCCCCCTTTCCGGCGGCTCCTTCGAGGGTGAGCCTGGGCCAGTAGGTGCTCTTTGCCACCGAGACCTCTTTATCCGCCACCTGGGAGGCCAGGAGCAGTGCTTTGAGTTCTGGGCGATTTTTTTCGGCCAGGACCTGGCATTCTCGAAGGGGCAGGGATTCAACGGTGGATATTTTTTCAGGTTCGGCGAGTTGAAAATCATCGGGCAGGGGGACCAGGCGCTGAAGGCTCCGCCGGCTCAGAGTGCGTTGGTTTTGCGCGTTGGTCAACCGGGCGCGCCCACCGGCGAGGTCGGCGTCTGATCGGAATCGTTCTGTGGTGACAAGGCGCCCGGCCTGGATTCGCCGGACCACGGCCTCCCGGTGGGAGGTGAGCCGTGAAAGGTTTGCTTCGGCAATGGCCAGCCCTTTCTGGCTTCGAAGACATCCGATGAAGGCCGCGGCCACCTGCAACAGGTAGTCCTGTGTGGCCGTTTGAAGTTCCATGCTCGCTTTTTCCACCAACTCCCCGGTGGCTTTGTAAACGATCAACTCACGGCCGTTGAGGTAAAAGGTGTATTGGAGCCCGATGCCTGCAAAGGAACCGTAGCTTTTTTCCTTGATGCGATTCGGAGGGGCGGAAGCCCCTTTAAGGTCTGTGCTGTTTCCGCTGAGGCGCCCTGTGAGTTCCACACTGGGGACAAGCACCGCGCGGGCTCGGAGTCGATCCTGTTCTGCGGCATAGAGAGATTCTTCGGCCAGTTGGATGGTGTCTGCATAGGGAAGGGCTTTTTTCATGCAGGCCGCGAGGGTGAGCTTTTCAGAGCCTGCCGAAGATGGACAAGGGAGGCTCCATGCGAAAAGGAGAAGCAGGGTCAGTAGGGGAAGAGATCGGTTCATGGCATCTGTCCGGCGGGTGAAGGGGATGCGGTGGCTTCCGGGAAATCTCTTGTGCAGTCCGTAGGTTACCCCACGGAAATAACACGCGTTCACGAATGGTGTCAAGAATCATTCGCACCCTGAAAGGGTACGCTATTTTTGGAAGGGGGCAAGGAAAGAATAAACGGACAAAAAGCAATGCCTTCTATGGTTAAAGTTCGGGGCAAAAACGTGCCTCCGGCGGCAAGGTGTGCCACCTTGAAAGCAGGTTGCAAATGCGCTTTGCCCCCATGTCACGGCGTAGCCGCAGGCGAAGACGGATCGCTTGTCGCGCCGTAGCCCATCGGCGTTGTTCGGATGGTGACGCATTGACATGGGCGTAGGCGGCCTTGTCACGCCGGAGGCTTTTGTGTCGGCGGCCTTGTCACGCCGGAGGCTTTTGCGCAGGCGGACTTGTCACGCCGGAGGCTTTTGCGCAGGCGGACTTGTCACGCCGGAGGCTTTTGCGCAGGCGGACTTGTCACGCCGGAGGCTTTTGCGTAGGCGGATTCCTCGGGTCAAATCACATTCGCCTTGGGCTTTAGATTTACCTGAGATTATTTTTTAAGACCTGTTTATCAAACTTTTCAAAAGTTTGGCCCCCGGCAGGGCCGCCGGAGGCATTTTTAACCTGGCTGCCTCCGGTGGCGAGGTGGCGAAGCCACTGTAGCAAAAACCACCTCGAAAGCGGGTTGGCGAATGCGCATCGGGAGTCGTCACTCCAGGCTGAAATGCATCCGCATTCGCGTGACGTGCAAGGAAACGCACAGTGCGTCGCAGGTGCATGAGCTGTAGGTGGGCAGAATCAAACTCAGCCGTTGACTTTAACCGGAATACATTTCGGACGAACCCGGGGATTCTCTTTGGAAAGAGCCTCCCCGGGTGATGGAGGGGGCTCAGTGGAGGGTGTTGATGAAACAGGTGGTGGCATCGTCCTTCCAGGTCTGGACCTGGGAGTTGTCGTCATCCGTGGCCTGGCGGATGGCCAGCCCTCCCTGGCCGTCGGCGACATAGGCGGCGCGAAGGGATGGCTGATCCAGTTCGAGTCCACCGGTGGTGGCCGCGATGATGGCCGTGGGATTTCCCAGGGAGGTCTCACAGGCATGGAGGCGGATGATCGATGGATCGGAGATGTCAAAAATCAGGATGTTGTCGATGGGTTGATCCGTGATGGCATAGAGGTTGTTGTTGTCGGTGACAAAGAGATCGGTGAATTTGCCTTTTTCAAGGGTGTACTGGCTTGTCTGGCGGAGGTTGATGACGGCCGGTGTGTTGGGGTCGGAAAAGAGATCAAAGGCGACAATGCCAGCTGTGTCATCGGCGATATAGGCATATCGGCTTCCGTCTGAAGAGACGCTCACGGTATTCGACAGGCCGACGGTGTGGAAGGCCTCGATGACAGGGGAGAGCGTCCCGGGGGTATCCGGGTTTGAGAAGAGGTCCACGACCTGAAGGCCTTCAGAGCCGCAGGCCGTAAGGACATAGTCCCTCAGAAACGGGTGAATGGCTTGAGGCTCATCGGGAAGATGTATGCTTGAACTTGGGGTGAGATCGATGGTTGGGTTTGTATCATCGGTGGGTAGCTTGACGGAAACCAGGGTGTTGGCCTCGGTGAGAATATGCAGAAAACCGGTGTTAACGTTATTGATATTTTTGTAGGTGGTGACGACTTTCAGAGCGTTTCCGCCGATGGCATCTGCCGAAAGGGTCTGAAGGTGGCAGGGGGCTTCTGAGGAAGGAACGGGGATTTGTCCTTCTCCTCCAAAGTCGTGGGCTGTTTTGCCTTCAGGAATCAGGTTGCTGTTTAGGGAGTAGCACTGTACCCCTTTTTCCGTGTCAGCGACGAAGAGCCGGTAAAAATTGCCATCCACGGCGAGATCACAGGCCTGCCCTTCGGTTGGCATAAAGAAGAGCCTCTTGGGCTGGGTGGCGTTGGCGATGTCCATGACGCGGAATCCGCCGGAGTGGATTTTCCCCTTCGAGTCGGTCCAGCTTTCAAGATCATCCACCATAAAGAGATACGTTTCTCTGGCCAGCAGATCTGCCACGGCAAAGGGGGTGGGCAGGGGGTCACCGACGCGCTCCGGGTTCTCCGTGATCGAGACATTAATTTTGGACAGGCCGTTTTTGAGATCCATGAGAAAGAGGAACGGTGTCTCTGAGCTCCGGTGGAGGGCGCCGGCACCCGATTGTTCATAGGTCCCGACAATGGCTTTGTCGGAGAGTTGCATGACCTGAACCCCGGGCAGGTGGCCATTTTTTTCCATGAGGGTGGCGAAGCAGGCATGGTCCCCCTGGGGCGCGAGATCCAGGGGGTAGCCCAGGGCGACCCCTTCCGTGTCTGGCAAGGGATAGATCTGTGTCAGATAGGGCGGGGCGGTATTCACCCTGAATGTGAAAAAGTTCCCCAGGGAGTTTTCGATGACATGGGCCTTATTCCCTGCGACCCTTAAGGTGAGGGAGCTCATGTAGAGAAGTTCGGTGGACGGAACGCTTGGGATGGTGAGGGTCGCCTTGTCCAGGCCCTTGATGACCCATTCTCCGAGGCTGGTTTTCTGTATGTTGAGAAGCCCTATCTCTCTGTTTTTGGCCACGGTGAGGATGTAGTCGTTTTCTCCCGGTACCGAGTTTTCCCATCGGGCCAGATCCACCAGCATCGTGTAGGTTTTGTCGGAGAGCATCTGCTGGGTAACCTCGACCAGTGTGGGCGTGGTGGTAAACTGAAAGACGCGATAGCCGAAATTATCGTCAATGGCGGCGATGAGGTGCGCGCTTTCGGCTGTGAAACCTACGCTGTTTTTGATGCTCAGAGGGGTGGGACTGGGTGTGTCGGGCTTGACGGTGGTGGATTCGTCGACGATGGCATCCGGGGACAGCGAAAAGGACGACCCCTCAAACTCCACAACCTGAAGGCCCCCGCTGCCGCAGGAGGCAATCACATAGTGCCGGTCTGGGATACCCACCATCTCCTCGATTTTCATATAATCAATGGCAATAATGCCTTCCGGGGCATGGAGTTCAATTTGAGCCTTCAGTTCAAAAGGTTCTTTTGAATAGGCCGATAGAATGTCCCCATTGGCTGCAAAGAGGGTGGCGGTGTTGCCGGTCAGAGTCTTCTTTAAACCCGAGGGCCAGCGTGTGCCCATGGTGGAGAAGGTATCTGCCCACGTGAGAGCGGGAAGCAGAAGGAGCGACAGAAGCAGGGTGAGAGCGCGCTGTTTGGTCATGAGACCTCCCGAGTGTTGGAAGTATTGCGTAGCTAACATTGTTTATTGCAATGTAATGGAGTTCTTCCTTGAAGTCAACATGACGCAGATGTCGTGGGTCAAATGGGTTTGTGTGGGGGAGTGAGGTTGGTTGGGGCGCTTCGTGGGTGGGGATGCGCAATGACGGAGGCAGGTAGCTATTTTAGTTAATTTATTTGGTAATTATTCAGAGCATGCCACCCAATCGTCACGCACCGATGCTGCAGGGGCGATGAGGAAGGAAACCGTATAAAGGGCCTGTCCTTTGGCAACCGTGTCGATGTGAAAGGTAGGGTGCGCCGTGCGCACCGCTTAACGTCCGATAAACCGGCAACTTTAGTCTCCGGGCGAATGCGGATGCATTTCAGCCTCAAGATACGCAGCCCGAGGTGCATTCGCAAATTCGCTTTCAAGGTTGCTCACCTTGCCGCCGGAGGCTTTTTTTTAATATTTTTTCCACCTCGCCTTCGGGCCGTAAGCGGCGAGGTGGGTAAAAGAGGGGCCGGGACGACCCGTTATTTGACGGTGATGCGTACCGTCCCATGGGTGGTTACCCGGATATGTTCTACGGAGACCGTGCCAAGACTATTCCCGGTGCCTGGTTGATTGCCGATGTGAAGACGGGTCTGAAAATTTCGAAGCGTCAGGCCTGGATTTTTAATCTCAAAGGAGTAGGAGGTTCCGTTTGCGGCCATTCGAATAGCGCTGACTTCACCGGTTCTTTCGATCTGGTACGAGGCGTCTGACAGATGCAGGGCGGCGCCAAGTCCTCCGAGGTGCATGTTGTTTGTTCCGGCGTTTCGTTGTAAATCGCTATAGCTTCCCTGGGGAGAAAAACCTGCCTGCCCAGTGATTCCAGCTAATTGTGAATCACTCATGGGAACAATCTGGGCCTGGGAACTGACAGCGCCGGATAAAACAACCAGTGAACATATCAAGGTGACGATCATATACTGCTTTTTCATGGTATTCCCCTTTTCTGCCTTTTCGGCAGGTAACCCGGCTGTCCCGTGGGTGTCAGGTAAAGATCTCCGTTGGCAGGTTTTGCTGACAGGTGTCAGGTCGTGCCGTGGGAGGTCCTTTCCGTCTCTTCTGGACCCGTGGCTTTCCGTCCCAGGGTTGCCCCTGGTTTGGTATGTTGGGAGGCGGCCCGGCTGTCCAATAAAAAGGAGCCTCTCCTGTCTTTGGAGATGGATGACCCCTGTTTTGGACCCGTGGCTTTCCGTCTCGGGGTTGCCCCCGGTTTGGCATGGTTATGTAAATCCCGCACAGGTGCGCGGGCGGTTCGGCTGTCCATGGATGATGGACCCGTGACTTTCCGTCCCGGGGTTACCCCCGGTTTGGCGTTGTACGCTTAGCCTCTCTTTTACCCACCTCAACGCTTACGTCGTGGGATGGGTTTTCATTGTCAAAGAACGATAGGTCGGGTGGGGGAGAGATGATGGGTATAGTCCCCTGCTATCTCTATATTTCGACATATCATACATGGAAGTTTAGATAAAAAACCTGCATTTTTTTAGAGACTTGCCGGTGTGATCGTGATGTCAGCCGTGTGCTTGAATTTCAGGTTATATCTGTTTTGTCTCTGATTAAATTTAATACAAAAAGGATGCCAGGTTTGCGGGAAGAGTTTCGTGAAGGATGGCTGGGTTGGAAGGCAGGCGGGAACCGGGCGGATCAGGGGATGTTCTGCATGGATGGCGCATCGGGTGGGGAAGGGATCCGGGGTGGGGCGAGGGGCAAAAAAAAGGGCGTTTTATCGGTAAAGTGAACAGGTGGTCGGGATTGCGGATCACGGCACTGGCAAGGTGCCGTGCGGGCCTGACGTGAAAGAGGTCTCGGATCGGGAGGGCATGTCAGGCTTGGACGCTGAGAGTCGAGGGGGTGGAGTCCGCTTGGCTTTGACTGTTTGCCGGGAAGGGATGGCTCCTGGCCTATTCTCCGTCAAAGGGGTTGAGGAAGTGATAGGCACTTTTCACCATTTCTGCCTGATGGTGCATATGCTCCTTCATGACATGGATGGGCATACGGACATTGACTGAGACAATGTAGGCGGTCATCTCCTCTTTGAAGTCCAGGCCTGCGTAAGGGTTGTAGACAGGTTTATTGAAGTCGGTGGAGTTCATGTTGGTACTGCCGTTATTGGGAATCTCCATCGTCTCACCGATAAGATAGGCGAAAGAGACATCGATAACGACATTGCTTTTGGTTTTAATGCCGAACCCGGTGCCGAAGTTGTGCATATCTGGTACGGCGTACATGGCATCATAGAGCTCTTCCTGCACGGAGGTGGGGCGCCATTCATACCCGAAACGCCAGGTGAGCCAGTCCGTGGGAAAAATTTCGAGGCCTGTGGCCCAGCTGATGGTGTCTTCAAAATCGCGTTGAATGATCATGGTATCCGGCCCACCAGTGTAACCCATGAGGGTGGCAAAGCGCAAAAAATCAGCCTGGCGGTCAAAGGAAAATTTATCTTGAGCAAGAACCGACCAGTCCACCCAGTTCACATCGAAGAGGAGCTGGAAATATTTCGTGGGCTTTAAGGCGATCCCGGCCTGGACGCGCTGCGGGATGGTCATGTTGTTGGTGACGTAACCGGCTTGGTTTTCTCCATTGGTGGGGAGGTTGAGCATGGCGGCCGTAACAGGCAAGATGTTGCCCTGGCCGAGCCAGTCGATCATGGCCTTGAATTGTTTGGAGTACTGAACCTCCCAGTTTCCCACCTGTTCGACATTGATCTCGCTCTGGTAGGTGATGCCCAGGGAGAGCCAACCCCAGGGTTCGTAAAGCACCCCCAGGTTATAGTTGGGCGAGAAGTCGTCTCGCATGGTGATGCTGAGCTGGGCCACTTTGTCGTAAGGCCCGACGCCCCCACCAAACCAGGGGGGGGGCAGGGTCATCTGACTGATGATGGGGATGTTGAGATCCTTGGTGGCGTCACCGAGGACCTTGGTCAGGGCCGTCATTTGGTTGGGCATGCGCATGTCGAGGGTGGCGTAGGTGGCGGTCTGGCCCATGCCCACAGAAAATCCCAGGGCGAGTTTGTCGTTGACCTGGTAGCTTAAGGCCGGCGCGGCGTAGATCAGGTGTTGCTGGCCCAGGGCCTTGGCCTGATAGCGTGCGGGGTTGTCCTCGCCTTCCTGGGTGAGGCCCACGGCGAAGGGTGAGTAGTTGGCGTAGGCAAAGGTCCATCTGGAGTCTTGTTTGCGCGATGAAATACCTAAGGTCGGGCCGGCCAGAAAGGGGATCGTGTCATTCAGGATCGGAACATACATGGATGGGCCGCTGGTCCCGGAGGTTCCGGCCAGGGGGTCCACCTTGGACGCTTCTGAGGCTCCGTTTCCATTGGGTAAATTTACCGGGTTCGGGCTGGAACCATCCATAAACGGCTCCATGTCCGGATCGGCGGTCAGGCTGATCTCTTGAAAGATAAAGGGAAGGGTCAGGCCCTGGCTGAAGGCCTGGTCGGGGAGCCTGGAGAGTCCTGCCGGGTTGTAGTGAACACTCATGATGCCTGGAGGGTCTGCGGTGCAGGCATTTCCCAGGGCGATGGCCCGGGTGGAGACCGCCATTTGCTCCACAAACATGGCCCCGGCCTGTTGAGGGGCTGAGATCAGAAGGCAGAGTATCGCCAGAGTTGAAACAGACGGTAAGTGCCATCGCATGCGCAAGGTGTTCACAGCTCTTCTCATCATGGTTTCCTTAAAGGCTCTGGGGCCGGGTTCGTTTAAGCAGATGGCTTCCTTATGTCGTCAGTAGAAGGAAACGGGATTTTTTTACTGGAACCTTTGAACGCCTTACATCGTAAAGTTAAAGGGCATGGAAAATGACAGCGTAAAATCAGAGGTCGCGTCCGTGAGGCCGACGCCCAATGTAATGTTCATGGAACTTTCGGGGGAGAGTTTCCAGCCGGTACCAATGTTCATGGAGGCTGCCGTTGAACTGCCGGTTTTGTTGCTCTCTCCGCCATGCCAGTCAAACTCGTAGCTTGTGGTATGTGAGTACTGGCAACTTAAGTGGAGGGTCACCTGATAGGAGAGAGCATAGGCGATGCCCATGGAACCGCCGATGGTGTCTCCCGGAGAGACCTCTTTTAAGGCCGAGGCGTCATTGGGACCGTTTCGTACCTGGTTGAGCCCTGTGATTTCATGGGTGTAGCGGTACGAAAGGCTGCCGAAGGCCATGATGGGGTCGATGGGTTTGCTGATGGAGAGCTCCGCCAGGGCGGAGTAGAAACCGGATCCTGTGGAGAGGGCATCGTCGACATCGATTTTGTAGGGGCTGGTGCCCGATGGGATGATCAGGGAGGTGTTGACAATGTAAGAGGCCTTTCCCGTTGAGGTGGGCACAGGCTGCCATTGGCACCCGAAGCTGATGTCGCCGATGTCGGTGGCGTTGCGTTCCGAGGAGGTGGACTGCTGGTCCCATTTGTAGAGGAAGGGGATCGACCCATTGACGGTGAGATAGTTGCGCAGGCCGTATTGTACGCTGACGCTGTTGCTGAGGCTGTGGTTGCTGGTGTGGTCCACCGTGAGCTGGGTCTTTGCATTTTCAAGGACATCGGACGAGTTGTAGGAGTAGCTGGCCCCGTAGGTGACGCCCAGAGAGCCCTCCCTGCGGAGGACATACTCCTGGCCGACGGCCGTGAGAATCCGTTCGCTCTCTTCGGTCTTTTCCTCACTGGTGGATTCGAGTTGGTCACGGATCTGGGCCGCCTGCTTGATGGCGGCCAGCTCGCTTCTCAGCTGTTCGAGTTCTGTGACAATGGATTCGAGGGATGCCTGATCCTTGCCGGTGGGCTCCTCTGCCCAGGTAAACGCCGGGAGAAAAAAGACTCCCATGGCAACGATCCATATAAGCAGTATGCCGGCTCTTCTCATCACAACCGTCTCCTTGATCAGGGGTGAACACGCTGGGGGCGTTGGGGGAACCAAACCTACCTGTCGTGCTGAGTTAAAATCATACAAAACGAATTAATTTCTGAAGTAGAGGGTGTCCCCGCTGGATTCATTCAGGATCCGCTGGGTGTCGACCTGTTTTTCGACCATGTCCTGTTGAAAAAGGGCAAACCGGGTGATCTCTTCATCAATAAAACGCAGATCGTCACGAATCAGAGTCAGATTTCCCAAGGGGCGAGAGTCTTTGTCCGACACGATAAACATCACGTTTTTATACCAGATCTTTTGAAACTGGGGCACAGTGTAGCTGCTGTGGCCGCGCCAGGGGTCCGCCACGAAGACATGCCCTTTGTGAATGCCTTTCACCACCACAAAGTGACGGTACCCGAAGAACTTGATGGGCACGATGCAGGGCCAGTATTCCGAGGCGGAGAGATCTTCCATTTTTGCGGTGTATCCGTTGGCCTCATAGCCCAGAACACTGACAAATTTTTTCATGTCCAGAAGAGAAAATGCCCGTCTTTCCTGAATGCGCTCGACATCACCGTATTTCAGAAGGCCCCAGATTACCTGTTGCTCGGTAAAATCTTCACCCATATGGAATTTGAGCAGGGTGGCCAGCGCTGCAGACCCACAGCTGTAGTCGTAGTTTTGCTTGATGATACGTCGCTTTTCGATCTCGGACAGGGGCTCAATGGGATGCCCGACCGCAAACTGGGGTTTTTCCAGGTCGAGGACGGTTACCTGATTCTCCGGGACCTTGTCGAGAGGATGGTAGATGGAAAAAAACCCGATACCGATAAGAAAAGCGGCGAGAATATGCATGCGTCCATCCTTAAGGAAGAAAAGGGTGACTTGTTTTGGGTCATTCCGAGAGGTAGAGGCCGTTTGTTGATGCGTGTCTGGCGCTCAAGGCTTTGGGAGACACATCCAGTAGCCCTCCCCTGACAGTCTGAGTCATAGGGTTCAGAAGCAATTCACTGTTCGATACCTTAGCTTTCTATGGTGACGATTACTTCTGTTCGTAAACAATGTTTTTATCAGGTGGAAAAAAAAGTGTAAAGCATTATTTCCTGTTGGTGATGCCTGATGGTCAGGCGAAGTCGTTTTATATGGTTTCAAATAAGAAAATGGGAAAAGTGGTTCTTTTAATAAAGGCGGCATGTTTTTTATTACAGGCTATTGTACGGTGATTACCATTGTGCCGCCTTCGACCAGTGTTTCGCCGGCAAAGTAGAGCGTGCCGAGCACACCGGTGTGGTCTTCTGGTGATGCCCCGATATCCCCGGCGTTGAGCCCTTTGGCATTGTTTGACAGTTTGACTGTGTATGCTGCGTTGTGTGTGGTGATCAGGCGGTTGATGTCTATTTGTACAAAGTTTGTTTTGGCAGGGATGGTGGTGAATAATCGCCACTCTGTGTTCTCTTTTTCTCCATGTGGAATAAGCAGGTTCAGAGGGACGTCACCGGTTTTTCCGACCGTCTGGACTTGGCGGTTGGGATAGATTAAAAAGGAGGCCTTGTCGGAGAGGTCATTCTTTGTATAGAGATTTCCCTGATAACTGAGAAGGTAATGTCCCTCGAGGTTGGCCCCCTTGATACGATCTTTCGAAGCCAGGATGGTTTTAAACCGCGTGACTTTATCCGCGTAGGTTGAGGGCACTGTAAATTCGCCGAGAAATGTTCCGTGAAGATGAACATACGTAAGGGTGTCCTCATCCCTGTAAAAAATATTTCCTACTTCTACGTCGCCGTGGAAATCTTTGGCGTCAATGCCCCTTCGTGCATCCCCCTCAATCCCGAGAAAATCGATAATTACAGAATGGGTGTCGGCGCTACTTGAGGTGGAGGGGGACATGCTCTGTTTGGGAAGGGCCATGCGGAGGATATCGTCATGAGCCATGGTCTCTGTCTGAACGGAGTAGGTCGTTTCGCGGGCTTCATTGGATTGCTCCACTACCGCCTGGCCCGTGATGCCGTCCATGGCATGGTTGGTGAGGGATTCAATGGCCAGAGCCACCGAAGTATTCAGCAGCAGAAAGGTAATCCACACAACAACGATTCTGAGCACTCGGCATGTCATGCTTCTCTCCTCCCCTGGCTTGATTGCCATGATTGTGGTGGTGAGCTGATTTGGATTAAGTGAACATCGTTTATGCCATAGAAGAAACGTTAGCAGAAGGATATGGGGGGGTCAAGGGAAACATGAGGGGTGGGCTCTGTCAGGGTAGATGTCCATAAACATTCAAAAAAAAGTTGACAGTAGGTGTTAAGTGACAGATAACTATTTTAGAAAGTGAACCTTGTTTATTTTGAAGTACATAGAATAAACGTGGCGTTGTGGCAGTTATCCTGCCTCCGGGTGGGACTCTCATGTGCAGGAGATAAGTCACAACAGAATCCGTCATGATGCATCGGCGGATGATTCGTTACTCAATTTACTTTTAGGAGGGTGGATTTATGAAAAAGATTCTTTTGGTTGCTTTGTTGGTTCTGCTTCCCATGTCTGTGTATGCAGATATGAAGTCTATCTCGGACGAAGGGCTGAATGAGATTACGGCTCAGGAGGGGGTGCAGATTGTTGTTGGTGGTACATTTACTGGTGCGTATGTGACCGATGGTGATGATGCTGGTGATGCTATCAATACTGGTGGTGACTACATGATGATAACCAAGACCGGAAATTCGACGGCGTGGGAAAATATAAATGCTGATGGGACCACCCGAACAGCTATCCGCATGAAGCAAGTAGACCAAGTTGATACCTTCATCATGGCCACTTTGACGATTGAGGCAAAAGATGTAAATGATTTTACTGTTGCTGGTGCCATAGGTGAAAGTGTCGTTGACATTGGTGTTGATGCTACTATTGTTAAGCCTAAAGCTACAGCAACACAAATATCTTTGGGTAATGGGCTTAAATCAAAGGATATGTCCTTTGTCAATGAAGGAATTCTGGGTACCCAATATCAGCAGGGAGGAACCACAACTGTTCAAGGAAATATCATGATCGGTGCAATAGCGTATGGTGCCCCACCCGCACCCTAATCCTTGTTGAAAACCAACTAAAACATCAGTTGTTAAAGCTTCATTCATAATTATGGGTGGAGCTTTTTTTCGGAAGAAATGGATCATCCATTTAATAAGTGTCAATGGTCGTGAGGAAATGTATCATTTTCGGTCGTCAAAAGTGTACCACCTCTGACAACTATTCAATTCCCTGTGAAAACCGAAAGAAGAGGTCACCCATTTAATATCTTGTAAAGAGAAAAAACACCCTCTTCTCCGAAAAGTTGAACTTTTCAGTCTTTTTGTTTGAGTCACCAATAAAGGTAGTTGCAAAGTGCTTTTTTTATATCGGATTCTGCTCCTGAAGTTTCAATAAATCGGTTGCAGAGGCAATCGGCACCAGTCACCCATCGGGATTAAGGCAGTGCAGGAGAAGCTACGCATCGCCTGCGGCCTTTGGCGCATTTGCGCCCCAGAAATCATCCAGTGCCATACCGTGTCCAAAAATAAATGACAGACCTAGTGGTTTTTAACCAACCCCTTATTGGTTCGCGGCATGGGCAGATCGAAATAAAAAGAGCAAAAACAAAGGGGTGATGCGGTGCCAATCAGACCTGGTGGTTTTATTCCAACCCCTATGTGGGCTACCACACCACCCCAGTGTTTATAGGATACGAAGTATCATATTTCTCCTTAGACCTTCTGTCGCCCTTGACCTCTGGAGAACGTAGCTGTCAAGGCTGTAAGAAGGGCTCAAGCCTACACATCTGACAAAACCTAAAATTATCGTCAATTCAGCGGCTTATTGAATATGGCTTTATTGTTGAACTACTTCCCATACCCTCTGCATACCTGAAAACAGGGAATTCTTCATGCCGACCGGGTTTTTGGTGTTGTGCCGGACCCTCATATCCAGTCCATCTCTTCGTCTGATGGAAATCCCCCATGTGATATCAAACAAATTTGCCTGTAAAATCAGTTTTTTCGCTGCTCCTGGGCGGCGTAAGGGATATCCGGGCATGGGTTTTCATGACCGTTGCGGTTGATCCGCGGTGCGCAAGCACACCCTACCTTACAGCCCCCACACCGTTGGCAACGCGTCTTGCCAGGGAAAAGAAGGGGTCAAGCCTACACATCTGACAAACCCTAAAATTATCGCCAATTCAGCGACTTATTGGGAATGGTTTTACCGTTGAACTGCCTCCCACACCCCCTGCACACCTGAAACAGGGCTTATTCATGCCGACTGGGTTATTGATGTTGTGTCGGACTTCATATTAAGATCACCTCTTCGTCTGATGGCAACCCCATGTGATATCCAACAAAGTGTGCTCTATCGCGCCATTCCTCTGGGAAACCAACGTCTTTAGCTAATCCTTGGCGGCGTAGGGGATATCCGTTTATGGGCATTTATGACCGTTGCGGTTAATCCGCGGTGCGCAAGCGCACCCTACCCTCACAGCCCCGGCACTGTGGGCGGATTGACCAAAGATGGTCAAAGGGAGTGCCGCGTCCATCGGGCGCGGGGTGAACCGATTCTGCCGGGAGATATCATACAGTGGCTCGCCAAGAAAAGGGGTCAAGCCTACACATCTGACAAAATTTAAAATTATGGCTAATTCAGTATCTTATGTGATGTGGCTTTAGTATTGAACTGCCTCCCACACCCCCTGAGCACCTGAAAAAAGGGGCTTCTCCAAGCCTACCGGGTTTTTGGTGTTGTGCCGGACCCCTCATATCAAGTCCATCTCTACGTCTGATGGAAATCCCCATGTGATATCAAACCCGTTGTGCGCCAGCGCACCCACCCTGATCCCGGATATTTCACGAGTTGGGTGCGCTCATGTGCAAGGCATCAGATCTGAAGATGTAGTGGTTTACCTCAAAGCTCTGATAACGAGACAGATGAGTGCACCCGGCTCGCCCGAAGGGTGAGAAAATCAAACAGAATACCGTGGATTACATTTTGCATTTTTGAAACGGCTGAAAATATGACTGCAAAGAACTGTAATTACCTATTTATTCCTTAGTCCTGATTGTTTTCTCATGAAATATCCGGGTTACAGCCCTGACACCATTGGCAATGCGTTATACTGTCGGGTGTGGTTGCGCATCATTTGCATGAAAACCAACATCTTTTGTTATTTCTGGGCAACGTGGGGGAGAGCCTGGCGTGGGTTTTATTGACAGGTACCGTTAATCCGCGGTGCGCAAGCGCACCCTACCCTCACAGCCCCGGCACTGTGGGCGGATAGACCAAAGAGGGGCAAAGGTCGTGCCGCGTCCATCGGGCGCGGGGTGAACCGATTCTGCCGGGAGATATCATACAGTGATTCGCCAAAATACCGCTGGGATTTGACCCGAGGAACGAGGGGCAAAGCCCAGCGGTAACCCGCTTTCAAGGTGGCCCACCTTGCCGCCGGAGGCTTTTTTTTCTTTTTTTTCCCTTTTTTATATCACGGACACGCTTTGTTTTCCGGCAAACCGGATGGCGGCTTCGGCGATGACGGTTAAGGGGTCCACGAAGGGGCCGGAAAAGCCATAGAGCTTCTGGGCGACGGAGAGCTCGGTGCAGCCGAGGACGAAGCAGGTGGCGCCTTGGGTTTTAAGGGATGCGACGGCTTGCATGAAGCCATCGATGGGTATTTTTTCTCCAGCTTTTATGCCGTAGATGAGATCGGTGACGTGTTTCTGCATGGGGGCATCTGGGGTAAGGGGGGTGAGCCCTTGCTGGGTTAATGCCTTATCGTAGACTCCGGCCTGACAGGTGCCTTCGGTGGCGAGGACGCCGACGTTTTGCGTATCGGGAAAATGGGTGCCGATGTAGGCGGCGGTTTCGTTGACCATGTGGAGGAAGGGGATGGTCAGGTCTTTTGTGATGTCATCGTAGAAGTAGTGGGCGGTGTTGCAGGGCATGATGAGAAAGTCGGCGCCCATGGTTTGAAGGTGTGTTGCCGTGGCGGTAAGCGCGGGGCGGGGGTCTTCTCCATCTGCCACGATGTGGGCGGTGCGGTCGGGTATCATCGGGTTGCTGTCGATGAGGACCCGGATGTGGTCCTGATCCTTTGAAACACGGGTCAGGGTGGTGACTTTCTCAAAGAGCATGGCGGTGGCCAGCGGTCCCATGCCGCCGACAATGCCTAAAGTTTTTGAAGACATCGGTTACTACAACTCCTGTAAATGGTTATATTTGTAAAAGCAAAAAAGCCTCCGGCGGCAAGGTGAGCCACCTTGAAAGCAGTTTACCTCTGGGCTTTGCCCCTCGTTCCTCGGGTCAAATCCCAAGGGTATTCAGGGGGGCAACCTGTATCATTATTTATTTCCACCAACCGAACCCGAAGCGTGGGAAAAGCGAGTAGAAAACGGTGAATTATATTTTGCATTTTTAAAATGCCTATATCTTACCTTGGTAACCATTTGTAATGACAATGCTATTGCTCGTCTTGGTCGTTTTCTCATGAAATATCCGGGCTCATGCCGTATCGCGTCCGCATTTGCGTTGAGTTTGAGGGCATGCAGCCTGTGTCACAAGCGCATGTGACCGTCGTTTAGCAAGTTTTAACTCAAACAAATGTATTTATTTAAAAAATCCCTCTGGTGGTAATGCTGGCTAAACCCCTTCGGCAAAATTTACAAAAACTTATACACCAGATGACGTGAGGTTGCATGGGGAAATGTCATCCACAGGGGTGGCAGGAGGGGGATAGAAAGATTGGGCTGTGTTTAATCATGGACATTTTAGGGTCACACTGGCCGGGACCAAGCCCCCCGCAAAAAAGCGATACCGCTGGGAGGGCGTCGCTTGTTGGGATGTGACAACGGATGCGAGGCACGTTTTGGTTGTTAAGGTAGTTCGGACGGGGGCCAAGCCCCCGACTAAAAAAGCCGCGGCGGAGCACGGCGCGCCCGGGAGGGGGGCGTGGTGCCGCCACTCCATTGCCAAAACTCTGGCAGTGTTCCTGTTCTGTGGCCCCGTTCTCTTCAACTTCTCGACAAATGTGGGCCGACATTATGGTTATTCGTAGAGGTGAAGAGAAAAGAGCGGATGGGGGGAGACGTTTTTTGTGTATTCCAAAAAATCGGGGATGTCGAAGGGGCCCGAGGCGTGACATCTTTCCTTTTTTCCAGGCTCTGCCTGGGAATGCTCTCCTGGGGGCTCGGTCTTCCTGGGGATGTCGCTTCAGCAGATGTATTCCATCACCCGGTTTTTCGTTTCCCACACCGGCAAGGCAGAGCCTTGTACAGCACGCCTCCAGGCAGAGCCTATGAGTAGGTTGAAGGGTGTCGTGATGAACCTGAGATGCTTAGCCCGGATATTTCATGAGGAAATGATCCTGTGTAGCAATAAGACGTTATTACAGCCTGTTACTGTGAAAAATTTAGATATTTGTAAAATACAAAATGTAATTCACGTTTTCTTCTCGATTTTCTAACCCTTCGGGCGAGTCGAGTGCATCCATCTTCTTTGTTATCAGTGCCTTGAGGTAAACCACTACATCTGCAGCTCTGATGCCTTGAATATGAGTGCACTCGACTCGTGAAATATCCGGGTTAGGGTGACGGCAAACAAAGCGCATTCGCAAACCCGCTTTCAAGGTGGCACACCTTGCCGCCGGAGGCGCGTTTCCTTTTTTTTGCCGTTTCAGGTGGCGATCACCTCCACGGGGATGGAGGCCATGCGTTTGACCTTTTCGAGCGTACGTTCACCGATGTCTGGGATGTGGGAAGGGTGATCGGCCATAACCACCATGTCTATCTGTTCGGCTTTAATGAGTTTTAAGATCTCTTCGGCGGGTTCTCCCACGGCCGTGTGGCGGGTGAAGAGGGCGCATCCGTCGAGGTATTTGGTGCAGAGCTGGTGGAGGCGTTTTGTGGCGGACTGTTCTTCTCGCCGGGTCAGGCGCTGGATATGGCGCTCATCGTATTCACCGTACCAGGGTTCATGGCGGGCGATATCCGGAATGACGTAGAGGATATGGACATCGGCGCCCTTTTCACGAATCAGGGAGGTGATAAAGGGGAGTGCCTTTTCGGCTCTTCGTGAAAAATCGGTGGTCCAAAGGACTTTGGGGCTGTTCATATGTGACCTTCCTTGGGCGGTCTAAAAAACCGCCTGATCGTACTTGAAGGGTTTATGCGGTGGAGGGTTGCAAGGAGCGTGGGTTGTCAGGCAGGGGTGGGGAGAGTCAGATTACTTCTTGGCAGGGGGTGCAACCGAAAAACAAGTCTATTATAGCACAATTCGGCTTCGGTTGTGCCGTTTTTTTCGCGTATAGCAGATGAGCAATTGAGAGCCCCGGAGGCAGGGCCTTAATCGGGTGGGTTCCCTGTCCGTGGTGTGTGTCTCTACAGGCCATACGAATGGGTCATGATTCCTTTGTCTCCGGGGATTGTGGCTCTAAACGGCGAGACGTTGACGTTGGGAAGAGACGCGGTTCACTGAGTGACTTTCATGGGGTATAAAATTTCGAATTGAGGAGATGTTTTTAGATTGATTTGCAGCCAAGAGTGTGAGAATGTATCAGTACATTGCATGTGAGTAACACAGGCATAATATTTTTTAAAGCTTCCCCGCTGAAAAGGTCATCGTGACCCGAGGGAGGGGGGCTGGCTGCGCTCTCAGGAATAAAGAAAAATGTGTCATCGTGACATCTACCTTAGGAATGAGAATGCATGAAAACCCAGAACAATGATGAGGAGATCGTCACCATGGCAAACGGTATTGTAAAATGGTTTAATGAGCAGAAGGGTTATGGTTTTATTGAGCAGGAAAATGGACCTGATGTATTCGTTCACCATTCAGGTATCAATGCATCCGGTTTCAAAACCCTTAACGAAGGCGACCGAGTCACCTTCGATGTTGAGCAGGGTCAAAAAGGTCCTGCGGCTGTGAACGTAACCGTTCAGTAGCTTCTGCTTGACACGTCGATTTTATAAAGCGCGATTCCTTGTTCACAAGGGGTCGCGCTTTTTTTTTGTCCGATGGTTTCAGGGGGGAGGCGGGGTTATTTTTTTCCCCACCGCTTAGGTGTTGCGGGGTTGGCATGTTGTTTGCTATTCATTTACTGAAGGGATACCGGCTCTTGGGAATGACGGGCTTTAGAAAAACCGGATCCCCTGGAAGATGTCTGTTCCGTTGCCACGTTGATAACAAGGAGGACACCATGCTTATTTCCGAACCGAAGTTTGTTCAGGTTGCCGAAGCCATCGTGAACGGCGTTCGCATTGAACTGGGTACCACGGCCCATGACGATTCACTGGTCCGGGCCTACCATCAGAATGAGCTGATTGCCGAGTGCAAGGGATCATACGCCGACCTTGACGAGGTCTTTACCGAATTGGACAATTTGCTTTACGACTGGAATGAGGTCAGGACATCCGGTAGTCGAGATGCGTGAATAAGGTGATGATGAAAAAAGCGTTACGGGTTTGCTTTGTCCTGCCGTAACGCTTTTTTTTGCGTTGGGTGATGGGGGACCTTCGTGGTGGGGTAAATATCGGTCCATGCGGCCATGACATAGCCCTTTTTGGCGCGGTAGAGTTTTTGAAAGAGGCTGTTAAGAAAGGTGGCCATCTCTCCGGGGGGGAGCCAGGGACCTGTGAGGATGAAGTGGTCGTGGCGTTTCCATTCGGCCAGTGAGAATCCATCCGGAAGAGGAAGGCCAATGGCTTTCAATCGCTCTGTCGGTGAAAAAGGCGGGCTGTACCGGACGAAAATTTTCACGGGTTTATCATACTGGATGCAGATGAATGGGTCTTGAATATATTCGAGGGAGAAGCAGGCGTACCGGTCGATACGATGCCGGTAGCTCATGAGTATCCATGTGATCAGTGAGGTTGGATCGGGAAAGTCCGGCGTGGCGCTGACGCCGGAGAGGAGGTCTTTCCGCCGCTCTTTTCTGAAGAGGTTTCGAAGCCAGCGTTTGATGGTTCTGACGATGGGCATGATCTCAAACACTCCATGATGACGGAGTTATCAGCATTTTGGGCACCCGGGGGGCGATTTCGGGTACCCTGTTCTTCATTATACCAAAGCCTTGACCATCAGTCGTCAGTTTTTACATTTTGAGTCGAAGGGTGTAGGACTTGAATCTCCGGTGGGGGTGGTAGGATCGCTTGGCATGGCGAAGCCCGGGGTCGTCCATGTCGCATTCCTTGTTGATGAGAGGGGTGTCGGGAAAGAGCATCCTGGCGCATTGTCGATCGAAAAATTGATACAGCCCTTTGACGGCGGGGTCGGCTTTTTCAAAATTGAAGTCCCCCATCTCTTCTGTGAGGTTACTCGCCATTCCGAAGGCTTTGACCTTGCCATCGATTCGAAGCAGGATGCCTCTTAACCCTTTAAGGGTTCCGACAAGATCCAGCGCGTGGGTACAGGCCACCTTTTCTCCTAAGGCATCTTCATCGGTATGGGCCTCGGGGGTCCTCAGGCTCCACCAATAGGCCAGGAGTGACTTGCATTCTTCAGCATTCTTCTGGGTAAGGGCCTCGACGCCCACCCGACCCGTTTCCACATATTCCCGCAAAAATTGATTGATGAGGTTCCTTTTCTTGCTGAATTTATTTCCTTTCAGCTCTGCCAGGTCCTCTTTTAGGTAGACATAATCTTCGTAGTCGGTTTGCTCTTCAAGGAGAAAATGCTGTTCGATGGTTTCCCTGTCCCAGGCGTGCAGATAACGTTCATCGACAAAACAGACCTGGGAGAGGCGATGCGTTCGGCATAGCTTGGCCAGGTTTTCCGGAGACCGGGCGGTGCCGTTTGGAATCGGAAGGATCAGGTAACTCTTTTGGGGGGTCACCGGGAAGAGGCGGGCCATGATGGCATCCTCTTGATCCATGGCAAAAGCCGGGTAATAGACGTGGGTTTTCCAGATGATGAGTGCCTCGAGGGAGTAACCGCACAAGGGGTTGGTTTGTCCTTTAAAACTGGGCGCGAGCCTGGCGTGGTGTTCGGGCAGGAGGGGGGTCAGGTCGCAGATGTCGTGTAATTTTGTCATGGCTTCTTCTTAAGAGGTGAAGGAAGTTTCAGTGGGGTCTGTTTCGAATCGAAACATGGGAATGGCGCCTTCAAGGGCCGTGAAACCAAATTTTCGGTAGAGGGCGGGGGAGCCTTTTTCCGCAATAAGACCCATCCAGGTGATGCCGTCTTTTTCAAGTCTCTCCATCAGCATTGCGACGATCTGCCGACCGACTCCCTGACGCCTGTGGCTTTTTACCACGGTGATGTCGTGGAGATAAGCGTCTCCCACTCCGTCACTCAAGGCCCGGCCAATGCCAATGATCTCCCGTTTGTCCCTGGCCACCACGTAACAGTGGCTTCCTCGGATCATCTGGCCGATTCGTTCTGGGTCCGACAGGGTTTCCGGCCACCATTTTTGCTGGTGATAGATGGAGAGAATGCGTGATTTTTCTTCAGGGGTTGGATGGGAAAGAGGTTCAACAGTAATCATGCAGGTTCCTGGGTCATATCGTCTTGCCATGTGTTGCAAGGTAAATCAGTGTCAAAAGTTTGGCCCCGGCAGGGCCGCCGGAGGCAATTTCAGCTGTTTTATTCGGTGGTGTTGTCCTTGTTCAGCAGGGAAATGAGATCTTTTCCCCTCGCTTTAGAGAGGTACATGGCTTGGTCCGCTCTGCGGACAAATTCTCTCAAGGGTTCCCCTGAGGCGTATTCGGTAAGCCCAATGCTGAGTGTCGTGATGACGGGTTCGGGTGCCGAGGCGGGAGAGAAAGAGCTGTCTCTCATGGCCTTCTGAATTCTTTCCGCCACCACAATTCCTTCATTGATGGTGGTCTCAGGAAGAATTACGGTAAACTCTTCTCCGCCGAAGCGGTAGCCAGAATCCATGGTCCTCAGGCACTCCCGGATCACTTTACCCAGGTTTACCAGGATGCGGTCTCCCTCAAGGTGACCATAGGTATCGTTGAAAATTTTAAAATTGTCAATATCGAGAAGCATCAGGGCCAGGGGGCGGTTGTAGCGGTTAAATCGCTCGATCTCTTTTTCGAGTTGATTGTAGAAGTAGCGGAGGTTAAAGAGCCGGGTGAGCGGGTCGGTGACGGCCATTCGTTTGAGTCGGTTGAGCATCTCGTTGCGTTCGCTTGTCAGGCGTCGTTCATGGAGTACCCGTTTGATACGCAGCAGCAGCTCTTCAAAGCGGACTGGTTTGAAGACAAAGTCACTGGCCCCTTTGTTGATCGCTTCCTCGTAGGAGTAGCCGGTGCTGTATCCCGTGAGGATGATGACATCGGCGGCGAAGTTTTTTTTGATGGTATCGGTGAGCTCAAACCCGCTGGTCCCTTTCAGGGGGATATCGGTGATCACGATATCCATGGGGGTGGACGCAAGGTGGGTGAGGGCCTCGTTTGCTGAGGCAAAGGCGATGACCTCAAACCCTGCAAGGGTAAGGTAGTCGGCCACGGAATCCCGAACGCTTTTGTCTTCATCAACGATGGCTATTGAGCGCATGGCAACCTGGGGCAAAGGGTGAGTGGCAGTCGTTCTAACGTGCAACGAGTGGCTGTTTTTAACCGTGTGTGCGGCTGGCGGAGCAACGGTCGGCAGTAAAAGACACCATGAACCGTGGAACCGTCATGAAGTCTTGCCATTGTGCCTGCTCTTACAGAAATAATGCAGGGAAGGATCCATGGAGACAGCCTGTTGGCAAGGCTTTAGGCAAGGTCCGCCGGGTAGGTGAACGACCCTTGGCTTGACAGGGCAAAAATCTATTTGATAATTAATGATGTTTTTATTGGGAAACTATAGCGGTTCGGTTTGGTTATGTCAACCCACATAGACCGTCGCATTTCTTTCATACATCTGAAATTTCACAGTATTCATTTGGTTTGTGTCTGAAACTCTGTCCGTCGTTTTCTCGGCGGGGCAGGGGACCTGCCAATGGAGAATCTCTCAGGAGCAGCAGTCGAAACGGCATGAAACATATTCGTAACTTCAGCATCATCGCCCATATTGACCATGGAAAATCCACCTTGTCGGATCGTCTGATTCAGGAGACCGGCATTATTTCAGATCGTGATTTTAAAGATCAGATCCTGGACACCATGGACATCGAACGAGAGCGGGGAATCACCATCAAAAGCCAGACGGTGTCCCTTCCATACAAAGCCAAGGATGGAAACGAGTATGTGCTGAACCTCATTGACACCCCCGGTCATGTGGATTTCACCTACGAGGTGTCACGTGCTTTGGCCTCCTGTGAGGGTGCTCTGCTTATTGTCGATGCCAGTCAGGGGGTGGAAGCCCAGACCCTGGCCAACCTCTACCTTGCCATGGAGCATGACCTGGAGATCATCCCTGTCATCAATAAGATCGATCTTCCGAGTGCCGAGGTCGACTGGGTGAAGGGGCAGATTGACGAGGATCTCGGGTTGGATTCTCAGGCCGCAATTTTGACCTCAGCAAAAAACGGCATTGGGATTGTGGATGTGCTTGAAGCTGCCGTGACATTGCTTCCCCCTCCGGAAGGGGATCCCGATGCGCCTCTTAAGGCGGTGATTTTTGATTCACATTATGATCCGTATCGAGGGACCGTTGTTCATTTCCGGGTATTTGACGGAACGATTAAGGCGGGCGACACCATCAAGTTTATGAGTAACGACGCATCCTATAAGGTCGAAGAGGTCGGTGTTTTTCAGATTGTGCGGGTTCCCAGAAAGGTGATCTCCGCCGGTGAAGTGGGGTACCTGATTGCGGGCATCAAGACGGTGAGCGATACCCGTTGCGGTGACACCATCACTCACCTCAGGCGTGAGTGTGAGACGATTGTGGCTGGCTTTAAGGACCCCACACCCGTGGTCTTTTCGTCAATCTACCCCGTGGCCTCGGACGATTACGAAGAGTTGATCGTGGCCATGGAGAAGCTTAAATTGAACGATGCCTCCCTGATCTATGAAAAAGACTCCTCTGCAGCCCTTGGCTTTGGCTTTCGTTGCGGTTTTCTTGGCTTGCTTCACCTCGAGGTGGTCCAGGAGCGCCTGGAACGGGAATATGGGCTTTCGTTAATTCTGACGGCGCCTTCCGTACAGTATGAGGTGGAATTTCATACCGGTGCCGAAGAGATTATCGATAACCCGGCTCTATATCCGGACCCGACCACTATCAAGCGGACCAGCGAGCCCTTTATCAAGGCGGCTATCATTGTGCCGGAACGGTACATGGGGGCGGTCATGAAGCTGTGCCTGGATCGACGCGGTATGAGCGTCAACTACCAGTACCTCACCAACAGCCGCATGGAGATGGTCTTTGAACTTCCCCTGGCCGAGGTGGTCTACGATTTCTATGACAAGCTGAAGAGCATCACTCAGGGCTATGGCTCCTTCGATTACGAGCTCGTCGGGTACAAGGAGACCGATTTGGTCAAGCTTGATTTTCTCATCAACGGGGAGAAGGTGGACGCCTTGGCTCAGCTGGTTCACAAGGACCGTTCCGTCTCCCGGGGGAGAATTGCCTGCGCGAAGCTTAAAGAGGAGATTCCCCGTCAGATGTTCAAGGTGGCGATACAAGGGGCCATCGGCGCCAAAGTCGTATCTCGGGAGACCATCTCCGCCTACCGCAAAGACGTCACTGCAAAATGTTATGGCGGGGATATCAGCCGGAAACGAAAGCTTCTGGAGAAGCAGAAAAAAGGGAAAAAACGGATGAAGATGGTGGGCCAGGTAGAGATTCCTCAGTCCGCTTTTCTCGCCGTGCTTAAGTCCGACGATTAAAGAAAACCCGACTTCCTGAATACGGGGTGGGTATGAACCTACAAATGGCCATGATTCTGTTTAAGAATCATGGCCATTTTCCTTCAGCCTTCAGCCTTCAGCCTTCAGCCTTCAGCCCCTTTTAACTTCTTTATCGTTTTTCCAATAAAATCCAGGACCAGGGCGGTATCTCCCGCACGGAGTCCGGCCCGGGTCAGAAGCTTTCGAAAGCGGGCGGGCCAGTGGTCGGGGTTTTCCGGGTTGTGCAGGTCGATGGCGCAAAGGAGGGCCTCTACGGCGTCAAACATCTTGCCAATCTCTTTTTTATTGGCCAGCCTTAAGGCATTTTTATTTTCCGAAGGCGGGGTCCGAGACAGTTCGTAGCAGAGGATCATCACCGCCTGGGCCAGGTTGATGGATGAAAAATCCAGGGTGGAGATGGTGACCAGGGCGTCGGCAAAGCGGAGTTCCTCGTTGGTAAGGCCCTTGTCCTCCGAGCCGAAGAGAATGGCTACCTTATCCTCCGGGGAGAGGGTGCCCACGCGTTCCACCAGGCCATGGGGGCTGATCAGGCCCTGTCGTTTTTTCCCCTTGCGGGTAGTGGTGGCGGCCACAAAGGTATAGGGCTTGAGAACTTCTTCCAGGCTGTCATGAATGGTGAGGGTGTCGATGATTCCGGCCGCATGGTGGGTGGCTGTTTTTCGCATGCGTTCCTGGTCCGGTTCTAAGGGGTTTACGAGAATCAACTCGGAAAAGCCCATGTTCATCATGGCTCGCGCCGCAGACCCGATGTTTTCAGGGTAGCGGGGGCGTACCAGGATGATGGAAATCTGTTGGGTTGGGATCGGGGAGAGGCTCATAGTCTTGTCTGGTATCTCATGGTTGAATCGGGAAATAAAAAAACGAGAGCACCGGATGATTCGGTGCTCTCGGGGGTGCTTTCCGTTTAATCGAGGAAAATATGATGGAATCAGGCCATGATGTCAAGGGATGAGAAGAAGTAGGCGATTTCGGTGGCGGCTGTTTCCGGTGCGTCGGAGCCGTGGACCACGTTGCTTTCGATGGAGGACGCAAAATCTTTTCGGATGGTACCCGCCTCCGCCTCTTTAAAGTCGGTGGCCCCCATGATTTTGCGGTTCAAAGCGATGGCCTCTTGCCCTTCAAGGATCATGACCACCACGGGGCCGGAACACATGAAGTCTGTGAGGCTGTTAAAGAAAGGGCGTTCCTTGTGGACTGCGTAGAACCCTTCGGCTTCCTCTCGGGTCATCTGCAGCATGCGCATGGCTTTGACGGAGAGGCCGTTTGATTCAAAACGACGGATCACCTCACCGATGATATTTTTTTTTACGCCGTCGGGTTTGATGATGGAAAGGGTCTGTTCCATGAGTTTTTAAGCTCCTGATCGAGGGTTAAGGGGAGAGGTTCATACCGGTGCCGCGGTCTTATTTCGCATGGTCCGGAAGCCTCGCAAGGCGCAGCCAGGCCCTGAGAAAAGCGGGGCGAATAATGAAATGGCTTGACGGGCAGTGCCTTAAAACCGATATTGGTAAAACCTTATGGAGATGGGCTTTCACATAGCTTTTCTTTATTGACAAGGGGAAATCGAATGTTTACATTGTGCGAAGCCTGAGAGACGAAACGAAAGTTTCATTTTCCTTATATATTTACAGGTTCTATGGAGGTCCCATGTTAGAGGTGACTGCAGCTGCAACGCAACAGATTGCAGAGTATTTTAAGGGCAGGGAAGTGATGCCCATTCGTATTTTTCTCAACTCCGGTGGCTGAGGGGGTCCTTCCCTTGCTATGGCTCTGGATGAGTCTAAAGACACTGATGAAAAATTTGAGATTGATGGGTATATTTATGTCGTTGACAAGGAGTTCCTTGCTCAGGCTCAGCCTGTGAAAGTTGATTTCCTTGAGATCGGCTTTAAAGTGACCTCAAGCCTTAAGCTTGAGTCGGCATGCGGAAGCTGCAGCACGACAGGTTCCTGCTGCTCCTGATCCAGTCGAGACCAACGAAAACAAGGCGCCCTCCTCATCTTTGAGGGGGGCGCTTTTTTTTATTCGAGATGTGCCAGTTTTTGCGCAATTTCTCGTACGGCGACCGGGACGGTTTCGAGGTCGTCGTAAGGGCGCGTCCCCAAACGATCGGATTCTGCTATTTCATCCAGTTCCGGAACAAAACCCAGAATTTCAAAATCGCTTAGGCTATCGATAATCATCTGTTGGTCTTGCGGGTTGCGGACACGGTTTCCGATAACCAGTACGCGCTTAATCCCCAACTCTTCGGCCAATTTTCTGATTTGAAGGGCCGCGACCCTGCTTCGTTTGCCGGGGTTGACGACGGTGACCAGGGCGTTTACCGATGAGGTGGTGGCCCGGCCCAGATGTTCCACCCCTGCCTCCATGTCCATGATCACCACTTCATCACGTTGCAGCACAAGGTGCAGCATCAGCGCTTTTAAGATAGTGCTCTCCGGGCATATGCAGCCGGAGCCCCCTTTCTGGACGGTGCCCATGACCAGCAACTTGACGCCGTCCCGTTCCAGGGAAAATCGGTCGGGGATATCGTCGACTTTGGGATTCAGGGTGAAAAATCCCCCCATGGTGCCGGGGGTGGCCCCGGTGCGCTCGGCAATGAGGTCGGAGAGTTGGGCGATGGGCGTGATAGGGGTCTCCTCGGAAATGCCCAGGGCCGATGCCAGGTTGGAGACGGGGTCGGCGTCGATGGCGATGACCTTTTTTCCCTCACAGGCGATGATGCGTGCAATTAGAGCGGTCAAGGTTGTTTTTCCCACTCCTCCTTTGCCTCCAAAAGCCAGTTTCAAACTCACAGAATGTTCTCCTGTAAAGGGGCTCGCTCGCGTAAAGGGGCGACCCCGGATATTTCATGGGACATGATGCCGGGCCTGTACCGGAGTGCTTGCCCGTTAAGCTCCAGTTTAATTGACTAACTATCGGCCATATGCAGGATTACTGCAAGTATTCTCACGTTTTCGGCATGATTTTTTCAAGTATGGAGCCTGCTTTGTCCAGGATGAAGATAAGGACATCGTTTTCAGTGGCGTAGTGTTTGAGGTCATCTTTGTGGATGGCCTGGACTTCATAAGTGGCGTGGCGGTCCATAAAGCGTCCTGAGCATATCAGAGCGCTCTCTTTTTCGTAAAATGCAGGAATAAAACGGATGCCCAATTCTTCATCGAACAATCCTGCAAATGACTCATCTTTGCCGGGGTTGTTGACAAAAAGATAGATCCAGTCACTGTCGTTTTTTTGTTTGTCCATGGGGGGCCACCTGTTTCTTTCCGTCGTATCGGGAAGATGCGAAAAGCCCCGCAGAGTCTGCGGGGCTTTCGGTTAATGGAATGCTGGGGGGTTCTGTCGAGACGTAATCAAGCAGCTTGATCGCCAGAATGCTGCGATTTCGGCCTGTTGAATTTCTCGGGATGCCCCCGTGCCGTTAGACTTCAAGCCAGGAATCGGAGAAGAGGGTTTGTCCGAGAATGACGTTACAGGTCTTCACGTAGCCACGCAGCTCATCATTCAGGGATGCCATATCAGGGGTGTTGCCATCCATGGTGTTCTGGATCACTTCAAAGATATCGGGTCGCTTGCCTTTGGCCAGTTCCATGGTGGCAACATCTTTGGCATCGGCTATAAAAGAAGCCATCCCTTTGATGCTGAGCATGGTGGTAAAGGTAATGTTGATGATATGGCGAAGGTGATCGGGTACACCGTTGGAGATGTTGGAGACGCCACAGGTGCTGCGGGCGCCGGGGGCAATGTCCTGAAGCATTTCCATGAAGTTGAGAAGGCTGACGGCCTGGGGCTGCTGGATGTTAACGGGCGTGACAATGCCGTCGACCCAGATTTTTTCGTTGGGAATCCCAGCTTCATTGGCTGCATACACCAACTCCACGCAAAGGGCTGCGCGCTCGTTTTCGTCCCTGGGCAGGCCATCCGGTCCCCACATGAGGGCGCAGAAGTTGGCGCCACTTTCGGCGGCCAGCGGAATCATGCGCTCATAGCGTTCGGGAACGGCCATGATGGAGTTGATCATGGGCGGGAGTTTGCATTTGGGAAGGGCGGCGGCTATGGCATCGATATTGGACGTATCCAAGACCAGGGGGATGTCGTCCACGACTTCTTGAACCGTTTCAACAATCCAGGGCATCAGATCCACGCCATTTTTTTTAGCCGGACCGAGGTTGATGTCGATCCAATCTACACCCTTGGATTTCTGAAAGAGGGCCTCTTCTTGAATCGGCTTGGGATCTTTTTCTTTGAATGCGCGCCCAATCTCTTTGCCGATAACGTTTAAGCTTTCTCCGATGACTTGAAAACTCATAAAATTCCCTCCGGATGGTGGTTGATATTGCAGGAATCGAAAAGACTCGTGTTGGAAAATAAGCCCGACCCGGTGGAGGCCGGGGCGGGCTTTATCAGCAACTATTTATCAGGCCGCTCCTACTTTGGCCTTCAGGAAGGCCGGCAGGTGCGCCGCTTCACGTGGACCGACGGTGATGGTCCAGCCGGGAAGTTCCTCTTCCACGTCCCCTGCGATGGCAGCGGCGTAGCCGGGAATCACCAGCTCGTTGTGTTTTACCTTGTCGGAGATACCGCTCTTCTTGACAAAGGTTCCCACATCATCGCCGCTGAATTTACCGGCAGCCCAGGCGGTCAGAACAGAAAGCCCCTCGGCATCTTTGATCAGGAGCCAGCAGGGTACGCGGCTGCCTTCGGCTTCGCCGGAGACGATGAAGTACGTCAGAGCGAAGTTGGTGGTGACCATGACCGGGGAGTTTTCATCGGGGTTGCCGATTTCGTAGATTCCTTCGGTGACCATCATGGGTCGCTGCGGATCGGTGAAGATGTTGAGTCGCTCAAGCAGCAGCGGGAAAAGGGTCTCGGTGTTAAACTCGGAGAGAACCACAATGCCGCCGTATTTGGCGATAAACGTCCCGGCGATGAGGGCTTCCATGTCGGGGTTTCCAGCCATGTCACTGGGAAAAGTGATGGTGGGGAATCCCAGGGCGCGATTACCGCCCTTAAGGGCCGCGCGGCGAATGGCCACCTGATCTTTAAAGGCCTCCTTGAGTTCACGGCTGCCCGAATCGATGACGATGTCCTTGATCCCCATTTCGTTGAGCTTTTCCGTGAGGGGGATCAGGGCTTCCACGCTGTCGGCTTTGACGGCGATGGGAAGATCCGCATCTTTGGCGATCGCACCCAAGGCATCAAGGGTGCTTTCTGTCGCCGCATAGATAAGGGGGCGTTTGAACCCTGAGGTCTCCACGCCTGCTTTGATCACATCGGGATTTTCACTCATGAGAATGAGGTTGAATTCCGATGTCTCGGCGATTAGTTTCGCTACCCTTGCAAAATTTTCAGCATTGCCGTCGACGTCTTTGACTGCGACGAGTTCCGGGCGAAGGTTGAGGCCTACGCGTTCATACTGAAAGGCATTCCAACCCTTGAGGCGTTCTGCGAGGTCGGCCTCACTGATGGAGGACGCGACGGTGGCCGCCAGGAGGGTGGGGCTGTAGAAGGTTTTTTCGTGACGGTACATCACTGTTTCACCGCCCGCGGTGGCTTTCCGAACACCTTGTCCGATTTTTACGGGGCGGATGGGGGGAGCCGAAGCTTCGGCGAGTTTTTCCCGGGCTTCGTCCGAAACATAGGGACAATTGTCCAGCTCTGCCTTGCCGGAGGCAAGGTTCATGGCAAAGGCTAGACAGGTGGGCACCCCGCACTCTTTGCAGTTTGTTTTGGGCAGAAGTTTGAATATCTGAATACCGGTAAGAGCCATGTGTATCTCCTTGTCTGAGTCCTGTAACGAGGATGCACTCAATTGTGTATGGATAATGAGTGACCCGGGGGGCAGGGCGGCCCCCCGGGTACGAACGCATTAACCAATAAGTGAGTCCATGGACAGGGCAGGGTGACCTTTTTCTTCGAGGAAGGGCATAATCTCCTCTTCTGTGGTCCCCACGGTTTCGTCGGCAATCATGTTGTAAAAATCCGGATAACCGGTTTCTTCTCCGTACTTATCAATGCGATCTTTGATCTCTTCTTTCAACATCTTGGGCATCCAGACCATGCGAAGCAGTCCTCCATCGCCCTTGATAAATTTTCTCTGGGTGATGTTGTACTTGGAGTGCCCGACAAAACCGGGGGAGGAAGCGCCGCCGCCCATGACACCGGCCAGCGTGGTAAACTTCATGCCCGAGGGGGTTTCCCCTGCAAATTCGCGGTTTACGGTCATGATCCCGTTGCAGCTGGGGAGCATGGCGGCGATACACTCACAACATCCACAGGTGGTCATGGGATCGACAACCAGGGAGTAGAAGTTGTAGTGGGTCACGGCTCCGCGTGAGGCTTTGAAGACGAAGTCGTTGACCCCTTTCCACTGACCCAGGACCGGATCAAGGCATTCGCCTTTCTCAATGGGCTGGTTGGGACCGGTGGGGTTGATCTCAAAGGCAGCCCGACAATCCATCCAGTTGTAGGCGCCACAGAGGCCGGTTCGCTCGGGGCTGACCGTACAGACGTGGTTGGGGGCAAAGGACTGACAGAGAGAGCAGGAGTAGTAGGTCTCCACGTCTTCGTCGGTCATCTTGTCCACGCGCTCGTCACGGGTCTTGTACTCGGCACGGGCCGTCTTAGTCAGCTTGGCCACGTCCTCTTTCTGGGTGTAAAGGGTGACCTGTACTTTATCGACAATCTTTTGGAATTCCTGATGAAATTTGGCATGGAGGACCACACCGATGTCCTTCAGGGTAAATCCCTTGTCCACGGCATTTTTGCCGACGCGAACCCAGGAAATATCACGCTGGCCGATGTGCATGATGCCTTGAATGTAGTTGACCAGGTGGTGGATCTGACGCTCCAAAATGGGCTCGAAATCCTCCTGGAATTCACGTCCGGCGATCTGGATGAAGATCCCCAGAGGCAGGGTCTCGCCTTCCTTCAGGTCCGGGATGTCCTTGCCGACGATAATGACCTTTCCGTCTTCGATCTCACTCATCTCGGCGCGTTTTACCAGCTCGGTACACTGGGTTTTGCCGCCACCCATCTGGCTGTGCAAATCGCCGCCGCGCACACGCTCGCCCTCAAAGGCGGGGCCAAAGGCGCACGGAATTTCAATGTCGGAGATAGACACCTTGAGGCCTCGAACTTCAACGGATTTCTGGCAGATTTCATCGTGGGGGACGTTGGCCACCACGTGCTCGTAGGTACAGATACCGGTGGGGAGAATCTCGGGGATGTCGGTGTCAGCAAGGGTCGGAAAACCCCAGTTGACGCAACCGGCAGCCGCTACGCCCCACTCGGTGCCGATGTCGCCCAACGCGTTGACAAAGGCAAAAATACGTTCTTTGTTGTACATGAGCATTTTGCGATGGTCACCAGGCTGGACCCCACCAAAAGTCATGGCTGCCCGGTTGGCGAAGCCAAGGGCAAAAACAGCCGAGGAGATGTCCGGTCCGAAGGGCACGATACGGGTGTTCCAGCCCACCTGAATATCTTGATCCACCAGCTGTTGAATAACGCTGGTGTTGTTGTGGTTGGCGGCGCAGAAGATATAAAGACTCTTCTTCTGGTAGTCTTCCACAATATTCTTGGCGATTTCAGGGGTAGGAGCGGCTCCGACGATGGCGGCAAAGCCAGGGGCGCTGCCGTCCACGAATTCCACGCCACGTTTTCGCAGGATGGTGTCGTCGGCAGGACCGACCCATATTTTCCCGGATTCCACATCGGGATCTTCCGTAAAGGTATAGAAATCGGGCTCGTTCAGGATACGCAGGGCTTCCATGATTTCGTAGCCGAAGATGGCGGCCATGCCGGCGTCAAGGAGAGGGCCGAGGTAGGGAAGGTTGTTCTTGCCCTTGACATGGGGAGGCAGAAGGCCACGGGCAAAAGCCAGGGGCTTTTTCAGGTCTTCCAGGGTTTCAACTTTGATACCCAGAAGAGAATAAATAACCGGCAGGTAGTAGGCCGTGTTGCCAAAGCTTATCTTGGTGCTGGCGTCGAAGGTTTCGAGGGCTTTTTGGTATTGCCCTTCCACCTGAGAGATTACTTTATAGCCACCCTGGATGGCAGCAAATGCAACTAATTTGGACATGCTCTTCCTCCTTCGTTGAGGATATTCTTAAGTTAGATGATCAAGCATGTGGACGGTGACCTGTCGGTCACCGACACGTCAAACGTCGATGGCCTGACGAGCGGCCATGTCCATGAGGACACGATCCCTTGCTTTGTCGATGCCCAGTTCCTTACGTTTTTTATCAATATGGGCGATCATCTTGTGAGCGTGTTTGATGGGATCGGGCTCGCAGTCCCACATCCCGCCGTATAAATCTTCCAGTTCGTTGTAAAGGTGGTCTCTGAAGACGGGCGCACCGTCCACGGGCAGAGTGACGCCGAAGACCGTGTATACGCCGGAGACGACGAAGTAATGACCGATGGAGATGGCTTTTTCACTCATCCATTCCGGGGCGCTGCCGGCCACGGGGATGTCCTTGATTGACTTGCCGAGTCCGCCGGCTTTGACCACTTCCGTGGCGGCCAGAAGGATACGGGAGTTGTCGACGCAGGAACCCATGTGCAGGACCGGAGGAATCCCCACCGTTTCACAGACTTCGGCAAGGCCAGGGCCACAATAGACGGAGGCACATTCTGGAGTGAGAAGACCTGCCATGCCTGCTGCGATGGCGCTGCAGCCGGTGGTGAGGACGATGACGTCGTTTTTGATGAGCTCTTTGATGACGGCGATGTGGTCGTTGTTGTGCTTGGTTCGGGCGTTGTTGCAGCCCACAACCCCAGCGATACCGCGAATGCGACCGTTGATGATGTTGTCATTTAAGGTGTAGTAAGAGCCGCGGAAGGTCCCGCCGAGGTTGTACTCGATGGATTCCACGCCAAACCCAACCACCTGGTTTTCCTTTTGAGACGGAATCATGACTTCAGATTTACGGTTCTCGAAGTTATCGATGGCCAGCTTGACAATACGTTTGGCATCGTCCATGGCATGGTGTTCGTCAAATTCGATATGAAGAACGTTGTTTTGCTCCATGCGGGCGATGGGGTGGGTGGTAATCAGCTTGGTGTGGAAACATTTGGCCACGTTGGCCAGGTTCTGGAAGATACACTGAACATCCACAACCATGGCGTCGCAGGCCCCGGTGATGATGGCCAGCTCCTGTTGGAGGAAGTTGCCCACAATCGGTACGCCGTGGCGTTGGGCGAGTTCGTTGGCGGTACAGCAGATCCCGCTGAGTTGAATCCCCTTGGCGCCTTTGGTGGCTGCGTAGTCGATCATCTCCTTGGATTGGCAGGCCGCAACGATCATCTCCGAGAGAATCGGCTCATGGCCGTGGACAATGAGGTTGACATGGTCGGCCTTCATGACGCCCAGGTTGACTTCAGACTGCACGGGATTGGGCGTTCCGAACATGACATCCTGGAGATCCGTGGCAATCATGGAACCGACCCAACCGTCGGCCAGGGCCGCCCGGGTGGCTTGTTTGATCAAGTTTTTGTAGTCCTGATCCACGCCTATGTGGGTGCGGTGCATGATTTCAACAATTTCGCGGTCCACGTTTCGGGGAAGGACGCCCAACTCTTTCCAGCGATTGTACATGGCTTCAGGAGCGCGCTGCAAGTAGAGGCATTCACCGTCAGATTTGCCCCACTCGTTCATGGCTTTTTCTGCCACTTCCAGAGCGATTTCGTCCATGTCCCGATCTTTGACTTCGCCGTCCACGGTCACCGTGATGTCCACGCCAAAGTGCGGGGCGATGGAAAGGAGCTTGTGGTAGTCTTTGATGTGGTAGGCATCCGTCTCTTTTCGTGCCACAGAGAGAAACACTTCGGCCACGCCGCGTCCATGATCGGAGTGGGCGGCTGCTCCGCCGGCGACCATGCGGCTAAAGTTACGTGCTGCGATGGTGTTGGCTGTGGCACCGCAGAGGCCTTTGCGGGTGTCTTCGCCTTCAATTCCCCCTTTGGGGAGGGGGAGGCGGCAGGGACCCATGGCACAGTTTTTACAGCAGGTTCCTTGAACGCCAATGTTACAGGGCTTCATGTTTTGTGCTCGGTCAAACACGGTTTCGACGCCGAGCTCCTGAGCTCTTTTGATCATTTGCTGAGTGGCCGGATCTATGGAAGCTTCGAGCGGATCTGCCAGCTTTAATTCCTTTGACTTCTTTTCGTCTGCCATCAGAGGTTCCTCCTCTTGTTGTATGGTCGTCCATTGCCTTGCATCCGAAGTTCGCTTCGATGCGGCTTCGTCAAGTTCATAAGGCTTACGCCACGCGACGATGGATCATGTTGAGACGATCGATGATCTTGTCAAGCTGGCTCTTCTGGTCCGCAGCGGCCGTGAGCGTCCGTTCGGTCGCACCAGAATGGCTATGGGCATGGGCCATTTCGTCCTTGGCTTTTGCCCGCTCTGCCCGAATGGCTTGCTCTTCCTCTTCCCGCTTGGTCTGAGCATCGGCTTCAGCTTGTTTCTTGGTTTCTGCATCTGCTTTAGCCTTGGCCTCTGCGTCTGCTTTGGCCTTGGCTTCTGCGTCTGCCTTGGCTTTGGCGTCCGCTTCTGCCTTGGCTTTGGCGTCTGCCTCTGCCTTGGCTTTGGCCTCTGCCTCTGCTTTGGCCTGCGCTTCGGGGTCTACCTTGGGTGCTTCAGCCTTGGCTGGCGCAGGGGGAGCCTCTTTGGGCGCGGCCGCAGGCTTCACTTCTGCCTTGGGGGCAGGGGCGGCAGCTGCTTTTGGGGCCTCTTTTTTTGCGGCTGGAGCGGCTTTTTTATCTTCAACGATGGTGGTGTCCGGGGTGGGAGCCAGAGCTGTAAAGTCCACCGCGACATCAGCGAGTTGCTTGGAGATGGCTGCGACATCGGTGGCCATGCCTCCGTCGATCATCAGGTCGATGAAGGATCGGACCAGGCGGATGGCTTCCGGGTGACGCATGACGAGAATGTCTCCCCCTGAAACAAGGTAGGAAACAGCGCAGACGGCTTCCATGAGGATGCCGCGTTTTTCAGGGTCCCCGAGAAGAGGCGCTTCTTCTACGCTCTGCTTGGCTTCCTTGCATTTCCAGATTTCATTTCCGAGGTTGTTGATGATGGGGTACTGAAGTTTGTCATCTCCCTGTTGCATGGCGGCCATGCGGAGACGTTCCATGACAGAGTAGGAGTACTCCAGACCGTAACCGAGGCCGCCGGAGGTGGGGTCAACAATGACCCTGTCCATGGGCATGCCCAGGTTTTCCAGGAGAATATTGACCTGCTTTGCAAGGTTGACGTCAATGGGGGATGAGGAGATCAGGGCGTGACCATATCCCATGGCTGACGCGCCGATTCCTTTGTGGTTGGAATCCTCTACGGGACCCATGGTGAGTGAAAATTCCTGGCACTCTTCGGCCACGACTTTCAGAACTTCTTCATCTTTGATGGGGTTAGCACATCCCCAGATGATTAAGGGGACGTCAATGGCAGAGGCCACTTTTTTTACCATCTCGGCGGCTTCTGCCGGGCTGGCGTCCTTGTCATTGGGGTCGATGCTTTTCAGTTGGAGGACGATGAGCTCTGCGCCATATTTTTCAACACAGAGTTTTGCCCAGGCCGCGGGGTCGTTCACGACATCTTTAAACGGAGCCAGGCATGCTTCGGGCCAGTCGTCGGGTGCCATGTCCCAGATTTCCATGGCGATTTTGGGTTTGTGTGGCATTTCCCCTTCAAATTGGTAAAAGGGATAGCATGAGGCACCACCGACAGAGACTGCCTTGTCGCCTGCCCCGATGGAAATTTCCCTGATGCGTCCTGCATAGGACTCTTTTACGATTTCGAAACCCAATGTTACCTCCTTGTCGTTGACTATTTAGATATGGATGAAGGTGTCCATTTTTATGCGGTCTTACGTCAATTCGGACTCAAACGACCGTCGGCCGTTTCATGGAAGTTATTTTCGTAAAATATAAAAGAACGGTGAGATGAAGGATGACGTCTGGCGGCGTCATGTGCTGAGTTTACTATCCAGGCGATTAAGCCCCTGTGACGATAATGAATGTTAAATTATTGGATAGACAAAACAAGAAATTTCTAACAACTGCCTTGGAGGCTGTCAATATTAAAAATCATATGATTCGAAATATTTTTATTCGAATGATCTTTGAGAAGTAATCTGAGCTTATTGTCAACGCGTGACAGGTGCAAAACATGTGTATCTTACTCGGATCATTGTGCTGAAATGGGGCAGAAAAAGTCGAAGACACAGGGTGTTGTGCAGTGGGGACGGTGATAATGTCAATTGCCATTGGTGAGTAACATCAAAAATACTAATCATGGTGAAAAAGGACTTGACTGGTTTTGGGGATTGAGACATAGTTTCGAATAATCTGTATAAGGATAGAAGGGAATTCGTTTTGTTGACATAACTACCCAAAACGTTGTTTATAATCAATACTGACGTTATGCGACATGATGATGGTTTCTTCCGGGGGAAGCGAAGAAGAGTTGCCAAAAAAGTAGTGAAAACAAGAACAGGGGGACCTGCCCCTGCGTAATTTGTTCGTGAAGGGGATAAATGTACGGCGCAATGCTGTGAAAGATCTATCTTGACTTGGATCAGTTGCATATTATCAGGTTGCGCAAATCTGAACAACCGGCATATTTCCTGCTCTTGTTTTGCAAGAGAGGGAGACATAGGTACGTACAGAACAGGGAATTTGTTTTCATCAACATGCTACCGGCTCTTTTTGTGGGCCACTTCTTGAAAAGGAGTAATGAATGGCTTTAGATCCAAAGAAGCACGCTGATTGGGAAATTGCTCAGGACGCCGAAAAAACGATGAAGACCATCTACGAGGTGGCAGAGGAATTCGGCCTCACCAAAGACGAGCTTCTTCCCCAGGGGCATTACATCGGAAAAATTGACTACCGACAGGTGCTTGATCGGCTTCATGACAAGCCCAATGGGAAGTACATTGATGTCACCGCGATCACCCCGACGCCTCTTGGAGAGGGCAAATCCACCTCTACCATGGGTCTTGTTCAGGGGCTGGGTAAACGAGGGAAGCGAGTGTCTGCCGCGATCCGCCAGCCTTCCGGTGGCCCTACCATGAACATTAAAGGTTCTGCCGCGGGTGGTGGCCTGGCACAGTGCATTCCTTTGACCCCCTTTTCCCTCGGATTTACCGGGGACATCAACGCCATCATGAACGCACATAACCTGGCGATGGTTGCGCTGACCTCCCGCATGCAGCATGAGCGGAACTACAACGATGAGCAGCTGGACCGCCTCACCAAGATGCGTCGTCTGGATGTCGATCCCACCAATGTCGAAATGGGCTGGGTCATCGATTTCTGCTGCCAATCCCTTCGAAATATTATCATTGGCATGGACGGCGTGAACGGCAAGCGTGACGGGTTCATGATGCGCTCTAAGTTCGGCATCGCCGTCTCCTCCGAAGTGATGGCGATTCTTTCCGTCTCCACCAGCCTAAAAGACATGCGTGAGCGCATGGGGAAAATCGTGGTGGCTTATGATAAGAAGGGCAACCCCGTAACGACCGAGGACCTTGAAGTGGCCGGGGCTATGACCGCCTGGATGGTTGATGCCCTGAACCCCAACCTGATGCAGACCCTTGAAGGGCAGCCTGTGCTTGTACACGCAGGTCCCTTTGCCAACATTGCCATCGGCCAGAGCTCCATCATCGCCGATCAGGTGGGTCTCAAACTTGCTGAATACCATGTGACGGAGTCCGGTTTCGGAGCCGATATCGGTTTTGAAAAATTCTGGAACCTCAAGTGCCGTTACAGTGGCTTGGTTCCTGACGCAGCGGTGATTGTGGCCACCATTCGTGCCCTTAAGTGTCACGGTGGCGCCCCGGTTCCCGTACCTGGGAAGCCCCTGCCCAAGGAGTACGGTGAAGAAAGCATCGACTGGGTGGCAAAAGGGTGCGGCAACCTTATTCATCATATACGCAACGTTCGTAAGGCCGGTATCAGCCCCGTGGTTTGCCTGAACGCCTTTATTTCTGACACCGAGGGTGAACGGGATAAGGTTCGTGAACTGGTTGAGGCCGAAGGCGCTAAATTTGCAGTGTCTCATCATTGGGAATTGGGTGGGGACGGCGCTCTGGACCTTGCCGATGCGGTTATCGAGGCCTGTGAAGAGCCGACAGACTTTAAATTCCTCTACGAGCTTGATATGCCGGTTAAAGAGCGCATCGAGCTGATCGCCACCGAGGTGTATGGTGCCGACGGCGTCGATTTCACAGCGGCTGCCCTGGCCGCCCTCAAGCGGATTCAGGCCGATCCCGAGCTGGCTAAGTTGGGCCTCTGCATGGTCAAGACCCACCTGTCTTTGTCTGACAACCCTGCGCTTAAAGGGGTTCCTGAGGGGTGGCGACTTCAGATCCGGGAAGTGCTTACCTACGGAGGGGGCGGATTTATCGTGCCCGTCGCAGGGGCCATCAGTCTGATGCCGGGGACCGCATCCAATCCCTCTTTCCGAAGGGTCGATGTCGATGTGGACACAGGAAAGGTTCAGGGCATTTTCTAATGGACGTTGCCTGACGTTTTAATTTGAGAAAAAAGGCCGGCTTGCCGGCCTTTTTTTATCTTCAAAGAGTAAATGCTGGATTGCTTAACGTTTGTGGGCTACCATGGCACCTGCGAATCTGATTTATGTCCCCCTTTTGCTAATCGAACCCCTTTTTTAAGCGGGTGCTGGTGATAATCCATTTGGGAGAGAGTATGGAAAAATTTACGGTTCACTTTATTCCCCATGATGTCTCCATTGAGGTCGTTGCCGGGGAGTCTCTCCTTTCGGCGGCCATGGATGCCGGTGTGCATATCAATGCATCCTGTGGCGGGGGCGGTGTGTGCGGAAAGTGTCGTGTGGTGGTGGAGCAGGGGGTGTCAGCCTGTGAACAAAGCGATAAATTGACGCAGGAAGAGTATGAAGGCGGGTGGCGGTTTGCCTGCAAGACGGAAGTGCGGGATCATTTGACGGTGCGTATCCCCCTGGAATCATCAGCACTTCTGGGGGGCGAATTGCCCCAGGCGACCCCGAGAACCACTGCGCACATTCGCAAAATGGATTTTGAGGCCCTGAAGGAAGAAGGGTTGTTCATACCTCCCATGGAGAAGGTGTATGTGGAATTGCCTCCTCCTGACGCATCGGACCACTGTGCCGATGTGACCCGCCTGTTTGAGTATTTAAAAAAAGTGAAGGGTGAAAATGGACTGGATATCGATTTCTCGGTGATCCGGAAAATGCCCAAAGTTCTGCGTGACGGTGGGTTCAAGGCCACAGTGACTCTGGAGCGACCGGTAAAGGATGGCAACAAGTCCCGCATTATCAATATTCAACCCGGGGATCGCACGGCCTTTAACTATGCCATCGCCCTGGATATCGGCACCACCACCGTTTACGGACAGCTCTTTGACCTGAAGGATGCCTCGGTTATAGAACAGTATGGTAAGGTCAACGGGCAGGTCAGTTACGGGGAGGATGTCATCTCCCGTATTATTTATGCTGAAAAGGAGGGAGGGCTGGAGCGGCTTCGACAGGTCGTGGTGGAGACCATCAACGACATTGTGGGCCGGATTCTTGAGCGAAGCGGCGTGGATATGGAGGAGGTGTCGACCATCGCCATCGCCGGTAACACCACCATGACACAGCTTCTGCTGGCCGTGGATCCCCGTAATATCCGCCGGGCACCCTATGTTCCAGCCGCCAATGTTTATCCTCCCCTTTTAGCCCAAAGCATCGGCCTCGCTCTTGCTGAGCACACCACAGCCCTAATCTATCCTCTTATCTCCAGCTATGTGGGGGGAGATATTGTGGCGGGGGTGATGGGCAGTGGTCTGTATCGAAGCGAGAAGCTGACTCTTTTCATCGATATCGGGACCAATGCTGAGATTGTCGTCGGCAACAACGAGTGGCTGGCTTGCACGGCCTGCTCTGCGGGTCCCGCCTTTGAGGGCGGAGGGATTAAATTCGGCATGAGGGCAGCCCCCGGGGCCATTGAGGATTTTTCCATTGATCCTGTCTCCTGGGAGCCGATGCTGCGCACCGTGGGGGGAGTTCGTCCCCGGGGGATATGCGGGACGGGCCTGATTACAGCGGTGGCGGTGTTTTTTGAAAATAAACTCATCGACAGCCGCGGAAAATTTAATACGGACATTCACACCCCCCGGCTCCGGGAAAATGAAGGCATCACCGAATATGTGCTTGTCTGGGCCGATGATACCGATATCGGACGGGATATCAGCTTAACGGAGCCCGACATTGATAACCTGATCCGGGCCAAGGGGGCTGTTTACAGCGGCTGTGAAACCCTGTTAAATGAAGTTGGGCTTTCAATCTCTGACATTGAAGAGATTATTCTGGCTGGAGGCTTCGGCAGCTACATCGACCTGGATCGCGCCTTTACCATCGGCTTCCTTCCAGAGATCGACACGGACAAGGTCACCTTTATCGGCAATGGGTCCCTGATGGGTGCAAAGATGAGCGCCCTGACCAATACCTTGCGGCAGGATGTCGTGCAGGTGGTGCGTATGATGACTAACTTTGAACTCTCAGAGACCCCTTCGTATATGGACCATTATATTGCAGCGCTCTTTTTGCCTCATACCGATCTGAATCTGTTTCCGCGTCTTAAGGCGAGGCTGTGTCATAGGTAGGGTGTGATGAGTCGCTGATGATATTTGTTAAACAGGACCCCTGATTGAGGATGACTATGGGAAAAGTAATAGCAGTTGCAGGTAAGGGCGGTACCGGAAAAACCACCACAGCGTCTCAAGTGGTGCGGTACCTTGCGGCCAACGGTATCTCACCGGTACTGGCTGTCGATGCGGATCCCAACAGCAACCTCGGGGAGACCTTAGGGATTGAGGTAGAAAAGACCGTTGGGGATATTCGTGAAGGCTTTATGAAAGACCCCCAGGGCGTTCCGTCGGGTATGGACAAGGTGAATTACCTGGAACTTCTCATCAATCAGGTGATTATCGAGAAACGAGATTTTGACCTTCTTGTGATGGGACGCCAGGAGGGGCAGGGGTGCTACTGCATGGTGAACAATATCCTGAATCGGTTCACCGAGGAGTTGGCTTCCAACTACAAATATATGGTGGTGGACAACGAAGCGGGGATGGAGCATTTGAGTCGCCGCACCAGTGGTCGGGTGGATTATCTGCTTCTGGTCACCGATTACTCTTTAAGGGGGCTGCGTGCGGTCAAGAGAATTCATGACATGCTCGATGACCTGAAGCTCGACGTGAGGCACAAGGGGCTGGTGGTGACCCGGGCACCTGAGACCTTGAACGAAACCTTTCTGGCCGAAGTCAAGGAGATCGGGGTCGAGATCGTAGGCACCATCCCCGATGATCCTCAGTTAGGCGCTTTGGATATGGAGAGGCGTTCCATGCTGGACCTTTCCGATGATGCGCCATCGGCGCAGGCCGTCAATGGTGTCATGGAGAAGGTTTTGGCCACGGTCTCCTGATCTCCGGCGGATCGATACGTGCCGGACCGCCCGGAAGAGATGTGTATTTGATATGATATTGTGAAAACGGGATGTTGACAGCATCCCGTTTTTTTACCCCTTGCCCTGGCTTCCAGCTTTATTATATGTCATGTAGACATCCCTGCCCGGTCCCGGGAATATACGTAAAAGCGATGGCCCTGATTGATTCTTAGAGCGTCTCTTCCATTGCATGGGGGCGGCACTTTCAGGCTGCGGTCAAGACGACCCGACATGGGCGGCAGGAGAGGTCGGCCTTCACCCACGGGGGTGGATTCCCGAAAAAGAGAGAGGGCTCAGGCTTGCAGTGGCCGGGCCTTTTTCAGGCGGAGGGGAACCCCCACTCCCCCCTTTATTATCCATTATTGAGGAGCAGAACATCCATATGGAAAAAGCAAGAGCAGTCATACTTGCCTTTACACCGGAACCCGAACGCATTTGCGCTTCTGCCGCGCGTATTTCATCCACCAAAGGGGCGGCCACAGAGATCTATGAGAACACGGATCGTACCAATATCGGCCCGCTGATTAAGAGGGTCGTGGCCCTGGGGCATGTGACCATTACGGAGCATGCCGTCTTTAATATCGCCTTTGAGAATGTTTCCGCTTTTTTTGAGCAGTTTTTGATCGAATTCCGCCTGGCCGCCTACACCATCAAGTCGCGCCGTTACGTGGATTATTCCGAGATGGGCGGTTTGCTTCCCGAATTCCGTTTGAAAGAGGGGGGGGAAGCCGACGCCTCCATCAGGGATCGCTTCGAGGCCCTTTCCAAAGCGTTGTTCGATGATTATCACAAACTGCTGGAAGCCGGTATTCCCAAGGAAGATGCCCGTTTTGTGCTCCCCTACTGCCTGCGAAGCCATATTTATTGTACGGTGAATGCCCGGGAGCTGCTTCATATCCTTCATTCCTCACTTCAGGGTCGGGGGGCCGCTTATCCGGAAATCAGGCAGATCGGCGAGAGCCTCCTTGCCCAGGCTCGAGAGATTCTTCCCGATGTGTTTGATGACCTCGCCAAGGTGGAGAAAGGGCGGGAGGATAAAGAGAGCCGACTCCGGGCTCTGGTCACAGGCACAGGCCTTTCGCGCCGCCCTGAAGGGGAGGGCGCGCTGGTGGAACTTTTGACCCACTCTGGAGAGCCCGATCTGATGGTGGCTGTTTCTGCCCTTGCGTCCCACGCCGGGTGCTCCTCTTCCGATGCCCTTACGTTGCTACGAGACAACGATGGGCTGGCCTCCCAGGTGATCGAGATTGTCACCTCCGATCGTCGCAAACGGGAATTGGAGCAGGTCAACGTTACCTTTCGTTTGAATGACATGAGCCTGTCCTGCCTGACGCACCTGGCGCGACATCGCATTCAATCTCTGCTGGTACCCTCTTTTACCGAATTCGGCAAGAGCCGAACCTGCGTGTTGCCTGAAACGGTCACCGAAAATGAAGCAGCCAAAGAGATCTACATGGGCTGTTTTGAAAAGAGCATGGACCTTTACGAGGCCTTTCGTGACGCCGGCGTGATGGAAGAGGATCTCGTATATCTTTACCTCAGCGGCAACGTGATGGACGTGGTGACCACCATGAACGGCCGAGAGCTTTATCATTTTCTCAAACTGCGCTGCTGTGATCGTGCGCAGTGGGAGATTCGAAATTACGCCGTGGGGATGCTTTCCGCCGTGCGGGGGATTTCTCCGGTTCTTTTTGGGAAGGTGGGACCGGGATGCTTTATGGACGGTGTGTGTCCGGAAGGCAAAATGAGTTGCGGTAAACAAGTTGAAATGAAACAACTTTTTTCCAATATGCAATAACATAAGGGAAGGTGTCATGAAAAAGGTTACCGTCACAACGCTTTACAAAAGGAAGAAGGAAGGGGAGAAGATCACGGCCATGACGGCTTATGATTTTCCCTTTGCTACCCTCATGGATGAGTCGGGGGTGGACATGATTCTTGTGGGTGATTCTCTGGGCATGGTGATTCAAGGGGGCAACAGCACCCTTCATGTCACTATGGATGAGATGATCTATCACACCCGTATTGTCGCACGGGCATGCAAACGCACCATGGTGGTGGGGGATATGCCCTTTATGGCCTACCAGGCCAGTGTGGAAGATGCGGTGAAAAATGCCGGACGTTTTCTCAAGGAGACGGACGCGTCTGCTGTAAAGCTTGAGGGCGGTGCCTCGGTTTGTGATGTGATAAACAAAATTTCCTCTGCGGGTATCCCCGTGCAGGCTCACATCGGCCTGACCCCGCAGTCGGTCCACCAGATGGGGGGCTTCAGGGTGCAGCGTGATGAAGACCGTCTGATGGCCGACGCCCTGGCCGTTCAGGAGGCCGGTGCCTTCTCCGTGGTTCTGGAGGGTATCCCCAGTCATATCGCCAAATCCATCACGGCGGCCCTTTCCATCCCCACCATCGGTATAGGTGCCGGCCCTGATTGTGACGGCCAGATTCTCGTGATGCACGACATGCTGGGCATCAACTCTGGTCATGTGCCCAAGTTCGTCAAGAAGTACACCCACCTGGGTGACGAGGCGAGAAAGGGGATCAAAGGCTTTATCGATGAGGTGAAAGGGGGCGAGTTCCCTGCACCGGAACATTGCTACGAGTAGAACGAAAAAAATGGCTTTCGGTACCCTATGGTACCGAGGCCCTGTGATTATCAAAAAAGCCTGTGCAGAGATGCACAGGCTTTTTTAATTGTAACTATTCAGCTCTAAAAAAAGCCTCCGGCGGCAAGGTGTGCCACCTTGAAAGCTGGTTACGAATGCGCTTTGCCCCTCGTTCCTCGGATCAAATCACATCCGTATTTGGGGTGATGCAAATTTGAAATATTTATTTAAGACCTGTTTGTTAAACTTTTCAAAAGTTTAGCCCCCGGCAGGGCCGCCGGAGGCATACACTGAATAGTTACAATTTTTATTTGGAATCGATGAGAGAAAAAATCTCTTTTGCTGCGTAATCCGCATCAAAGGCTTTGACGAGGGTGCGGAAGCGGGCCAGCTCTTTTCGGATGTGGGTGAGGCGGGCGGGATCATTCAAGATCGCGAGCACCTCGTCTGCGAGGCCTTCGGGGGAGGCGGCTTCCTGGATCAGCTCGGGGAAGACATGGGCCTTTAAGATGAGGTTGGGAATGGAGATGGCATCCACCTTCACCAGGCGCTTGGCCACATGGTAGGTGACGGGGTTCATGCGGTAGAGGACCACCGTGGGAACCCCGGAGAGAGCCAGCTCGAAGGTGACGGTACCGGAGCAGGCGATGGCCAGGTCTACCTGCTGGAATTCGTCATGGGGGTTGCCTTCAAACACGCGGATATTCGCCTCCTCGGCACAGGCAAAGAGAGCCGGGTCGAGGCTGGGGTGTTTCAGGACGGAGAACCGGGCCTCGATTTTACCCCCCATCTTTTTTTTGGCTTCGCACATGGTGGCCAGGTTAGATTTGACCTCTTTGCTCCGGGAACCGGGCAGGAGCAGGATACGATGCGGGCCCTGGACGCCCCGGGTCTCCTCCTTCATGGCGGGGATGGTGTTCACCAGAGGGTTGCCCACAAAGGCGGCTTCCACCCCATTTTCTCTGTAGAAGCCCTCTTCGAAGGGAAAGAGCACCAGCATCTTGTCGATGTATTTTTTGATCAGTTTAAGACGCCCTTTTCGCCAGGCCCAGAGCTGGGGGCTGATGAAGTAGACGAGCTTACGGCCCGGCTTGGCCACGCGTTTGGCCATGCGGAAGTTGAAGTCGGGGTAGTCGGTGAAGATCACCACGTCGGGATCAATCTCTTCGATTTTTGCTGCGATCTGATTAAAAATGCGGATAATCGTGGGCAGGTAACTTAAGACCTCAAAGAATCCGGTGACGGCAAGACTGGCGAGATCCGCCACCTGGGTTGAGCAGGCGGCCAGTCCGGGGCCACCTGCGGAGTAGACATCAATGTCAGGGGATGCGTTTTTAAGGGCGTGAACCAGCTCGGTGGCATGCATGTCACCGGAGGGTTCACCTGCAACGATAAAAAGTTTCACAACCTTGCCTTTGCGGGTCGGTGAGGACCCTCTTTTCAGAGTATTGGAAGACCGGGGTCCCTTTGATTGTATCGGGCTCCGGCGTTGTTTTGACGTTGGGTCAGATCTTCGTTGATTTTTAAGGCAAGGTCAAGGGCCAGGGTTGCCTTTTTTGCCAGCGCGCCGTCGCGGCTTTCTGTTGTGATCCCGGTGATCACTGGGGCCTTTCTAAGGCGTCTTTTATGGCCGTTGTAATCCGTTCAAGCTGTGCGTCGGCCAGGTAGGGGTGCATGGGCAGGCTGAGGACACGGGTCGCCACGGTGTCGCTGACGGGAAGGTGGGCCTCGGGCTGGTAAAAGACCGGCTGACGATGCAGGGGGATCGGGCAGGGTATGGCGGTGGGGATGCCTTTGGCCTCAAGGTGCAGCTGCAGGGCGTCGCGGTTTTTAATCTGAATGGTGAACTGGGCGAAGACGGAGGTGTTGTCGGGCCGAATCACCGGTGCCGTAATGCGCTCGTCTGTCAGGGCTTTCGTGTATTTTTTACCGATGGCCTGACGTTTCTCGATTTCATCCGGGAAAAGGGTCATTTTGGCCAGGAGGATCGCGGCCTGCAGGCTGTCGAGCCGTCCGTTGATTCCCAGGCCAGGGGGGTGGTAACGCCGGTCCCGGCCATGCTCCCGAATCTCACGCATGCGTGTTGCCAGCGCCTCGTCCTGAGTAAAACAGGCCCCGCCGTCTCCATCACAGCCCAGGGGTTTGGAGGGGCAGAAGGAGGTGCAGCCGATGGTGGTGAGGTTGCAGGATTTTTTTCCGTTGAAGGTGGCCCCAAAGCTCTGGGCTGCGTCTTCGATGACGGGGAGCCCGTGCGTGTCCGCGATGGCATTGATGGCATCAAAGTCGGCACACTGGCCATCTAAGCTTGCAGCCAGGATGGCCTTTGTCTTTTGGCTGATAGCCGCTTCGATAAGGTGGGGATTGATGTTGCAGGTATCGGGTTCAATGTCCACAAACACCGGAACGGCACCCAACAGGGAAATGGTTTCAGCCGTTTCGATAAAGGTGAAGGGTGAGGTGATCACTTCATCCCCCGGTTTGATTCCCAGGGCCATCATGGCGATAAGAAGGGCATCCGTTCCGCTGGCGGTACCGATGCAGTATGGGGTGCCCACGAAGTCGGCGAGGCGGTCTTCAAGCACACGGACCTCGGGACCGTTGATGTACTGGCCGTGCTTCAGCACAGCATGGATTTTTTCGTTCACATCCGATTCAATCTGGCGGTACTGGGCTCTGAGATCGATAAACTGCATGGCGTCTCCTTACTTTCTCAGCGTGGATGGGCAGGGCGTTCACCGGAGTGAGGCCGGGTACGTGTCGTCAGGGTGGCGCAGATTCTTTGATGGTGGCCCTCTGGTGCAGTGAAGGTGTCGAGTTGCCTGTTTTTTGGGTGTAGGGTGATGTTCTGTCAGAGGTTCTGTGGTTGTTGTCGATATCGATGTAAGGCAAGCTGTACGTTGTTTATGCTATAGGTAGTTAAAAAGAGGCAACATGTCAATGGTTCTTCCTTATCAAGACGTTCTGACACGTTTTAGCCCGGACATTTCACGAGTTGGGTGCGCTCATAGGCAAGGCATCAGAGCTGGAGATGTAGTGGGTTACCTCAAAGCTCTGATAACGCGGCAGATGAGTGCACCCGGCTCGCCCGAAGGGTGAGAAAATCAGACAGAATACCGTGGATTACATTTTGCATTTTTGAAACGGCCGAAAATACTACTGCAAAGAACTGTAATTAATGATTATTTCTTGGTTCTGATTGTTTTTTCATGAAATATCCGGGTTCGGCTGACCCCAGGCATAACATCCCGGTGTTTGACAATTTTTTCTCGCTCGAGGTGGGACCTGTCTCTCGGATTCGCTCTGCCATTATTGAGAAGGGGACGTCCTGCGTTTTCGTTTATTCATTTTCTGGAAAGATGAAGGAGACCGTTTCCTGGTCGCCTTCTTTTTTTATTTTGACTTTTAATTCCACGCTGTTTCCTCTGAAGCCAAGGGCCAGGGCTGTTTTTCCTTTTTCGGTTTCCAGGTGGGTGATGGCTCGGGTGAGCTCCATGATGCGAGCCCCTGTCTCTGCTCCCGGAGTTGGGAGTTGCGCGGTTCTGTATTTTGCCCGGACCTCCACCTTTCCCGAGGCCTCCTTTAATAGACTGATTTTCTCGGCGTTGCTGTTGATGCCGTGGAGAATGGCCAGGGCAATCCATTTGAGAGCGGTCTCTTCCTCCGCGGGTTCGCGGATGACCGTCGACATTTCTTTTAATGGATCGGTCTCTGCATAACAGTCGCAGAGCTCTTGGACTTTAAGGTGAGGACTGGCGGATTCTTTCATGGTCTCTCCTGGGTGGGGAAACGGTTTGGAAGATGGGGCCGTTTGGTTGAGGGGTGTTTTGATATTAGATATTTATTTTAACATACTTTGTCGCGGGGTCAATAGGGAGACACGGCTGTCGGTGGGTCTGCCGCGGTGTCGAAGGGAGAGAGGGAAAAGAGGCTGGCTCCGGTGAGGGATGGGGTCTAAAAGCTCTGTGTACTGGGGCTTTGAATGCCTCATAAGGCTCTTGACACGCTATTTTCGGTGTGGTACCGTGATAAGGCTAAGCAATTCATCAATAATATCATGGTGTTGCAATAAACAACGTGTTGCTTACTCACCTCCAGGAGATGCAAACTATGACCGACTCCACTAGAAAAGATTCATTGAATAAAATGCCTCCAGCTGCTCCCGATAAAGAATGGATTGATGATGACGATGATGAGTTTATTGAGCTGACGGAGATGGTGGATGGGAACGGTGATCTTCTGGAAGGGGATGGCCTGGAAGGGATCGACGACGACCTGTGTATTGACTTATCGGAAGAGGCGCTTTTTGAGGAAACTCCTGATGAGGGTGCCAATCCTTCGATGGAGACAGAGGTGTTTGCGGGGGGCGATGCGATCCCCCTTGGGGATGAGACCCTGGATCTAAGTGAGATGGCAGGTCTGCTTGATGAGTCCCTGGAAGCTCCAGATCTTGGGGAGGAGACCCTTGATTTGAGTGAGATGGCGGGCCTGCTTGATGAGTCCCTGGAAACTCCAGATCTTGGGGAGGAGACCATCGATTTGAGTGAGATGGCGGGCCTGCTTGATGAGTCCCTGGAAACCCCGGATCTTGGGGAGGAGACCATCGATTTGAGTGAGATGGCGGGCCTGCTGGATGAGCCCCTGGAAGCCCCGGATCTTGGGGAGGAGACCATTGATTTGAGTGAGATGGCGGGTCTTCTGGATGAGCCCCTGGAGGCTCCAGACCTCGGGGAAGAGACCCTTGACCTGACAGAAATGGCCGGTCTGCTTGGCGAGACATCTGAAAACGATGGGGTTTCCCTGGGTGAGTGGGATGCACCAGGGGGGCTTGATGGACAAGATACCCCGAAGACAGATCCTCACAATTTGACGGAGATCTCTTCTCTTCTGGAGGAAGATTCTTTTCCTGACAATGAGGAGACCTTGGAGTTATCCTTTAACCTGGACGACTTGGGGCTGGCCGAGCGGGATGAGGTCAATGCCGGTGATATCCCCTTGGATGTAGCGGCAACGACCCGTGCAGATGATGGGTTTGTCGATATCGATCTCCTCCTGGCCGAGGGTGACGATGGGGGCGTTCCGCTGGAGTCCCTGATGGATGAGGGCTTTCTTGAAGAGCTCCCCGATAAAACGATTGTTTTGTCCGAGGACGAGGATATCCTCCTGGACCTCGGCATGCCCCTGGAGGACGAAGCGGTCATGGCACCTGACTCTCAGGGCGACGGTCTTCTTGAAGAGCTTCCCGATGAGACGCTTGTTTTGTCCGAGGACGAAGATTTTCTTCTGGACCTCGGCATGCCCCTGGAGGACGAAGCGACGCTGTCACCTGATGCTCTGGACGATGACGGCCTCCTTGAAGAGCTCCCCGATGAGACGATTGTCCTGTCTGAGGACGAGGATCTTCTCCTGGATATTGGCCTGCCCATTGAGGACGAAGCGGCGCTGTCACCTGATGCTCTGGATGATGACGGCCTCCTTGAAGAGCTCCCCGATGAGACGATTGTCCTGTCTGAGGACGAGGATCTTCTCCTGGATATTGGCCTGCCTCTTGAGGACGAAGCGGCGCTGGCACCTGAGGCCCTGGACGATGACGGCCTCCTTGAAGAGCTCCCCGATGAGACGATCGTCCTGTCCGAGGACGAGGATCTCCTTCTGGACCTTGACATGCCCGAGGATGACCTGTCGATGACAGTCGACGAAAACAGCAAGGGTGATTCGCTGGTGCTGGATCTTTCAGAGATGGTCGATGAACAGGGGGGGACGGCACAGGCCATGCCGGATATGTTATCCGACACGCCGAAGCCTGAAAGACGTCCTCCGGGGTTTCCTGAGGGGACCTTTGATCTGTCGGAGATCAATGACCCGGATCCTGTTCCCGAAGACGAGGATGCCCCCGTTCCTGTTTCCATGGAAGGCCTGGCAGATATTTCCGAGGCTCAGCTGGAACGGGTGGTCGAACGTGTGGTGCGGACGATGTTCAAAGAGCGAATCGAAGAGCTGATCGTGGACGCTATCGGCAAGAATCTTTCGGATGACATTGAAAAAATGAAAAAGATGATCCGGGAAAATTTTTCCTGATTCAACCCGGTTGTTAATAAATGGTTGCAAGAAGACTGGAGATTATTTAATAATTTCCAGTTTTTCTTTTTGGATGGTTTCACAAACGTGGGCCGTTTGCTGAAATTATTTTCGGTTTATTGCGTGGTTCCGATACCTTCGGGCATTTTGCCCCGGTGTCTGCATCCAGAACAGACAGGTAGGGTGCCCTTGTTCATGTAGAGCGTCAAAGGGTGCGCGCCTATTAACATATGAGGTTTGATTATGAGCAAAGAATTGCTGGCTAAGGGGTATGAGCCCCATGAAGTAGAGAAACGCTGCTATGCGTACTGGGTTGAAGAGGGGCTCTTTTCAGCGGAGGAGACAAGCGATAAGAAGCCTTATTCCATTGTGATCCCTCCGCCCAACGTCACCGGTGTCCTCCACATGGGACATGCCCTGAACAACACCCTTCAGGATATTCTTTGCCGCTACAGACGCCTTAAAGGGGACAACGTCCTTTGGATGCCCGGTACCGATCATGCGGGCATCGCCACCCAGAACGTGGTGGAAAAAAAGCTGGCGGCCGAAGGCAAGACCCGTCATGAGGTCGGCCGAGACGCTTTTATCGATGAAGTGTGGCAGTGGAAGGAAGAGTCCGGCAGTGCCATCATCAATCAGCTCAAGCGGATGGGGGCCTCCTGCGACTGGGATCGTGAGCGTTTTACCATGGATTCAGGGCTCTCGGATGCGGTTCGAAAGGTGTTTGTCGATCTTTATAAAAAGGATCTTATCTACCGCGGCAACTACATTATCAACTGGTGTCCCCGCTGCAACACCGCTCTGGCAGATCTTGAGGTGGAGCACGAAGAGGTAGACGGAAAGCTTTATCACATCAAATACCCCTTTGCCGACGGAACCGGTCATTTTGTGGTGGCCACCACCCGCCCTGAGACATTGTTTGGTGACACCGCCGTGGCCGTGAACCCGGAAGACGAACGCTATCAGGGAATCAGCGCTACCCATGTGAAGCTTCCCCTGACAGATCGGATCATCCCCATCATCAAAGACAGCTATGTGGAGATGGCCTTTGGTACCGGTGCTCTTAAGGTCACGCCTGCCCATGACCCCAATGACTTTGAGCTGGGCAAGAAGCATAACCTTGAAACCCTCAAGGTGATGACCGACGACGGGCTGATGAACGAAGGGGCCGGTCGTTTTGAAGGGATGACCCGGGAAGCTTGCCGCATTGAGGCGGTTAAGGCCCTTGAAGAGGCGGGGCTTCTTGTAAAAATCGAAGAGCACAAACACAGCGTTGGACACTGCTACCGGTGTAAGACCGCCATCGAACCCAACTTCTCCCGGCAGTGGTTCGTTAAGGTTAAGCCCCTGGCAGATAAAGCCATTGCCGCAGTGGAAGAGGGGAAAACGCGGATCATCCCCGAGCACTGGACCAAGACCTATTACGAGTGGATGTACAATATCCGTGACTGGTGTATTTCCCGTCAGATCTGGTGGGGACATCGTATTCCTGTCTGGACTTGTGACGACTGCGGCATGGACATTGTGGAGGCGACAGACCCCACCGTCTGTCCCGGCTGCGGCGGCCATCATCTGACCCAGGATTCCGACGTTCTGGATACCTGGTTCAGTTCGGCCCTCTGGCCTTTTTCCACCATGGGGTGGCCCGAAAAAACGGAGCTTCTTAAAACCTTTTATCCCACAGCAGCGCTGGTGACCGGTTTTGACATCCTCTTTTTCTGGGTGGCGCGCATGATGATGATGGGCATCTACGTGATGGATGAAGTCCCCTTCAAAGATGTTTACATTCATGCCCTGGTTCGAGATGAAGAGGGCAAGAAGATGAGCAAGTCCAAAGGCAACGTCATCGATCCCCTCACCGTCAGCGACGAGTACGGGACCGACGCCTTTCGCTTCACCCTCACGGCCTTTGCCGCCCAGGGACGGGACGTGAAGATGTCCCTGGCTCGTGTGGAAGGGTACCGTCACTTTATCAACAAGATCTGGAACGCGGCGCGTTTCTCTTTCATGCACCTTGAGACGCCTTACCCCAAGATCGATTACGCCAATATCAGCCTGGCAGATCGCTGGATTCTTGCACGTCTCGCCGAGACCACCGAGAAAGTGGCCGAGGCCATCGATACGTACAAATTCAACGAAGCCGCCGCAACCCTCTATACCTTTGTGTGGCACAGCTTCTGCGACTGGTACCTGGAAGCCTCCAAGCCTGCGCTTTATGGGAAAACGGGGGATGCCGCCATGGCGTCTACGCGTTCCGTCCTGTATCGCGTGCTCCACGATACCTTGATTCTGCTTCATCCCATCGTTCCCTTTGTCTCCGAAGAGATTTACAGCAAACTGCCCGGAACGGAAGGGTCCATCATGACGGCTTCCTGGCCCGATTGTGCTGAGTTTGCCGCTCACGGAGCCAATGCCACCGCTGAGAAGGAGATGGAGACGGTTATCGAGGTGATCTCAGGGCTTCGAAATATCCGTTCAGAAATGAACATCGCCCCCTCCATGGAGTTGACCGTTGAAGTGCATGCGGAGACCCAGGATGTGGCAGACCTTGTGGAACGTGAAAAAGGGACGATCATGACCCTCTCACGTCTGGGTTCCTGCGAAGTCAAAGTCTCGGGGGAACGGCCTAAAGGCGTCGCAACAGCCATCGTCGAAGGCGCCGTTGTCTTTGTTTTCCTTGAAGGGGTCGTGGACTTCGACAGGGAGATCGAGCGTCTTGGCAAGGGGATCGCTAAAATCGAAAAAGAGGTGGCGGGCGTCGAAGGAAAGCTGGGCAACCAGAGTTTCATCGCCAAGGCTCCTGCTGAGGTGGTTGCTAAGTTCCAGGCTCAGTACGAGGAGGCCAAAGACAAGCGTGACAAGCTGGTGCTTAACCTTCAGAAACTCAAGGATGTTCAGGAAGGGTAAATGCCTTGTTGTGGCAGGTTGCCCCTCCTGGGGGCAACCTGCCGCAAAGGGGAGAGACAGCCTATGAATATGATGACAGAACAACTGATTCGTCTGGCCCTTGCCGAGGATATCGGCTCTGGAGATATCACCACTGACTTTCTGATCCCCGAAGGGGAGATGGGAGAGGGGGTGCTCGTGGCAAAAGAGGCGCTCATGGTGGCTGGCACGGCCACTGCAGCGGCCTGCTTTACCTTTTTGGACGCCACCTGCCGGGTGGACGTTCTGGCCTGTGACGGCTCCTGGGTAAACAAAGGAGACGTCATCCTGAAGGTGGCAGGACCCTTGAGGACTCTCCTCAAGGGGGAGCGGACGGCCCTTAACTTTTTGCAGCGTCTCTCCGGCATCGCCACCCATGTGAGCCGGTATGCCAAGATGGTCCAGGGGCTCCCTGTTCGGTTGGTGGATACCCGAAAGACCACGCCGGGGTGGCGAGTGCTTGAAAAAGAGGCCGTTCGTATCGGAGGTGCCTTCAACCATCGCATGGCCCTGTACGACGGGGTGATGATCAAAGACAACCATATCGCGGTTTCCGGTGGGATTAAGGAGGCCGTTGCGACGGTTCGCCGGTCCATTTCTCATCTGGTGAAGGTCGAGGTGGAGGTCAGCAATTTTGATGAGCTGGCCGAGGCCATAGACGCCTGTGCGGATGTGATCATGCTGGATAATATGGGTATGGCGGATGTGGCGAAGGCTGTCTTGATTGTCAACGGCCGCGCTCTTACGGAGGTCTCCGGGAATATTACCGAGGAGAATCTTCGAGGGTATGCGGAGTCGGGGGTGGATGTGATCTCCTCCGGGGCCCTGACTCATCAGGCGCGTTCCGTGGACATCAGCATGCGGATGTAATACTCTGAGCTTATTTTTATTTCTAAAAGCCCCTTTGCTTATGCACCGGGGTTTTTTGTTGCGATTTGATCGGCGATGCTCATTTTGTTTATTCTGGAAAAGCCATTGAATTAACAGTTTATTTAAGATGTCGTCGGTCTCGGTTTTTATTCTTTTTCGTCTTTTCAGGTGTGTTCTTTATCACATCGCGAAAAGCGTGTAATACTTTGTGATATTTGTGGAAGAAAAACTGCTTAGCAACCGTTTTGTGTAGTGTTAGGTATTGTGTCTTGTGTTCCAAGTCCATTAAACATTGAGAATAAACATGCGGTATAAATTGTTTTCAATGTTCATTAAGAAATGAATTAGGTAATAAAATTCTTGACCAGGTAAGGATTTCTAATTATCATCTTTACCTGTGGGTTGTTAAAATATTAACGGGAAAGGTTTGGAGATTCGTCAATGGCAGCAGGATACGATCTTGAAAGTGCATTTTCGCATGTGATTGAAACCATGCGGGGGGATTTTGTTCCAAGGGTACATTACAACAAACTTCAAAGGCAGGTTGACCGGCTTGAAGACCAGATGAGGAGTCTGAGTCGCCAGTTGGCACGTATGGAGCGTAAATTGCCGGGAGGTGGGAAAAGGAGGGCTTCCTCCAGCTCATCCAAAGAAAAAAACAAGCCGGCAAAACGGACGTACCGAGCGGATTATCTCAAAATGATGGAATTGCTTCAGAGCAACCCGGACAAAGAGTTTACCTTAAAGGAACTCATTGATGGGACCGGATTTAACGAGAAAAAGGTCCGTAACATGGTTTTTATCTACAGCCGGGACAAGTTTGGTTATGTCCAGGTCATCCGTCGGGGGGTCTACAAAGCTGGGAAACCAGTGATCGCCTCCACGGACGAGCAGGCGTTTCCCCAAGAGCTGCTGGGTGAAGAGGTAGCGGTGGAGGAAACGGACTAAGTAAGATGAAATCGGGTGAGGGCTGACCTGTAACAGGGTGCCTTCGCTTGGGTACTTTTTAAAACGGCGCGTGGCTTTAGAAGCTGCGCGCCGTTTTTTTTATGGTGCGGGGTGGGTTCGGACACCAAAATGGATGTTTTCGGGCCGCCTTCTCCTGGCGGAGAGGTTTCCTTTGTTTCTGTCTTTGTGGGCCCGGCCGGATTGCCGGTACCCTGCGCTTTTC
>NZ_JAQYWB010000142.1 GCF_030145185.1 Desulfoluna sp. | reverse complement strand
ACACCCCCAGGCAGAGCCTGGGAGCGAGAAAGAACGGTGTTGGTTTTTTCATAACTACCGGAGCCCAGCGACTCCTCGAACCAGGCACGAAGAACCAAGCACGTTTTTTCACCTCGTTCCCAGGCTCCGCCTGGGAATGCTCTCCGGAGGCTCTGCCTCCACGCTTGAAGCTCTGCAACCTGTGAGTTTCACCCCTGCACCACGGCTATTCATACCGGCAAGGCAGAGCCTTGCACCCAACACCCCCAGGCAGAGCCTGGGAGCGAGAAAGAACGGTGTTGGTTTTTTCATAACTGCCGGAGCGCAGCGACTCCTCGAACCAAGCACCAAGAACCAAGCACCAAGCACGCTTTTTTTCTTAACCCTTTTTCCCTTAACCCTTTTCCATCCCCACCACCTCACCCATAACCGTAGTCACCGTTTTCAGGTCGTCCGGTTCCATGACAAAGGGGGGCATGACATAAACGAGTTTGCCAAAGGGGCGGACCCAGACGCCGCGTTCTACGAAGCGGGCCTGGGTGACGGCCATGTCTACGGGGTGGGTGAGCTCCACCACGCCGATGGCTCCGAGGACGCGGACGTCCGCGACCTGGGGCAGGTCGGCCAGGGGCAGGAGGCCATTTTTGAGGCTCGTTTCAATCGTTTTTACCCGGGCTTCCCAGGGAGAATCGAGGAGCAAACGGGTGCTGGCCAGGGCCACGGCGCAAGCCAGGGGGTTGCCCATGAAGGTGGGACCGTGCATGAAATTGGGCGGATTGCCGCTGCTGATGGTCTTGGCGACTTCATCGGTGGTCAGGGTGGCGGCCAGGGTCATGTATCCGCCGGTGAGGGCCTTGCCAAGGCAGAGGATGTCCGGGACGACTTCGGGGTGCTCCAGGGCAAAAAGCTTGCCGGTACGTCCGAAGTTGGTGGCGATCTCGTCGAAGATGAGGAGGAAACCGTACCGGTCGCAGAGCTCGCGCAGTTTTTTCAGGAAGAGGGGAGAGTAGATACGCATCCCACCTGCGCCCTGAACCACCGGCTCGATGATGACGGCGGCGATTTCGTCTTTGTGGCTCTCCATGAGGGTTTCTAATTTTTCGAGCTCGTCGGCTGAGGGCTCTTCATCAAAACGGGCCTGGGGCGCTTGGGCGAAGAGGTGTTTGGGGAGAACCCCTGAAAAGATATCGTGCATGCCGTTGACGGGGTCGCAGACGCTCATGGCGCCGAAGGTGTCCCCGTGGTAGCCGTTCATGAAGCTTAAGATGCGATTTTTTCCCTTTATCCCACGGGCCATCCAGTACTGAAAGGCCATTTTGAGGGCCACTTCCACAGAGACCGAGCCGGAGTCACAGAAAAAAATGCGTTCCAGGGGATCCGGCGTGATGGAGAGCAGGAGCTGGGCCAGCTCCACGGCTGGTTTGTGGGTGAGGCCGCCAAACATCACGTGGGACATCTTCGACGCCTGGTCCGAAAGCGCCTGATTGAGCACCGGGTGGTTGTAACCGTGAATCACGGCCCACCAGGAGGACATGCCGTCAATAAGCTCTGTTCCGTCTGCAAGGGTCAGGCGAACGCCGTCGGCCGAGGTCACCTCGAAGGCGGGGAGCGGATTTTTCATGGAGGTGTAGGGGTGCCAGATATGCCTGCGGTCAAATTCAATGAAATCCATCAATTACTCCCATAGATTGTCGTAGTGTGTGCTTGCGCATGATTTATGCATCGTATCAATGGCTAACCCGGATATTTACGGTGCACAAACGCAGCCTACCATGTATTCCCCGGAGCAGCCACAGGTTGACGTGTGGGACCGCGACGACTTCTCGACTTTCAGCGCCCAGCCTCTATCCTCCAGCCCCCAGCCCCCAGCCCCCAGCCCTCAGCCTTTTGCCTTTTGCCTTCTGCCTTCTGTCCCCAGCCTTCAGCCTTCAGCCTTCTTCCTTACTTCCCCCAGCCTTCTGCCTTCCCCCCAAAACACCAACAGCCCTTCACTGGCTTCAGGAAGGGCTGTCGGGTACACAATTATTTAGAAAGCGTTCTATGCTTCTTTTTTAGGACGCATCTGGTAACGCTTCTGCTGAGAGAGGATGGCCTTTCTCAGACGGATGGAGATTGGTGTGATCTCGACCATTTCGTCTTCACGGATGAAGTTGATGGCCTGTTCCAGGGTCAGGGGCTTCACGGGGGAGCAGACGGTGTTCTCATCTTTGCCGGAAGCGCGCATGTTGCTGAGTTTTTTCTCTTTGCACGCGTTGACGTTGATGTCGCCTTCTTTGTTGTGCTCACCGATGATCATGCCTTCATACACGGGGACCGTGGGGGGGATGATCATGCGGCCGCGGGGCTCCAGGTTGAACAGAGCGTAGGGGACGGACTGGCCGCTGCGGTCACAGACGATGGAGCCGGTGTAGCGGGTAGGGAAGCTTCCTCTGTAGGGCTCGTATCCCTGGAAGATGGAGTTCATGATCCCGGTACCCTTGGTGTCTGTGAGGAACTCATCACGGTAACCGATCAGGGAGCGTGAGGGGATGGAAAATTCCATGTTCACGCGGCCACGACCGTTGTTGGTGAGGTTGATCAGCTTGCCTTTACGAAGAGAAAGTTTTTCCGTGATTACGCCCATGAAGGAGTCATCGCAGTCCACGTAGACGGTTTCGATGGGCTCGGTGCGGACACCGTTCTCTTCTTTAAAAATGACCTCAGGGCGACCGACGCAGAGCTCGAACCCTTCGCGTCGCATGGTCTCGATGAGAATAGCCATCTGGAATTCCCCGCGTCCCTTGACCATGAAGGATTCACGGTCGTCCGTGAGATCCACTTTCATGGAGACGTTCTTCATGGCTTCTTTCTGGAGGCGTTCCACGATTTTACTGGACTGAACGATTTTGCCTTCTTTACCAGCCATGGGGGAGGTGTTGATGGAAAAACGCATGGCCACGGTGGGCTCATCGACGGTGACGCGAGGCAGCGCCACGGCGTGGTCCATCTCACAGACGGTGTCTCCGATCTGGATCTCCTCGATCCCGGAGATGACGGCGATGTCACCGGCCTGAACGATATCGGTCTCGCTGATGGAGAGACCATCATAGACCTGCACCTTGGTGACCTTGATGCGAATGGCCTTGCCCTCTTCGTTGATGTAGACCAGGGGCGTCTTGGTGGAGAGGGGCCGGTTGTAGACCCTGCCGATGGCGAGACGTCCCAGGTAATCGGAGTAGCCGAGGTCGGAGATGAGGATCTGGAGGGGTTTTTCCGGGTAAATCATGGGCGCGGGAAGATCGTTGACGACTTTGGTAAAGAGAGGGGTAAGGTCGGTGCCTTTCTCTTCCAGAGTGTTCTGTGCGATGCCGTCACGGCCGATGGCGTAGAGCACGGGGAAATCGAGCTGCTTATCGGTGGCATCAAGGTCGATAAAGAGGTCGTAGATTTCGTCTAAGACTTCGTCGGGTCGGGCGTCGGCGCGGTCAATTTTGTTGATGGCCACGATGACCTTGAGGCCGGCTTCCAGGGTTTTCTTCAAAACAAAGCGGGTCTGGGGCAGGGGGCCTTCGGAGGCGTCTACCAGCAGGATGGCACCGTCTACCATGGAGAGAGCACGCTCCACCTCGCCACTGAAATCAGCGTGGCCGGGGGTATCGAGAATGTTGATGCGGGTGCCCATCCAGTTAACTGAACAGTTTTTGGCAGAAATGGTAATGCCCCGTTCTCTTTCCAGGTCCATGCTGTCCATGAGCCGGTCTTCCACTTCCTGGTCCTCACGGAACAGGCCGCTTTGGCGGAACATGGCGTCCACAAGGGTGGTTTTTCCGTGGTCAACGTGGGCAATGATGGCGATGTTTCGAATGTTACTACTGTCTGTCATGTGTGGATCTTCCTCTTAGTTGATGGTTCTTCACAATGCCAACGTTACGATGCTTCGCCGCCAGATGAAAACTGTCGGAGACTCCTTTGGGGGTGTTACGGAACCATCATATTTCAAGCCGAAACCGGCTGTTGGGCATGGGGTCGTCCTGGTATCGGGGGTGAGCCTATCGGGCATAACCGAGATCCGGGGGTTTTGAAAATTCGCTGATATTCAAACAAATGCGGCTCATCACATACTGACATTTTGCCATAGAAACAACTGAAAAAGCGATGACGAAGAAAATTTTCAGGGTGATGTGACTGAAGATGGCGCTGACTTGCGAGCATGAACTAAGGGACGCCCTGAGGTGTCAAAGGTAGAGAAATCGGGCTTTTTTTGTAGCTCTTGATCTGTCTGAAAGGTTGAAAATCGTGAAGTGATGCACTATATTATTTTTTTGTCGGTTTGAATCCCCGGAAGAGACATAATCTTATTTTTCGGGCATGTGTTGAACTGTTTGATACGGAGTTGTGATAAATGGAATTTGCACGTACCGCTGATGATTTGGAAGCTTTGGTTGCGGCCCATCCGGACCGATTCCCGACGGAATTCATTGAAGAGGGCACCTTCGCAGAAGATCTCATGAAAAATCACGCATATAAAGATTTGGCGAAGATGGTGTCGATGCCTGCCGATCCCGGCCAGATGGCACAGTGGAGCCTGACGGAAGATCAGTGGACCGAACAGGTCACCCTGGCATGGCTTGCGTTTAAACATGAGCATTCACTTTAAGTCTTGATTTTTAGGGTGCGTTCGTAAAGAATCATCGTCCAACTTGCCTCGCAACCTGGGTTTTTTAACGTGACTCGAACGGTAGAACGTTCCTGTTAACCTTGAAAAACCTGGATTTTTGCGGGGCCATTTTTTTGATTGAATACATTCTGGATTGAAGGATTCGCCGGACAGTGAAGAAGACCGCAAACAATAAAGACAGAGAAAGCCGAACGTCATTCTGGGAGAACACACCCCTGGATCGAATGACCCAGAAACAGTGGGAATCCCTCTGTGACGGGTGCGGTCTCTGCTGCATGGAAAAACTTGAAGATGCCGAAACCGGAGCCATTTACGTGACCTCTGTGGCCTGCCAATATCTGGATCTGGAGAGCAGCCGGTGCCGGATTTACGAGAACCGGACCTTTATCAACGATGTCTGTGTCCAGTTGACTCCGGCCGACGTGGCCAAGTACCGCTGGCTCCCGGAGACCTGTGCGTACCGCCGGGTCCTGGAAGGCCGTCCCCTCCCTGACTGGCACCCCCTTCTCTGCGGCAGCGCCAAACAGATGAAAAAAGCCGGCGCCACCGCCTGCGATCGGGCCGTCTCCGGTGATGCCATTCATCCCGATGATCTGCACCATTTTATCGATTATGAGGTTTAGGTAAAAAATAAAAGCGTTCTTGGTGCTTGGTTCAAGGTATTCGCTTCGCGAATGGCCAATGGGTAAGGGCAAAAACGTTCTTCGTGCTTGGTTCGGCGTTCTTCGTTCAAGGAGTCGCTGCGCTCAATCTGTTATATAAAAGCCGGGGGCTGGTGGCAGACACAAACACAGACGCAAGCGTAAATAGTACAGAATAGGGGCCTTATGGACTCGGCCCTACTTGGCATTCGGGCGCCTTTAGGTAACATATTTCCGACAATCTTCGGGCTGCAAGGGTAGGGTGTGCTTGCGCACCGCGGGTAACCGAAACAGCCCCAAAAAACCCATCCCCGTATATCCCTCTATTAAAAGCGTTCTTAGTTCTTGGTGCTTGGTTCTTGGTTCAAGGAATCGCTGCGCTCAATCTTTTTTTAAAAGCGTTCTGGATGCTTCGTTCCTGGTTCTTGGTGCGAGGAGTCGCTGCGCTTAATCTGTAATAAAAAAGCCGTGCGCTGGTGGTTGACACGGGGCCAATGAAAAGACTCCAAAATCGAGGACTTGCGAGCTTAACGCCGTTTTGCCTTTCAGGGGCCTTTATCTGCCGCGTTGCCAACGGTTTTCGGGCCACAAGGGTAGGG
>NZ_JAQYWB010000063.1 GCF_030145185.1 Desulfoluna sp. | reverse complement strand
TTAGCCTTTAGCCTTTAGCCTTTAGCCTTTAGCCTTTAGCCTTTAGCCTTTAGCCTTTAGCCTTTAGCCTTTAGCCTTTAGCCTTTAGCCTTTAGCCTTTAGCCTTTAGCCTTTAGCCTTTAGCCCTTTAGCCCTTTAGCCCTTTCGGAGACATATTTTGACACATCGCATATTAATCGTTGATGACGAGATCGACATGCTGCGGCTTCTCAAGCGGAGCCTGGAGCCCGATTTGGGCTGCAAGGTGGAGACGGCCTCCTCCGGTGAAGAGGCTTTTTCCATGATTCAGGAAAAGCGGTTTGATCTGGTCTTGTCGGACATGAAGATGCCCGGTATGGGTGGGGCGGAGCTGCTTCGGCAGATCCGGGCGCTCAAGCAGGGGATCGCGGTGATCATGATGACGGCTTACGGCTCCATCGATTCCGCGGTGGAGGCGATTCGGGCCGGGGCCTATGATTTTATCGCCAAGCCCTTTGATCACGACACCCTGGTGTTCCGGTTGAGAAAGGCCCTGGAGCGAAATCGGTTGATCAGTGAGAACATCCGGCTCCATAACGCGTTTCAGGAGCAGGCGACCTTTCACAACATTGTGGGCAGCTCCCCTGCCATGCTGAAGGTTTTTGAGACCATCCGCATGGTGGCCAGAACCGATATGACCGTTCTGGTGACCGGGGAGTCGGGGACGGGAAAGGAGCTGACCTGCCGGGCGATTCATGCACAGAGCGAGCGGAAAGCGGGGCCTTTTGTCACCGTCAACTGTCCCACCGTGCCCGAGCAGATTCTGGAGAGCGAGCTCTTCGGATACAGAAAAGGGGCCTTTACCCAGGCATCATCCGATCGTCAGGGGCTCTTTCAGGCGGCAGACGGGGGAACGCTTTTTTTAGATGAGATCGGGGAGATCAGCCCGACCATTCAATCCAAGCTCCTCCGGGTGATTCAGGAAAAAGAGATCAAGCCCCTGGGGGGGACAACATCCATTCCCGTGGATGTTCGGATTATTGCCGCCACCAATAAGAATCTGGCCCAGGCCATTGAGAAGGGCGAGTTTCGTCAGGATCTTTACTACCGGCTCAATGTGCTTCCCTTGAGGCTCCCCCCGCTGCGCGAACGCCGCGAGGACATCCCGGCCCTGGTGAGCCATTTCATTCACAAACACGCCAGCACCATGGGCCGCGATCCGCTGCCTGTCTCCGATACGCTGATGGATCTGTTGAGGGAGTTGCCCCTGACGGGAAATATTCGGGAGCTGGAGAGCCTCATGATGAAAGGGCTGCTCTTTGCCAAAGGGGAGATGATGGAGCCCGAGGATTTGCGGGAGGTGCTGGCCGTGTCTCCCGGGGTCGTTTCAGGAGACAGGGCAGGAACCTGCCTGAAAGGGCTTCCCTACAAAGAGGCCAAAGAGCAGTGCCTTAAAGCGTTTAACGGCGGGTATGTGGGGGCGCTTCTGGAAGAGACAGGGGGCAATGTAGCCCAGGCCGCCCGACGTTGCGGCATGGAACGCCAAGCCCTTCAGCAGGTGATGAAACGATACGAGATCGACCCGGAACCGTATCGACGAAAAGACTGAATTTGTTGGAAGGATGTAAAATAAGGGGCAGTATGTTATACTGCTTTTATCTGTCTCTACCTCTACGGCGTTTCAAAAACCTGCCTTCAAGCATGCCTCTATCGGGGTCGCCCATCACAACCCGTTCATCAAACGTGACTCTTTTTTAAAATAAATCCATGAAGATGGGCTCCCGCAGGTCCGACGAAGGCATCAACGTAATCGTTACTCTTTATCTTTCCTATTTGGGGACATAATATGGCTGATTTTTTGAATCTTGTGCTCTTTGCGATGTTTGATTTCAGCCACTTGATTCAGAGTCAGTTCTCCAACCGAGCGATTTGGGAATGGATTCTTTTTTTTATGCCCGTGTTTATTTTCGGCGAATTTCCGCGCTATATTTTCCCCACCATTTTTCTTTATGTTGCCAAAATATGTGGTCGGCTGCCCCAGGACGAAGAGCAAAAAAAAATCTTTTTCGCCACGAATCCTTCGGTCAGCGTCCTTCTTGTGGGCTACAACGAAGAAGCCAGCGTCGCCCAGGCCATTCGCTCGCTTCTTGAACTTCGCTATCCCAACCTTGAGATCATTGTCATCGACGACAACTCGGAAGACCGGATGTATGAGGAGGCCAGACCTTTTGCCGACCAGGGGCTGGTGAAATTATACCGGAACAGCGCTGCCACCGGACGATCCGGTCGGCCCACGGCATCCAACATGGCTTTTTATCTGGCCACCGGGGATTACATCGTTTCGGTGGACGCGGACACCTCCTTTGACCGGGATATGCTGCTTCACATGATTGGCCCCTTTTACGACAGCCGGGTCGGCGGGGTGGCGGGCAATCTTAAGGTGAGAAATATCGGGGCGTCCATCTGGACTCGCCTTCAGGCCATTGAGTATGCCCTGTCCATCTCCATGTGGAAACGGTGGCTCGGATTCCTTGGCATGGGGATGCAGGTCAGTGGGGCCTTCGGGGCTTTCAGGCGGGAATCCTTAACCTCCTTTGGGGCCTGGGATCCCGAGTTGGCGGAGGACGCCGATTTGACCTTGAAAATTAAAAAGGTGGGCTGGAAGATTGTCTTTGCCCCGGCAGCCATCGCCATGACCAACGCCCCGGATACCTGGCGGGTGTTGAGAGGCCAGCGGTTCCGCTGGGACAAGGGGGGCTTCAGGACCTATTTTCGAAAGCATGTTGATATCATGAAGTTCTGGACCTACGACTGGCGCAATGCCTTCGAACTCTCCCTCGAATTTTTCTTTACCGTCTTTTTGACCTTTATCTATGCGGTCTATCTCATTTTGATGCTGATCTTTTACCCGAAACTCCTCATCTTTGTCCTGTGTTTTGCCTATATTATTTATGTGGGGGTGGTGTTTCTCTGTTTTGCCATTGCGCTGGTCTTCAGTGAGCGCCGTGACGAAGAGGTGGCCTTGTTTCCCACGGTCTTTTTTTTCCCAGGATACAAGGCGCTGTTCAGGTGGGTGAGGTTCGGGGCGCTTTTGCTGGAAATTTTCAGGATTAATTACCAGGAGGGTTATCTGCCGGAATCTGCATGGCGCAATACTAAAAAATGGTGAGGGTGTATGGAAAAAGTCTTTAACGTAGCCATTGTCGGGGCACACGACGAGGAGTTTCAACGCATCAAGGAGGGACTGGTTTCTGCTCAATTTGAGGCGTCGCTCTCCATCACACAGGCAGAGGTCTCGTCCCTGCAAGATCAGTCGGGCGACATAGACCTGATGATTTATTGTCAGGAAGAGGGACCGGCCGGGGCGGACCGTGTGCCGATGTTTGTAAATAAAACAATTTTTGTAACCTCCTGCTATGAGAAGGACCTCCTCGCGGAGGCCTTTAAAAAAGGGGCCGCTTATGTCCTTTTTCGCCCGGTTTATCGCGCTGAACTCCTGCCGGCGATCCGAAATGTCTTCTTTTTTCTGAAAAAATACCGGGACGCGAATTTATCTGATGTGGCGGTCCTCGCCTTTCTGAAAGGGGTGGTGGACAGCGGCGTGAGCGTCATTGATCCGGTTGCCTCCCCCTTTAAGCCCAGTGGGCATTTTTACCCGGATGTCCTGAAGCTGTCCGGGGAACTTGAAAATGAAAATGCCTATCTGGAGGCTTTATCCGAAAGGGGCTTTTTTGTCAGGCAGCTGAGAAATCGGGTTCGGCTGTGTTCGGTGTGTGAGTCGTATCAGGTCAATTATCGTGAGGTCTGCCCGGTCTGCTCCTCCCTGGATATTGTTCGCGGTCAGATGATCCATCATTTTCAGTGTGGTCATGTGGACTCCCTTGAAGCCTTTCGGCAGGGTGCGGATTTTGTCTGCCCGAAGTGTGAGAAGCAGCTGCGTCATATCGGCATCGATTATGAGAAACCCGCGGATTACTTTAAGTGTTCAAATTGCCAGGCCATCAACCCTGAGCCGGTCATTGAACTGGAGTGTCTGGTGTGCGGATTTGTGTGCCAGCCAGGTGAAACGGTGGAGAAAAATATCTATTCGTATGAACTGACTGAGCAGGCGATGGAGGCGGTCAGAAGTGGAAAAATAGGGGGAGTGGACCTTGCCGCCCTTCTTTATGATCACCATACAAAGCTTCACAACAAACAGTATTTTGAGCTTGAGTTGAAGCGGGAGTTGATCCGTACGAAGCGCTATCATTCATGCTTTACCTTGGCCCTGGCCCGCATCGAGCACATAGAGCGTGTGCAGAAGAATTCTCCCGATCGTGTTGTCTGGTACGTTAATACCCTTTTTAAAGCCTTGAGTCAGGATTTGAGAGATTTGGATACCACCTGTGTCTGGGACGCACAGACCCTGGGGATTATTCTTGTCGAGACCGATTTTGACGGGGCTGTGATGGCTGTGAAACGCATTCACAAGGCCATTGAAGGCCTTGAATATCTGTATGATATTCAGCGGCCCGAGGTGACCTTCAGTGTGGTTCAAGGCGATGCCACCCATGAGACCCCGGATCAGCTGGTCTCCCTGGCCATGGCGGATTTGACGAATGCCTAGGCGGCGACAGAAAGGCCCGGCTCCTTTGGCCTGGGGCGTCCTTTTTCTGGCGTTGATTTGCCTGGGTTGCGGGCTGCGCAATCGCCATTCGGTGATTCAGGAGGCTGATAAGGCGGTGATTCAGGAGTTGATGGCGCCTTTTTACTCTGGACAGCAGCACCTCTTTGAGACCCTGGGGACCACCGCGCATGATCTCATTGTCTTTCAGCTGAAAAATCAAAGGGTGAAGCGGGTTTTAGAGCCGGAGTCTTTGCCCCGGTTCCTCGCGGACGAGCTGATTGTATTTTTCAGGATCACCGATCCCGATCAGGGGGAGACGGCGCTCTATTATTTCGACCCTCTCTCCCTGCGATTGAGTCGCCTTCCTTTGTCGGAGTTTTCGTCTGAATCGACGCAGACCTTTGCCGTGTTCAAGGCCCTGGCCCGTGAAAGGTGGGGGTGGCCGGGCGAACAGGCCCTTTCCCTGGTGAGTCTGCATTTTGATTACGATGGGTCGGGGACGCTGCGTTTTGCAGGGAAAAAGAGAGTGAAAGGGATTCCGGGGGAGCCCGTGCTGCCCGTTTACCTTCGGCGGTCGGGCTGCGTTTTTTTCCTGAGCCGAGACAGCCAGGGGGCGTCTCTTCTCATGGCGGTGGATGAACAGGGTGAGAACCTCGGGGAACCCCTGGGACCTGGCTATGGGGAGATCACCCGTATTTTTTCCGATGATGACAGGACCCTTGTCTTTGAATCCGACAAGAAGGGGTATCAGTCCCTTTACCGGTTGACGCCCGAAACGGGGGAGGTGACCGGGTACCATCGGTCAGAAGCCTTTGAGGGGGAGGGCTCCCGTTATATTCTGCGCCGTCGTCATGCGCATGGCGTCGCCCCTCCCGTGGTGGTCCGGCTTCCTGAGGTTTTGGATGTCCAGGCGATCGTCTCCCTTGTCATGGCGCAGAGTCCCGAGGTGAATTTAAAGCGGTCCCTCTGGGCCGCTGATTTTGTTCAGGCCGGTATCGCGACATTGCCCAATTATCCGTCGCTTTATTTTGAACTGGGGACCTCCTCGGCCGCCGGTCTGTTCAGCGATCAGAGTGGTTTTTTCATCGATGGCTTGCTCGGGATCTTTCAGCCCCTGCTTGATATCAGGCGAAATACCGAGCTCTGGCGTGCCGCCCAGCTCACGGCCGAGACCTCACGGTGCCGCGTCGATGATGAAATCAACGAGCGGGTGGCAGAGGCCCTTCAGCTCTATTTTAAGGTGAGTCATCTTCAGGAGCTGGGGGATGTGCAGGAGGCCTTACTCTCCACGTATCAACGCCGGGTTACCTATTATGAGACCCTGAAAAGCGTCGGGGATGCCCTGGGGGGACAGCGTCTGGCGGCTGAGAAGATTCTTGTCTCGGGCAGAGCCGAACGGGCTCATACCCATCGGCAGATCGTGTTTTTGATGCGTCGCCTGAAAGACCTCTGCGGGATTCCGCAAGGGGTTGGGATCTCCCTGACTCCGGCTGATTTTCATTTGGAGGATATGGTTTTTGAGGCACCGGGGGTGCTTCGGGAGCTGTCGGTGTTGAATCACCCGCAGGTGAAGGCCATCTCCAGTGAATTTCAGAAGGCCCGGTTTCTGGAATCTGCCGGGCCTGAGATTCGAGGCACCCTGAATGCTTCGGCGGAGTATGAGTATCGGGGACGCAGCACAGGGGATGCCGTGACAGACAATATCAACCTGACCCTCAGCGGCGGCGTGTCCACGGCCCATCGAAAGGCAGCCAGACTTCATCGCCATTACTGGAGCCATATGAAAGAGTCGTTGAGGCTCCGCCTGGAGATCGTGTCCGACCAGATACAGCTTGGGCTTGATGAGGCGCTGATGGATTTTAAAGCCGCCCAGGGTGATGCCCTGGCCAAACGCCGGGACGCCCACTATTATCTGGAAAAAGTCAGGGTCGCCCGGCTGTATGAGGCCATTGATTCCATCGATGAGGAGGGCCCCTTGGATCCCTTGGCGGTGAACACGGCAGAACAGGCATACTTTGAGGCGGTGGCCCGGTTGGCCGGTGTGAAAAAAGATCTGGGCGTCCGGTATGCGAATGTGTGGCGTGAGACCGGGCGTTCCAGGCTTCTCGGGGAGCAGCTGACGGCCTTGTCTTTTCAGAACATCGACCGGCAGAGCGCCTCTTTGTGGCTGTGGGAGACGCGGGCGGCCATGGACTCCTCGGCCCATCGGGCCGCCTTTGTGAAAACTGCCCGGTCCGCCGGGGTGAAGAGGGTCTATGCCTACCTCTATTCCGATGCCCGACTTCTTTCCGAGCAGATGGCCCGAGAACAGTTGACGCAGTTTCTGGGGGACTGTGCACGGGAGGGGATCGAGGTGTGGGCTCTGCTGGGCGAACCGGAATGGTTGACGGGTGATGATGGGCTTGAGGCCTTGACTCGGGGGATTGATCGTATCGCCTCGTTTAATGGCTCGAAAAACAGGTTCGAGCCCAGGATCTCCGGGGTGAAGCTTGATGTGGAACCCCACTCCATTGCTGGGTGGGAGACGGAACCCATCCGTCGCATGGCGTTGAATCGGACCTATATTCGGTTGATTCAGAGGGCACGTGCACGCATCGGGGTGGAGATGCCCCTGTGGGTGGACTGTCCGGTTAAATTTTTTACGAGGGAGGAACACCGGCCCCTGATGCGCCAGGTGGCCCGCCTGACTGATGGGATCACGGTCATGGCCTATTTTGACGCCCCGGAAAAAATAGATCGTATCGCCACCGCAGTCCTTGAAGCGGCCGAAGGGCCGGTGGAGGTCGGGGTTGAATTTTCGCACAGGGCTCCGGCCACCGACACCTTGTATCCCCTCGCCAGGGACCGGTGGCCACAGGTTGTGGAACCCCTGGCAGGTCAATTCATGGAAAGTCCCTTCTATCGGGGGCTTTCTTATCACGATTATTCGGCACTCCGGCTGATTTTTGACGGGGGTGGGGACTAAAATGAAAATATCATTTCGAGAGGGTGGCACATCACAGAAGCCGGTGACCCCGGCTCAAGTCGAGATGAAGGGCCATCAGCGGAAGAAGGTCCCGGTGGGGAAGGCGATCCTGATCTGCGTGCTTGTTGTGGGAGGGCTCTTCATCGGTTATGCCCTGTATACACGAAACACCCTCTATACTTACGGCATTGTCTCTGGCGATACGGCCCCGGTTACGGCCTGGTTCCCTACGGAGATTCAGACAGTTTTTGTTGCCAAAGGGGCGGTGGTAAAAAAAGGGGAGGTTCTTTTTACCCAAGTCTCCACCGAAGGAGAGGCCCAGCTGAAAGCGGCCGAGGTCGCCCTTCATGGCAAGATGAGGCAATACGAGCTGATGGCAGGCGCCAGGCTGCCTGTGGCGGGAGAGGACACTGGTGAGGGTTCGGATGCCTTAACAAACGAACGTGAATTGCTGGACTTAAAGCAGCAGGGGACCGCCATCGCGCGTGACCGGTTAAGGTCCGAGGCGCGCTATGAACAGAGCCGCCTGAAGACCCTCTATGAGGCAAAAAAGGAGCGCCACGAAAATCTTCAAAAACTCTACCGCCTGGACGCGGCAACCCGGTCTCAGGTCACTGCGGCTGAAACCGAGAAAAAACTCCGGTACAATGAGTATCTCCTGGCCCGGGACCACTACAATCAGGTGTTAAAAGCAAACCGGATCGCCAAGGCCGAAGCGCAAAAAGAGGGCCGTAAACTCGAGTCTATCCTGCGTCGCGATTCCATTAAAACCCAAACCGATGTGCAAGTCCTTCTCTCCGAGATTGAGACAGCACGGGCGCACCTGAACCAATTGCAGACGAGATATGGGTCCGCCTCCTACAAAGCCCCTTTTGATGCCATTATCACAGACCTCAGGGTCACCAGCGGTTCTGTTTTAAACACCGGGGACACGATTTTAACGAGTGCCTCGTTGACCCATCTGTGGGCCGATGTCTATGTGGACGCGAGAGACGCCTCCCTGTTTACAAAAGAGAAAGAGATTCTCCTCTACAGCGAGGGGTCCAATCAGTCGGTTCCTGGAAAAATATCAACCCAGGGGACGGTGCAGCTCCGTGTCCCCCCCCTTTTAAGTGAGAAAATGCCGAATATCTCAAGCGCCGTCTATTTTCATGTCCTGTTCGAAAACAAGGGGCAGATGCTTCCCGGCAATATCGTGAAAGTTGTTGTTCGATAAAAGGGACGGTGTGCCCCGTTGGATTGGATCCACCGGCCTTTTTTTCCAGGCCTTGCTGATCAGGAAAAATCCAGTAGGTTGCCCTCAGGTTGGGCAGGAACCGGATGGTTTTGCCTGGCCCCACCATAGTCTATGTGGGGCATGGGTAAATTTTATCCCGCCTGGACGAGGTCGACAACAAAGGCCTCGGGGTTCAAAGCCAGCATGGCATCGAGTTCGTGTTCGGTGTTTTTTGAGGTGCTGAAAAAGAGGAAGGCGTACAGCGGAAAGGTTCGGTAATCCATTTTGCGCATGCAAAGGACAGAGCTGACCTGCTCGCTGAGTGTCTGGTAATCAAAGGCCTGATCTTTCGAAAGGGGGGTGGGGCGCTCAATCACCGCCATGGCATAGGTGTCGGTCCCGGCTTTTTCAAGCACCGCCTCCCAGTCGGGCTTTTTTTTGTTTGCGAAATAGTCATAGACGTTGATGCCGTAGGCGTACAAGGCGATATCCGTGGAGCACCACCCGGCAAAGCGCAGGGGGTTGACCTCGATGGGGCGGAGACGATTCTTATCGTCGATGCGGATCTCGGCGTGGATGGGGAGCCCTCTGAAATCACCGAGCTCGGAAAGATCGGTGAGAAAGCCTTCAATGGATGCCAGGCGTGATGTGATGATCTCGGCGGAGGTGAGGTAGAGCCGGTCGCTCATGTCCTGTTCTCCGCTGAACCGGTGTTTGAGGATGTTGAGCACCACCGGCCTGTTGTCATCGTCGAAATAGGCGTCCACCGCATACTCGTCCCCTTCGATGATGGACTCCACAATAAAAAAAGCGCTGCTGATCACCTCTTCGGGGAAGGCCTGGGCTGTCTCTTTGGTCTCTTGTAAAAGCTGGGCTCGGATTTTTTCCCATTCGGCTTCGGTGTTTACCCGGTGGACCCCCGCGCTGATGAATCCCACCATGGGCTTGATGATAAAGGGCGCGCCCACCTGCTCAAAGGTGAAGGCCTCAATGTCGGCTGCCGCGATTTTGAAAAAGGCAATGTCGGGAAACAGGGCCGCTGTCTTTTCCCGAAATTTGAATTTGTTCTTAAAGAGGTCTATCTTTCGGGCCAGCTCGGAGTCCGCCCCAAAGGTCTTGACGATCCAGCCGATGGCGTTTTCGCTGTTGCTGTAGAGCCAGCGGAAGTGATCGCGCTCCAGCTGCCTGGCGGCCTCGGCATCGGAGAGGTGGTTGGCCGTGTCAGACACGCAGGCCCGGGAGAATTCATTGCTTAAGAGCGGGGCCTGGGACTCAATGAGAAAGGATTCGGCCACATCGGAGATATACGGTTGATCAAAAATAAACATGATGTATTTCCAAGGTTAAAGATGTTTTTAGTGCTTGGTTTCTTTTTTTCTCGCTCCCAGGTTCTGCCTGGGAGTGTCGGGTGCAAGGCTCCGCCTTGCCGGGTTGGGGCGTGGCAAAAGGTGACCCCATTTCATCGGTTGCGGTGCGCTCGGACATGGAGGCAGAGCCTCCGGCAGAGCGTTACCAGGCGGAGCCTGGGAACGAGCGCCGTTGCATCGGGGTTTTTCCCGGGATCGCAGCGGTAATGATTGGAGCGCCGCACTCCGGTGCGGCTTTTCCACACTCCCAGGCTCTGTCTGGGAGTGTGGTGTGCAAGGCTTCGCCTTGCCGGGTTGGGGCGTAGTAAAAGGTGACCCCATTTCATCGGTTGCGGTGAACTCGACCATGGAGGCAGAGCCTCCGGCAGAACGTTACCAGGCGGAGCCTGGGAACGAGCGCCGTTGCATCGGGGTGGGGACCAGCATACGAACTCTGCTTTAAAAATGGCACACCTTGCCGCCGGAGGCTCTCTTTTAAGCCATCAAAGCGCGTTAAAGAATCACTATTGAGATTGACAAATTACACCACATGCCGCGTCAAGTAAATTTAAACGATTCAAACCCTGGGTTGAGGGACGCTAAACGATGTAACTATTCAGCTCATGCCACCCAATCGCCACACACCGATACGGCAGGGTCGATGAAGAAGGAAACCGTATAAAGGGTTTGTCCTTTGGTAACCGTGTCGATGTGAAATGTAGGGTGCGCCGTGCGCACCGCTTAACTGAATGGTTACTAAACGATATCGATTTTAACCGACGCAAGGTTTTTTTATTGTATTTGCATAGAGAAAAACATCAGCGCTGCGGCAAAACAGCTGAACATCATGCCGTTGGCTGTGGGCAAGCTTATGAAGAAAATGGGAGTATGAGATCAAGGTGTTTCAGGAGATGGCGCAGCAGGTTGTGGCGGCGTATATCTTGGCAGGCAAAAAGCAGAGCTTTTTTTGAGGGGGCCGGGGTATGGCATCATACCCCGGCTTTCTGGCAGAGAGATTATTCGAATTCAGCCAGTTCTTTTTCAAGTTTTTCCAGCATGGCAGCGCAACGCTTGCTCAGCTTCTTCTTGTAGTAAGCGCGTACGGGAAGAGCTGCTTTTTTGAAGGCCGCCTGCTGATCGGCAGTGAGGGTGACGACTTCGGTGTGTGCGGCAAGAATTTTTTCTGCTTTTGTATTGGCTTCTTTCTGGAGGTCGAAAGCGTAGTCTCGCATCTCAGCGACTGTTTCGGAGAGAATCGCCTGCAGATCTTTCGGCAGAGATTTGAAGAAACGGTCGTTCATGAACACGCCTTCAAGGTACATGATGTGGTTGGATTTAATGAGGTACTTCTGTACTTCGTACCATTTCATATCTACCAGCGCGGCCAGGGGGTTTTCCACGCCATCCACCATGTTCAGCTGAAGAGCGCTGTACACGTCGGTGTAGGAAACCGGAGTGGCGTTGGCATTGTAGGCTTCATAGTTTTTAATGATCAGAGGGGTGTCCATGGTGCGGAAGGGCAGACCTTTGAAGTCGGCAGGGCTGGTGATTTTTTTATCACTGAGCCAGTCACTTGCGCCCAGGGGCCACAGGTCCATCAGGCGCAGGCTCTTTTCTGCGTAAGCACCCGCGAGGTCCTTCTTCACAACCTGGCTCTGTCCCAGGAATTCATAGGCTTTTTTGACGCTGGAAGGCAGCAGGAAGTGCAGGGCAAACATCTGACCTTCAGGGACAATGGTAGAGACGTTACCGGGGCTGACGATGGCCATCTGGGTGGAACCGGTCAGCAGGTGTTCGACCAGGTCAACGCCCACACCGAGCTGTCCAACCTGAAAAATTTCAAACTTGATTCGACCCTCACTTTTTTCCGTCACCCGGCGGGCGAACTCTTTTGCGTATCGGTCGGGTACGGTGTCTGCGTATTCTTCGTGCGTGATTTTAAAGGTGTAAGATTTTTGTCTTGCAGATGCCGGTAATGCACAGGCACATACGATCATCAGGGCCAAACCAAAGGTACAAAACTTTTTCATCTCTCTCTCCTAAAGTAAAATGTGTGTTGTTTCAGTTGATGAATTAATTCATCAACCCTCCCAGGAATAATGAAATTTCGGGGAACGCAGAAATCAGAAAACAGGCAAACAGCAAGATGGCAATATAGGGTCCCTCGTTTCGAATTACCTCAAGGTACGGTTTGTCGAAGATGGCACAGCAGGTGAAAATGCTGGTCCCGAAGGGCGGCGTTCCAGAGCCGATCGCTACCTGCAGGGTGATCAAGACACCCAGGTGCACCAGGTCGATGCCGGCAGCATGGGCGATGGGTGCAAAAATGGGGGTAAGGATCAGGATAACCACAACGGCCTCTACAAACATGCAGCCGACGAAGAACACGAGGTTGACCGTCAGCAGGATAAGGAAGACAGAGGCCGACTCTCCAAGCAGACCCTGGGTCAGGATTTGCGGGATACGGTCGTAAGAGATGACCCAGGAGAAACTCTGGCCCACGGCAACAAGGACGAAGACGACCGTGGTCAGCACGCCGGTGGAAAGGCAAATATCATAGAGATCTTTAACCTTTACCGATTTGTAAATGACCATTTCCACAAAGGCGGCATACAGTACGCTGGCGGCAGCGGCTTCGGTGGGGCTGAAGATCCCGGAGTAGATCCCGCCCATGATGATGACGGGGAAACCGAAGGGCAGGATGCAGCGTTTGGTGGCTGCCAGGCGCTGTGCGGCGGACGCCTTGGGCAGACAGGGAATGTCATTTTTCTTTGCGTAGAACACGTTGTATGCAACGAACAGGGCAATAATCACGACGGCGGGCCCGATCCCTGCGATGAACAACTTGCCGATGGACGCGCCACTGGCAACGCCGTAGACGATCATTCCCAGGCTGGGCGGAATCAGATACGCCAGGTTACTGGAGTTAATGATCAGCGCCAACGCTTCGCTGTCGCTGTAGCCTCGATCCAGAAGTTTTTTTCGAACCGGGGTCCCGACGGCCACAACCGTTGCCTGGGTGGAACCGGAGACGGCCCCAAACAGTGCACAGGTGATGGAGGTTGTGGAGGCAAGGCCGCCGCTGCGGTGGCCCACCAGGCTTTCAACAAAATCGAGCAGACGCTCTGAGGTCTGCCCTTTGCTCATAATATCGGCCGCGAGAATGAACATGGGGATGGCCATGAGCACGGGTGCCTGGACGCCCAGCATCATTTGCTGGACGACGATAAAGGGCTGAACCATGGGCGTATACATGAGAACATACACAAGGGTGGAAAGAAGCATGGTCATCATCATGGGGAAGCCCATGAGCAGCAAGAGAAGCATTAAACCAAAAAGAATCAGCATTCTATTTTTCCCTCCTCGGGTTTTTCCGTACCAATGTAGAGACCAGGCTCTTTAATGTTGATGATGATATTCATCAGATATTGAATGGCACCAAGCCCGAAACCTACAGGAATAACAGCCGCGCGAATCCAGTCAGGTATTTCCAGAGCAGAGGTCACCTTGCCCAGCATTTGGGTGTATTCAATATAGTCGAGGGCGATGGAGCTTACGTAAACGTAGGTTGCCATGGTCACAAACGAGATGAAGATCGTCAGTAGCTTTTGCGCTTTGAGGGGGAGCGTATCAAAGATCGCCGTCATTCTGATATGGCGTCCCTTACGGGCGGCATAGCCTATGCCGCTGAATGTCACGAGAATAAGCAGCGAACCGCCAATCTCGTCTGCTGAAGCCATACTTTTCATAAACAGTTTGCGGGAGACGACATTGCAAATCAGGAGGGTGGCCATGAGCATTACGCCACTGGCCAGAATCCACTCCGTAATAAGTGCAATGAGGTCGTCAATTTTCCAAAAAAGTTTCATGCAATCTCCTCCTTACCCATGTCCCTCGGGTACCTTACTCATGTAATCTTTGCTATAAAAAAGACAGGTGATCCTGGGGCAAAAAACGCCAGGACTCTATCCTTTTAACAATTCTCCAAACCCTTCTATTTCAGGTTGTTTCCCAACAAGCGTCATTGCATGCCAGAACATCGCCTGAGTACTTGTGACAATGGGGATGCCGATTTCAGCCTCAAGTTCTTCAATGTGCTCAAGGGCACGTAAATTTGTGCAGGACATAAACAGTGCATCCGTGGGGGCCTGGGCCAAAATGCGCTTGGCGCCATCCAGCATCGAGTCAAACGACACCGTGGTAATGTCCGTATCTTTTTTTATGCGCAAGGCCCCGATGGTCGGCACCTCAAGTCCTTCTGCAATAAGCTGCTGATACAGCGGGTAGTTCACCTCTGTCGGATACGGTGAAAAGATAGAGACACGTTTCGCCTTTAAATGTTTGAAGGCGGCCATGGCTCCGGCCCACGGGTTTGTTGCGGGAAGTCCGGGATGATCCACGGTCAGCAAATCCCGAATCTTCTCATTGCCGATCACAATGGACGCCGAGGTGCAGCCGAAAGCCATGACATCCATGGGGAGCCCGGTGGCGATCAGGCTGGCAGATTGCGTGATGCCCTGGGAGATTTCCGCAAGCGCCTCTTGGGTCATGGAGCTTGAATAGTACACACGATTGCTGAAGATCATGGCCGAAGATCCCACCAGCATATTCAAATCTCTTTCAATGGAATGATCCGTTGAAAGCTGCACCAGCCCGATATGCACGATATCCGGACGGGGAGCCTTGGCGTGTTCCAGCAACAGTTCGCTTGTTTCATAATCAGACTGGCTAAGCATGTGATACGCTCTCTTGATTACACGTGTTTGAGTAGGTTATGCACATGGCGGCGTACATCATGGTCGCACGCAGCACTTGTTTTTTTATGACGTATTCATCGGGCACGTGGCATGCCGCAATCACACCCGGGCCGTAGCCGATCACAGGGATGTTGTGCTTGCCCATAATGGCGACACCGTTTGTGGAAAAGGGCCATGTGGTCAGCGTGGGAGACTGGTCGAAGAGTTGTTCGTAGGCCTCGACGGTGCTGCGGGTGACCACGTGGTCTTTTTCAATTTTCCAGGCGGGGAAGGTGCACTCTTTATGAGGCACAAGTCCTGTGTAGGAGGGTTCTTCAAAGGTAGGAAGCTCGACCTGCGCCTGCGCCGCAATCACGGAAGGCAGGTGTTTCACCTGTTCCAGTGCATACTGGGGAGATTCTCCCCAGGTAAGTCGTCGATCGATGAAAATTTCGCAATAATCAGCGACAGAGGAGCGAGACGGAGCACTTGAAAGCATTTCGGAGACAACGAGGGAGCCTTTTCCCAGGTCCTTGTCTTCAATCTCAAGGTTGTCGTTGAGTGCTTCCAGTTCAGTCACAATTTTTGCCATGGAGTAGATGGCGTTGTTCCCCATCTGCGGTGCGGAAGCATGAGCGCTTTTGCCGGTCACGGATACTTTAAGCTCCATGCGGCCTTTCTGGGCGAGAGAGATCAGGTCGTCACTGGGCTCTGCAATAATCACAAAGTCAGGAGACACCCCTTCTTTTTCGATCAGATATTCCCACGCCAGCCCTTCGCAAGGCTCTTCCTGGACCGTGGCGCAGGCCATGTAGGTAAACTGATCCGTTAGTTGCAAGTCCTGAACCACTTTTCCCGCATAGATCATGGACGCAATCGCCGCTTTCATATCCGAGGCGCCCCGACCGTAGAGGTGGTTGTCGTCCTGCTCACCGGAAAAGGGAGGGCGGGCCCATTGCTCCAAGTTGCCTGCACCGACGGTGTCCATGTGTCCGTCTGCGGCGATCAGGGTTTGACCGGTTCCCACGGAGCCGCGAACATTGCCCATATTGTCCACGATGACATCATGAAAGCCGAGTTGCTTCATCTTGGCTTCCACAAGGGTGGCAACACCCCTCTCGTTTCCGGAGCAGCTCTCGACCTGGATCAGTTCGCAGGCAAAATCATAGATGTCCTGAGCATAGTCTTGGGTGCGGGACACGATTTTTTTAAAGATATCAGACATCGCGATTCCTATTTTATAATAACCATGTGTTCAGCGGCTCGTTCTGACAGCCATTCGGCACCGTCTTCGGTGATCACGATGTTCTCCTCGTGCACCATCTCCTTGTTCGGGGCATAGGCCATGCCCGGCTCCAGGGTGATGACCATGCCGGGCTCCAGCACGGTATTGTCGGTGGCCGTGTTGGAAGGCCATTCCGTCAGCTGGCTGCCAAGTCCATGCCCGAGACGTCCCACTCCGTTGCCCAGGGCGCCGCCTTCTTCCATGATGCTCCACATGGCGTTGTAGATGTCTGTGGTGGTGGCACCGGGGCGGGCTGCGTTAAACCCGGCGCTTGTGGCGGCATAGACACAATCATAGGCGCGGCTGGTCTCCTCGCTGCAGTGTCCAAAGGCGAAGTTGCGGTCGAAGTCGTTGAAGTAGCCGTCGTAAACGGCGCCCACGTCGATAATCAGGACGTCGCCCTCTTCGATGACCCGGGCGGTAGGCCCCATGATGATGCTGTCGTAGCCGTCGGGACCGGAACCGGAGATGAGGTATTTGACGAACTCCGCGCCGCTGTTCAGCATATTGATTCGCATCTGCCGGCAGATCTCCTGCTCGGTCTGGCCAACCTTTGCATGGACGGGAAGCAGGTCAAACCCGTGGTTTGCGATCTCGCAGGCTTTTTTGATCTTGGCAATCTCTGCCGGGGACTTGATGGCACGCAGGTGGTGCATCTCATAAGCGATGTCGGTAAATTCTCTGCCAGTCACAAGGCCGGTGAGCTTCAGGTAATCCGCCGTGGGCATGCGCAGGTAAGACTCCAGGCCCAGGGTCGCGCCGATACGGCCGAAGCGTGTGGGCAGCGAGTTGATGACACCTGCGACCAGGGAGATGCCGTCGTCTTTGGGGTTGGGCGCGGACCAGGTGAGAACGGTGTCTATCCAGGTGTTGCGCATGCCGCTTTCGCCGATGCCGGGGATCACGGCAATGGGTTTTCCCTCTAAGGGGATGACCAGAAACCAGGGCCGGGTAGGGCTCTCCCAGAATTGAGTATAAAAACCGGTAAAGTAACGGACGTTGGCCTCGGTGGTGAGGAAGACGGCGTCCAACTTTTTCTCCCGCATGATTTTCTGCATGCGGGCGGTCCGTGTTTCAAACTCTTCAACGGTGAATCCAGATTCCAGTATGCTCATCTTTTTTATCCTACAAATCAATCAGATGGATTAGTTGTTTCGTCCGAACCACACCACGTCGCGGTAAGTCTCAGGCGAGGTATCTCCTTCGGTGTTGATGCAAAGGACCTTTGCGTCTTGATCAAGGCCCAGTTTTTCTCGTGCTTCCCGGCCCTCTTCCTCTTGCATGACCCACTGCAGGAAGCCGGTGGTGGCGGCACCTGATTCTCCGGAGATGACCTGGGGGTCGCCTTTCATGGGAGCGCCCAGGATTCGCATGCCTTTGGCGGCGATGTCGTCGGAGCAGGAGGCATAGGCCAGGGGGTAGTCGCGCAGCATTTCCCAGCTGGTGACGTTGGGCTCGCCACAGGCAAGGCCCGCCATGAGGGTGGCCAGGGAGCCGGTGACAGCGTGGGGGGTGCCATCGTTTTCGCAGGCGGAGACATAAAAGCAGTTGGCCGCCTCGGGCTCGACAATGATGAAGGTGGGAGCGTCTTTTCCGAACACGGACATGAAAAATCCCAGCATCGCTCCGGCAAAGCAGCCAACCCCGGCCTGAAGGAGGACGTGGGTGGGGCGATTAACCCCCATGGCCTGCATCTGTTCCAGGGCTTCAAGGGCCAGGGTGGTGTACCCCTGCATGATGGTTGTGGGGATCTCTTCGTAGCCTTCCCAGGAGGTGTCCTGGACGGTGAGCCACCCATTTTTCTGGGCTTCGTCCCAGGCCATGCGGACGCAGTCGTCGTAGTACAGCTCGGAGATGGTGCAGTCAGCACCGTGGGCCCTGATGTTATCCCGACGGATGGGGTCAGACCCTTTGGGCATGTAGATGATCGCTTTCTGGTCAAACTGTTCCGCGGCCCAGGCGAGTCCCCGGCCGTGGTTGCCGTCGGTGGTGGAGGCAAAGGTGATGTCGCCCACGGCCTCGCGCGCTTCTGCGGAGCGCAGCTCGTTACAACTGACCTCGTCGATGCTTTTTCCCAGTTTGTCGGCAAGGAGCTTGCCCACGGCGTACGAACCGCCCAGGACCTTAAAGGCGTTTAAGTCAAAGCGATAGGATTCGTCTTTGACCAGGATTTCCCCCAAACCAAGGTGGTCGGCGAGGTGGCTCAGCCGTGCAAGGGGGGTGGGGGCATACGTGTCAAAGGTGCAGTGAAACCTGCGCACCTTTTCAGCGATTTCCCGGCTTAATATTGAGACATCCGCACCCGTTTCGGGAGTTTTTCGGCTCTCATTGAATTTAATATCGACTTTCGACAACGTGATTCTCCTTTTTGGTAAACTCATTGTGAACGTAACGGAGACGTTGCAGAGAGTGTGCCAAAAAAACCAATTTTATAAAACCGCATATTATCAGCACGTTGATCTAAAATGAAGGCCGAGGAGGAGAGTGAAGCTCTTTCGCAATACGAGAATAATTCTCATACTGCGAAAAAAGGCGGGGCAAGTCGAAAATATGCCTATTTTTCAATCTTTCGGTAGAGCGTCGCCAGGCTGACCCCCAGGGCCTTGGCCGCTTGTTTTTTGCCTTTGGTGGAGTCCCCGTAATAGGCCAGGGCACGCAGGATCGCCTGCTTTTCAAGAGTACTCAAGGGGAGTATGGGCTGTTGCGGGTCGGGGTCTGGATTCGGCTTTGAGTGAAAATTCTCATTTTGCAAAAAACCGGTGTGGAGGGTGGCTTCATTGATCACGCCCTGCTCCGAGACCATGTTGACGAGATATTCGATGGTGTTCTCCAGCTCACGAATGTTTCCCGGCCAGTCATAGTCCCTTAATTTTTGGACGATGGTTGCGGGCAGGGAGAACCATTGTTTTCCGAACAGCGTGCAATACTTGGTGATGAAGTGGTCCACGAGCAGGTCCAGGTCACCGGGGCGCTGGCGCAAGGGAGGCGTGTGAAGGGGGATGACGTTGAGGCGGTAATAGAGGTCGCTTCGAAACATGTTTTGCGCCATCAAGTCCTGGAGGTTGTCATTGCAGGCCGCGATGACGCGGATATCGACAGATACCGGGCGGCTCGCGCCGAGGCGTGTAATGGTCCGTTCTTGCAGGACACGCAGGAGCTTGACCTGCAGATAAAGGGGCATGGAGCCAATCTCGTCCAGGAAGAGCACCCCGCCTTCCGCCAGCTCAAATTTGCCGATCTGTCCCTTGCTCAAGGCTCCGGTAAAGGCCCCGCCCACATAGCCGAAGAGCTCACTTTCCAGAAGGGTCTCGGGGATGGCACCGCAGTTGATGGCGATAAAGGGGGCGTTTGCCCGGTCGCCGATGGTGTGGATGGCCCGGGCCACAAGCTCTTTGCCGGTTCCGCTTTCTCCGGTGATCAGCACCGAGGAGCGGGTGTTGCCGGTGGCCGTGATCTGTTCTTTCAGCCGGAGGAGGAGCGGGGACTGGCCGATGATGTTGTCCAGGCTGCTGTCGAAGCTTGGGGCAGAACCCCCCTGGGGGGCGTGGGAAATCACCGACTGGATGGTGTCAAAGACAAATATTTCCGAGAAGCGACTGGTTGTGGAGTGGGGTTTGGCATAGTTGCCGACAATGAGCTGCTGCCGACCCTCCTGTTCGACGGTGTATTCGTTGAGGTCAGAAAAGGTACAACCCGTCGGGGTGATGCTAAAATTCTCAAATTGCGAAGGGAGGGTCTTGTGTAAGATCTCTTTGGCGCGCTCGTTGTGATAGACAATTTTTCCCTTGGCGTCATAGATCAGGGTTCCCTTGTCGTTGGTGTTGACCACCTGGCTCATGATATCCAGCAGGTCGCTGATGTCTTCAAATTCTTGCCTCTCATTGACGCGTGCCGCGATGCTGATGGCAAGGAGGGAAAGAAAATTTAAATAGATGGCCCGCTGGCTCAGGACCCGCTCTCGGGCTTCCTGGGAAAAACAGATCAGGTCGATGGCTCCAAAGGTGGTTTTGCCGTCCGAGATGGGGGCGCAGATCGACAGGAGCTCATGGCAGTCGGCTTTGGTCTGGCAGCCTTTGCAGATTTCGTTCTCGCGGGGGTTGACGATGAATAGGGGCTTGCTCCCCTTCAGGGTCGTCTTGAGAAGGTTCCCCGCGCTTATGATGCTTTTCCCAATTCCTTTGGCGCATCTTCCCGTCCCGGCAATTCGGATCAGGTTGGTGTCGACCACATCCACGTCAAGCCCCGTCACCGTGGAGATGGTTTCGGCGTAATACTGGATTTGTTCCTGAAGTTTTAAAAGCATACCACGGGTTCCTTTTTTCAGCTGGGTCAGGGGGCTTAGCCCTGTTTTTTGCCTGGATGATGAACGCTATTTTCCAGGAAAGGCGTTAAGAATCACAATATTATCGCGTATCTGTCAAGGGGGAACATTGGTAACTTTTCTGCGTGGTGGTTTAGTTTTGCCATGGTGACGGGGGTGCCTATCCCCCCGTCCCAGCCACTCACTCCGAATCTGTCCCCGGCGTGGCCTTGCAGGAGGTCGACCGAAAGATCATAATGTCTGTCCGGGGAGGTCATGATTGACGGGACAAGGCAAGCATCTCAGGGGGCGTGTGTTGTAAAAACAGATGAAAAGAGCACAGGACCATGCGGACGCACGCGGTTGCCGGGGAAAAATTATTCATTCTTCTTGTTGTCCCCCCGTCTTTTTTGTATGAGTCAGGGCAAAACAGCCATCGACTGATTTGCGGTCTTTGAGGACAGCGGATTGTGTGAAGAGTGGTCCAGAGGATGGATAAAGCAAGAGGCTCCCGTTGAGGGTATTCACTCCCAGGGTCTTTTACATCCTTATTATAATTAAGTGAGGTGCCTCTGTGGCCCTTTAAGGAGCAACCCCATGGCGTTACCCTGGAAGACTTTAGATCGCTTTACCACCGATAACGAAACCCTGGAGCTCCGCCAGAGGGGCGAACGGGATTTTATTATCACCATTGGCTCCCAGGTTCTTATGAACAGCATGGCCCAACGTTCGGAGATGGCCCTGGGGACCCTCGGGTGCAAGGGCCTTGAAAACCATCCGGCCCCCCGGGTTTTGGTGGGCGGCCTGGGCATGGGCTGCACCCTTCGGGCGGTGCTGGATGCCCTTCCTGCCACCGCCGAGGTGGTGGTGGCAGAACTCAGCGAACAGATGGTCACCTGGTGCAAGGGACCTTTGGCATCGCTTACCCACGGCGCTGTCTCCGATCCCAGGGTGACCGTGGTCCTGGGAGATGTCGCCAGGCTGATCAGCAAAACGGCCAGGGAGAAAAACACCCCAGGCTTTGACGCCATGATCCTTGATCTTTACCGCGGCCCCCATCCAAAAACCGATAAGGTCAACGATCCCTTTTACGGCAGCAGGGCCATCGCAAACGCCCACAAGGCCCTCAGGCCAGGCGGCACCCTTGCGGTGTGGGGCGAAACCTATGACGAGGCGTTTTCAAAGCGCATGACCCAGGGCGGCTTTGCCACCACCTGTGAGCGACCGGGCAAGGGCGGGTATCGTCATGCGGTGTTTTTGGGGAAGAAGAAAGGGTAGGCTCCAATTAAGCCTATTCGTCATATCAGAAACTTGTATCCGTAATGACAGTTCTTCGCAGTCATATTTTCAGTCGTTTCAAAAATGCAACATGTAATCCACGGTATTCTGTCTGATTTTCTCACCCTTCGGGCGGGCCGGGTGCACTCATCTGCCGCGTTATCAGAGCTTTGAGGTAAACCACTACATCTTCAGCTCTGATGCCTTGCATATGAGCACACCTAACTCGTGAAATATCCGGGTTAGCTGGGCGATAGATAAAATTGAATAGATCTTGCTTAAAGAGACAAGGCTGTTGAGCCGAAAAGTATTTATAGTGTTTTATTAAAAGACGTGGAGAGTTCAAGGGCGTGTGATTGAAAATTGTTTTTTTGGACACCAGCACTTTGAACCTCAAATAGTGTAAACTGAATTAATTGCAAGGAGAATTAGGATGCTGAAGCGATTAGGGGTAGCGGTTGGAGTGGTTGTATGTTGCGCATTTGTCATGGTTGGGTGCACGAGTGCTCCCGTTGCCAAGACCAGTAATTTGCCCGCGTGGGTGTTGATGCCCCCTGAAGGCGGGATCAGCGCCGTGGGTTCAGCCAAAGTAGGACCTGCCGGGATGGGGTTTGCCCGCATTGAAGCCTCCTCCAATGCCCGCGATGAGATTGCGCGTACCTTGAACGTTAAAGTGAAAAACATGATCAAAAATTTCACCGAGACCAATGGCGTGGGCGATGACACCACCGTGGACAAGGTATTCACCAATGTGTCTAAGCAGGTCGCATCGGTGGATCTCTCTGGAACCCAGGTGAAGAACGCGTTTATGGATAACGCGAATCAGGAGCTCTATCTTCTGGTTGCGCTTCAGCCTGAAGTGGTCGCCAATGTAGCTCAGACCACGAAAAAAGCCGTGGTCACCAGCTTTAAAAATGACAAGGCCCTCTGGCAGAAATTTCAGGCCAAAAAGGCCGGGGAAGAGCTGGACAAAGAGATCGAAAAAGAGTTTGGCGGGATGTAAGTGATTTTGAAAAAAGAGTGATACGCAACCAGAGGGTGGGCTCGATGTGATCGAGACGGCTCGGGTTGTTTTTTTAAGATTGAAGTGGGGGGGCTTGTGCCTCCCCATTTTTTTTGGAAAAAAGGGCCTCTATAGGCAGTCACTGAACAGTTACTCCAAAATTTTTTTCAGCACCTGCGGAAAGTCTGTGATGAGGGTGGTGACACCGGCTTCGATAAAGGCCTTCATGCGCTCGGGGTCGTTCACCGTCCACAGGTTAACGCTTTTTCCTTTGGCGACGATGGCGCGGAGCTGGTCCGGGGTGATGAGCGCCTGGTTGGCATTGTAGGTGTCATATCTGAGGTTGCCCCAGTTGTTTTCGGGTTCTCCGCTGTCGCCGATGAGGGCCTGGATGATGAACTCGGGGGATTTTTCTTTAATCTCATCGAGGAGGCGGTGATCGAAGGAGGAGAAGAATACTTTTTCCGGGGCGATGCCGCTCTTTTTTACGGCTTTCAGGGTTTCATCCACCACGGGAAAGCCCACGGCAGAGCCCAAAAGGGTTTTGATCTCAAGATTCACGGGCCACTCTTTGGCGACGGTCAAGGCAAGCCCTTCTTCGAGGGTGGGGATTTTTTCGCCTTTAAAGCGTTCGAGCTCATCTTTTGAAATAGTGCCTGCTTTGATCTGGCCGAAGGGGTCGGTGTTTACAAACCAGGAACCGGCATCGAGCTGGCGGAGTTCTTCCAGGCTGAAGTCAGAAATGGCGTAGGAGTCGCGACCCGGAAACCGGGTCAGGGCGTCGGTGGTGCGCGCCAGGGTGTCGTCGTGGAAGAGAACCAGGCAACCGTCCCGGGTGACGGAGATATCGGTCTCCCAGAGGTGGGCGCCCACCTCGAAGCCTTTTTGGATGGCGGCCAGGGTGTTCTCGGGCGCAAGGCTCCGGGCGCCGCGGTGGGCTGAGTTGAAAACCATGATGTATTTATCCTTTGTGATCTAATGATTTAAAATCTGCTCCAGGAATTGCCGGGTGCGTTCTTCTTTGGGATGTTCGAAGAACTCTTTGGCGGTGGAGTATTCCACGATATTTCCGGCATCCATGAAGACCATGGTGTCTGCCACCTCTTTGGCAAAGCCCATCTCGTGGGTGACGCAGACCATGGTCATGCCCTGGTCGGCGAGCTCGCGCATGACGTCTAAGACCTCTTTGATCATCTCGGGGTCCAGGGCGCTTGTGGGTTCATCAAAGAGCATGATTTTGGGGTCCATGGCAAGGGCTCTTGCGATGGCCACGCGCTGCTGCTGACCGCCTGAGAGCTGGCCGGGGAATTTGTCGGCCTGGTCGGCGATCCCCACGCGATCCAGCAGGTCCATGGCCCGTTTTTCGGCCTTTGCTTTGGCGCTCTTTTTAACCCAGATCGGGGCGAGCATTACGTTGGTTTTGACGGTTAAGTGAGGAAAGAGGTTGAACTGCTGGAAGACCATGCCCACGTCGCGCTGGATTTTCTGGATGCGCTTGACGTCATCGACGAGCTTGACCCCGTCGACGATGATATCGCCCTCTTCATGGGTCTCCAGGTAGTTGATGGCTCGGATGAGGGTGGATTTCCCGGACCCCGAGGGACCGCACACCACGACTTTTTCCCCTTTGCGTACGTTCAGGTTGATATCTTTGAGGACGTGGAACTTTCCGTACCACTTGTTGACCCCTTTGATCTCAATGATGATGTTTTCGTCTGTTGTTTCATGGCTCATGGTGCTGAGTCCTTTATTTGTTATCAACCGCGTAGCGTTTTTCCAGGTGCTGGCTGTATCGCGACAGCCCATAGCACATGAACCAGTAGAAGATGGCCACAAAGACGTAAGCCTCTTCGATGTGACCCAGCCATTTCGGGTTGGCGGTGGCGGCGAAGACCACCTGCAGGAGATCCACAAGGCCTACGATACCCACCAGGGAGGTGTCCTTTAAAATGCCGATAAAAGAGTTTACCATGGGGGGGATGACGATGCGAAGGGCCTGGGGCAGGACGATGAGGAGCATCCGCTGCCAGTAGCCCATGCCCAGAGCCCGGGCCGCCTCTTCCTGGCCCTTGGGAAGGGCCTGGAGGCCCCCCCGGATGTTTTCGGCAAGGTAGGCCGAGAAGAAGAGGGTGATGCCGATCTGGGCACGCAGGAGTTTATCGATCTCCATCTCCGGGGGAAAGAAGAGGGGGAGGACCACCGAGGCCATGAAGAGCAGGGTGATCAGGGGGACGCCCCGGATCAGCTCGATATAGGCCACGCAGATGGCGCGAATTACCGGAATGTCGCTGGCCCGTCCCAGGGCGAGGCAGAGGCTGATGGGAAAGGCGAAGAGCATGCCGACGGCCGCGAACATGACGGTCAACATCAGGCCGCCCCAGTGGGAGGTGGAGACCTGGGTGAGACCGGTGATGGAGCCGCCCCGGATGAGGAAAAAGATCACCGCAGGGGTCAGCGCCCAGAGAACCCAGATGGGTTTCCATTGCCGCACTTTTTTAAAAATCAGGGAGAGGGCGAGGAGGATCACCACCCCGAGGACGATCACGATGCGCCATCGCTCCTCATGGGGATAGGTTCCCACCATGAAGATGGGCCACATGTCCCGGATAAAGGCCCAGCAGGCGCCGTCATGACCGCTGGGGCAGACGGTTCCGAAGGAGGCGTTTTTGATGCCCCAGACATAGAGGGGGTGAAGCAGTCCATAGAGGATCAGACAGGCAAGCACCGTTAAAATGGCGTTGTACCAGGGACTCAAAAGGTTTTCGGTGACCCAGGCGAGGGGACCTGTGTCGGCGTTGGGCGGCAGGCGGGTCTCCCCGGGTGTGTGTGTGTCAGAAGGGTGCATTAGCGTTCCACCAGCTTGATTTTTGCGTTGTACCAGTTCATGCCCATGGAGATCACACGGCTGAGGAGGAGGTAGACCCCCATCCAGATACCGATGACCTCAATGGCCTGGCCCGTCTGGTTGAGGATGGTGCCACCCACGCTGACCAGGTCCGGATAGCCAATGGCGACGGCCAGGGAGCTGTTTTTGGTGACGGCCAGGTACTCGTTGATCATGGGGGGGACGATCACCCTTAAGGATTGGGGCAGGATAATCAGTTTCATGGACTCTGTTTTGGAAAAGGAGAGGGCGTAGGCCGCTTCCCGTTGTCCCCGGGAGACCGATTCGATGCCGGAGCGGATGATCTCGGCGTTAAAGGCTGAGACGTAGATGGTCAGCCCCGTGACCAGCGCCACGAATTCCGGGGTGAGGGTCATGCCTCCCTTGAAGTTGAACCCGGCAAGGTGGGGTATGTCGAAAGAAAAGGGCGTCCCGAAGCAGGCCATGGAGAGGGCCGGCAGCGCGATGAAACATCCGAGGGAGGGCAGCATCCTGGGGAGCTGTTGGCCCGTGCTGTCCTGGCGTCTCTTGACGTAGCGAAGATAAAACCAGATAGCCGTCAAGGCGATGACCACCGCCGCGACGAAGGGTGCACCGCCCGCCAGAAAGATGGGTCTCGGGACAAAGAGCCCGCGGTTGTTGATGCTGATGATGCCCCAGAGTTCGATGCTTTTTCGCACGCTGGGCAGGCCCTGAAAGACGATGAAGTACCAGAAGAAGAGCTGCATCAAAAGGGGGATGTTCCGGTTGATCTCCACGTACCAGCGGGCCAGCCTGCTTAAGAGCCAGTTGGGCGAGAGGCGGGCCAGCGCCACAAAAAGACCCAGAATGGTGGAGAGGACGCAGGCGACAATCGAGACCTTTAAGGTGTTGGCCAGGCCGGTGGCCAGGGCCGCGATGTAGTTGGAGGACTCCGAGTAGTGAAGGGTCGGAATATCTCCAGGGAAGAACCAGAGTACCGCACCGGGCAGACCGATGAGAAGGGTGGCAGCAAGAAGGCACAAGGGGGTGCTGTCGCTGAGCTCTTGTCCCTCTTTTTTCATCTTTCTGGAGAGAAAAAATATCACGCCCCCCCCCAGAACGACGGCAGCGATCAGCCAGAGGGTTTTGCCTTGAAGCAGGGGCATCGCTCCTGTCTCTCCGATGGCAAAGCCCGCCTCGTTGGTGAGAAAGGAGAAACCGGTTTTAATCCCGCGCTTGGCCAGGTTGGCCAGGGTGTTTTTGTAGATGATGAGCGCCATCACCACAAGAAAGCCGATGGCCAGGGCCTGATAAAGGATGGCCCGAATCGCGGGAACGCGCCAGAAGGCGACCTTTTCTCTCTGGGGGCCGGTGTCTGTGTGGATCATGTGAAAAAGCCTTTGGTTATGACTGTTCAGCTGAATAATGTCTCTGACGGCTCTGTCGGGGGCCAACTTTTTGCAAATTTGATGAGCTGGGTTTGACACACCGGTCTCAATCGGAGCCCGTAAAAAAATGTCGCGAAGGTTTTTATCCCGAGGCCTGCGGGTGCGCCTTCACAACCGGCGGGGCGGGGATTGTTCCCTGCCCTCCGGAGTGGGCCCGGTTCATGTCAACCCGTGAATTGGCACTGACGCACCGGCAGCTCATGCCCTTGCGACAGCCGTTGCCATCCCTCAGCCGTCATGCGAATGCGGAAGCGAGGTACCCGGAGTACCCGCCGCCGAAGAGCATTCGCAAAACCGCTTTCAAGGTGGCGCCACCTTGCCGCCGGAGGCGTGTTTGTCTTACCTGAACGGGGGTGCGTAGAGGATGCCGCCGTTGTTCCAGAGGTTGTTGAGGCCACGGGGCATGCCCAGAGGCGTGTCAGGGCCGAGGTTGCGGTTGAAGATTTCGTTGTAGTTGCCCACTTTCTGGAGGACGCGGATGGGAGCGTCTTTGTCGAGGCCCAGATCGGTCCAGAGGGTCCCTGTGACACCCAGCATGCGCTGGACTTCCGGATCTTTGGATGTCTTGGCGATCTCGGCCACGTTGGCCTGGGTGATGCCTTTTTCATCGGCCGTCACGGTCAGGTTGACCACCCAGCGGGCGATGTCGGTCCACTGGTTGTCGCCGTGGCGGGTCACGAGGCCCAGGGGCTCTTTGGAGATCATCTCGGGGAGGATCATGTGCTCGGCGGGATTGGTCATGAGGCTGCGCTGGGCGGCCAGGCCAGAGACGTCGGTGGTGTGGCAGTCGCAGCGGTTGGCGTCGTAAGCTTTACGAACGTCGGCCTGCTTTTCGAAAACCACGGGCTTGAATTTCATGCCGTTCTGACGGAAGTAGTCGGAGATGTTGAGCTCGGTGGTGCTGCCGGTGGCAAGGCAAATGGAGGCACCGTCCAGCTCTTTGGCACTTTTTATGCCCAGCTCTTTGCGCACCATGATGCCCTGGCCGTCATAGAGAATGATGGCGGCAAAATCGAGGCCAAGGCGGGTATCTCGGCTCATGGTCATGGTGGTGGTTTTGAAGAGAAGGTCGATCTCCCCGGATTGCAGGGCGGGAAGGCGTTCTTTGGAGGTGAGGGGAACGAATTTGGGCTCGACTCCAACGGCTGTGGCCACCGCCGTGGTGAAATCGACGCCGAAGCCTAAGCGCAGGCCCTTGCTGTCGACGGCTGAAAATCCGGGATTGTCGGGGGCCACGCCGCACTTGAGAAAGCCTTTGGCCTTCACGTCATTCAGGGTGGAGGCGGAGGCCGGTCCGGCCAGTAGCGCCGCCATGCAGAGAGATAGGATGGAGACCGAAAGTAATTTTTTCATGAGCGTCAAACTCCTCAAAAGATGGTTTGTAAAACAGGTTCCGAAGAACCCCCCTTTCCTGTTGTCTGATGTCAGAATGGAGAGACAAGACAGATCAATAGAGAAAAAATGACATGGATATAAGTCGGGTTATTTTCATAAGTGAAAATCCCCTTATGAGCCAATAGCACCGGATTCGTTGCCTGTCTACGTTTTTTAACGCGTTAGAAAATTCATGGATGGATGACTTGGAGGTGCCCTTTACAGGTTAACTATACAGGGATAAAGGCATTGGCGTTCTTTTGCTTAGAAGGTTAAAAAGAGCGGTTCGAAAGCGGGGACGCAGAGAGGAGGGAAAGCGAGAGAAACCTGTTGTGGGTGAGGCGAACCTTTTATCTGTGAACGATGTAAATTTATGTAACGCAGGTTCTCCTTTGCTTGACAGGAGGCTAAACCTTACGTTAACGTAATGTTTAGCCTCGTCCTGAGGTGGCCTGCTGGGGCGTTTATTTGCAGGCGCTATTACCGATCCATTCGGGCGATCTGGCTGTACACCTTACAGAGCGTTGTCTTTTTGTAACTATTCAGCTCATGAAAAGCAGCCTCCGGCGGCAAGGTGTGCCACCTTGAAAGCTGCTTGCGAATGCGTTTTGTCCCCATGTCACGACGTAGCCGCAGGCGAAGACGGATCGCTTGTCGCGCCGTAGCCCATTGACGTCGGTCGAATGGTGACCCAAAAACATGGGCGTAGGCGGATTCCTCGGGCCAAATCACATCCGCATTTGGGTCGATGTAAAGCTGAAATATATATTTAAGACCTGTTTGTTAAACTTTTCAAAAGTTTAGCCCCCGGCAGGGCCACCGGAGGCTTAAGCTGAATAGTTACGTCTTTTTTCACCCGGACCGCCGAGGCGGCCCCCTCATCATTGACGTTTGGATGCTTTACCGGAGGGCGTATGAAAATTCTGTCCATTGATCCCGGTTCCACATCGACGAAAATCGGGGTGTTTATTCATGGGGCCTGCCTGTCGCATCGACGCCAGGCGCTTCACCCGCTATCAGCTAAGGGCGGCCAGGCCATCTCGCCTTTTTCCGAGGATCCGATGGCAAAGGGCGAGATGATTCGCGTGGGCGTGGACCACGACCGGCAACTCATCGGCCTGTTTCGTGGGATCCATGAGCAGGAGGATATGCGGTTTGCCTGCATCATGGGGGAGCTGGAAAAACAGGGGTTGGGCAAGGCGCGGTTTGATGCCGTGGTGGGGCGTGGTGGCCTGATCCGCCCTGTCTCCGGCGGGGTCTACAAGGTGTGCGACGCCCTCCTTTCCGATCTTAAAATCGGGGTCAGCGGCAGCCATGCGTCCAATCTTGGCGGGATTCTCGCCCGCCGTTTTGCCGCCTCCTCAGGCTGCGAGGCTTTTATCGTTGATCCCGTGGTGGTGGACGAGCTCGACGAGGTCGCTCGTCTCTCCGGCCTTGCCGGGATTGAGCGCCAGAGCATCTTTCACGCCCTCAATCAGAAGGCCGTGGCCCGCAAGGTCTCGGGGGTGCTGGGAATCCCCTATCAGGACGCCCGTTTGATCGTGGTTCATATGGGCGGTGGCATCACCGTGGGGGCCCATAAAAGAGGGAGGGTGGTGGACGTCAACAATGGCCTCAATGGGGATGGCCCCTATGCGGCGGAACGGTCCGGCTCCCTTCCCGTGGCGGGCATCCTCCGTGTTCTCAAAGAGGGCCGGTATACCCCGGAGTCTCTTTTGCGCGTTGTGAGTGGTGAAGGCGGGATCTTCTCCTACCTTGGGATTGTGGATCTCCGGGAGGTGGAGCGGCGCATGGACGACGGGGACGCTGAGGCGTCTCTGGCCTGGACGGGCATGGTTTATCAGATCGCCAAGGAGGTCGGGAGCCTTGCCGCCGCCCTTGACGGAAAGGTCGACGCCATTGTCCTCACCGGTGGCATGGCCCACAGCGCCCGCATCGTGAAAGCCATCATGAAAAAGACGGCGTTTATCGCAAAGGGGGTCGCCGTCCCCGGAGAATTCGAACTCGAAGCCTTGACGGATGGTGCCTTGCGTGTTCTGACAGGTAGGGAGAAGGCGAAAAGGTATGGGGAATAGTGAGTGGTGAGTGGTGAGTGGTGAGTGGTGAGTGGTGGACAGCCCGTAGGGTGCGGCTCCCGCACCGTTCAACGTCACGCAAACCGCCGGCCCCGTCTCAAAACTTATCACAAAATGCGGCGTTGCAGGTTTGTCGGATGTTAAGCGGTGCGCACGGTGCACCCTACATTTCACGGCCTTGGTCACCGTTCGGGCCATAGCCATGTAAAAACGGGTGTTGGGAAACAAAACGGCGATAGGCGATAGTCCATCGGCTATGGGCAATAGGTAATCGGCTGAGGAGTCTCTTCGCTTTGGCTGTTGGATTCTGAATGACCGAAACGATGATCAAGGCCCATTTCACATCGACACGGTTACCAAAGGACAGACCCTTTATACGGTTTCCTTCTTCACCGACCCTGCCGTATCGGTGTGTGGCGATTGGGTGGCATGAGCTGAATAGTTACAACAGGAAGAACGTTCTTGGTTCTTCATTTAATGAATTCGCTTCGCTGATGCCGATTATGGCGTTGACTCCGTTGGAACGAAGGTTGAGAGCATTCGCACCCTGCTTTCAAGGTGGCACACCTTGCCGCCGGAGGCATGTTTTTTATTAAAAATCAGGATGGGCGAGATGGGTATAGGGAAGCATCTGAGGCGGTACATGGAGCGGGAAGGGGTTTCCGAGGCGGAGGTGATGGAGCTTCTCGGACTTGATGCGGTTCGGTTTGACGAACTTGCAGAGGACGCCTTTTCATTGGGGGTATCGGATCTGCTCAAGCTGGCCACGCTGTTGAAAACGGACATTCCGGCCCTTTTGCACGGTAAGGAGTACCGGGAGCGGAAGGCGATCAAGACCTCGGTTGCCGATCGAGTGGTGGTGAGAAACCAGCGGACCCTGGACTACGAGAGCCTGGCGCCTTCTTATGTCGGGCGCAAGATGGAGCCCTTTCTGGTGACCATTTACCGGCGGAACGACGCCGATGTGGAGATCAGTCGCCACGACGGCGAGGAGTTTTTGTTTATTACGCAGGGGACCTTGAAGATTGTGGTGGACGGTGAGTCCCATCTTTTGAATGAGGGGGACAGCTTTTATTTTGACTCCAGCCTTCCCCACTCGGTGAATGCCGTGACGGAAAAGGTGGCACTGGTCTCTTCTATTTATAAAGGAGAGTCCATGGTCCACCGGACCCGGGGCCGCCGTATGAAGGCGATTATCGAAGCGGCCAAGCTCCTCTCCCGACGCAACATTGTGGTGATCTCTCCCGATAAGACCGCCCTTTCTGCCATCAACCTCGCCATCGAAGAGGAGATCATCGACAAGGCCTACCTGGTGGGCAAAAGGGCGTGGATCGACGAGCGGTGCGAGGGCGAGCTGCGGTTTCCTGCGGCGTATGAGTACGTGGAGGTGACGGCGGAAGGCGATGCCTTTGAACCGGCGGCAGCACGGGCCGGGGTGGCCATTATCCGAAAAGGCCTCGGGCACATGATCATGAAGGGGAAGGTAAACTCCAACGCTTTTTTAAAGGCCATCCTGAACCGCAGCGAAGGCATCGGCACCGGTCGCAGGCTTTCGCTTGTGGGGATTTTTGAAGTCCCTGGTGTGGATCGCCTGCTCATGCTCACCGACCCCGGCATCAACCCTGAACTCTTTGTCGGCGATGACGTGGCCAGCGGCGTGGATATTGTCCGCAACGCCATTGATGTGGCCAAGTCCCTCGGCGTGGCCAGGCCCAAGGTGGCCCTTTTGGATGCCAACGAGGTTCCCACCGACAGTATTCCGACCACCGTGTTTGAGCGAAACCTCTCGGAGATGGCCTGGGAAGACGCCGACGTGGTCGGCCCCCTCTCCTACGACCTCGCCCTCTATGAGTCCTTCGTCAAAGCCAAAGGCATCACCGGCGATCCCGTGGCCGGGAAGGCGGATATTCTCGTTGTGCCCTATATCGCCACCGGTAATATCCTCTACAAAAGCTGGGCTTTTACCATGGGCGCCGAAGTGGCCAATGTGGTGCTGGGGGCCTCGGCCCCCATTATTATGACCTCCCGCTCCGACTCCGATATTGTCAAGTTCCTCACCATTTGCGCCTCGGCCCTTTACTCCAACTGGCTGGAGGGGGAGAAGGATCGCAGATAAACAGCCGGGGGCTTGTGCTGCTGACGGGTCCACAGCCACTCAGATGTGGATTTTAACTGAAATCATTCAGGCGCAGAGAGTGCCTCTGTATCCTCTGCTTGTCAGCCTTATTGACCGGGCCGGTGGATACGGGGTATAGCAGGGGCAATGCCCTGGTTCATAAACCCTTTGCCCTGCCGGAGAGAAAACGAGATGCCTCGCACCACCCCTGTGATATATCGCGAAATCAGAGACCGTCTGGGAACGGAAATTTCCCACACACCCGCCCACACACGGATTCGATCGCGCCGGGATCTGATGCAGACGTACCGGGTGAGCCGGACCACCATCGATCGGGCCATCTCTGAGCTGATCGGTCAGGGGGCGCTTTATTCGAAAAACGGCTCCGGAACCTATGTGGCAGAGAAGGCATCCACGCCTCTTCCGGGCGGAACCCTGCAATCCCTGGGGCTGCTGCTGCCGGATATCCGCAGCTATACCTACCCGGGCATTCTTCGGGGTATCGAGCATGTGAGCTTTGATCGGCGCGTGAACCTGATCGTGGGCAATATCGAAAATCGCGCCTCCCGCCAGACCCATTATCTGCGAAATTTTGTGGACAGCGGGGTGAGCGGGGTGATTATCGTCCCGGCCCGGCCCAATCCCGAAGAAGACCTGGAAGGACAGCTCTTTTCCATGCTGCGGGAGCTTCAGGCCCGGGATATCCCCTTTGTGTTCTGCAACCGCAATACCCTCGGCATTGAAGCCCCCCAGGTGGTGAGCAATGACTTCCACGGGGGCTTTCTGGCCACCCGGCATCTTTTGGAACAGGGGTA
>NZ_JAQYWB010000141.1 GCF_030145185.1 Desulfoluna sp. | reverse complement strand
AAATCGACGGATCACACGAACCAGCTCGTCTTTTTCAGAATCCTTAAAGGGAAGGCCGTCCAGCGCGGTTCGGCTAATCACATGATAAACGGTTTTCTGGCCGGGATCTGTCCTGACCATCCGGGGAATACGAGGCATAGCGCTTCATCTCCTTAGTGTGTCATGTCAGAAATATGGATATATTGATTAGGTTCGGGAATGAATTTCTTTTTAAAAAGGCAGGTTACTTATTAATGAAGAGTGTCTCACAAATTGCTTTCGAGGTCAAGAGCATGGTGCCTGTCCCTAGTCTCCTAGTCTCTATGAAAAGACGTGACGCATTGGCATTTGAATCTTTCTGTCATTTGCCTCGAACGACCTGGCGAAGGCAAGCTGAACAGTTACAACTGAAATATATACCCATCTTTATAAAATCAGGCAAAAGTTTAGCCCCCGGCAGGGCCGCCGGAGGCTTTTTTACCTCTGCCCTTAAACCTTCACCGAAGTCTCTGCCCATATATGTTCAAGGAGCCCGTCGATCTCGGGGCCTGACATCTCCTCTTGCTGCAACAGGCTTCGGTAGCGGCGCAGGAGGCGGCGGGCTCTCAGGGCGTCTCCGTTTTGGCGAAGGTGGTGATAGAGAACGCGAACCAGGACGGGTTCGACGGTGTCGACGTCCACGGCCTGTTCCAGAAGTTCCAGGTCCTGGGGCAGGGCCGTGGTGGCATCAAGGAGCTGACCGGCCCAGACCCGAATTGACTTGCGGTAGAGGGGGTAGAGCCTTGTGTGGAGGAACTCTTCCACGGCCGTGTTGAGGCGACAGCCCGGGAGAAAGGGACGGCCCCAGCAGGCGTGTGCCTGGCGATATTGGCAGAGGGCGCTCCAGGCCATGCTGCGGGCTGCGAAGAGGCCGCCTTCATGGGCGGCGTCCATGAACTGGGCGAGGTCTATGGTCATGTGATCCAGGCAGAGGACCTGCTTTTCCAGTCTCAGGTACGGCTCGACGGGGTAAGGCGCGACGATGCGCTTAAAGACCTTGCGAAGGCGCGCCAGGAGTCCGTCAAAACTTGCACGAGCTTTTTCTGCTGAGGCTTCTGGCCAGAGTGCCGCTTGAAGCTTTTCTACATGCATGCGGTGATGGGGCGCAATAAACAGAAGGCTCAACAGCTCCTGCTGGGAGGGGGTCAAGAGCTGAGCCAAGAGGCTCTTTCGGCCCTCAATCCACAGCTCGAATCGACCCAGTATCTTCACGGTGACATGGGGGACTATCGTTTTTTTCCACAGCCGGGCCTTGGACCAGTGGGCGTGAAGCGACTCGATGTATTCCGGGTCCTCACCCAGTGCGCGGGCGGCACGCGCAAGGGTTTCAAGCATTCCGGGCTCTGCGGTGAAAAAATGAAACATGCCGTGAGCTTTTCTCAGCCGGTTCATTTGAGCGATGTCTTGCCTTGCCTCCGGCTCTTTCTTCAGGGCAAGAAACAGCACCGCACGCTGGGCACATGCCGCGAGGTGCCCGATGCCGTCATTCATGGCCACCGCGCTGCGAACCGCTTCATCCAGGTAGTCACGCGCTTTGTCCCACGCCCCCAAATGACGCAGGGTTGCCCCGGCGATGATGCGGTTTCGCAGGATATAATAGGGGCCTCCGCTCTGATCCCTGAGCCGGAGGGACTCCTGGATGGCCGCCAGTGCGAGGTCACGTTCGCCCTGGATGGCCGCAAGGTACCCTTTCAAATGAAGATACTGGCTTCGCATCTGCGCGTTGTCCCCTGCGACGGGCATGGCCAGCCCCTCATCAATGCGGGCCCTGGCCTCCACGGCGTTGCCTTCTGAGATGGCCATATCCGCATCCCAGACCACGAGAAAGGGAATCAATCGCCCCTGGACCTGGAGCTTGGCTTCAGTCTGGCGGACCAGCTCATCCCGCAGGTAGCGGTAAGCGCCTGCGTCCCCTTCCGTGGAGAGCATGTTGAGCTGCACGAGGCGGCTCATCAGCTGGGTATAGGCGTTGACGCCTTGCCTTTGTGCCAGGTTGACCAGGGATTCCAGCACCATGCGAAAGCCTTCGATATCGCCTAAAAAACACTGCTGATAGCATTTGACGATCTGGGTTTCGGCCATGAGGTTTGCGGCGTTAAGATCCCGAGTCAATCCCTGCACACGATCGGAGCGGACCTGACTCTCCTGGACGTTGCCATCAATAAAAAGGCTGCCCAGGGCCATGATGTTCAGTGCGCGGGCATAGATGCCGACGGGCAACAAGCGCTCTGCGGCTGTCTCAAGGGCTTCGGCGGCCCGCAAATGGTGGGCGCCATCTTCAAAGCAACCCTCCACGGCCAGCTGCCACACCACCCACTGGGTGTGGGTCAAAAACTGGCCGACAAGATCCCCTTCACGTTTCATGCACGTATCGGCAGCAGCCAAATACCCGGGGACATCCAGGGGTTGGATATCAAAGGCGGACAATGCGGAGAAGAGAGCCAGCCAACCTCGCCTCTCCTTTTCGCTCTCCGGTATGTTCGACAGGGTTTCGTGCATCCCCACTTCGTGCTGCATCACCATCAGGGAGAGGCCCGACCGGTGCAGAATCTCCTCCACTTGATCAACGTCTTCGCCCCTTATGGCATGCCGGATGGCGATCTCGAAGTCCCCGGATGCATCAAAAAATCGGGCCGCGCCCGACAAAACAGAGTGAAGGGTTTCCGCGTCAAACCGCCTGCGGGCCTCTTGGCGAAGGTGGAGCTGGAAAAGATGATGAAACAGGTAGTGGCCGGAAGAGGAAAAGCGGATAAAATGATTGATGGCGACAAGGCGGTCAAGCCCCTCGATGACCCCCGGCCCCGGGACGATCTGACGCGCAAGCTCCGCCGGAAGGCAATCGGGCAGCGCAAGCAGGCAGAGTGCATCGAGAGACGCCTTGGGAAGGGCCTCAAAAAGGGTAAAATCCAGTTCAGATCCCGAGTATGACGCCGTTGAGCGCCCTGCCCTGCCGGCATGGATACAGGCCAGCACCCCCATGACCCACCCTTCACTCCTTTTCTGAATCTCTGAAGGGACCAACCCGTCATCCTCCCCCAGAAGATCGCAGAGCTCTTCGGTCTCTTCATGGGTAAAGAGAAGCGCCTCATTCCCCATCCTGGCGACCCCTGAATCCCTCCCCGGAAGAGCCCCGACCGGGTACCGGGAGATCAAGAGGATGGCCCCTTTCCTGCCCCCATGGCCCACCAGGCTGTGCAGAACCTCCAGTGATGCGGTGGCCCCATCCAGGGTATGAATATCATCCAAAACCAGAAGGGGTGCCCGTTCTCCCAGAAGACTCAGGGAGTGAGCCAGCATGCGCCCAAGCTCGGCTTCATCTCCCGCCCCCATGCGGTGGCCAAGGGCGATCTGGCCAAAGGGGGTCTTGGAAAACTCGGGACAGACCGCCACCACCCCCAGGACAATGCGCGTCATGAAACCGATGGGATCCCGATCCTCCTCTTCTGTGGCATGCCAGCAGACGGGAAGCCCTGTCTCTGCGACCCACTGGGCCACAGCCGTTGTTTTTCCCTGCCCCGCCCGCCCCACAACCATCAGGCAGGAGGCAGATCGATGCGCTTTGTTCAGCAGCTTAATCAGTCGTGGCCTGGCCACATGAACACCGGCACGAATCGCCGGAAGAGAGTTCCAATGAGCCATAAAACAGTTCCATCCTGCACAGTGGGGTTATCAGTCCGTCACGGGTTGTTCCGTAGACGGTGATATTCGTACATTATCCCCTTAAAATCAACACGATTTCCTGAATGGGCTCAGCCCATGCCGAAGAGATGGATCCGTATCCGCAGGACCTCTTAGCCCGGATATTTCATGAGAAAACAATCAGAGCCAAGGAATAATTCATAATTACAGCTCTTTGCAGTACTATTTTTAGTCGTTTCAAAAATGCAAAATGTAATCCACGGTATTCTGTTTGATTTTCTCACCCTTCGGGCGAGCCGGGTACACTCATCGACCGCGTTATCAGAGCTTTGAGGTAAACACGACATCTGCAGCTCTGATGCCTTGAATATGAGCGCACCCGACTCGTGAAATATCCGGGTTAGCCCGGATATTTCATGAAATGATTAAAAGGTATACTTAGCCCCGAGGTACCAGGTACGGCCAAAGGCGGGCCAGACCGTTGATGAGGAGGAACCGCTGGCCACGTAATGGTAGTAGGTCTCGTCAAAGAGATTGTTCACTCCGCCGTAGAGGGTCAGCCCCCCGGCCATGGCATAGCGAAGGCTCAGGTCCGTGGTCTCGCAGCTGTCCACCAGGTCGTCTTCCGGCTTATCCGCCTTGTTGAAAAAGTTTGCGTATCCACCGGTATACTTGTACTTCACACCGGCCGTGAGCTGAGGGGTCAGATCGTAATCGGCAGTGAGAACCACCTTGTGCTCGGGTACTTTCTGCAGGCCGCTGTCACTCCAGTCGATCTGTTTTCCCTCTTGGATGAGGGCTTTGCCCTTGCTGTTGTAGACGGTTTCCCCCATGGCCCAGGTATAGCTTTCCGACAGCTTGAGCCGACCCAACACATGCTCGGCAGAGAGGTCCACCCCGTAGCGTTTCGTCTCCAGAAGGTTCAGGGTCTTCTTGTCTTTTTTCCAGTTGGAACCCGAGACATCGCTGGAAACAGAGACCCGGTTCAGTTCGTTGTCGGTGGTGGTGAGGTAGGCGGTGGCAGAAAAGAACGTGTCTAAAACATAATCCCGCATGCCGAGCTCGAAGGTATCATAGATCTCGTCATCGGCTTCGGTGGGAAGATAGAGCTTCTTCTTTTTGTCCACATAGACATCATCGGTCATCTGGATGCCATCCGGGGTGGTGAATCCGCGCTCGTATCTGGCAAAAAGGCGACCCGTATCAGAGTAAAGCCAGGCAGACGAAAGCTCGCAGGCTTCATTTCGGCGTTCATTATTGTATGTCGCCGATGTTCCGGCAAATTTCGTACCGGCCCCTTCGGGCTTGGTGGTGATCCAGTCCGTGACATCCAGGCGAACACCCTGGGTAAACTCGAAATGCCCCAACCGATTTTTGTTGTGGACAAAAACGGCCTGAATCTCTTTTTTGTAGTCAAAGATATCCTGGGTCCCCTGCTTGTACTTGGGCACCTCAAGGCGCGCCTCCTGGTCAATGCGGTCCACACCCACAAGCAGATTCTGATGCTCACCGTACCGCCAGTTCAGCTTAACCTTGGCCCCCTTCGTCTCATAATCCATGTCCTTGTCTTCGTAATGAGAGTTCCGGTACGCCCCCTTCTGGGACACCAGGTCCGTCATGAGGGAAAGGGCATCGGTAAAATGGATGCTGTGGGAAGCCTTAAAGCCGTCGGATTCCCTGTCGCTCTCATTGTAACGTTTTTTTGTCTCGTAAATGTATTTCCCTGTCGTTTCATCGTAACCCACCGTGACCCGGGTCTCGGCGGGCACGTAATCCTTTCCGAATTTCTTCAGATTCTCGGCCGAGACGTTGTAGACATAGTTCCCCTCCTCCTCAAAGTGGGTGTACTTCATGGAGAGCAGCTGATTGTCGGTGAGCCGATAAGCACCGCCAAGGCCGAAGTAATGGCTTTTTTTGAAGGTGTCTTTGAAATAAAGATCTGAATCATCCCCGGAGTAACTGGCCTGCAGCACCAGTTTATCTATGGGCTGAACACCTATATTGGCAAACCAGCGGTGCTGGTCTTCCGATCCGTACTCATACCCCACGGAACTCTGTGGTTTTTTCATCCCCTTGAGGTTTGTGGTGATGTTGATGACACCGCCTGCGGTACCGCTGCCATAAAGAACGGCCCCGCCCCCTTCGAGGATCTCGATTCGTTCGATCTGATCAACGGGGATGATGTTGTAATCGGTCTTATACGGGTGCTGGGTCAGAATGCCGATGGGCGCCCCATCCACCATGATCTGAAGGTTTCGGCTCGCCGTTCGGCTTCCCT
>NZ_JAQYWB010000140.1 GCF_030145185.1 Desulfoluna sp. | reverse complement strand
AACAACCGGAAGCAAATCTCCGGAAAGAGACCCTCCAAAAGATTGCCGATGCCTTGGGGGTTGGGTTTGAACAGATTGAGAATATGTGAAGTAGATAAATGCAGATGGAAGAAAGCGGATGAAGGGTACGACACGAGGAGGCGAGGAGGGGTCGCGTCTTGACATTGGACAAAACATAAACCATACCCTCGGCTTTCCCCACCTCATGTACTTCATGCCCTTCATGAGCCCCCGCTTTTACTTTTCCCCTCCCCCATCTGTGCCTGTCTGTGACATCTGTGGCCCAATTTTTTCTTTTTTAAGGGGCGAAGCCGTTTTAATCCCGCGGATAACCAGACACGAGCCAGAAGTTGTGGTGTTTATTGCCAACCGAGGCTTAGATGAAAGTCCACCGCCAACCGCAACGTAATCATCTTGCGGCATGAATCCGAAAGACAAATTTATCCTTGCCATAATCATGGTGGATAGTGATAGATACGAAGGGCCTTATGAAATAAAGGAGCCGTTTCACGCTGAGCCAGGCTTTGAAATGGCCAGCATCAACTATGATTTGAGTAAATTGCTTTCAAAAGCCGTTTCACCGGAGCAGAACCCATGAAGCTGACACAAATCGAGGTCGAAAACTTCAGATGCTTTGAAAAGATCACACTCGATCTACACCCCGACCTTACTGTGCTCATTGCACCCAACGGCGGGGGAAAAACCAGCATTCTGGATGCCCTTCGCATTGCCGTATGGCCCTTTGTGAAGGCGTTTGATCTTGGCAGCCAGACTGGCAAATCCGCAACCATTCAGACTGAAGATGTTAGAAGAATCAAGGGTGACTCTGGAGAGATGGAACCCAGGGTTCCCTCGACGGTTCGGGTCTCGGGAAATCTTCTGAGCGGAAAAAACGATCTCAAGCATTGGGTTCTGTCACGGGAAAAGCTCACCCCTCGCTCCAATACATTGATGGATGCCGGGGCAAAGAGCCTTACAAACTATGGGAAAACCTTACAAAGAAGAGTCCGAAGTTTTGAGGAGGTGACGCTCCCTCTGATGGCTTACCTTGGCACAGGAAGACTCTGGTACCAGGGCCGTTACCATGGCAAAGCAGATGAAAAAAGCCTGAATCAGGACATTTTCTCCAGAACCTGGGCATACCAGAACTGCATCACGGCGTCTTCCAGCTACAAACAGTTCGAAGACTGGTTTGTCTGGGTCTACAAAAGCTACATGGAGCATCAGATCCACACTATGGAGGATGAGATCTCTCCGGAGGACGATGTACGCCCGTTCAAAGAGGCCATCGCTGTGGTCCAGAAAGCAGTGAACGAGATAACCCAACACGCCACCGGCTGGAAGAACCTGACCTACCGGACATCTTTAAAGCAGCTGGCCATGAGCCACCCTGACCACGGGCTCATGCCCCTCTCATTTTTGAGTGACGGCCTTAGAAACACCGTGGTGATGGTGGCAGACCTTGCCTTTCGCTGTATTCGCCTTAACCCTTACTTGGGCGAAAGCGCGGCCCTTGAAACATCGGGAATCGTCATGATCGATGAGGTGGATATGTTTCTCCACCCCGGCTGGCAGCAGACCATCATCGGAAGCCTCCAACGGGCCTTTCCAAACCTCCAGTTTGTGGTGACCACCCACAGCCCCCAGGTACTGACCACCGTCAAAAGCGAGTCGATTCGGATACTCAAACAGGCTCACAGCACTGAAACAGGCTCTGTGAGTGTTTCGGTTGAATCACCGACGATTCAATCCCGGGGCGTAGCAAGCTCCGACATCCTTGCCTGGCTCATGGACCTGGATCCCACACCCGATGTGGAAGAAGCCAGATGCTTGAGTGCCTATAGAGGCTTGATCCAAAAGGGATACGCTGAAACGCCTGAAGGGATGAAGTTGCGCAAAACACTCATTGAGCATTTCGGTGAGACACACCATGAAATTCTGGAGTGCAATCGCCTCATTCGCCTTGCAGACATGAGACAAACCATGAAATCCAAGCTCCCGAAGGCGGGTAAACGGGAGGCTGTCAAAAAAGGTGCATAAGTTGAAACGCCCATCCCCTCCGAACTGCCTCTCCAAGTACCGCCACGGAAGAGATAACTGGAGCCTTGTGACAATCGAGGACAAAAAAGGAATCTGGGTGCAACTCCATGCCATGCAGGGGAATCTGTGTGCATACTGCGAATCTCCTCTCCTGACGCAAAATGGGCAGCGAGATGCCCACATCGAACACTTTCGACAAAAGGGAAAAGACCCCAGAGTAACCTTTGAATGGGACAACCTCTTTGGATCATGCAACAGGAAAATCAGTTGCGGTCGTCACAAGGACGCGCACCCTGCCTATGACCCTGCTCTTCCCATTAAAATGGATGAAGAGGATCCGATCACTTTTTCCTCTTTGTCAGCGATGGCACCATCGCCATCAACGACGAACTCTCTGAACCAGAAAAAGAACGGGCTCAGGGTACCTTGGCCATCTTTAACCTTGACGCAAAACATGGTGCATTGAGGCAGATGCGAAAAAACGCCGTTCAAGGGTACCTTCAAACCGCAGAAGAGCTGGCTGAAATGGCGGCCCTTTTTGGTGAGGACGAGTGGGTTCCTTTTTTAATGGCAGAAATCAAGGCCATCAAAGGCCAGCCCTTTGAAACGGCCATTCGGCATACGTTGATGCTCTGATAAAAAAATAGGGGAGAGAGGTCGTGACATTAGACAAAAGCGCTCATCATGTTCTTCTTATCTGCCCCCTGCTGCCACCTTCATGAACTTCCTACCCTTCATCTGTGGCCCGACATGTTTTTTTAAGCGGCGAATCCCCTTCCGATACCCTGTCTGGCTGAGTCCTTCTATGCATAATTTTACCGTAAGGGAAAAATAGGTTGTCATCATACGATATTTTCCATATCGTTACCGAACAGGAATAAAATCGCATTTTCACAACTAAAACCCCACATAATGCCCGAACGGGAACACAATGCACCCAGCATCAGAGATGACCCTCATAAAAAATGCGGCAGAGATTGGCAAAATGATTCGCGCCAAAAGAAAAAAGATAGGAATGACCCAGGCGGATTTTGCAGGGCTCTGCAATGTGGGAACCCGGTTCATCTCTGAGCTTGAAAACGGGAAGGCGACCTTAGAGTTTGATCGTGTGTTAAGGGTCACTCGGCTCATTGGAATCGACCTCTTTGCAAAAGGCAGGTGATAGGTGCAAATTCTTCATGTGTTCATACACGACCAACTGGCCGGCGTTCTTTCTCAGAAAGATCGGCTTTTCACCTTTGAGTACGCATCAGAGTATCTCACTTCAGACCACCCCATCCCGCTTTCTGCCACCTTGCCGTTAATTTCTGATGCCCATGCCCACGATCGGGTGAGGGCCTTTTTTTCGAACCTGCTCCCAGAAGGCGACCTGCGGAACCTCATCGCAAAAGATCGTAAAATATCTGCAGACAACGATTTTGCGTTACTTCGAGAGATCGGTGGAGAGTGCGCAGGAGCTGTCTCCCTTCTCACCCCTGGTGAGCGGCCTCAAGCAAAGGCCTCCTATAGGCCGTTACCCGACAACCTCCTTGCCGATATGATAAAGTCGGCATCGCTGAGACCTCTCATCATCCACAGCGATGAACTTCGCCTCTCCCTTGCCGGAGCCCAGAACAAAATCCCTGTCTATTATGAAAACGACCAATTTTCTCTTCCCAACGGAAGTGCACCAAGCAGCCATATTCTCAAGATCGCCTCTCCTGGATTTCCCGATCTCATTGAAAATGAATTCTTCTGCATGAAGCTTGCGCAAAAGGCGGGGCTTCCGGTGCCTCGGGTGTTTATCTGGACTTATGAAGGGATCCATGCCTTTATCATTGAGCGCTATGATAGATACAGAGATGACAAAGGGTGCCTTCACCGGCTCCACCAAGAGGATTTCTGTCAGGCCCTTGGCGTCATGCCTGACAGAAAATATGAAAACGAGGGCGGCCCTGGATATGCCAACTGCATTCAGTCCATCAATGAACTCTGCACCACACCGATCGTTGAAAAAAACAAACTGATCGATTGGATGATATTCAATTTTTTAATCGGCAATTGCGATGCCCATGCAAAAAACGTCTCCCTGCTGTACACGCAAGCAGGCACAGCCCTCGCGCCGTTTTACGATCTCGTCTCCACCCTCATCTACCCGGAGCTCTCACAAAAAATGGCCATGCATATCTGCGGAAAAGGACAGATGAATTACCTTTTCCCCATCCACTGGCAACGCTTGGCAGGAGACCTTGAAATCAGCGTCAAGCAACTGCGTCGCAGGCTGAAAAAGATATCCAGACTTCTCCCAGCCCTGACAGAAAATATCAAAAAAGAAATGCCTGACGATCCTGTTTTACAGGAGACTGCCACGAAAATTATGGCAATGATTCAGGCTCAAGCTCAAAGGGTTAAAAACATGTGAACGATTTCCCTAAAGCACTTACGAGAAGGCGCGAGAAGGGGCCGCGTCTTGACATTGGACAAAACATAAAGTCACACCGTCCAGACCTCCATTCCCCCCTACTTTCCCCGCCTCATGAACTTCATGCCCCATCGTGAACCCCCGCTTTTAATTTTCCCTTCCCCCATCTGTGCCCATCTGTGACATCTGTGGCCCGACTTGTTTTTTTAAGCGGCGAAGCCCCTTCCGATACCCTGCCTGGCTGAGTCCTTCTATGCATAATTTTACCGTAAGGGAAAAATAGGTTGTCATCATACGATATTTTCCATATCGTTACCGAACGGGAATAAATCTTGTCATTACAATTAAAAAACCCATATAATGCCCGAACGGGAACACAATGCAGCCATCATCAGAAATGACCCCCATAAAAAATGCGGCAGAGATTGGCAAAATGGTTCGCGCCAAAAGAAAAAAGGTCGGAATGACCCAAGCGGATTTCGCTGGGCTCTGCAATGTGGGAACCCGATTCATCTCTGAGCTTGAAAACGGCAAGCCTACCTTAGAGTTTGATCGTGTGTTACGGGTCACCCAGCTCATTGGCATTGATCTCTTTGCAGAAGGCAGGTGATAGCCCGGATATTTCATGAAAAACCAAAACACAAAATGTCATTTACAGCTTTCTGCTCGAACAAGTGCCGGCACTCAGTGTCCGATACCATTTATGAGCCATTTATGAGCCAGTTATGAGCCGGCTCATAACTTATGCGTCAGGCGCAAATGTTATGGCTTAAGCTCATAAAAAGCCCCCCTGCGACTACCGAACATACTCAGCTTTTTGGCCTGATTTTTGATAAACCTTAACACTCAGCGTGTAGGACCGCCCTCGTTTCGAACCGTGCGCTTCAATGAGACTTGCTTCAACCAACTTTTCCACTGCAGCCCTCACAACAGTCTCCGGTTTTTGAACTGATTTTGCAAGTTCTGCGGTGGTCAATCGGCGCTCGTCTCTCAGGCGAGAAAGAATGATCAGGGAATCAATCGGCATTGCACCAAGCTGTTCTTCACGGGTAATGACCATATGCAAAAAATCAAGATCGGCAACAGCAGCAGCCATCCAAACGGAAACGGTATATGAGGTGGACATGGAATAATCAGGCAATGGCCGTCCATAACGCAGCATCCCTTCAAAAATCCGATCAATGCCGCGCCCGGTACGTTCTGCCAGTCCAATGCGCTTGATGATATCTGCCAACAATGGGTTTCGGGAACGAGGATCGGCAACCAACAGATTTTCAAGGGTCACCCCTTCCACGAAACCTCCAGGATTGCTGATAGTCATACCATCGGTATCCAACTTGACATGTACGGCACCCAGGCGGCTATCCCGGATATTTCATGAGAAAACAATCAGGACCAAGGAATAATCCGTAATGATAGTTCTTCGCAGTCATATTTTCAGTCGTTTCAAAAATGCAAAATGTAATCCACGGTATTCTGTCTGATTTTCTCACCCTTCGGGCGAGCCGGGTGCACTCATCTGCCGCGTTATCAGAGCTTTGAGGTAAACCACTACATCTTC
>NZ_JAQYWB010000062.1 GCF_030145185.1 Desulfoluna sp. | reverse complement strand
GGTGATGATTTCGGCCATTGAAACGGGACAGAGGGTGGCGGTTCGTTTTGCCGCCACAGCGGATAGACGGTTTTCGGCCGTGGTGTACAAGGTGGGGACGGCCGCCACGGGGTTTGCCGCCACCTATCCCGTGACCCTTCGACTGATTGAAGAGACGATCAAGGTGCTGCCGGGCATGGCGGCTGAGGTGACCTTCCGATTTGACGGGGTGCAGAGCGAACGGTTTCTGGTCCCCTCCCATGTGGTGGGAGCCGACGATTCGGGGGCCTTTTTGTATGTCGCCGAACCGGAAGGCGAGGCGGAGGCGACGATCAGGCGGGTTCCCGTTACGGTGGGCGCGCTGACCGAAGGCGGGCTTGAGGTCCTCTCCGGGCTGGCCGGTGAGGAGTGGGTGGTGACGGCCGGCATGAGTCGTTTAAGTGAGGGCATGCGGGTGCTTTTTAAAGAGCAGGAGGCCCCATGATGCATCTCACCGAAGCGGCGATTCGGATGAACCGTGTGACCCTGGTGATGATTGTTATGGTGGTCCTGGGGGGCTGGGTGACCCTTCATCGCCTGCCCCAGGATGAGGACCCCGGGTTTATCGTCCGGGTCGCCATGGTAACCACTTATTTTCCCGGGGCAAGCCCGGATCGGGTGGAGCAGCTGGTGACGGACCGCCTGGAGAAGGTGATCCAGGAAATTTCTGAACTCGATTATGTGGAGAGCGAATCCCGCGCAGGGATCTCCATTATTTATGTGAACATCGATGAGACGTACAAGAACATGCGCCCTATTTGGGACGAGCTGCGGCGCAAGGTGGACAAGGAGGCCCGCAATCTTCCCGAGGGCGTGGTGGGGCCTTTTGTGAACGACGACTTCGGGGATGTTTTTGGACAGATTCTTGCCCTTACCGGCGAGGGCTTCACCTATCGAGAGCTCAAAGAGGTGGCCGATGAGGTCCGGGATGAGCTGCTTCGCATTGAAGATGTGGCCAAGGTGGAGATCCTGGGGGCGCAGAAGGAGCAGGTGTTCTTAGAGTTTAATTCGGCGCGTCTTGCCCGGTATGGCATCTCTCCGCTGATGCTGCAGCAGGTGCTTTCCCAGCGCAACATCATCATCCCCGGAGGGGCCTTGGAGTCGGGCCAGGAGCGTATTAACCTGGAGCCCACCGGCAATTTTGAGGCGGTGTCGGAGATTTTCGACACGGTGATTTCAGTGCCGGGACGAAAAGAGGTGGTCTATCTCAAGGACCTGGTGGCCGTCACCCGGGGGTACCAGGATCCGCCGTCGGACCTGATGCATTTTAATGGTGTACCCGCCCTGGCCCTGGCGGTGTCCATGTCCGAGGGGGGGGATATTATCACCCTGGGCAAGGCGATGGCTGCCTTTAAAACGCGGGTAGAGCGCCATTATCCCATTGGGGTGGATTTTCAGTATCTGGCGTGTCAGCCCGAGCGGGTGCACAAGAGCGTCAGCAACTTTCTGGCCAACCTGATGCAGAGCATCGCCATTGTCTGTCTGGTGATGCTGGTGAGCCTCGGGTTGCGTACGGGGTTGCTGGTGGCCAGCCTGATTCCCGTGACCCTTTTGATGGCCTTTCTGCTGATGGGGCTTCTGGGGATCGGGATCGATCAGGTCTCCCTGGCGGCGCTTCTGATCTCCCTGGGGATTCTGGTGGACAACGCCATCGTCATGAGCGAATCCATCATGACGCAGGTGCGTGAGGGGCAGAGCGTGGCGGACGCCTCGGTCAACTCGGCAAAGGAATTGGCCCGGCCCCTGCTCACGGCTTCCCTCACCACCTCCTTTGCCTTTTTGCCCATCTATATGGCCAAGTCCTCGACAGGGGAGTATACGGCGCCTCTGTTCAAGGTGTTGACCTTGACCCTGCTCAGCTCCTGGGTGTTGGCCTTGACGATGATTCCTCTGTTTTGTGTCCGGTTTCTGCATGTCAAAACCCAGGAGGAGGACGCCGGATACAACGCCTTTTTTTACCTCCGTTATCGGCGGATGCTTCTGGGGCTGCTGCGTTATCGCTGGCTTTTTGTGGCGTCCATGTGCCTGGCCTTTGTCGTGGCCATGTATGGCTTCCGGTATGTCCCCAAGCGATTCATGCCCGATTCTGATCGCAGCATCATTACGGCCACCGTGGAGACCCCGCCGGGGTCGGATATTGCCCACACCGAGGCGATGGTGAAACGGATCGAAGCCTTTATCGCGGAGCATTTCATGACGACGGATGGCGGGGAAGGCGTGGTGAACTGGGGCAGTTTTATCGGCAAAGGGGCGCCCCGTTATATTCTCTCCTACCGTCCGGACCCTCCGGAGAGCAGCTTTGCCTATCTGGTGATCAACACCACCTCCTTTGAGGCGGTGGCCGAGGTGGTGGAAAGGCTTCAACGCTTTTGTGACGAAGACCTCCCCGAGGTACGGGCCAAGGTCTCCCGTCTCTCCGTGGGGCCTCCGGTGAATCATCCGGTGGCCATTCGGATTTCGGGCAAGCGTGAGTCGGTGCTCTTTGGGCTGGTGGATGGCTTGAAGAATCGCCTGCGGCAGGAGCCCGGGGTCCGGGCTGTGGGGGATGACTGGGGACGTCGGACCCGGAAGCTGGTGGTGCGGGTGAACCAGGAGCGTGCCCGGCGTGCCGGGATCACCAGCCGGGATATCGCCCTTTCCCTTCAAGGGACCTTAAGCGGTATTCAGGTGGGGCAGTACCGGGAGGATGATGACCTCATTCCCATCGTGGTGCGCTCCGTGGCGGCCGATCGAAACGATTTTAAAAAATTGGAAGGCCTGCGAATCTATAGCTTAAGTACCGGGCAATCGGTCCCCTTGAGTCAGGTGGCCCGCATGGAAACAGACTGGCAGAATGGAAAGATTATCCGCCGGGACCGGCTTCGGACGGTGGAGGTGTACGCCGATTTGTACGAGGGATACAATGCCCTGTCCATCAATGAGAACATCTCGGACTGGATGGCGGCTCAGAGCGGCGACTGGGGTCTGGGGTATCGCTACGAGGTGGCCGGGGAGGCGGAAAAGTCATCCAAAGCCAATCGGGCCATCGCCGATCAGCTCCCCTTTGCCGCGATGCTTATCATGTTGCTCCTGGTGCTGCAGTTCAACTCCCTGAGGCGGACGGCTCTTTTGATCTGTATCGTCCCCCTGGGGCTGATCGGTGTGACCGCGGGGCTGCTGATTGCCCGGTCGTATTTCGGGTTTATGACTCTTTTGGGGGTGGTGGCGCTGTCCGGTATCGTTATTAATAATGCCAACGTGCTGTTGGATCGTATCCGCATTGAAATCGATGATAACGGACTGGAGCCTCTTGAGGCTGTGGTGGTGGCCACGCAAAGGCGGCTTCGCCCTATCCTGCTGACCACCCTGACCACCGCAGGCGGGTTGATTCCCCTCTGGGTGGGCGGGGGTCCCATGTTCGAGCCCATGGCTGTGTCCATTATTTTCGGCCTGATCTTTGCCACGACCATCACCCTTGGGATGGTGCCGGTGCTTTATGTCCTTTTCTTTCGGATCCCGGTGCACGCCCTGGAAGAGAGTCCTGAAACGTAACTATTCAGCCCCAAAAACCAAACAAAAAGCCTCCGGTGGCAAGGTGTGCCACCTTGAACGCAGGTTGCCGGAGGCATAAACTGAATAGTTACCCTGAAACTTGAGTTTTTTTGTGTAATTATTCTATAATGACACGTCCATCAAGGGCTCTTTGACCATGGATTAAAAATCAAGATGAATCTTGATCTTGAAACGGTTCGAGAGTGGCGACAGAGATCGATACGTGTGACGTGCTGCGATCTTCAGCTCTCGGGGGGCCTTTCTTCCTGGGACGGCGAAAGGAAAGAGCAGATTGAAATGGATGCCAGAGGCGGATCTCAATCAGAGGCTTCGTATGAAACGGTTCATCATGGGGGGCGCTTCCTACCTCATGTGGATGGGGCTGGCGGGATACCTGCGTTATATGGGCTTGGTCACGATTTCCTGGGAGACACTGCTGCGTTGCTGTGGCCTGTTGCTTCTCTACAACACCCTTCTGTTCGGAGTGTTTCGCAGCGGCCTGAACCGTCGCTTCAAGGACCCGAGCCTGACGCTTTTTCAAATGCTGGTGGGGATTCTCTGGGCCATGGTGATCATTTATCACTCTGGAGAGATCCGGGGGGGGATGCTGCTGCTCTACCTCGTGGTCTTTGTCTACGGCTTGTTCCGACTCAAGCTTCGGCAGTTTCTCTTTCTTGCTCTGTTTGCCATCGCCAACTACTGCGGGGTCCTTTTTCTTGTTTATCGACAGAATCCCGCCGGGTTCAATGGCCGCCTGGAGCTGATGAACCTCGTCATTCTCGTGGTGGTTCTTCCCTGGTTCTCTCTGGTGGGCGGGTACATCACCAGCCTTCGGGAGAAGGTGGCCCGGGCCATGGTGACCATTGAACGGCTCGCCATTCATGACGATCTCACCCAGGTGTTCAACCGCCGTCAGATGTTTGAGATCCTTGAACGGGAGAAAGCCTTAGGAGATCGGGGCGTGCACCCTTTTTCCATCTGTATCATTGATCTGGATCATTTCAAGCAGGTCAACGACACCTACGGCCACGACAGGGGCGATATTGTGTTGCGGACCGTGGCTCAGACGATTCAGAAAAACCTGAGGGACATCGATCATATTGCGCGATATGGGGGCGAGGAGTTTATTCTGATTCTGACCAACTCAGGGGTGAGCGAGGCCATGCAGTGTGCGGAACGCGTGCGAGGCCTGACGGAAAACCTGATTTTTGAGACCTTCCCCGATTCTTTCCGGGTCACCATCTCTGTGGGGGTAACGAAATACACCCCGGCCGAAGATATCCGCAACTCCATTAACCGGGCGGACAAAGCGCTCTACCGGGCCAAGGCCCTGGGACGAAATCGCGTGGAATACGAGCCGGCCGTGGTGGTCGGTTCCTGGGCCGTGGGGCCGGGTTGATTTTTAAGGGAACGATGGCATGTCATGCGTCCGTGGGGGAAACCCCGTGGGCGTTTTTTTTTGCCCGCATCAGGCCGGGGTGACGGGCGTGGCGCAGTGGGGGCAGCTTTTCCATTCCGGTTCCAGGATGCGGGCGCAGTGGGTGCACTGGAGTTGGAGCTGAGTTGAACAATAGGGACAGTATCGATGGCGTTCTTTTAAGTTGGCGTTGCAGTGGGGGCATTTGACCTCCAGGGTGTTTTGGGGGCCCAGGACGCGCAACACCTCTTCGACGGTGGTGATGCCCTGATTGATTTTGCCCCAGCCGTCTTCAATGAGAGGTTTCATGCCAGCCCAGCGTGCGGCCCGTGTGAGCTCCGATTCCGAGGCCTCGGTGTTGATGAGCTGCTTGATCTCCTGGTTGATGGTCAGAATTTCAAACAGACCGGTTCGCCCTTTGTAGCCGGTGTCGTTGCATCGCTCACATCCTTTGCCACGGAAGGCGGGAAAATTATCCCCGTTGGGGTTGATCCCAAGGGCGTCCAGGGTCTCCGGGGAGAGCGGTTCTTTTTCTTTGCACCCCTCACAGATGCGGCGGACCAGTCTCTGGGCGATGATGCCGTTTAAGGCTTCTCCGATGACATAGGGCTGGATGCCCATATCCCGCAGCCGGGTGATGCTGGGGATGCTGCCGTTGGTGTGCAGGGTGCTCAGGACCGTGTGGCCTGTCAGGGCCGCATGGAAGGCCACTTCCGCGGTTTCAAAGTCGCGGATCTCTCCCAGCATGATGACGTTGGGGTCTTGTCTGAGGATGGCGCGCAGCACCAGGGGAAAGTTGAGGCCGATCTTCTCTTTGATCATCACCTGCTCGGCCATGGACATGAAATACTCCACAGGGTCTTCGATGGTGGTGTAATTCTTGGTGATGGAGGCGTTCTCCTGCATGAGGGAATAAAGGGTGCTGGTCTTGCCGCTTCCCGTGGGGCCGGTGGTGAGGATACACCCCTGGGGGCGGTTGATGAGGCGGGTGACGGTCTCTTTCTCCTCCGGGTTGAGGCCCAGTTCTTCCACGCTTTTGATGGAGGCGTTGCGGTCAAGGATTCGGAACACCACCTTTTCGCCGTTGATGGTGGGCAGGCAGGAGAGGCGGATATCCACTAACTTTGAGGGGGTTTTTACGGTAATGCGGCCGTCCTGGGGACGACGCCGTTCGGAGATGTCCAGTTCTGCCATGACCTTGATGCGGGAGACGATGGCGGAGTGCATGGTGATGGGCACATGGATTTTGTCGTGGAGGAGTCCGTCCACGCGGTAGCGCACCATGACGTATTTGGTTTTGGGTTCGATGTGAACATCGGAGGCCTCATGGCGAAGGGCATCCGAGATGATGGCATTGACGATGCGGATGGCCGGGGGCTGGTCTTTGGCGATGAGGAGCTCTTTGAGGTCGGTCTCTTCATCCTCTTCGTCGAGGATGATTTCGATGCTTTCGGTGGGGTCTTCCATCTCGAGGATGGTGAGCTCTTCGAGGTCGGTGCCCTCCTCGCCGTAGAGTTCATCTACTTTCTTGAGGATCTCCTGCCGGGTGGCGATGACCGGTTCCACGCGCAGGCCGGAGATGAACTGAAGGTCCTCGATCTTCAGGTATTCGCTGGGGTCGTTCATGGCGACCATGAGCCCGGTCTCTGTGCGTTTCAGGGGAACCAGCAGGCTGTTGACGCAGAGCGCTCTCGGGATCAGGGCGACCAGGGCCTCCGGCGTTCTGAATTCTGCGGGGTAGACGCGATTGATGCCCATCTCCCGTTGGATGGCTTCGATATAGGCGCGTTCGTCCACCAGGTCCAGATCGATGAGGACCTGGGGAAGGGGTTGATGGGTCTGCTCCTGGATGTTGCGGGCTTTTTCGAGGTCGCTTTCCCGGATGAGTTTTTGTTTTATCAGGAGGGCGCCCACCTGGCTGCGGTGTGTGTTGATGAAGCGGCTCATCTGGTTGATCTTTTTGTTCTGGGTGTCCTGATTTTTTTTCAAAGCCCGATTTTCACGGATCAGATCGTATTGTTCCAGGGCCAGCCCCACGGTGATGCGCAGGTCTTCGTCATTCCAGGGTTTGGTAATGAATTTGTAGACGGCGCCCTCATTGACGGCCCCCATGATCGCCCCCACATCGGCATGGCCGGTGAGCATGATGCGGATGGTGTGGGGGTATTCTTTTTTGATCTGCCGCAGGAGATCAGCGCCCGTGATGCCCGGCATGCGGTGATCGGTGATGATCACGTGAATGGTCTCCTTGCTGAGGCAGGCCAGGGCCTCTTCTGCGGAGGAGGCGGTGAAAATGCGGTAGTTTTCTTTTCGGAAGATCCGCTGCATGGCCGCCAGAACCCCGGCTTCATCATCGACAAAGAGAATGGCGTAGGGGGTCGCCTCTTCTTTTTTCTCTTCGGCAGCAGGTGCCTCCTTGCCCAGAAAGAGGGATGCGAGTCGGCTCATGATTTTCCCTCCTGGGCAGGTTGGCGCAGGGGAAGCCGCAGCGTGAAGGTGGTCCCTTTGCCCACCTCACTCTTGACACTGATGGAGCCCCGATGTCGTTTGATGATGTTGTACACCACGTTGAGCCCTAGGCCAGTGCCCTGGCCTACGGGTTTGGTCGTGTAGAAGGGGTCGAAGATTTTTTTCAGCTTCTCTTTGGGGATGCCGGAGCCGGTGTCTGAGATCGCCACGATGGCATGGGTGGCGTCGTGGTCGGTGGTGAGGGTGAGGGTGCCCTTGTCCGTGATGGATTGGGCGGCATTGACCAGGAGGTTGATAAAGATCTGGTCGAGTTGCCGGGCGTAGCATTGCACCGGTGGGAGGGTGCCGTACTGTTTTTTCAGGATGACTTTGTATTTGAGTTCACTGCTGACGATGTTGATGCTTTTATCGAGGTTGGCGTTGAGGTCGGCGGTGGAAAGCTCTTCCTCGCCGGGATGGGAAAAATCTTTGAGGTCCTGGACGATTTTCCGGATGCGCTCGGCGCCGTCGATGGACTCGCTGAGCAGGGGGGGGATGTCCTTCAGGATGAAATCGATGTCGGCGTTTTGATCAAAGGTCTCAATCTCCAGCAGGAGGCGCGCCTCGTTTTCGCCGCTTAGCAGGTCGGCGGCGGCGGCTTCCCGGATGAGAGTCCGCTGAAGGCCGATGAACTGGATGATTTCTCTGGTATACTCTTCGAGGCTGTTGATATTGCTGGTGATAAATCCCATGGGGTTGTTGATCTCGTGGGCGACCCCGGCCGCCAGCTGGCCGATGGAGGCCATTTTTTCCTGCTGCATGAGCCGTTCATGGGCCAGGCGGATCTCCTCGGCCTTTCGTTTGACTTCTCCGTCGAGACGGGTGGCCAGGAGACGGTATTTTTTTTCGGATCGGGCCAGCTGGGTGGCCTTTTGTTTGAGGATGGTAAAGGCGTCTTCCACCACCTCTCCGTGGACCTGGGAGGCCATGGCCAACCCGTAGCCGCTTTTCATGATCTGGGTGATGGCGGTGCTCAAAATGGTCCCCGCGGCATCGATGGCCTCCGACGGTCCTTCTCCGTTGGGGCTGAAGCCCAGGGCCAGGTAGCCCGCCGGTTCCAGTTCGTGGATCAGCGGGTAGAGGAGGACCCAGCCTTCGGCGGTCTCTCTGGAAATCTTGGTCTCCGGCCGGGTCTCCGCGACGAGTTGCCGGATGGCCTCGGCCACCTCACCCTGGGGGGGATCGGGGGCCAGAGGGGTCCCGTCGGGCATGACCACGGAAAGATGGGCCACCCCCAGGCGCGGCGCGGCATGAGCCCAGGTGAGGACCATCTCCGGGGAGAGCAGGTCCTTTAAAGTGTATTCGCGGTCAAAGGGGGCGATGGTCTCGTGGGGCCTCTCCATGCGCGAGGCATCTCCTTGGCTTGAAGGTCAACGGTTCACGGTCTCGGGGGAGGATGGCAGAATTGAGAGCAGGTTGCGCTCCATGATTTGGTAGCGCTGTTCCAGGTCGTGCTGGGCGTCAAGGTGGCGATAGGTGGCCGAAAGAATGGCCTCAAACGTGGTTTGGACCCCCTTGCTTTTCAGGGCCGTGGCGAAGGTGACGGGGAGTTTTGCCGGTCCCCATCGCGTGAGAATTTCCTCTTCACTCTGGATGTCAGGGAGGTCCCGTTTATTGAACTGGACCACGAGGGGGAGGCGGTTAAAATCCAAGCCAATGCGACCGGCGTTTTTTTCGAGATTTTCAAAGCTTTGAAAATTATTAACCGCCTGGGTGATTTGGGAATCGGCCACGAAGACGACCCCATCAGCCCGGGAGAGGACCGCTTTGCGCGTGGCATCATGGGCCACCTGGCCTGGCACGGTAAAGAGTTTGATCTTGACCCGGTAGTCCCCTTCGGTGCGGGTGAGGATGGGGAGAAGATCAAAAAAAAGGGTGCGGTCACCCCGGGTCTCCAGGCTCATGAGGTCGCCACACTGGCCGGGGTGGATCAGCTCATGGAGTTGCATGAGGTTGGTGGTCTTCCCGGAGAGAGCCGGGCCGTAGTAAACGATTTTAAGGATAATTTTTTTTTCATCTTCAAGGATCTCCGCCATGGGGTCTCCCTTCAGCTTCCTTTGGCATGTTCGATGTCGGTGATGATGGAGACCAGGGTCTCCTGGAGGCGCCGGTTGAGCTCATTGTGGTGTTTTCCGGACTCTTCCACCTCATCCAGGCAGGCCCTCAAGCGCCCTTCCATTTCGTTGTTGAGGGCGAGAAGGGCCTCGTTTTTTTGCTTGATCACCTGGGACATCTGCTTGTTTTCCATGGCGAGGTTGAAGTGGTCGACGCCGTTTTTTACCGACATCTTCAGTTCGGTCTTGTCCCATGGCTTGTTAATGAAGCGGAAGATGTGGCCTTTGTTGATCACGGCGATGGTGGCATCGATGTCGGAGTGACCGGTCAGCATGATGCGCACGATGGAGGGCCACCGGATGCGGATTTTTTTAAGGAATTCCGACCCGTCCATGGCGGGCATCATGCGGTCGGAGATGACCACGGCGGGCTCGATGATGTGGATCTCCTCCAGGGCGGCGGAGGGATCGTCAAAGGTGTAGATCTTGTACGGTTCATTTCGGAAGGCACGGGTGATGGCGTCTAAAATGGCCTTCTCATCATCGACAAAGACTACTTTGTTGTTCATGAATCACCTCTGTCATGGCGAAGGGGTGGGGTCGAGGGGCGTCACCCGGGATAAGCGGGGGCCTGTGGCTTTTGGATGGCAGGCGCGACATTCTATCCCGCCAGAAAGACGTGGGGCTCAGGGGTGGGGGACGAAAAAGGGGGAGGATGAGGCGCCGTGTGTGGCAAACTGTCAGGATAGATTCCTTATACTATCACAGCCTGTCTAAGGGATGCAACGTTCCTTAAACAGGCTGTTTTTATACCGGTGATCCCTGGACAGACGGGGGCTCACCCCTGGCCTTTGCCACCGCTGCCGGGAAGACGGGAGGCCTCCGGGCCCTGGCCGTAGGTGCTCTCTTCGGCGATGCGGATCAGGTCGTTGGGGGCGTAGTGACCCGTGAGGGTAACGGTGACGCAGGTGTTGGGTTGGGCCACTTCCTGGGGGGCACCCTTGAGGTCTGTGATGGACCCGATGGTGTCGCATTGCGCGGCTCCCTGACGGGTGAGGACCTCGATCTCCTGTCCGGTGATGATCTTGTTGCGGACCTGAAGGGTAACGCAGGGGCCTTCCACCTTGATAATTTTGCCGGCGAAGCGATGGATGGTGCCGGGCCGGGTGTCTTTATAATTGGGGGTGGTGTCTCCTTCGTAACCGAAATAGAAGCCGGTGGCGTATTCCCTGCTGTTAATGCGGGAGAGCTCTTCGACCCATTCGGGGCGGGTCACATAGTGTTCCGGGTCCTCATAGTAGGCGTCAATGGCTTCACGATAGGTTTTGACCACGGACGCCAGGTAGTTGATCCCCTTCATGCGGCCTTCGATTTTGAGGGAGGCGATCCCTGAGTCGACGAGGGCGGGAATGTGCTCGATCATGCAGAGATCTTTGGAGTTGAAGATGTAGGAGCCCCTCTCGTCTTCCTGGAGAGGGTGGTAGTGGCCGGGACGCATCTCTTCCACCACGCTGTACTTCCAGCGGCAGGGGTGGCTGCACTGGCCCCGGTTGCTGTCCCGGTTCGTGAGGAAGCTGGAGAGAAGGCAGCGGCCGGAATAGGAGATACACATGGCCCCGTGGATGAAGGCTTCCACGTCGAGGTTGCCATGGGCCACCACCTCTTTGATTTCGGTCAGGGGCAGTTCTCGGGCCACGTTGATCCGGGAGGCGCCCAGCTCTTTCCAGAAACGGGCCGTGCCCCAGTTGGTGGTGTTGGCCTGGGTGCTGATATGCAGGTCGATGTCGGGTGCCAGCTCCCGGGCGGCGGCAAAGATGGCTGGATCGGCGATGATGAGGGCGTCGGGTTTCACCTCGACGAGGGCGGCGAGGTACTCCCGCATGGCACCCAGTTCGTCGTTTCGGGCGTAGACGTTGCACGCCACATAGACCTTGACGCCGTGGGCGTGGGCATGGCGAATGCCTTGCCTCATCTCCTCAAGGGTGAAATTTCCTGAAAAATTTCGCAGGGAGAAGGTTTTGCCCGCCAGGTAGACGGCATCGGCACCGTAGTGCACGGCGATTTCCAGTTTTTCGGGATTTCCCGCCGGAGCGAGGAGTTCGACTCGGTTGGTCATGGTTTTACGCATCCACTTAATTTGAGGGCGTCGCAAGAAGAGGCACGCGGTTTCTGTCGGTGGCTTTTTGCGATCGCATCGTGTGAGAGATCGTCCCCAGCGTTTGACACGCGGAACAAAAGGGGGTTAAGGAACAACGGTTCCGGTGCGGGGTCGAATTTTGACGCGCCAACTCTACCAAAAGGGCTCCCCCTTTGCAATGTGTCAGGGGATGAGGCTGTCAGGGGATGAGGCGCCGTCTCTCTCTTCTGTTTTATAAATCAAGGAATCGTTCATGAAAGACGACACAGGCATTCGGGAATATCAGGCGATGGTGGATCAGTGGGTGAAGGAGATCGGGGTGCGTTACTTTTCTGAACTCACCAACCTGGGACTTCTGCTGGAAGAGGCCGGCGAGGTGGCCCGGATCATGACCCGTCTTTATGGCGACCAGAGCTTCAAGCGGGCGGATGTCTCTCCAGATCTTGGCGATGAGCTGGCCGATGTGATGTTTGTCCTGGTCTGTATTGCCAACCAGACCGGGGTGGATCTCCCCACGGCCCTTGCCCGAAATCTGGAAAAAAAGAGCACCCGGGACAAAACACGCCACTGGAACAATCCCAAGCTGCAGCCCCCTTCGACTCCAGAGCCCCCCAAACGCTAAGGCTGGGGTGGCGCGGCGTTGTCCTCCTCGTCGTCGGAGGCGTTTCTCAATTTGGCGAAGCTGAAGACCGCCTTGCGCCCCGAGATCTTTCTCAAGGTGAGCACATAGGTCTTTTCGTCCAGATTGAAGGTCACCATTTCGTCGATGCCCAGGACCTTGTATTCGTCATTTAAGAACACCTCCACCGTGGGACCGGTTTCGGAAAAGAGGTCCATGTGGTTGTTGACCTGTTTGACGTAGAGGGTGTAGAGGTCGGAAACCAGCTCATGGTACTGGTTTTCCCCGGTATTGATAAACTCTCCGTACTCCCCGTTTCGGCCCAGGGAGGCCTCTTTTCCGGCGGCTTTTTCATCCAGAAGGGTCCGGATATTCCGGTCTTTGGAGAGGAGGGTGGATGCGGATCCGAAGACGCTGCCGGTGCTGGTGGAGATCAGCTGAATCGAGAGCTTTACCGCATTGCCCAGCACCACCGTATGGCCCACCACAATGGCGTCGATATTCAGGGCGCGCCCCACCTTGCGGGCATCTTCTTCTTTAATTTTTGAGTTTTTGGTCACGGCGCTCTCGACGAGCCCCAGGACGCTGTCTTCCCCCTGGTCTTCCAGCACTTCGCTGCGTACCACGGTGAAATAACCGGTCTTGAACAGCTTGTCCGAGACCTCCATCTCCAGGTATTTCTCCAGCTGCTTGCGTTTGCCGTCGATGCGGGTGAACTCTTTGACAGCCACGCGGCGGATGCGCCGGCGGGTGAGCTGTTTGGCCACCTGGGTGGAGAGGGTGCTGATTTGACCGTCCACGGCAGTTTCGTAATTGATCCGCGCCGGTTTTTTGCTGGGAACATACTGGGGAGGACGTGCACAGGCGGTAGCCAGCACGAGGAGACCCACGACCAAAATCCATTGTTTCATTTGACCACTCCAAAACCATTCATACAGGCTCCCGGAATCTGGCCGGGAGGCGTCGTAACCTTGATGTTTTACAACTGCATCATTCATTACCACAGAAGCGGGGTGGGGGCCACAGGGGATTTATTCTATTTCTCTGAGTACGTAGTGGCAAACGGCGTACGTATTGTTTCATTGACACGTATTAAACGAGTGTGGCAAGTTGGAAACGGGTACACTTTATAATTTGGGGGGTAATGTATGGCAAAAAAAGTGACGATCAGCGTGCCTGATGATCTGTACGAGCGCATGAAAGAGTGGCGTTCGACCACGAATTTCTCGCAAGTTTTTCAGCGGTCGATGTCCAATATGATTCGTAAGAAAGAGGAACTCCGGCAAAAGATTCACGACGAGCTGGATCTTTCCTGTGTGGTGGAGCGTCTGAGGCGTGAAAAGGCTGAATTTGAAGCCAATTTTATTGAAGAGGGCAAACAGGCGGGCCTGGAATGGTCCAGGACGGCTCATTATCGGGAGCTCCAATATGCCTTGGGGTGGCGGCCTGAAAAAAATCCCTTCAAGGACGAGCACCTGGGGGACTACTTTTCCCAGGTCCTCAAGAAACAGTCCGATCGGTTCACCATCAGCGGGCGCACGGCCCAGAAACGATTCCAGGGGTTTATCGATACCTACCTGAGTGGCTGGAAAGAGGGGGTCGAGAGTTTCTGGAATGAGGTGAAGGACAAGATGTAGAAGTCGTCAGGTGCTGTTCCATGGGGGCGCGGTTTTTCCTCAAAGGGACGAGCTGGTTTGTCTGAATGGATTCAAACGTAACAAAGTTAACATAAGGGGACATGGCTGGTTTTTCTTGGCCAATGATCCTATGCACGGTACCGCCTCGGCGGACCCTCCATCAGGAGAGAGACGATGGCACTTGGCAGTGGGTCAAAAAATAGTGTGGAAGCCTATTTACGAAGGTATGCCCAGGAGTGGAACGGCAACGTGGAGGGCGCATGGGGCCAGGCGGGCCGCCTGTGGCATCGGTTCGGACGGTTTTTATACTGGCCGTATCGATGGGGGGTCGTGGCCCCTTTCCTGGGACTGTCGACCCTGATTCTTGCGCCGATGGCGGTACTCCTTTCAGTGACGGTCTCACCGAATCTCGCATCGAAAACCATCGCCACCTTCTGGGCCCGGATCAATAGCGCCGTGGCCCCCATGTGGGTGGGCGTTCGAGGGCGGGAAAAGGTTCGGAAGGGGACCTCGTATGTGGTGGTTGCCAACCATTTGAGTCACTATGATATCTATGTGCTTTATGGCTGGCTGGGGCTGGACATCAAATGGGTGATGAAAAAAGAGCTGGAGAGGGTTCCCCTGATCGGGTGGGTCTGCAAGAGCATGGGGCATATCTTCATCGACCGGGGGGACAGCGCCAAGGCCGTGGCCACCCTCCACCATGCCCGGGAGAAGATCCAGGGCGGTACCTCCGTTATCTTTTTTCCCGAGGGGACCCGAAGTGACGATGGTTCCCTCCAGACCTTTAAGAAAGGCGCCTTCCGGTTTGCTTATGATCTGGGTCTCCCCATTCTTCCCGTGACCCTCAAAGGCACCCGAAGGATTCTTCCCAAGGGCAGCACCGAGTTGATGCCCGGTGGGGTGGAAATGGTCATCCATGAGCCTGTCGATGTGTGCGCTTACGGCAAAGAGGAGTTGGGAGCCATTGTGAACCGGGTGCGCAACACGATCCGCACGGAGCTGGAAGACTCTTAACGAGGGGGCTTTAGGGCTTTTTCCCCTTTCGAAACATCAGGGTGACCAGAGCCAGGGAGAGGGCGACCACGCCGGCGACGGCCATTTTGGATCCTGTGGATCCGAAGCGGGGCAGGATGATCTGGGGAATGAACCAGAGGTAGCAGGTGAGGTGGAGGGCTCCGATCAGACAGAGGCGGATGATTTTGTGCACGGCTATTCCTCTGGGGTTTCGGGCAGGCGTTTTCGAAGGCTCAGGAGAAGGTTGGCTCCCATAAGGCAGATCAGGGTGGAGAAGGGGGCAAAGGAGCAGAGGGATCTGTAGCCGATGACATTGGCTTCAGAGGCTCCGGTCCAGGGGATGAGGGTACTTAGTGCGGCCAGGAGGAGGATCCCTGCGGACACGGTCAGGGTGGTGGCTTTTAAACGCGTATGTGTGGGGTTCATGGAGTCTCTGTCGGTTATTTCAGGGCCTTTTCGGGCCTTTTTTTATTTGGGAATACACCCATTTGAGGCGCATGACAATCGGACAGGGAATATACCATACCCGCCCCCTGAAAGATACCCTGGCTTCCAGAGAATAAGCCCTTGGTATGAATAGGGTTTGACCGCCGTGGCCCGGTGGGATACTATCCGGGTCATGATGGATGGCCCTGGGTGAAAGTGCCGGAAAATCAAGCGGATAGGTGCTCCGCAACAGCGGAGCGTGAATGAAAAAGCGGAATCACGGATGCATGTATATGGTGAGAATAGCAGCAGGGCAGATCAATCCGATTATCGGAGATTTTGAGGGCAATTGCCGAAAGATGGAGGCGGTTGCGAACAAGGCCCGGGAGGCCGGTTGCCGACTGGTGGTGTTCCCGGAACTGGCCGTGAGCGGGTATCCGCCGCGTGACCTTCTGGAGCGGCGCTCCTTCATTGCGGACAACCTGAACGCCGTGGAACGGTTGATGGACAACATTCAAGGCATTGCCGTGCTTCTTGGCTATGTGGAGCGAAACGGCGAGCCCGGTGAGAACAATCTTTACAACGCGGCGCTTCTCTTTGAAGACGGCCGGGTGCTTCATAAGGTACGCAAGCGGTTGTTGCCCACCTATGATGTCTTTGATGAGCGCCGGTACTTTGAGCCGGGCGGGGAATCGACGCCTGTGGTGTGGAACGGGCTTCGATTGGGCATCACCATTTGTGAGGACATGTGGAACGATAAAGAAGTTTTTTCTGCCCGGAAGTACCGCGTGGATCCCGTGGCCGACCTGTGTCGCCAGGGGGCGGAGCTTCTGATTAATATTTCGGCCTCTCCTTTTAATGCCGGCAAGCCCGCGTTCCGGGAAGATTTGATCGGATCCGTGGCCGGGCGGTACAAAGTGCCGGTCTTCTACGTCAATCAGGTGGGGGGAAACGACGGCCTGCTCTTTGACGGGGCGAGCCTTGGATTCCACAGCGATGGGACCCTGGCGGCTCGCGCTGAATCCTTTGTCGAGGACCTGCTGGTCTTCGAGCCCATGGAGAAGAGCCCCCAGCGGATTGCCCCGGCATCGTCCTGCGTGGAAGAGGAGGTGTATCGTGCCCTGGTGATGGGGACTCGGGATTATGTGACCAAGTGCGGTTTCAAAAAGGTGGTGATCGGGCTCTCCGGCGGGATTGACTCTGCCTTGACCGCCGCCGTGGCCGCTGAGGCCCTGGGGGCTAAAAACGTCTCCACCGTGTATATGCCCTCGGAGTATACCTCCTCGGACAATGATGAGGACACGGAAAGGCTGGCAGCGACCTTGGGCTGTGGCTATCAGGTGGTCCCCATCGCCTCGATGTTCGATGCCTTTTTAGGGGCCTCCGAGATTTTTTGTCGGGAGGAGCACGGGGTGACCGAACAGAATATCCAGGCTCGGGTCCGAGGGACCCTGTTAATGGCCTTTTCCAATAAAACAGGCTCTTTGGTCCTTACCACCGGCAATAAGTCCGAGTTGGCCGTGGGGTACTGCACCCTTTATGGCGACATGAACGGGGGGCTGGCGGTGATCTCGGATGTGCCCAAGACCCTGGTATGGGATATTTCCCGGTACATCAACCGTGGAAAGGAGGTGATCCCGCAGCGGATCATTGACAAGGTCCCGTCAGCGGAACTGCGCCCCGATCAGTCCGATCAGGACGAGCTGCCTCCCTACGAGGATCTGGATGCCATTCTTCATGCGTATGTGGAGCAGGTGATGGCCCCTGAAGAGATTGTGGCGAGGGGGTACGATGCCGCCGTGGTGGCCGATGTGGTGCGACGGGTGGAGATTAACGAGTACAAGCGCCAGCAGGCGGCGCCGGGGTTGCGGGTGACGATCAAGGCCTTTGGTTGTGGGCGGCGGTACCCCATTGCCAAGGCCATCGCGAGATAGGCGGAGGGGGGCGGCCTGGCTTTTGGGGGCAGGTCGTTTTGCAGGGCAGGGTGGGGAGATTCCCTATGGAAATGAATGCATCACTCTATATACAAAGTTCAGGCAGCTGCCTATACTCTGCAATCAAAGTGGTAGGTTGTACTCTACAATGAACTTAGTTTCAACCTGCCTCTCCCGCCAACCCAAGACCCGCCTGCTGTCCGTCACCGGTGCTTCGGCACGATGGAAAATTGTCAGCCATGCAGCGACTGACCCCTTCATTCTCTCATCTCTTGGCTTCCCTCTTGGCACGTATTGTCGGATTTTATGGGTGTGGTGACATAAAGTCCGACAATACGCAGCACCACTCTTCAGCTATTATGCATTATTTTTCATAAACTTGTCCTTTATGATTGTTGCTGTTATTTAAGGTTCTGACTCCATGAAGATCAAAAGAATTCAACGCCATGGTGTGTGAGCTCCAGGAATTTATATGCCGATATTGAGTGCGGGGTCTGCTTTATAACGGTTGATTTTAGTTAATACTATGTTTGGATCATAAAGATATGAATTATTTGTGGTTTCAGCGCGGTGCGTATGCGTCTAAAAAAGCGCGTAATTATATACAAAACGAGTTTTCTCCAGAAAAGATAAAGAAAATCGCCATTTTTCGTCATGCTGCTCTTGGCGATCAAGTCATTGTACGTCCATTTCTGATCGAAGTAAGGAAATTTTTTCCTAATGCCGAGATCACGCTGGTTGGCGTGGCAAACTATCAGTATGGTATTCCCTCTGACCTTGCGGATAAAACAGTTATAATGGCTGATAGAGAGCAAAAGAGGCGCATGAGTCTTACTGAGCGATTACGGGATTTTACGCAGCTGGAAGCGCAGGATATAATTTTTGATGTTGCCGGGACAAATCGCTCTCGCTGGATGACATTTTATAGTAAAGCAAAGCTAAAATTCGGTTTTCCCTATAAGCCATATTTTTACGGTACATTATACAATGTTGCTGTATTCCGTTCTGATTTCCAGGCAGAGCTGGAATGCATGCTTGATATGCTTAAAATGCTCGGGCATAACCCTGTTCGTCCGCTTGATTTTGGTTATCCAAGTCATTTGACACTCTTTGATAACTCCAATCCTACCCCTACTATTCTCTATTTCAATGGGGCATCGTCTCTAAAAAAAATACTCTCTCAGCAACAAATGAAAGAAGTGATTCAGAGGTCTGCTGAACAGCTTCCTCATTATCAGCATATTTTCCTGGAAGGAAAGAATGATTTTGAGAAGGGCGATTTTCTGACAGATCTTTGTGGGGAAAATAATATTTCCATACAGCCATGCTTGCCTTTAAAAGAGCTGGTCGAGTTTATCGCCAAGGTTAAATTGGTTGTCGCTCCCGATACGGGTGTCCGGAATGTGGCAGTATCAACCCATACACCCAGCGTAGGTGTTTTTTATTCGACAGTACCCTTTCGTTATACACCACTCGATGGTCCGCACCATATTGTGATGAATGCCGATGGTGAGGTTCCATCAACGGATCAAATTACTGCTGCGATTAATGAAGCCGTAAGCTGAAGTAAAGATGGTAATAAATAAGGCCCTATTTTCTGTTTGCTGTTGCAATGAAGCCATCAAGGTGCATGATGGCTTCATTGATGCCGTGATCTTGAGGTATCCCCCCTCACTTTCTGCTCATTTTTCTTTTTGGCCTTACCGTGGATCACGACAGGGCTCTATATTGACACGCTTGTTATTCCTGGGAACGATTCATGAAGCGTGACCCCTGGACGGTTCCCCGGGTTTCCAGGGTGTCCTGGATGCGTTTGAGGGTGGTGCCTTTTTTCAGGGGCCATTGGGGGGCGCGGAGTTCGTCCCGGTGGGGATCGCCGGTGAGGCGTTGAATTACCATCTCGGGGGGGAGCAGCTCCAGGAAGTCGCAGACCGTCTCCACATAGTCGTCCTCCTCCATGCAGGTGTAGGTGCCGTCCAGGTAAAGGCAGTCCAGGGCGGTGCCCTTGACCACATACAGCAGATGAAGCTTGATGCCGTCGACGCCGAGATCCGCCAGGAGTCTGGCGCCCTCAAGCATCATCTCTCGATCCTCGCCGGGGAGTCCCAGGATGATGTGGGCGCAGATTTTGACGTTGGGGGCGATTTTTCGGGTGAGGGCCACCGCCTCTTTAAAACAGGCCACGTCGTGTCCGCGGTTGATGGCGGCCAGGGTGGTGTCATGGGCCGACTGGAGGCCGTATTCTATCCAGACCAGTTTTTCCTGGGAGTAAGCATCCAGGAGGGCCAGTTTTTCTTCGTCCACGCAGTCCGGGCGTGTCCCGATGGCCAGGCCCACCACGTCATCAAAGGCCAGCGCTTCGTCGTAGAGGGTTTTCAGGCGTTTGACCGGGGCGTAGGTGTTGCTGTATGCCTGAAAATAGACCAGGAAGAGCTTGGCTTTGTAGCGTTTGAAAAGGGCCAGGCGTCCCTGCTGGATCTGCTCGGTGACCGAGATGCCCAGTTGGTACGCGCCGTTTCCAGACCCTTTTTCGTTGCAGAAAATGCATCCCCCCGTGCTGGTGTGGCCGTCCCGGTTGGGACAGGTAAAGCCAGCGTCTACGGTGAGTTTCTGGACCCTCTTGCCGAAGCGTTCTTTGAGGTGGCTGTTGAGGTCGGTGTATCGTTTTGCCTGAGTTGAGTTCATATTGACCTTGCTTGAAACCCGATAATATAATAAGGGGATGAGCGTAAAAAAGTGATGGCGTTTCGGGCTCCTGCGCCATGCAGGGCCTCGAAGCGACCGGAGAGTCCAGTCGGTAAAAACCGGCTGTTTGTGTTGGGGCTGTCCCCCCGGCAGCAGCCCATCATACATCGAACGGCGGGTGAGGTCGAAATGAAAATGACTCCCGACGGATGGATCCTGATGGCAGATAAACAAGCAGGCAAGTAATGGTATCAAATACTCGAAAATATGATGTGATTGTGGTGGGGGGAGGGCATGCCGGTTGTGAAGCGGCCCTGGCCTCGGCTCGTATGGGCCTTTGTACCCTGATGTTGGCCATTGATCTGGATAAGGTGGCCTGCATGCCCTGCAGCCCCTCCATCGGCGGGACCGCCAAGGGGCACCTGGTGCGGGAGGTGGATGCCATGGGCGGGGAGATGGGCAAGGCCTCGGATGCCTCGGCCATTCAGTTCAAGACCCTGAACACCAAGAAGGGGCCCGCCGTTCATTCCACGCGGACCCAGAATGATAAGAATATTTACCACCGCACCATGAAGGCGGTCATAGAAGCCCAGGAACACCTTTATCTCAAGCAGGGGATGGTGGAGCGTCTTGTGGTGGAAGGAGGCGCGGTCAAAGGGGTGGTGGACCAGACCGGGTTTGGTTATGAGGGTGAGGCGGTGGTGATCGCCGCCGGGACCTTTTTGAGCGGCCTGGTGCATGTGGGGACGAGCTGCATTCAAGCAGGGCGTGCCGGAGAGTTTGCCTCGAACGGACTGGCGGCCTCCATGAGGGAGCTAGGCCTTGAGATGGGACGAATGAAAACCGGCACCCCACCGCGTGTCCACCGGGATACCATTGATTATTCGCAACTTGAGGTGCATCAGGCAGACGAGGTGCCCTGTTTTTTCTCTTTTTCCTCTACCCACGCCCCCCTGCCGCAGCTGCCGAGTTTTATCGGTCACACCACGGCGGCGACCCGCAATGTTGTCATGGAAAACCTCGCACGCTCCCCGCTCTATTGCGGCACGATTAAAGGGGTGTCGGCCCGGTATTGCCCCTCCTTTGAAGACAAGGCCGTGAAATTTCCCGACCGCGTGTCCCACCAGGTGATTCTGGAGCCCGAAGGGATCGATACCCGGGAGATGTATATTGGCGGGTTGGGCACCAGTCTGCCCGTGGACCTTCAGATTCCTTTTGTTCGGTCGATTCCGGGGTTCGAGGCGGCGGAGATCATCCGGCCCGGCTATGCCATCGAATACGATTATGTGAATCCGGTGCAGCTGCGCCCGTCTCTGGAGACACGAAAGGTCGCCGGGCTGTTCCTGGCCGGCCAGATCAACGGCACCTCCGGATACGAGGAGGCGGCAGCCCAGGGGCTCTGGGCCGGCGTCAACGCCGCCCTTAAGGTGATGGGACGGGCTCCCTTTGTGTTGGACCGCTCCCAGGGGTACATGGGGGTGATGGTGGATGACCTCGTCACCCGGGGGACCCTGGAACCCTATCGAATTTTTACCTCCCGGGCGGAGTATCGCCTGATGATGCGTGAAGACAATGCCGACTTCCGCTTGACGGAAATAGCCCATGAGCTGGGCCTGGTGAGTGATGACGTTGCCCGGCAGGTACGGGAACGCAAGGCTGCCATCGATCGGGAGATGGGGCGGATTCGCCGGGTGGTGGTCAAGCCGTCTCCAGAGATGAATGCCTACCTGGCCGAGCGCGATTCCGCCCCGCTTAAGACTGGGGTTCCCCTCGATCAAATCCTTAAACGGGCCAAGATCGGCTACGAGGTGGTCCGTGAGGTGGCACCCGCCGAGCCCCCTGTGGATGCACGGGTGGCAAGGCAGGTGGAGATTGAGGTGAAGTACGAGGGATATATCGATCGGCAGCTTTCAGAAATAGAAAAATTCAAGCACCTGGAGAAGATCCGGATCCCGGAAGATTTTCAATTTGAGGCCGTCCATGGCCTCTCCAACGAGCTGCGGGCCAAGCTGATCGCCGTGCGACCCGTCTCCCTGGGACAGGCCTCACGCGTCGACGGCATTACGCCCTCTGCTATTTCTGTGTTGATGATTCACCTGAAGAAGCGTGAGGGGCGGTAACTCATGGGGATGGATCTCGTGATTGACGCGTTGTGCATCCGGGGCCTTGGGCCTGTCCGTCTCACGGTGCCTGCGGGCGGTTGTGTGGGGCTTTCCGGCCCCTCCGGGATTGGCAAAAGCTCCCTTCTTCGAGCCGTGGCGGATATGGAGCCCCATGAGGGCCGGGTCCGCCTCGGGACGATGGCGCGTGAGGACCTCTCTGCCTCGGAGTGGCGGCGTCGGGTGGGGATGCTTCCCAGCGAGAGTGCCTGGTGGAACGATGGGGTGGGCGAGCACTTTCTGGCGCCTGAAAAGGTGAGGCCGTCGGTGCTGGGGCTTCGTGAGGAGGTTCTCTCGTGGCCCGTGAAGCGTCTCTCCAGCGGTGAGCGACAACGGCTTTCGTTGTTGCGCCTGTTGGATCGAGAGCCTCTGGCCCTGCTTCTGGATGAACCCACGGCCAATCTGGACGAGGTCAGCACCCGGCAGGTGGAGGCGTTGATCCTTGGGTATGCCCGGGAGCGGCAGGTGCCGGTCCTTTGGGTGGGCCATGGCAGGGCACAGCTCGAACGGGTGGCCCAGCGGGTGGTTTCCTTTGACTCCGAGGGGTGTCTGCGGGACGCGGACGGGGAGGCTTGCCGATGAACGCAGTGATTGCCTTGTCCCCCATGGATCTTTCCATTGCCGCGCTGCTGGTGGTGGCCCTGGCTTTTCTCTCCTTTCGGATGGACCTGGGGGTGACCCGGCAGATTGTGGTGGCGGCGCTGCGCACCACCCTTCAGCTGCTTCTGGTGGGGATGGTTCTGAAAACCCTGTTTGATCGAGCCCAGCCATGGATGCTGGCCTTCATCGCCCTGGTGATGGTGACCACGGCGGGTCGGGTGGTGATGAGTCGCCAGACCCGTCAGTTCACCGGGATCTGGGGCTTTGGCACCGGAACGGCGGCCATGACCGTCTCTTCCTTTTCCATTACCTGTCTTGTGCTCACCACGGTGATCCGCATTGACCCCTGGTATGCCCCCCAGTATGCGATTCCTCTTTTGGGGATGATGCTGGGAAACACCATGACGGGCATCGCCATTGGAATGGAGCGCCTCACCTCCACGGCCTGGCGTGACAGCGGTGTGATTGAGGGGCGCTTGATGCTCGGCCAGACCTGGGATGAGGCCATTGGTACGATTCGGCGTGAGAGCATTCGAAGTGCCATGATTCCTACCCTAAACTCCATGGCGGTGGCGGGGATCGTCAGCCTGCCGGGGATGATGACCGGGCAGATCCTGGCGGGGAGTCCGCCCATGGAAGCGGTGAAGTATCAAATTCTGATCATGTTCATTATCAGTTCCGGGACGGGCTTCGGTGCGGTTCTTGCCGTTTCCGTCGGGGCCAGACGACTGTTTGATGAGCGGCAACGCCTCCGGCTGGATCGTCTGGTCGGAAAGAAAAATGAGGCGCGGTGAGAAACGGGCGTCTGTGCGGTGAAATGAGGTGGCGACGTGGCTCAAACCTCCCGGACCGGGGGAACTGTCCTTGACACCGTGAATCAATGAACCTATTTTTCGGGTATCGAAAGCGATGGGATCTCCTGCAGTTTGAGCAATCGGGGATGAAAACACGTCAATAACGTATGGCCTGACGCTTGGAAGGACTCCTTCTCTGGCGCCGGGCTCTTGCGATTGGATCATACAATATGGACTATTATAAAGTGTTGGGCGTTGAGCGAAACGCCACCGATGACGAGATTAAAAAAACGTACCGCAAGCTGGCCATGAAATACCACCCTGACAAAACCAAGGGGGACAAGGCTGCCGAAGACAAGTTCAAACAGATCAGCGAAGCCTATGCGGTTTTGAGTGATTCGGCCAAGCGTAAGGAGTATGACACGTACGGGGCCTCTGGTTTTCAGCAGCGTTACAGCCAGGAAGATATTTTTCGGGGCTTTGATCTCGGAGATATTTTCCGTGAGTTTGGTTTTGGCGGGAACTCAGGGGGCTTCGGTAACGGAGGCTTTGGCCGTGGCGGCGGTCAGGGATGCCAGGGCCGACGTCAGGTGAAGGGGGCAGACCAGACCCTTGAGATTACCTTGACCGTTCAGGACGTGTTCAGCGGGACCACCCGCTCACTGTCCGTGGGAGGGGGTGCGTCCACCATCAATGTGCGTATTCCTCAGGGGATGGTGGATGGCAAGAAGCTCAGGCTGACAGGCAAGGGCGAACCCAGTCGTCAGGGCGGCCCGGCCGGGGATCTTTATATTCAATCCCGTGTGGTTGGGGCTGGCGGGTTTGTTCCCGATGGTCAGCATGTGATTTATGATACCGATATCCAGGTTTCAGAAGCCCTTCTCGGGGCCACTCTCACCGTGCCGATGCTGGATGGCGGCGAGATTAACCTGAAGGTGCCTGCAGGCACTCAGCACAAAACGAAATTAAGGATTCCTGGCAAGGGATTGCCCGAAATGAAGGGGGGCGTCAGGGGAGATCTGTTTGTTCGAATAGGGGTGACCATACCGAAAACTCTGACCGATGATCAGAGAACGGCAGTCGAGAATCTGGCGAAAAATGGGCTGTAATGGCTTATAATGATTGACATCCGATGGCTTTTTGATGTACGGCCTTGGGGAGGGTGTTTCTCTTTGTTTCGTTGATTTATAAAGTAAGAACACACGGTCGCATGTGTTATATCAATGTGTAAACAGGTGTAGCGCAAGCGATGAAGTAATGATAAAGTAATGAGAATGTCAGAACTTATTGAAGTACTTTCAAAAGAAGAAATCGCTAAAAGTGTCACCGAAGTGGGGGCTGTTATTTCCCACGATTACCGGAACGGTACCGTGGCGATGGTCGGTGCCCTGAAGGGTGCTTTTATCTTTATGGCCGATTTGGCGCGGGCGATTACCGTCCCTGTTCAGATCGGTTTTCTGGGTATCTCCAGTTACGGGAAAAGTTCCGAGTCTTCAGGAACGGCGACGATCACCAAAGAGCTGGATCTTGATGTCGCCGGGATGGATGTTTTGGTGGTGGAAGATATTGTGGACACAGGGCTTACCCTTGGGTTTATTATGGACTACCTCAAGTCCAAAGGCGCCCGCAGTGTCAAGGTGTGTGCGTTTCTGAACAAGAAGGAACGTCGATCTATAGAGGTCCAGGTGGATTATGCCTGTCACACAATTCCCGAAGGGTTTCTGGTTGGGTACGGCTTGGATTATGCCGAAGATTACCGACATCTGCCCGGAATTTATCATTTAAAAATGTAAACAGAACCGATCAACAGGATGGGTTGCATTCGCATCATGAAAAGGGGACGCGAACATGATTATCACGTGTCAGGAGTGTGATTCCAGGTTTGTTTTGGATGACAAGCTGATCAAACCCACGGGTAGCAAGGTGCGCTGCTCAAGTTGCAAGCACGTGTTTAAAGTCTTCGCGGAAACGGCTCCCCCGTCTTTCGTGGAACCCGACGCACCCGCACCGGCAGCGGTTTCTGCCGCGCCCCCCCCCCTTGACGCCCAGCCACCACGTAACCTTGATGAAGGCGATGATCTGGCTGATGAGTTGAACCGTGAACTGGATCGTCTTTTCGGTCTGGACGATTCCTCCTTTGATGACTCTGAAGCCATGGGGGCTGCTGAAACACCCTCGGCTCCAGTTCCTCAGCCAGAGCCGGCCCCAGAGCAGGAAGAGGCCCCTCTGGACTCCATTGAAGAGATTAATTTGGAGGACCTGGGTCTTGGCGGCCTCGACCTGTCGGAAGGGACGGTCGATGAACTTCCCGATGACCTCGATTTGTCAGACCTCGATCTTTCCGACCTGGACTTGGATCTGTCTCTGGACGATGAGTCCATGCCTGTGGCGCAGGCCGGCGGGCAAGAGGTGGAAGAGGTTCTGGACTTTTCTGGCCTGGAGGATGCGCTGACTGGGGAGGGATTGGAATCCTCTGGCGCGGAAGAGGAACTTGATTTCTCTGACCTCGGTCTTGAACCGGAGACAGGGAGTTCGGCGGCACCCCCTGTGTTTGATGACGACCTTGATTTTTCTGATCTTGAAGCGGCCCTGGAGGCTCCGGCGGCGTCTGGTGAGCCTGAAGAGGATCTCGACTTTTCTGATCTGGCGCTTTCGCTGGATGACGGCCTCAGCGATGTTGAGCTGGTGGGAGATAGCCAGGAGGTGACTCTCTCTCGGGACAATCGAGAGATTGAGCCCCTGAGTCTGGGGGGGGGCGGTGAACTGGAGCTTTCCCTCGATGATGGGCCTTCTGGGACAGCCCTTGGACGCGCTGGTTCGGTTGGGGGCGGTGGGTTGCCTCAAGACGACGATGGGTTGATGGAACTGGATCTGGAACTGGACCTGGGTGTGGATGAACCCATGCAAGCGGCCCTGGACAGTTCTCTGGATGAAGAGCTGGATCTCTCCGAATTGGAGGGGCTGCTGCAGGAAGAGCCGTCTTCCGAGTTAACCGTGGCTGAAGATGATGACATTGAGTTGGAACTCGATTTTGACTTTCAGGCCGATGAGAAAACTCAGGAGATTGAGCCCCTCTCCACGGCACCTCTGGGTGAATCCGATTTCAGTGACATTGAGGCGATGCTTGAAAAAGACGACAAGCCTTTGGATGTGGTGTCTGATTTGAGTGGTGAGATTGATCTTGAGTTGGAACTGGATCTGGCCCCCGCCATGGAGGAAACTGTGGTCAGTACGCCTCTGATGGCTCAGGCGGAGCCGGTGATGGGTATGGCTGAGATCGATGAGGACGAGATGATATCGGATGCGTCCCAGAGTGCTTCATCCAAAGCCAAGGCATCTCATACCTTTGCGGCTGATGGCGGCAGAGGCAGCGGCCTTCGAATCTTTGTAACGATTTTTCTTGTGGTCATTTTTCTTTTTGCCATTCTTGCGGGTGTCTACGCCCTTCGGGGTAAGATCCGCGACAGAACAGGGATCGCCATTCCCACGATTGCGGTGGTGGAGACGGTCCGTGAGCAGGTGGCCTCCTTCGGCATCCCCGGTGTGAGTGATTGGGTGAAGCCCGAGGTCAAAGATCCCGACGGCAAACTCAACCTGGCCACCCAGGATGTGACGGGGCGTTTTATGACCAGCCCCATCCTGGGAGATCTTTTTGTGATTACGGGAAAGGTCAGAAACAATTATCGGGAGACCCATCACTCCATCCGTCTCATGGGGCGTCTTTTTACAAAGGACAACCATGAGGCTCAGGGGAAAGAGTTCTTTGCCGGGAATATCATCACGGATGCAGAGCTTGGTACCTTGACCCTGGATCAAGTCGATCAGAGGTTGAAGACGGCCTCGGGCAACGAGAATATCAATGCCCGGGTGCGGCCTGGCCAGCTTGTTCCCTTTATGGTGATTTTTGAAAAACTTCCCGATGATCTGGCGGAGTTTGCAGTTGAAATCCTGGCCTCCGGCGAGGGTGTTGCCATTCCATAATCCCTTTGAGGGACGACGAAGGCCTTGAATAGATAAGTCTGAACCCCCCTGCAGCGCATCTTGTGCTGCAGGGGGGTTTTTTTGTCGATTTCGAAAACAATGATATATGAAAAGTTCAAGAGTAAAGAGATGACAATAATGTCTAAAACGTTTCGTATTGTTTCGTAATGGGATTATGATTTACAACCCCACTCGGTTGTATTATAGAATTTTAATTCTATTGATGTAATACAGCAATCATTTTCCCGGCGAGGGCAGGATGTCTCAAAGGGTGAGCGCCCAAATTAGGGGGGGCTAATTGTTGCTATCGTAAGGAGGCAGGAGAGAGTTATGGAACCAAGAGAACCCGTTTATTATGCAGATGTGGAACGTTGTGTAGATGATTTGATCGCCAAGGTTGGGAAGAAGGTCGGCATTGCCATCCCTTTGGCGGTTGGTAAACCCAATCATTTGGTGAACGCTCTGTACCGCCGGTTGAAGACAGACCCCGAGATGCACTTGAAAATCGTGACCGCCGTGTCGCTGGAAAAACCCACGTGGACCAATGATTTGGAACGACGGTTTCTCCAGCCCATTGTGGAACGTATCTGGGGTGATTTTCCGGATTTTGAGTATGTCTTGGATCTCAGAAAGAATGAGATTCCCAAGAACTTCGAACTGGTGGAATTTTACAGCGGTACCGCGCAGTTCCTGAACTGCCCCCATGCGCAGCAGCATTACCTCGGATCCAACTACACCCATGCCATTCGAGATGCGTTGATCCAGGAGTGTAACGTCGCGGCCCAGCTGGTGACCAAGAAGGAGATTGACGGAAAACTCTGGTACTCCTTAGGCACCAACCCTGATACCCACCTGGATGGGGCCGAGTTTATTCGGACCCATGAAGACGACGGGATTCCTCGGGCGATGATCGGCCAGATGAATACGGATATGCCCTTCATGTACGGGGACGCCAAGGTGGATCCGGGTCATTTTGATATGGTCATCGAAAATCCTGACTATGAGTTCAAACTCTTCAGCGCACCCAAGGAGATGGTGAACACCACCGACTGGATGATCGGGCTCAACGCCAGTGTGCTGGTCAAGGACGGCGGCACGCTTCAGGTGGGCATCGGTTCCCTGGGTGATGCCATTGTGGCGGGGATCATGATGCGTCACATGGAAAACGAGGCGTATCGGTCCTTTCTGACGGAGGCCGGCATCCTCGAGGCGAATGGCACACTGATTAAAGAGTGGGGCGGTGTCGACGTCTTTGATGAGGGGATCATGAGTTCCACGGAGATGTTTGTGGACACCTTGCTGGATCTTTATCAATGTGGCGTGATCAAGCGGAAGGTTTATGAGAACCTGGACCTTCAGCTTCTGCTCAATGAGGGGGCCATTACCGATGAGGTGACCCCGGAGATGGTGAAACTCCTTCTGGAGCGTGACGCGATTCGTCCGCAGCTCCGTGAGAAGGATGTGGCCTTTCTGACCGCTTTTGGTGTCTTTAAAAAAGGCATTGTCCTTGACCAGGGCGAATTGGTGGATGGGGAGGCGCGATTCTCTGCGGATCTCTCCGATGCGGCCAACCTGGACGCCGTTTTAACCCATTGCCTTGGCAAAAACCTGGACAAGGCCGTGGTGATTTATGCCGGCTTCTTTGTCGGGCCCAAAGCCTTTTATGACACCCTGAAGTCCTTGCCGGAAGAAGAGCTCAAGCTCATTGACATGCGCAGCGTGGCTTGGATCAACCAGCTCTATGGAGATGATTATCAGCTTCGTGTGGCGCAGCGCAAACACGGTCGCTATATCAATGCGGCCTTGATGACCATGCTTAACGGAGCCACCGTGGCCGATGGCCTGGAAGACCACCGCATTATCAGTGGCCCCGGCGGTCAGTACAACTTTATCGCCATGGCGCACGCTATTCCGGATGGCCGGGCGGTCACCATGATTCGCAGTACGCGAGGGCAAGGGGCCAAGGCCACCTCCAATATCGTCTGGCAATACAATCACACCACTGTGCCCCGGCATTTACGGGATATTGTGGTGACGGAGTACGGCATTGCCGATTTGCGCGGGCGCCAGGACCATGAAGTCATGACCCGCCTTATCTGCATCGCTGATTCCCGTTTTCAAGATGAGCTTCTGGCCAAGGCCAAGGCCAAAGGGAAGGTGCCGGCAGAGTATCAACTGCCTGAAAAATATAGGCACAACACCCCTGAAAAGCTCGAAAAGCAGGTGGAAGCATACCGCAGCCGAGGCTTCTTTAAGCCCTTTCCCTTCGGGACGGATTTCACCGAGGAGGAGATTGTCCTCGGCAAGGCCCTGAAAGGGGTGAAGTCCCGGGCAGAAAAGAAAGTGGCCATGGGCCGGGATCTCATCAAAAAGGCCCTGGAGCCAGTGCCTGATGCGGCTCAGCCTTATCTGAAACGTCTCTCCCTTGATGCACCGAAAACATTTAAAGAGAAGATGCTGCAGAAAGTAGTGCTCCTTGCCCTTGAGGACTCGAAAGCCATTTGATTTTGATGGGTGGAAACCCATGGCTGTGAATGTGTAAGCAAAAAAGGGGAGCGACCGCCTGGCGGTTGCTCCCCTTTTGTTGTTTAAACGGGTGCCATAAAAGCCTGCTTGTCCAAGGTTTCATACGTCTGGCCCCCGGCAGGTCCGCCGGAGGCATACTCTGAATCGTTGCCTTGTTTCAAGAGGCAGGCCTACGCGGTGGGGTTGAAGGGGGCCGCGTCGCAGAGGAGGGTGGCGGTGTAATCTTCGAAGGTCTCTTCCCTGCGGATCATGTGGACCGAGCCGTTGGACTCCAGGAGGAGTTCTTTGGGGCGCATTTTGCCGTTGTAGTTGAAGCCCATGGCGTGGCCGTGGGCGCCGGTGTCATGGATGAGGAGAAGATCTCCCTCTGCCAGGGCGGGCAGGTCACGCTGAATGGCGAATTTGTCATTGTTTTCGCAGAGGGATCCCACCACGTCCACCACGGTGTCGCAGGGGAGGTCTGCTTTGGCCGGGACGGTGATGTGGTGGTAGGCCCCATACATGCCGGGACGCATGAGGGCAGACATGCAGGCGTCCACACCCACGTAGGTTCGGTAGGTCTCTTTTTTGTTGATGACCCGGGTGACGAGCGCGCCGTGGGGGCCGGCCATGAAGCGGCCGCTCTCCATGCAGAGGCGGGGCATGTACCCCTCTTCTTTTTCGAAGGTGTTGAACAGTGCGGTGATTTCTTTGGCCATGGCCGTGATGTCGAGGGCTTCCTGGCCGGGCTCGTAAGGGATGCCCAGGCCACCGCCGATGTTGATGAACTCAAAGGTGATGCCCAAGGTTTTCCGTAGATCCCGGATTCGGTCGAGGAGCATGGCGGCGGTCTCCACCATGTAGGTGTGGTTCAGCTCGTTGGACGCGAGCATGGTGTGGAGGCCGAAGCGGGTGGCTCCTCGCTCCATGGCTTTTCGGTAGGCACCCTCCAGTTGATCGTGGCTGACACCGTACTTGGCCTCCAGCGGGTTTCCGATGATCTCGTTGCCGGTGCGCCGGTTGCCGGGGTTGTATCGAAAGCAGATGAGCTCCGGCATCTCAGGGACCTTCTCAATGAGGCTGATGTCGTCCAGGTTCAGGACGCTTCCCCCTTCGGCGGCTGCCGCCCGGAACTCCTCTTCGGTGGTGTTGTTGGAGGTGAACATCAGCGCATCTCCGTGCCCACCTGCCATACGGGCCAGCTGTAACTCCGGGGTGGAGCTGCAGTCGAAGCCAAAACCCTCTTCCTTAAAAATTTTGAGAATTTCGGGGTTGGGCAGCGCCTTGACGGCAAAGTACTCTGAAAATCCGGTGATGCCGGAAAAGAGGGTTTTCAGGTGGCGACAGGTGTCGCGGATCCCTTTTTCATCGTAGATATGAAAGGGGGTGCCGTAGTGGTCGGCAATGCGGTCTACGACGGGGGTCAAGCGGTCGGTGAATTCCGGTCTCATGGGCATGGGTCACATTCCTTTGCGGCAAGGGGGATCTGGGAGGTTTCCTTGTAGGTTGACAGGGCCACGGCGGTGGCCAGGGGGCGCAGCCCCTCGAGGGAGCCGAGGGTATGGGTCAGGAGTTCCTTAAGGGATGCCGTGTCTTCTACCCGGACTTTGATGCGAAAGCCGGTGCCGCCCGAAAGAAAGTGGACCTCTTGAACTTCATCAATGGCAGCCAGGCTCTCCCCGGCTTCGTCCAGGCGTGAGACGTCGTCCACGGCCATGTCCACGAAGGCGATGAGGCTTCGTGCAAATTTTTTGGGGTTGAGGATGACTTCGTATCCGTCGATGTACCCCTGGTTTTCCAGTTTGCGGATCCGTTCCAGGACGGCCGACGGGGCCATGTTGACACGGCGGGCCACCTCCACATTAGGAATACGGGCTTTTTCCTGAAGTATTTTCAGGATGGTCAGGCTGATGCAATCAAGGGTCATGGGTGCTCTCCATTTTTATACAAAGATACCTCTGCCGGCCGAAAGGTGTCAAGAATATAATTCTGTAGTAATACAATTTGACAGAATATAATTCTGTCAATCGAGGTGGGATGTGAATATGAGCCGTTATTGAAGGGCGGGCGACGGCGGTAAGGTCACCTCGGTTCCCGGGGCAATGGCGACGCTGTTGGACTGGTAAACGGCGAGCCGGGCCCGGGCAGCTGATTCGAGAATTCCGATTTCAACATCCACGTAATCGACGATGAGTGCCTTCTCTTTTCCTGGGCCGGGGCGGAGGACGCGACCGAGATACTGCAACAGCCGTCCGGAGAATCGAATGGGGTAGGTGAGGAAGAGGGTGGCCAGGCAATGGGCGTCAAAGCCTTCCCCGAGGAGCTGGCTGGTGGCAAAAAGAACCTTAACTTCTCCCTTTTCCAAGCGCTCCAGCACATCAGACCGGGCTGATTTTGTGAGGTCTCCGGTGATGAGGTCGGCGTCAACGCCGTGATTATAATGGAGCAGGGTTCTCATATTTTCGCAGTGGGCTTTCCGGTCGGAGAGGATGAGCAGGGTTCCCTGGGTATGGGGAAGCTCTTCGAAAATATCTTTGACGATCAGTGCATTTCGACCGGTGTCTCCGGTCAGTTGTGCCATGAGCTTCGCATAATGGGTGGTCCCGTCGATATCGGAATAGAAGGGGGTGAGCCGGAAGCGGACCTCGGCTCTCAAGAGATGCCCTTCCTCAATGAGGGGGCTCTTGTCAATTTTCCAGGCCGACTCCCCTAAGTGGAAGAAGATGAGGCGGGACAGTTTGTCCCGCCGCCAAGGCGTGGCGGAGAGACCCGTCATGAAGTGGGCGTCGAAACGGCTCACCGCTTCGGTAAAAGTGCGGCTGGGAGCCCGGTGGCATTCGTCAACGATCAGATACCCAATGGTTGAGGCCACCTCTTCCGATCGTTTGTAAAGGGATTGGACCATGGCCACCGTGACTTTTTCTCCGAGGCGGAAGGTGCCGCCTCCGATCAGGCCCACCTCTTTTTCGGGGATGCCCAGGAAGGTTCCGATGCGGGCGATCCACTGTCGGGCCAGGTCTTTGGTGTGAACCACGATGAGGGTGGGCTGACGCCTTTCGGCCACGAGGTAGAGGGCCATGACCGTCTTCCCGGCCCCTGTGGGGGCGGTGAGGACCCCAAACTCTTTTTTCAGCACCGCCTGGCAGGCTTCTTTCTGGAAGGGGCGCAGGCGACCGGTGAAATCAAAGGAGACCTCGGCACATGTGCGCCTGTGGTCGGTGAGGGTAAAGGGGACGGCCTCTTGCCGACAGGCTGTGATGATCAGCCGCATGCATCCCCGGGGAAGGATGAGGGCCTCCTCTTCCTCCACATAAAAATGCAGATCCTTGTCCACCCCGCGGTTCCATCGGCCACGGCGCTGGTTCTCCTGCCAGATGGGGTTGGGGAGTGTCAGGCTTTGTTTGATGCGTTCCTTCAGCTCCCGGGGGGGCTGAAGGAGGGTGGCCCGGTTGTCTAAGAGTATCTCCACGGTTTGAGCAAGGCTCCCTGTGGGTTGGGCCGCGCGGGGCCAAGAGGGGCGCGGGTGGCCCTTTCTTTCTTTCCGGCGGGATTAAATCGGGTTAGTTTTTGCAAAGGCCTATGAAATGATCTATGATGTATCACAAAGCACCGAAGCCTGCAAAAATGATGGCGGCATGCCGCCTTAGGGGGCTTTGAAGATCTGGAAGGGGGAGACGAAAGCGCCGGCATTTGCGGTGCTTTTTTGCGGCCCCTGTGACACGGCTACCTGAGGGCTCACTATGCCATTCGTTGACGATTCCATGCCATGGGTAAGCAACACATGACGGACTGCAGAAAAGAAACGATACTTTTTGTTGATGACGAGGAGAGCATTCTCGACATCACCGGTGAATACTTCAGGCATAAAGGCTATGAGGTATTGACGGCGGGTAATGGCCATCAGGCTCTTGAGATGCTGGCCACCCATCAGGTGGACTGCTGCTTCACCGACATCAATATGCCTGGAATGGATGGCCTGGAATTGGCCGAACATATCCGGCAGCGGGATGTCTCTATCCCCGTGGTGGTCATGACGGGTTTTCCCTCCCTTGAAAACACCCTTTCCACGCTGAAAAACGGGGTGGTTGATTTCCTGATCAAACCGGTGAAGCTCGACCAGATGGAGCTTTGCGTCAACCGGGTCTTCAGAGAGCGCGAGCTTTTTTTGAAGAACCTGCTTCTGGCCAAAGAGGTGGAGGGCAAAGAGCGGCTGGAAGTCCTCAACACGAAGCTGGTGAGCAAGGTTGATGAGCTCAACATCATGAACCGCATTATGGATGATTTCTCCGCCATCAGTTCCAGCGAGGAGCTCTTCAAAAAAGCGACGGAAGTGGCCGTGGACATCACCGGAGCGGATGCCTCGCGGTTTTTTATTGTGAGCGAGTCGGTGGATACCCCCTTTGAAATGGCAGCCACCGGGGCCAGCGGGACGCAAATCTCCCTGGATGGTCTTGCCCTTCATGGAGAGGCGCTGGAGACGCTCATACGTGAGGTCGCCCAGGAAGGGGTCCCGACCCTGATTTCTCACAGCTCGCGACTCAAAGCG
>NZ_JAQYWB010000061.1 GCF_030145185.1 Desulfoluna sp. | reverse complement strand
CCTTTAGCCTTTAGCCTTTAGCCTTTAGCCTTTAGCCTTTAGCCTTTAGCCTTTAGCCTTTAGCCTTTAGCCTTTAGCCTTTAGCCTTTAGCCTTTAGCCTTTAGCCTTTAGCCTTTAGCCTTTAGCCTTTTTTTTTGGAGCCCCTCATGACAAAACACATGGAAACCACCATCCGCACCTACGATCAATGCGCAGGTGCCTATGCAGATAAGTTTATGGATTACCCGGCGTATCAGGAGATGATGGTCCGGTTTCGGGACCGGTACGTGACGGATGGCGACGCGGTGCTGGACATCGGGTGTGGTCCGGGGAACAATGCGGTGCTTTTGAGTGAAAAAAAAGTGCGACTCACCGGGATCGATCTGTCGCCCGAGATGGTAAAGCGGGCACAGGCCCATGTGCCGCAGGGTGATTTTCAGGTGGGGGATATCCGGGCACTTCCCGAGATCGGGCCGTTCCATGCCGTGATCGCCTCGTTTTGTATCGTGCACATCACATCGGCAGAGGCCCGGAAGGTTATCGACAAGGTTGCCTCCCTTTTGGCTCCCGGCGGGGCGCTTTATCTGAGCTTCATGGTGGGCAAACAAGACGGCTATGAAACCGCGTGTTTCTCCGATGGCGGCGAGATTCATTTTATCTACCATGACCCGGATCAGGTTAAAGACTGGCTTGCAGAAAATCATCTCTCCATTGTGGAGACCCATCAAAGCGATTACCCGGAACCGGATGGAAGCCTGACAACGGATATTTTTCTGTTTGTTCGGAAATAGCCTCTGGAAAGCGTGTCGGTGGCACAGCCGTATGCGATGGCCCTGGTGACCGTTCTTGCGTCGTTTTTAAACAGCGTTTATGATGCAGTGAGATTCAGCTTAAGGTTTTTTCGCCAACCCGTTTTGTGGAGGTGGTTATGACTCTCAAGCCCTTTCTTCTTGTGCTCCTGGCTTTGTGCGTATTTCTCGGGTGTTCGTCTGGTTTGTCCAAAAGGCCCCGGAACCTCGGCGTTACAGACGGCGCGCTGGCCCCCTGTCCCCAGTCTCCCAACTGTGTCTCCACCCGGGCCGAGGATGAAAAACACCGGGTGGCCCCCCTGTCTTTTTCGGGTTCCCCGGCCGATACCATGGATCGCATCGTCTCTCTTCTGATGGAGACCCCGCGCGTCACCCTTGTCACCCGCACCGACCACTATCTTCACGCCGAAGTCCGTTCGGCTCTTTTCCGTTTTGTGGATGACGTGGAGGTCTTGATCGATGAGGTCGAGGGAACCCTTCATTTCCGATCGGCCTCTCGTAGCGGTTACAGCGATTTTGGCGTCAACCGCAAGCGCATCGAAAGGCTGAAGAAACGCCTGTCGTCATCGCTTGCAGATTAAGGCCAATTTTTCAGCTCTGTTTTGTCCGTCCCTTCATCTCGTCCCTCCATCTCTCGGATCTGGGCGTTTACCTTCTCCATCACCCTGTCGGCGGCCTGCCGCAGGGGGTGCAGCTCTTCTTTTTTGATGGGGTCTCCGGCTTCGAGTCGGTGCTCAATGGCCGCCGCGATACCTGCCGTTTCATGGGCGCCGATGTTCATCAAGGCGCCTTTGAATCGGTGCACCCTCACCTCCAGCTCGGAAAATTTTCCTTCCTTTGCCATGCCCTCCATGATGTTTACCCCATTCCCATGATTTTCCCGAAAGACCCACAGCAGTTTCAGGTAGAGGTCCCGGCCGTATTTATGTTCACCGCCTGAGGCATCCAGTACGGGAGACGGTGTGGTCTTTCGTTGGATTTTGTTTTCGGGAAGCCAGGTGAGCAGCGTCTTCTGAAAGAGGGCCAGGTCGATGGGTTTCTGGATGCAGGCATCGAAGGGACCGGGTTTCATCGGGTTCATCGTGTCTCCGGCGCTGAAGGCGATGATGGGGGGCAGAGGCCGTGGCGGCATCAGAGCCCTTAATTGCTTTGTGGCCGTGTAGCCGTTGATTCCCGGGAGTTTGATATCGGTGAGGACCAGATCGAATGGCTGATCGGAGTCCATGGCCTGGAGGAAGGCTGAGCCTGTTTTGGCTGTATGGACCGTGATGCGGTGCCGGGACAACAGCTCGGTGATCATGGTGCGGCTTAAGGGGTCGTCTTCCACCAGGAGGACTGATGCCTCAGGGGCCGAAAAGCCAAGAGAGGGGGTACCGGGGGTGGGCAGGGGCTTCAGGGTCGCGAGAGATCGTTGGGGGTCAACGGGTTCCTGGAACACATGAAAGTCGAAACGGGTTCCTTTGCCTGGCGTGCTGGTGCAGGTGATGCCTCCCCCCATACGCTCCACCAGATGCCGGGTCAGGGCCAGTCCGAGCCCTGTCCCTTGCACCTGGTGGGTTGAAAATTGAGTGAATTCTTCGAAAACATGGGGCAGGTGTTCCGGGGCAATGCCGGTTCCGGTATCGGTGATGGTGAATGCCAGACAGATTTTTTCTCCTTCTGCCTGGCACCCGATACGCTGGCATCCGATACGAAGGGAGATGATGCCGCTGTCCGTGAATTTGACAGCATTGTGCAAAATGTTGAGGAGCACCTGTTTCAAGCGCATGCTGTCGCCGCGAAGGGCGTGTGGAATCTCCGACGAGGCGGAAATATGGAGTCGGATGGGTTTTTTCCCCACGGTCTGTTCCACCAGGGCCACAATATGCCCGATGAGGTCGTGGAGGATGTAATCATGCTTTATGATTCTGTATTTTCCGGCGTTCATGCTTGAGATGTCAAGCACATCATTGACGATACGGGAAAGGTGTTTGGCCGCTGATTTTGTGTGGCCGATGTAGGTGGTCTGTTTTTTATTCAGCGGGGTGTCGCTGAGGAGTTCAATAAAGCCCATGACCGCATTCAAGGGGGTCCGGATTTCATGGTTCATGTTTTTGAAGAAATCGTGTTTGGCTTTAATCGAAGCCTGCTCCACAAGGAGGGTGTTACGAGCCAGGTGGGAGCCGGTGATGCCGACGATGAGAAGAATCACAGCGGCGGTGAAGGCGTAGAGAAGGATATAACTCATCCGCGCTTTATGGAGGGTAGATTCAGAGATAAAGGTGAGAATTTTCAGTTTGTAACGCTGAATGTCCTTGATATAGGCGGTGTACTCCTGGCCATGGATGGTGACGATTTCTCCGTTTATAGCCCCGTTGGCACGGCTGAGATCGGTGTTCTTAAGGGTGGTGAGGCGGGTAAATCCGGCGTCGGGGTCCTTGGAATGAGCAATCACTGAGGTGTTGTTGTGGGTGATGACGATGAACCCGGACTGGAAGGCCAGGCTCTGCATGATTTTCTGGTAGCGGGAAAAAAGAAAATCGATGCTCACCACACCGAGGACCGTGCCCGATCGGGAGAGGACAGACCTTGAGATGGAGGCCATCGGGTACCCGCCGGGGACACTCAGGTAGATATCGTTGATAAGGGGCTGGCCGGGGCAGCGCAGTGCTTCGATGTACCAGGGGCGGGTGACCGGGGTGTAGCCTTCGGGCAGGCGAATGTCTCGGTCCACAATCAGGGAGCCGTCCCGGGCGCCAAGATAGACGTAGAGGTAGTTTTTGTTGAACTGTTTGTAGTCGCTGAGAAGAGCCTGAACCCCTTGCTCAAGGGCCTTTCGGCGATCGGATCCGGTCACCGGCGTTTGAAGAAGGGTGGTCACGGTGTCGTGGGTGGCGATCTCCTCGATCTGGGCAAAGGCGGTGCCGATGTCTTCGGAGAGAGTGGAGGAGAGGGTGGTGAGGGCGATGTTCGCCGTCTCTTTGAGGTTTTTTGTTGATTGCCGGATGGAGAGGTTGATGCCGATGACCGCCATGACCGCCAGGGCCGTGAGGACGCTGATGAAGAAGATGGTGATCACTTTAAGGGACAGTTTCATGGGACGGACCGAAGCGGGGCGGAGGGGGTCTCTTTCTGGCCGACCCGGCTCATGCCTTGGGCTTCCCGGCGGCGGTCAGGCGGTAGCCCCGGCCCCATTTGCTGACGATGGACAAAGGGCTCTGGACGAGGGCGAGTTTTTTTCGGATGTGGGAGATGTAGGTCCGTAAGGCCCCCTTGGATGTTTCCAGGTTGGTGGAGCCCCAGACTGTTTCTATGAGCTCGTCGGAAGAAATATAGGTGTCGTAATCCAGGTGGAGTCGGTTCAGCAGTTGATGTTCGATGGGCGTCAGGTCGATGGGAAGAGCGGCTTTCTGGAGACTCGTTCCTTTTATTTCATCGATGGCAGGGGCCGGGGTTCTTCGAAGGACGCACTCCAGACGTGCCACCAGTTCATCCATATCAAAAGGTTTTCGGATGTAGTCTTCGGCCCCTGATTTCAGGCAACGTATGGCATGCTTCGGCAGGGACTTGCTGCTGACCATGACAAAGGGGATGCCCTGGGCCTTCAGGTGGTCTGAAATTTTATACCCGTCTCCGTCAGGCAGAAGGATGTCCACCAGGGCCAGGGAAATGGGGGTCTCCTGGATGGCCCACATCGCCTCCCTGCACCCTTCGGCATGAAGGACCCGATAGGTATCACCCAGCTGTCCGATGGCGTGTTTGATCAGGAGGAAGTCGGTCTGTTCATCTTCGACAACAAGTACATTCATAGCAAACCACTCTGTAACGGCTTAAGTCAGCATGGGGGCCCCCCCGATGGGCTCATGAGGCGATTTTCTGCCTGAGGCAGCGGATGTTCCCTGTGCACTCACTTTTATCTCTCGTATACCCATGCCTTTGTTTCTCTGGGTGTTTTGTCAAGCAATCGATTCAGCGAATTAATAGTAATTAATATGCCAAAAATGGGGTTTAAGTCAATCCCCACTCTTTGCTTGTTATAGAAGGATAATAACAATTTTTTGGCCTTCTTTTAACTTTTTTTTGTAGTTTTTCAAGTGTATAAAAAACGTTTTCGGAAATTTGTCTTTTAGATAAGCGCGAACGGGCGCATCGGGAACGCAAGGTATATGGGGGACAGGATGTTGAATGGTCGTGGGTGTGGATTTTTGGGGCTTCTGACGAAAAGCCGCTTGCCTTATAAACCGGTTCTTGTTTGGTTCCTCTGTTTTCAGATGGCGCTGAACAGCCTGGGATTGAGCATGCTGCTGGCTGCGGATATCACCCCCGCCGGGTCGACGCTGACCGATATTGCGACGGTTGCGGATGATTCTCATCTGATCAATATCACCACCGGAACAACGCGCGGGGTCAATGCCTACAACGCCTTTGATCACTTCAGCATTGAGTCCATGGACACGGTGAACCTCCATCTGCCGGATGGGACAAATAACCTTCTCAACGTGGTCCGAGGCGAGCAAGCCACCGTCAACGGTGTTCTCAATGCCATCAAAAAAATAGGCGATGAGCATGTCATCGGTGGCAATGTGTATTTCGCGTGTCCGCAGGGCTTTGTCGTGGGGGCCACGGGGGTTGTGAATGTGGGGAGCCTTAACGTGGCAACGCCCACGTTGACATGGTCTGATGATCTCCTGGCGGGCGTGGCAGAGGATGCCAACGCGAAAGGTTGGGTCGAAAGTGGTGCCATTGCACGGGTGAACCTCGTGCCGGGCGGCCTGATTTCCATTGAGGGGACCCTCAACGCAATCGATTCCATTGCGCTGAAAGCCGGCTCTCTTCAGGTGGGTGGCCAGCTTCTTTCTGGGGCTCAATTTACTGGGGCGGAGATCGATTTTTCCGATGTGGTGAACATCGGGACTCTCTCCAGCAATCCGGGGGATATCCAGCTTGTGGCCGAGGGAGAGAGTTCGGCCAGCCTTTACCTGGGGACCGGGGCGGTGGTGAGAGGCAGGAACGTCTCCCTTGTCTCCACCGTTGATTCAGACAGCCTTAATCCGTTGAATACGATTTCAGCCACCCTCAACGTGAGCGGTTCCAAGCTCACAGCCACAGAGGCTCTGACCCTTTCTGCCACGGCGACCCAGGCCCCTGATATGTCAAACGGGGTGCTCGAACTTCGTTCCGCGACGGCAGACCTGACGGTCGCCGACAGCACGCTTAAAGCCGGTGGGATACTCTCTCTTGATTCGAAGGCCACCACGGCCCTGGCCTTAGAGGGGCTGACGTATGCCGGGCCTGCCCGTCTTGCCATCGGGAGGGCCGTCACCACGGCCCAGGCCGTAGTGACGGGAGCCTCTTCTCTGGAGACCACCACCGGGGATGTCTCCGTTAACGCCCAAGCCGCCACTACCTTGTCAGCGGCCAAGAGTGCCACGACCATAGGGGGGGCCTCCCCGATTTCCGGTGCGGCGTCTTTTTCTCTTTCCGATGTCACCAACACAGCCACGGCCCGCATTGGCGGGGACACCACTGTTTCCACCGGCGGGGATCTTCGGGTCCATGCCCGGGGCCTCACTGAGGTGGCGACCGTTGCCGATGCGACCTTGGTGGGCAGTGCCGGTGCCGCCGCTTCTCTGTCTCTTTCCTTTGTAACGCAAGAGGTCACCTCCGAGCTGACAGGCAACGCCGCGGTGGCAAAAGCTAAAAATGTATCGGTGACGGCCGACGGGAAAACCACCCAAAACACGTATGCGCAGTCTGGCGTGACCTCTGACGCAGAGGCATCGAGTGGGCTGTTGAAAGATGTGCTGGCGGGGACAGGTGCCTTAGATGAAGGCCAGCAGGCCGAGGTCAACAGCCTCATTGACAAGGCTTCTGGGGCCTTGGGAGGCGGTGCTTCTGGATCCCAGGTGGCCGGAGGCGTGGCCTTTGCAAAAACAGGCCATGCCGTGACCGCCCGCATGGACACGACAGGTACGGTGATCACGGATGGGGATGTGACGGTGGGAACCCGGAGTCTTGCCAACGTGGACACTTTGGCCAGTGGGATGACCAGTGGTGGGAGTCACGGGGTGGGGGCGGCTGTGGCCATCTCCACGGGTCGTGTCGCCAACAGCGCGGAGCTGGGGGCGACTGTGAAGGCGGGGGGCACCGTCACCGTGACCGCCGGTTGTACCGATATGGATCCCCAGGTGCCGGAGGATGGCGGCGAGCCCCTTGCCGACCCCGACCAGAGTTTCTCCACAAAGGCCTACTCCGGCCAGAGCGCCGACGGTGTGGGCTTTGCCGGAGCGCTGGCCATTGACAACCTGGAGACCCTCACCCGTGCCGTGGTGACGGATGCTGCCCACATTACGGCGGCCAATCTCTCTCTCTCGGCGACGAATGCCACCACCCATGAGGCGATAGCTGACGGGTCTCCTGAGGAGGCTGATTACACGACCGTGGACGATTTGTTCGCCACCTATGAAACCGCCACCGGTGCGCCGGCCGATCCTGCACGAAGTGTGGGGGTGGGGGCCTCCGTGGCCCTTAACTTTGCCGAGAACGAGACGACCGCAACGCTGGCCGGGGAGGCCACGGCTGATTTAACCGGCGACCTGCGTCTGACGGCCGACTCAAAGAATACCAGCCACACGGAAGCGGTCTCTGGAACCTCCGGCGGCATCGCCATCGTGCCGGTGCTGGCCCTGTCCGGGACCTGTGATACCACAGGGGCCGTTGTTTCTGCAGGTACAGGCCAGGTGGCGGTGGGGGGGGAGGTGAGCCTCTCCTCGGTGCACCTCCATGACAACACGACCCTGGCCAATGGGGACGCCTCCGGTGGCGAGACGGCTGCCGTGGGGATGTCTGTGTCTCTGGCCCTGACCGAAGATGAGAACACGGCAGCCATCGACCGGAGCCTTGCCGCCACCGGCGCCATTGATGTGACGGCCGAGAGCCGGGTGAGTGTCTCCAGCACCGGCATCGCCTCGGCCGGGGGGAGCAGCGATGAGCCCAAAGACGGGAGCCTCAACGCGAAGGTGAGTCAATTTTTTGCCTTTAAAAACGCCATGAAAAAGAAGGCCAATAAGCCCGGTAAAACTGGGAAGACCGCGACAAAAGCAGAAGCCTCGGAAGGTGGGGTTGGTTTTGCCGCCGCCGTGGGGATTACCGATGCCGAAAGTCACAGTCAGGCCCGCATGGGTTCAGGGGCAAAGGTTTCATCCGGGGGCACCGTAACGTTGACCAATGGGTCGTTATTGGGTGCCTCGGCTGCGGGAGATGGCGCGGCCTCAGGCGGTAAGGCCGGGATCGGGGCTGGTGTGGCCATCAACGTGGCAACGCAGTCCGGGCTTGCGTCCATTGACGCAGGTGCCGACGTGCAGGCCGTCTCGTTGACGCTCGATTCGAAAACTTCCGACGCCAGCGAGGAGGCGAACGCCTTTTCTGCCACAGCCACGGCCGGTGCCGGCGGCAGCAAGCTGGCCATCGCTGGGTCCGTAGCGATCAATGTGGTGACCAATACAGTTGAGGCCTTCGTCGATGGCCTCCTGCGCATCACTGAGGCCGTGATGATTCAAGCCAGCAACCGGAGTGTGGCCACCTCCATCGCCGGGGCGGTGGCCTCGGGGTCGTCTTCGGGAAGCGGGGCGGCAAAGGGCATGGGGGTGGGTGCCTCATTTTCCTTGAATGATGTCGCCAGCAAAAGCCTGGCACGGGTCGGTGGCGAGGCACAGATGACGGGGGCTGCAAGCCTGGATCTTCGGGCAGACAGCGAAAATCATCAGATAACGTCGGCCGCAGCTGGCGAAGACCCGGAGGGCCTTGCAGGCACTGATCCTTCGGCCACAAGCGCCGTGGCCCTGGATGCGGCGGTGGCCTTGACGGTCGATAAAAATGAGACCCGAGCCATGATTGAGGCGGGCACCGGCCTTGTGACCGGTTCCGTGACGCTTGTGGCTTCCGCTGTTGACTCCAACACCACGGAATCCCGTGGGGACGCCAGTGGCGATAAAGCCGCTGTGGGGGCCAGCGTGGCCATTGGCACCAACCACGCCATCACCGAAGCCATGGTGAACCGGGGTTTGACTGTGACCGGTGATTTGTCGGTTGCTGCAACCCGCACCGGGTCCGACACGGTGTCGGCTATCGCCACCGCCATGGGGCTCTCCCTGGCGCGTTACCTGAATCGGTTCAAGACGTTGGAAGAGGGTATTTTTTCCGGTGAGTTTGGTAAAACATCGGAAAGCGACACAGCGCCTGAAAAGCCCCAGAGCTCCAAGGCGCTCTCCAAACATAAGGCCAAGACGGGAAAGGGTGGCATCTCCGTGGCGGCGGCCGTGGGGGTGAACGATGTGGATGATATCACACGAAGTGGCATCGCATCGGGGGTGACGGTTAAGAGCACAGGGAACATGGAGATCACGGCTACGGAGGCCTCTATGTTTGAGACCGAGGGGTCAGGGGCTGCGGTCTCCAGTGGTCTCGGCATCGGCGTGGGGGTGGCCATCACCAGCCTGGGCAAGACCACGGAAGCCGTGGTTGGCTACACCCCCACGGAAGCGGCTGGTGGAGGAAAGACCACCGTAACGGCCGGAGGTCATCTGATCGTGGCTGCCGAGGCACGCCGCAACGCCCGTTCTTCGGAGGATGGGTGCCTTGCCGCAAAGGCCGTGGCCGGGGCTGGCGCAAAGAACATCGGCGTGGCGGGTTCACTGGCCATTGTGAACGCCGCCAATACCACACGGGCCGCCATTGAGGACGGGCTGGTCAATGCCGGGGCGACCACGGTGTCGGCCACCGACACCGAGCGTCTCTCTGCCTTTGCTGGGTCGGCCTCGGCGGCAGGGTCGGTGGGGATCGGAGCGGGTTTTGCCCTTCTTAATGCAAATTCAACGACCCAGGCATCTGTGGGCGGGAGTGTGATCGCGGATTCCCTGGCTCTTTCAGCCACACGCAAGCGCGTTGGGGAGGCACCCTCTCTGGATGGGCTTAAGGGGTTGATCCCGGAAAACCATCGCAAAGCCTCCAACCATTATGCCGAGGCGGTGGCGGGCACTGCGGGCGGGACTCTGGCTGTGTCCGGTTCTTTTGCTCTCAACCATGTGGCGGAAACCACGGAGGCGGCGGTGGCGGATGGCGCGAAGATCATCACCACCGGGGACACCACAATTCAAGCGTCGAATCAGTCCCGGACCCGGACCTTTGCAGGGGCCGTGGCCGGCGCCGGAAATGTTGGCGTGGGTTTGAGCAGCGCCACCACCGTGATGGCATCCCAAACCGACGCATGGGTGGGCGCGGGAACACAGGTGGCCGCAGGCAGACACATTGCCGTTAAGAGTGCTTTTGACAATGACCTGGCCGCAGGAACCATCAGCGCCGCTGGGGCCGGAACGGCCGGGGTCTCCGGAACGGCCACGGTCACGGTGATGAAGAACAGCACCACGGCGGCCACCGGGGATCATGTGGATTTTTCTGCCGGTGGGGGTTTGACCCTCTCAGCTCTTGTTCATGCCACATTGGATCATGTCGCCGCGAGCATCGCCGGAGGGGGGGTGGCCGGAATCGGCGGGGCGGTCTCGGTGATGACCGTGGGCAACCTCACCCAGGCCCAGACAGGGAAAACCAACACGCTTGATGCCGTGGGGACCCTCACGGTGAAAGCCGAGGCCCACGAAGAGGCTGACAGCCTGACCATCAGTGGGGCGGGGGGCGGTACCGTGGGGGTGGCCGGGGCCGTCTCTGTTGCCACCCTGAAATCCTCCACAAAAGCCCTTATGGGGGAGAAGGCCATCATCAACAGCCGGAAACGGGGGACTCTTCAGGATGTCGCTGTTTCGGCCCTTCATGATTTGAAGCTGAGTGGTATCGGGGGCAGCGCTGCCGGAGGCGGGGTGGTCGGTGTTGGGGCCTCAGCCGATATCGCCATGGTGCGGACTATCACAAAGGCAGAGATCGGCAAGGACTCTGTGGTGTCCGCAGATCGGGACCTCTCTGTTTCTGCAACTTCGAATAAAGAGATCTCATCAAAGACCGTGGCCGCTGCCGGCGGGGGGACGGTCGGTGTCAGCGGGGCCACCTCCCTTCTTTTTGTGGGAGAATCGTTGAGCAGCGAAGCAAAAAAGGCCATCGGGGGAGAGACCACCGGGGCCCTGGTCGATGGCCGTGCCGAGGGATCGGGGGCTTCCGTTTCAGACGACCTCAGCGCCACGAATACGACATTGGAGACCCAGGCATCCACAGGGTCAGGGGTGACCCTTCGTGCCGGCAGGAATTTGACCGTGGACGCCCTGGATCAGACCCATGTGGCGGTGAGCTCGGGTGCGTTGGCCGGAGGCCTTGTGGGGCTGGGTGGTGATGTGGCCATTGCCAGGATCCGCAGCAACACTCAGGCCTTCACCGGGGCGACAAATACGCTCTCAGCCGGTTCAGATCTTACGATTTCCGCGGCTGCACGCAACCTGGGAGGGCAGGCTTCGACCGTGAAGGCCCTTGCCGGAGCCGGGGGGCTTGTGGGCGTGAGTGGTGCCCTGGCCAAACTGGACGAGGCCAACGTGACCCTGGCATACACAGGGGAAGGCAATACCATCGCCAAGGCTGGGACATTAAATCTCTCGGCCGTGGAAAGCCGAGATGTGAAGACCGAGGCCTTCGGCGCGGCTGTGGGAGCTCTCTCCGGGGGGGTGGCCCTGGCGCGTACCCAGCGGGACTCCGAGGTGACGGCCCGTCTTGGGAAGAATGCCCGGGTGGGTCAGGCCACGGAGACCCAGGTTGGGAGCCTGAACATTGACGCCCATTTTGGTGGCAGCGCCACATCGAAAGCCACCGCGGGTTCGGCAGGGGTCGCCAGCGGTGCCGGTGCGAGCGCGCAGACCTCGGTGACCAGCAACGTTCTCAGTGAAATGGCTGATGGAGCCCAGGCGCGGGTGACCGGTGATGCCCAGGTGCTGTCGGCCAATGAAGTGGTGGCAAGCAGCACCGCGGCGGGGTGCAGCATCGGGGGGATCGCCGCGGGAAGTATCGATGCGTCCACCGTGATCAATGGAACGACCCGATCCCGGGTGGGGGATTCGGCGCATCTGAACGCGGGGAACAATGGAGCGGTCAAGTCAGCAACCCTCATCTATGCCGGAGAGTATGACGAGACCAAAGAAGGGGACAATCGGTTTTCCGGGGAAACCGCAGGCTACGGCGGTGCCGGCGGCATTGTTGGCATTATCAAGACGAATGCTTCGGTGACGGTGACCACGTCCACCACCTCCGAGGTGGGGGAGGGAGCCGAACTCACAGCCGGGGACACGGTGGATGTTGAGGCCGTAGCCGGTATTTCGGCGGTCGCTCGGGGAAAACAGGATTCTCTGGGGTGCACCACCGGGAACGGTATTACGGCCTCCGTGGTTGTGGACAATACGACCACCGTTGCGATCGGTAATGGTGCTACCCTCAAGGCCGATACCGTGAACCTCACCTCTCGGACCGCTTATCTAAGGGGCACGGCGGATTCGTTTACCCGGACCTATGCTCTGGGTTCTCATTCGACCTCCACAGCCAAAGTGGATATCACCACGAACGCCAAGGTGACAGTGGCTGAGAATGCTAAAATAACAGGTGAGAAAGCGATTAATATCCTGGCCCGTCAGGACAATATGTCGGTTTTGAGTATCGCCAACTCAAAGATTGGCGGTGGGGTTACGGGAAGCCTGGTGTCCAATGCCGACGGGACGGTGAAGGCCCATGCCGATGTGGTGCTGACGAAAGGGGCCACGCTTCATACCTCTGCCCTGACGGTTGAAACGGAATCGGCCATTGCCGACAGCAGCTACTCCCGTCATGCCGATACCGATGCCAAGACCGTGGTCAAGCTCATCACCACCACCATAAAAACCATCTCTAAAGTGTTTTCCTGGATTCCTTTTGTGGGGCGGGCCGTGAAAAAGATTGTTAAATGGATTACCAAGACCATTGAAACCATCATGAACAGCACCGAAACACGAAACATAACAGGCTCCCGGGAGACGGGCAGCAGCATTCTGATGGATGCCAATGTGTCTCTTATGGGCTCGGCCAATCCCGAGCTGGTGATCGATGAGAATGGGCACCTCGAAAAGGGAGCCGCTGATGCGGTAAGCGAGGTGGACGGCGAACTGGTGATGAAGGACATCATCAACGACAAGATCGGCAAGGTGACTCTCTCCGCAATCGACGGGACCGTTAAGGGGGCCGGGGTGATCTCCATCAAGAACAGCTACGACACCGTCAACGTGACGAACCGGTCGAATAAAAATCTCAAGGTGGGTGAGATTCAGGTGATGGGTGAGTACAACGGCGAGCCCGCCGTTGAGGTGATCGCCAAAAATTCTCATGATTTTACCGTCATCTCTGGAACCGATAAAGGCTGCACCGTCTCCATCGATAGCGTGGGCGGGGGCGATGTGGTGATGACGAAAGCTGTCAACAATGAGTTTGGGACGGTGGCGATTACGACGGACACCGGTGATATTCTGACCCGGGATGCAGGGAAACTTCGGGCCACCCATCTGAATCTTGATGCCGGAGGGAATATCGGAAGCCCGGGGAATTCCTTGAACGTCGCCATGCAGGGGGGCACCGTCTCCGCCGAAGCGGATGGGAACCTTGCCCTGACGGTGGCACGCAGTCAGGGGCCGGCAGAGTGGGTGGATGGGGATTATGTCCTGACGGAGACCACGCGGCTGGAGCGTATTGCCGCCGGGGGTGCCCTCTCCCTTGAACTCCGGGACGGCACCACCCGGGTGGTGACCGAAACGATCACCCATCACAGCGAGGCGATCCAGAAGCCTTCAGGCATGGCGGATTTTATCTGGGAGTGTGTTTTAGCGGGACTTACGGAGGATGAGAAAACCATCCAGTGGGACACGGCTGAATACACGGAGACGACTCCTGGCGCCACCGGTGCTTACGAGATCGGTACCCTTCAAGGGGGGGGCGATGTGAACGTCCAGGCCAACAACCACGCTGACTTCACGGCGGACCGCATCACCTCCACCGCGGGTTCTGTAACGGTTTCTGTACCCAATGGCAGCTATGCGGTGGGGCAGGTGGAGGCCCAGCAGGGCTCCGCCGTCCTGAACGTGCGGGACGCCATCACCGATGCCCGGGTTGACGGGACCTGGAACGTGAAAGCAAAACATTTTAATTTGACGAGCGCCACGGCAGGCATCGGCGCGGCCGACGCCCTGGAGGTGATCCAGACCGGGGCGGGCGGGGCGCTTTCTGCCTCAGCCCAGGGGGCGGTTCATCTGACGGCCGTCGAGAACAATCTGGCTATTGGGGAGGTGGCGGCCACCGGCCCCATCGAGATCACTGGCAGAGGGTCGCTTTTAGATGCCAACGACGATGGGGTGAACCTCACCGCCAGCGACATCGTTCTCACCGCCGAGACCGGGGCCGTCAATTTGGATGTGAACTCAGACAGGCTGACCCTTGCCGCTGCCACCGGGATTGACGTGGAAGAGACGGAGGGCGACCTCAATTTTACCCGGGCCACCTCTGCTTCAGGGACGGTGCGCCTGGTGGCCGCGGGGAACCTGGTGGACATCGACGCCGATGAAGAGGTGGATGTGACAGGGGATCGGGCCGAGCTGGTGGCGAGAAACGGGAAGATCGGTTCGGCGGCACAGGCGGTCCGCATTGCAACGTCTGAGGGTGCCATGAACGCCTCTGAGGATATTTATGTGATCGCCGATGGTGATCTGGCCCTGGACGGGGTGACGGCAGCAGGTCGGCTGGCCCTGACCGTAGCCGGGAACCTGTCTGATCACAACGGGGAGGCGGTAAATATTTCTGCCGATCGCGTGGTTCTTTCTGTGGGCGGGGGGATCGATACCGACACCCTCTCCGGCACGGTGGACGTGACGGCCCATGGCGATGTCCATCTGGAAGAGACCGAGGGCGATTTGATTCTGGCGTCGGTAAAGACCGGCGGGGATGTGACCCTTGGGTCGCGAAAGGGAGACCTCATCGGCCGGGCAGAAGGGAACGATGTGGAGGGTACCCGGGTGACCCTTTCCGCCGCCGGATCAGTGGGGACGGCCGAGGATGTCATCCTGATTGACAGCCATGGGCGGGTGGATATGGCGGCCGGCACGTCCATTCACCTTGAAGAGGCCGATGGGGCGCTTATGGCCGGGGCGGTCACCGCCGGGACGTCGATTCATTTGAAGGCGGACTCCCTGGCCAATGACGGCGATGCCGAGACCCGGATTGCCTCCGACTCCCTGGTGGTGGACACCCAAGGGAGTGTGGAGGTCGACACCCGTGTGGGCTCCGTGGACGTCCGGGTGGCGTCGGCAGGAGATGTGACCCTGAGGGAAGCCGACGGACTCGTGATCAATCGCATCCTCCTGGCTGACGGGGACGTGGATTTGAAAGCCGGCGGGGATATTCTGGGGGGCGGTAAGGATACGCATATGACGGCACAAAACGTGGCTGTGACGTCCACCGGAGGGGGGATTGGTACCGAGGGTAGCCGTATTGTCCTCGCCTCCAACGGCACCGTCTGCCTGGACGCACGGGGTGATATTGCGGTGACGGAGGCAGAGGGCCTTGTCCTTGAAAACCTCACCAGCCGGGAAGGCACCGCGGATGTGCTCCTTGACGCCGGAAACCTTGAGGTGACCACCGCGTCAGCGGCGACGGCCTTAAATTTGACGGCCGCAGGTGGCCACCTCTCCGTGGGGTCGGCGACGAGTCCGAAGATGCGTCTGGTGACCTCCCTGGAAACCGGGACGGTCACCGTGGATGAGGCGATTATGAGAGACGCCGTGGTCCGGGGCGGGACGGTGCGTCTCACCGCTCGTCATGACGGTGGTGAGGGCCCCATGACCCTGGATGTGGAGACGGCCGGGGGGAAGGCAAGTGACCGTATAAATCTCGATCTGGAGGCGGCCCCCGGGGTGGAGATCATCAATCTCCAGGCGGTGAATGCTGATATACGGGTAGCGTCTGATGACCTTCTGTTGTCTTCTGCCAGGATCCTGAAACGGGGAGATATTCGCAATGCCTACAACCATGTCATCACGGACAACGATAACCTCACTCCCCAGGCGTGCACCCTCCAGCTCTATCCCGAAGGCAAGCGCTTCAGCGCTCATTTGATGACCGAGTTTGACGTCACCACCAGCGCCCGCGCAGTCAATTACGATGACCGCTTCATCACCAACGAGTTCAGTACCGAGAACAGCATGGTGCGCCAGGCTGAGAAGGAGCTGGCCCAGGCCGCGCCGCCGGAACCCCAGAAGAAGGCCGCCTCTGAGCCCATGGCCATGGGGGTTGTGGCTGTCGCTGTGCCGGTGATGGTCGCGCCAATTTCTGTCTCACTGGATGTTCCGCCGGTGGCCCTTGGAGAGGCGGGCATGGGCGTGGATGGGCTTTTGGACGTGGTGGCACCTTAAAAAACGATGCCTCCGGCGGCCCTGCCGGGGGCAGGCGTTTAAAACAATTGATAAATTGGATTAACCAGCAACCAGAGACAATCGGCTCTGAAAGATAGATTGTATTTATGAAGACGTATGTTGCAGCAGGCATGATGGCAGTCGTTCTGGCTTTTGCGGGGACGGTGGTTGCGGCTCCTCCGTCCCCGGCGGACGTGGACCAGAACCGGGAGTCGATTCAGGATTACTATCGCACCGAAAAGCGGTTGAAGGATGCGACGCGCGCCAAAGAGGCACCGGACGCGGTGGCGGTTCCCGAAGAAGGCCCCGCGCCGACACGAAAAGGGGGGAGCCGAACCCTTCAGGTGACGGAGTTTATAACGGACCCGTCGGAGATTCTCACCACGGAGGAGATTGCGGCGGTCACGAGGCCCCTTGAGGGGCGCCTGGTCACCGTGGATGAACTCCTGGATGCCGTAGAGAGGTTGAACGCACTCTACCGGGAGAAGGGGTTTGTGACGGCTCGGGCCATTCTTCCTCCCCAGACGGTGGAAAAGGGCGTGGTGAGGCTTCGGCTGGTGGAGGGCCGGGTTGGGGCTGTGCGCATCGACGGAACCCGTGATATGCGGGAGGATTACCTTCGAAACAGCCTGACCCTGGTCCCGGGAGACCTGGTGCGGGTGGATCGGCTGGAAACGGATCTTCGCCGATTTATGGCGGTCAATCAAACCCCCCTCATGTCCGAGATGGTTCCCGGAAAGGGCTTCGGCACCACGGATCTGGTGATTCACGTCAAGGAGCCCAAGCGGGTGGAGGCCCATGTGCTTGCGGACAACCTCGGCCGGGAGAACACCGGCGAGCAGAGGGCTGGCGTGGGCATGACCGTCCGGAATATTCTGGGGGTTGCCGACTCCGCCAGCATGGAGTGGACCGAGTCCACGGGGAGTCGGAGTGTTCATCTGGAGTATGGGGTTCCCTTTAATTACCGTGGGACTCGCCTGTCCCTGTTGTATGATGAGGGGGATGTCGAGATCAAGAAGGGGGAGTTCCGGGACCTGAACCTGAAGGGGGATTCCCGGACCCTGGGGATGAGCGTCAGCCATCTCCTGTGGGCTGGAGCGCGTTCTCAGATGACCGCATTCACCAGCGCCCAGCTGAAGGAATCGGAAAGTGACTCCAACGGGTTTACCCTCTACACCTCCCGGGTGCACGATTACAGCGGAGGGCTTGACTGGCAGCGGTTTGACGAGGGGGGGCTCTGGATGACTCATCAGGAGGTGACCCGTGGTTTTGCCCTCCATGGCAGCCGGGACAACTTCTGGACCCTGAAGGGCCATCTGCTACGCTTTCAACAGCTTCCGGATGAAATGACCCTTTTGCTTAAGGGGACGTATCAACTCTCGAATACCCATCTGCTTCCCTCCTCAGATCAGTTCCAGCTGGGGGGGATGGCCACGGTTCGTGGGTATGATGAGGGGCTGCTCGTGGGGGACCGGGGGTATCTGATGAGCGCCGAGCTGGAGTACCCCCTTCCGCTGGAGGATGCGACGTTTTATGGCCGGCCCGCAAGGGAGCAGCTCCGGGGGCTTCTTTTCGTGGACCATGGCGGGGCTTTTCCTTTTAAGGGCAACGGGCAGGGGGTCGACGCCAATGATTACCTGACCAGTTTCGGGACGGGGCTGCGGTTGGCGTTGGGTGAGCGACTCTCCGGGCGGCTGATTATTGCCATTCCCGTCGGTCATCAGGAGGACCTCCGACACGAAGCGCGTATTCACTTTACTCTTCATGCGGAGCTCTTGTGATGCGTCCGTATTCGCATGAGGGGTGAGTGGAAAGAAACATGGAACGTGGGGAGATGTGCCGAAGGGCCGTCTCCCTTTTTTTGTCTGTCAAGGGAGTGCTTTATTGCTCATCTGTTCCGTAAACAGTGGTTGTGTGGTTTGATTTTTTTGCTTTTTTCAGTTTAAATGGTCGACTCTTTTTTTGCGGTAATGCTTGTCTTTCAAGGAAGTAACACCTTGCTGCTGACGCTTTTGTCTGTTCCGAGGAGAATAATATTGGCCTTTTTTTAACTTTTTTTGAGGCTGAATTCAGGTGTAAAAATGATGGGGCTATGTGCCAGGGCAGAAGGTGATGAATCGTACGCGTCGGATGGATGAGGCGGATGATTCATCGATGGCCGTGGCTTTTGACGGCAGTGGAGAAGAACCGGCGGGTGACTGCCTGGCGTCTTTGTGAAAGGGTCCATCCGGTGGGGGGTGGGCTGTTATTTAATGTATGATCTTTTGGAGGTTTGTTTTGAGGAAACGGTGTATGAATGGGAAAAGATTGGCGACCATCATGGTTCTTTTTGTATCCAGCATGCTGCTTTCAGGCTGCGCGTCCACCTGGGTTCAAAAAGACCCGGACTGGATGAATAAAAAAAATGTCCCGGTGCTTGTGGGGCACTACAGTGTGTCCAGTGACGGCGGCGCCGATGTGATCGATCTGGCCAAGCAGGTAGCCGGTGGGCATTCCTTTGGGGATGTGGGCATGGATACCTACAAGGAGATGAAAAAAGCCCTGGCTCCCTTCGGCTTTGATCTGAAGACCGATCAGCGTCGGGCAAAGAAGCTTGAGCATATGAAAGACCTGAAAACCGGAAGCAGCAAGGTGGACGCCTTACTCGACAGCCTGACCTGTGAATGGCATCATCCGGCAACTGCCAACCGAGAGTTTCACCATATTATGGCCGGGACCTCGCTGCGGAAGACGGTGGTGAACAAGATGAAAGGCTCCAATAAAAAGGAGGCTTTCCTCTCTGCCCATTTGAAAATTGAAGATCAGGACCAGTACCTTCTTTTCAAACGGTATCGTGTGGTGCTGGGGATTCAGATTCTCGACCAGAAGGGCGATGCCATCTTCCAGGCAAAAGCCGAAGGGTTTACCGGCCTCTCCTTCCTGAGAAATCCCTGGGATGAAAAACGGATCCAGAAGGCCCTGGCCACTGCGTTGAGCACGATGCAGACGGTTGAGGTGAAGCCCAAGGTTTCGAGGTTTTCATCGCTGTAAGCGATGACCTGATGGCCTGATTTAATATGACGGGGAGATACGCAAAAGGCGTGTCTCCCCGTTTTTTATTTAAAAATAGTGATGCCAGGAGAGGGCGGTTTCCCAGGCGTGGTGGCTGTCGACATCGGTCCGGGAGAGGGAGAGGCCGATGCGATTGTTGCGATTGAGCGTCAGGTTGTTTTCGAAGGCCAGGCGGGACTCGGTGGTGTCGTCGGGCAGGCGACGGGCAAGGTGGCCGGAGAGCAGCATGCGCCAGCGGTCCGTGGGGGAGAGGAGGACCCCGGAGTAGAGCCCGGCTCCCAGGGCGGCGCCTTTGTCGAGGCCGTCCGAGGCGAGGAGCTCGGCTTCGGGCAGGAAAAAGAAGAGACTCTCATCTGAAAGGTTCCAGGCCATGCCGGTGGCGGCGCTCAGGGAGTAAGCACCCTTCAGGGCTCCGGTGGCGGTCATTCGCTTTTCATACCCTGCGTGAAAGGTCCAGGAGAGGGGACGGATGAATGCGTTTCGGGGGGAGAGGGAGAGGATGTCCAGGAGGGTGAAGGCCTGGAGGTTCAGATCCCCTTTGTCGTTGTCGAAGCGGGCCCGGGCGTGAAGGAACTCGATCTGAATGCCTTCACGTTTCGTGTAATCGGTGTTGAGCAGGTTGGTGAAGGCCGGGGTGATGGCGAACTCTTCAAAGCTGTCTCCGTCGCGGGTTCCGATGGTGGCGGAGATTCGGGCCGCGTCATGGCCTGTGGTGGGCTCAGGGGGCGCTTCCACGGCTTTTTCGTCTGGTGTTCCCTTGCCTAAGTTTTTGCGGGCCTTGAGGGTGCCGAGGAAGAGGGGCCTGAACGCGGCCTGTGAGAGTTTTCCCTTGGCACGCCGGTAGCGGGCCACATCGGAGACCAGATCGAGGGTGATGCGCTTGGTCTTCTCGGGCAGGTCCATGGCGAGAAAGGCCTTTGGGTCGAGGGTGCCGTCGCTGAGGTCCTGGGCCAGGCCGATTTCGGTGTGGGAAAGACGCCCGATCCCTGCCTGAATACGGCTTCCGATGGAGGGTCGGTAGCGGGCTTCGGTGATGAGTCCCGCCTTCTGCATGGCCTTGATGGTGTCGATGGGAATGACGGTCAGCCCTTTTTCATGGGTGAGGGAAAGGCCCGGGCGTGCCGTTTCGAGAAGGAACTGGAGCATGTAGGAGCAGTTTTTGTCAAAAAAGTAGTAGTAGCTGTAGCTCTCCTTCAGCTCCAGGATGTGAAGGACCATGCGCCGGGTCTCTTCGGGGGTGAGGGTCAGGGGGTATTCCCAGATGTCCCTTTGGGCCATGTCCCCGTACTCCTGAATTTTTTTGTAGTAGGGGAGGATGGAGTAGTACCCCTTAAAGGAGCCGGCAATGCCCTTGAACATGTAAGAGATGGGGTTGTGGCTGTCCGGCATGGCGGCGTAGTTGATGGCATCGGCCAGGACCGGGGTTTGGTAGTCGGACTCAATGGTCAGGAAGGTGTGACCGAACATGGAGGCCGGATTGTTGAGATGGTAGGTGGGAAAGACCAGGCTCGCCGAGGAGGGTTCAAGCCTCTCTGCTTCCTCACAGACCAGGGGGGGCGTGTCGATGACATCGGCCAGCTGCTCATACACCCAGGTGTAGCGGGCAATGAATCGGCAGATGGGGCGCTCGCTCGGGGTGGCCCCCCAAAAGGTGCGGATGAGCGCCGTCAATTCTGCGTCGGCATCCGTTTGTCCCGTCTCGGCCAGAAAGAAGGCGGGATCGTCTATGTAGCTTTGATAGGGACGGATGTTTTGCGGGCAGTGGAGCAGGGTGCGCCAGTAGGGGGCCTCAGACAATCGCCTGTTTCGGGCGATGTGAACGAGCTGTTCGGTATCGACGTCCGCGGCTTTTGCGAAACGCGGGGCGGGAATCAAGGCAGCGAGAACCAGCAAAAAAACCCCCGCCATTCGACAAAGTGCGGCCGAATGGCGGGGGTGATAATCAGAGGCAGATAGGGGATTAAATCTGTGCAAGAACGCCTCGGATGGACTGTGAAACGGCAAGGTCCTCTACGCCGGTGGCGGGGTAGATGGTGTCGAAGTTTGCCTGGAGGGCTTCGCAGGCAGAGGCCTTATCAGCACCTGAAACCTGGGCGATTTCCATCAGAGCGTCGAGGCTTTCCCCGTTGCCGGTGGCGATGTCTACGGCCAGGTTGTCCATGTTATCGGCAACAAAGATATCCATACGCTCGTTGCTGGCGAAGGTAGCGGGCTTCTCACATCCCAGAGTACCGGAAGAGATACCGAAGGTCTGGTTTCCACTGGTTCCGTTCAGGGAGGTGCCGAGGATATTCCAGGCAAGACCGGTTTTTTCGCCAATGAGTTCTTTGCCGAGGCCACATCCACAGTTTTCAGTTACGGTGGCTGCGTAAGAGGTGCCGGAGAACACCACGAGGGCTCCAAGAGCTACAATCCATTTTTTCATGATCAATCCTTTCAGTGCATCAGTAAGTTATGACGTCGCCTTATGGCCTGAGCTTTTTGTGGGGCGGCGCATCGCTCAAAGAGCATCGGCGTAACCTTTCCCCATTTCTCAAAACGTCAATGAGGATTTAACCTATAGTCAATTTTGATGCAAATTTCTATGAAATAAATCACACCCTTTGTTTCCGTGACAGACCCTGATCGAGTGTTGATACTTTGGGACGGCTGCGCAGGGGCACCGAAAGGCCATCTGCGAAACGGAGATAGAATAATGGGGCCTTAAAAATTGCCTCCAAGAGGGCCACCGGAGGCAATTTTTATCATTTCACTGCGCTTTTATTTCTAAGGCGGACGGTCAGTCCCAGGCAGATGGGAGCAGCGTCTCCTCCATGAACAGTCGCGTGGCGGACAGGACCTCGCCGGTCTCCACGCGGATGAGTCGAAGCATCACGTCGGCACGGGAGCCCGTCTGGATGACGCGGCCGGTCATCAGCAATGAGGCACCGGTCAGGCGTCCGGCTTCCGCCGCGGTCTCTTCATCCATGAGTCCGGAGAGGCCCAGTTTGATCTCGCTGATGAGGGCCGAGGTGTTCTCTCGCTCCACCACGGTGAATTGCGGATGACGGGTGGCGGCGATCAGGAGGGCCGAGGTGAGGTATTCTCCATCGGTTTTGGAGAGGGCTGAGGCCAGGGGAAGGATGGCGGTGGCGGGTTTGTCGGCCAGGGAAATGGCGGCGTAGTCGGCCAACTGGGTGACCGCCTTTTTGAAAAGGTCTTCGGTGATTTTTTCCGGTTTTTCGGTGCCGGGAACGGCTTCAAAATAGTCGTTGTCTGTGGGGTCGGCGGGGGACGCCAGGAGGTGGCTTAATTCTCTTCGGGTGATGTTGATGATCACCGCTTCGAGTTTGTCTGAGGTGAAGTTGGCACCGGTGTGGTGGCTGACGCTTCCAGGCGCACCGCCCTCGCTCTCGCCCCGCTCCCCATAGGTGAGGAAAATGTAGGCTCCGCCGGTGAGCTGGGAGATCTGCCTCAGGATGAACTCCCCGTCAATGGACAGCCCGCCCGTTCCCACGGAAAAGATTTTGATCCCTTTTTCCCGGGCTGTACGGGCCGCATCGAGGTAGGTGAAGGACTGCGGGTAGTCGAGGTGCGGGGGAGCGTCGGTGATGGCAAAGGCGAGGCGGACGCCCTCGTCGCTCCAGTCCATCTCGTCGATCCCTTTTTGCAGGGCGCTCTCAAGGTCTTCCGGGGTGTCTCCGCCTCCTTCGGCACGGACGGCGTTCAGTTGACTCCGGAAGGCCTCCAGCTCGGGCGTGAAAGGAATGACCTGGGTGACATAGGCATCGCCTTGGTCTCGGTACAGCACCATGCCGTATCGGATGAGGGGCTTGGCGGGGAGTTGGGAGAGATTGAGGTTGATGAGGTCGATGCTGGTTTTCAGCCGGTTGATCTCCTCCCCCATGCTGCCGGTGGTGTCCAGGATAAACAGGAGGTCTAAGGGGACGGCGGCGGGCAGGGTCCGCGGCGTGTCCAGGGTCACCGTCACTTCACGTTTTCCGTGGCGGGCCAGGGTGATTTTTTTTGTGGTCTGGTTGTAAATGAAGGTCGCTTCAAGGGTCTCCCCAGGCCCTGCATAGAGGGACGGGTAGGTGCGGAAGATGCCGTCTGCGGTGGTTTTGCCTCTGTCGATGACCTCTCCTCCCCGGGCGATTTTGACGGTGCAGTCGGGGAGGGATAGACCCTCTGCATCCAGGACTGTCAGGGTGATGCGTTCGCTGACATCGGCGGAACGGTGGGGGGTCTCCTTGTAGGTCTCAAGAAACCCCAGGAAGAGGTTGAACTGGCGGTTGTCGTCGGCGTAAGCCGCCTTCAAGCCCGAAGCGGAAGGGGCGGATGAGGCTGATGAGGCGGTATGTCCTCGTTTTCGGGTAGATCGCTTTGTCTTTAGGGCCCATGTCGGGGCACTTTCCTCGTCAAGGGCCATGCCGACGACGGGGCTCTCCTTGCTCTCTGGGAGGGGGGCTTTGGGGATGGGTCTGTTGCTCTGGAGGGCGGTGCACCCCCAGGTGAGGAGGATGAGGCAAAGAAGGGGGGCGAGTCGTTTCATGGGCGATCTCCTGATGGGCTAAGGGGCCGTTTGGATTTGGGTAATCGTGGCAATGTAATGATCAATCCGTTTGACAAGATCCCTGTCGGGGTTGACGAACTCAATCCCCATGGCGATGCGTTCCCTGTCAATGGTGGTGTTGCACACCTGGCCGGTGACGGCCTGAAGTCCATCGATTCCCAAGAGCGGAAACAGGAGCTCCATGGTATCTATGAGTCGAATTTGTCGTGCCTGAAGGGTGGCGGGCAGCCGGATGATGAATCGGCAGCCTCCCTGACTGATATCGATGATGTTTCCCTTGATCCGGCGTGTGTCCACGTGAGCCGTCGCCGGAATAAAACAACTTACACGACTGCTTTTGCGGACGTCTATGTTTTGGATCACAGAGGGGTAGGAGATAAAAATAAGACGGTCGGGCTGGTGGATGTGATCGATGATGGAAGACGTAAAACCGTATTCATTTCCCAGGCTCATGTAGCTCACGGCAAGGAGTGCCTCCTTTTGGACCCGGTCCATGAATTCTACCGGGAGGTCCAGGCGAACGATGAGGTATTCCAGGGGTTCAAGGCCCACAAGGACTCCTTTGACAGGTGCCTCGGTTCCCTCCAACATAAATCTCATGGAACTTCCGAGCTCGATGTTGAGCCGGATGCCCTGGGTGTCCCGTGACAGGTTCAGCGTTTCCATGATGCCTTCTCCTTCATGCTCGGGTGAGAATATCCAGTTAATATCTATTTAAAACACAGGCTTCTCATGTTGACAATGGAAGATAGGGAGGGGGGGGTGATCGGCTATCGGCCACCCCGTGCGCATTCGCATTTGGCTTTCAGGGTGGCTCGTCTGGCCGTGGGTCTGTTTTTTGTCCTACTTTGCGTTGGGTTCAGGACCTCGCTGCCAGGCGAGGAGGCTCCCAATGGCTGCCGTGGCCGCACCGCAGAAGAGGGCATAGCGGAAGGCGGCGAGAAAGGGGGCTTCCATGGCCGGGGTGTAGGTGGAGAGGCCGTTGGCCCCGGAGAGGGCCGTGTAGGTGTGGTTGAAGACGGCTCCGGCCAGGGCGACGCCCATGACCATCCCCAGGTTTCGGGCGGCTCCTACCACGCTGCTGGCCACTCCGCGCCGGATGGGAGGGACCGAGCTCATGATGGTGGTGCTGTTGGGGGGGAGAAACAAAGCGATACCAAGCCCGGACAGGGCCAGTTTAAAAGCGATGGGGGGAAAGGCGGTGACCTGTGTCGGCCAGGCCAGAAGGGCCAGGGCGAGGCTTAAGATGGCCATGCCCGTGACGCAGAGGATCCGTGAGCCGATGCGGTCGGCCAGGGCCCCGGAGAGGGGGGGGACGACAAAGAGCAGGGCAAAGGGGATCATCATGACGGTGCCCACCTGGGCTTCGGAGTAGCCCATGGGAAAGATCAGGTAAAAGGGCATGAGAAAGACCATGGTGAACAGGGCCGTGTAGAGAGAGATGGCCGAGAGCACCGGAAGCCGAAAGCTCCGCTCGTCGAAGAGACGGGGTTCCAGCACGGGGTGGGAGACCCGTTTTTCCTGGAGGATGAACAGAACGGTGAGGACGATGCCGGCGCCGGTGAGGCCCAGGACGCGGACGGATCCATACCCCCAGGTGTGGCCGTGGGTGAGGCCGGTGAAGAGGGTGCCGCAGGCCAGGGCGATGAGAAGCCCGCCCAGGAGGTCAAAGGGTTCGTCGCGTCGGATGTCGGCTTCCGTTCCTTTGAGGATTCGCCAGGAAAGAACCGCCACGGTGAGGCCCACGGGGATGTTGACGGCAAAGATCATCCACCACTCGAAGTGGCTGAGAATAAATCCGCCGATGACCGGCCCAGAGGTCAACCCTGCAGCCACCACGGTGGCGATGGAGCCAAGGGCTCGGCCCCGCTCTGTTTCGGGGAAGGCATCCACGATGAGGGCCTGGCTGCAGGACATGATCATGGCGGCCCCGGTGCCCTGGAGGGTCCGGGCCGCGATCAGGGCTCCCACGCTCGGGGAGAGGGCGCACAGAAGAGAGGAGGTGGTGAACAGGGCGTGGCCGGTGACGAGAATGCGTCGCCGCCCCAGAATGTCACTTAATCGCCCGAAGCTTAAGATCAGCGCGGTAAAGGCGATGAGGTAGCTCAGGACCACCCACTCAATGGTCAGCAGGGTGGTGTCCAGTTTGCCCATGAGGGTGGGCAGGGCCACGTTGACAATGCTGGAGTCCAGGGTGGACATGAAGGTCCCGGTGGTCACCAGCGCAAATACCGTCCATTTTCCGGGGGATTGATCTCTCATTGCTGCTCACTCGATGCGTGGAAGGAAAATTTAAAGAATCAGGAGGTCTGTCAGTGGCGGTTAGGCTGCAAAGGGTTCGAGCATCTCTCGAATGTCGCCCTCGACGGGCAGGGCGCGGCCTTCGGTGCCGGCGATGACAAAGGTCACATCCGCCTCCACCACCGTGATGTCGGTCCCCTTCTTGGTCATCTTCTGCTTGAGGGTACAGCTTTTACCGCCGAACCGGGTAATGCAGCTGGCAATTTCGATGGTGTCCCCGATGGTGGCGGGGCTTTTGTAGTTGATGTTGATGTTGACGACGAAAAAGGAGTATCCTTTGGCCGCCAGAGTGCCCAGATACGCATCAAAGAGTTCCCACCGGGCCTCTTCGATAAATTCAAGGTAGCGGGCGTTGTTGACATGCCCGTAAACATCCAGATGATACCCTCTGACTTTGATTTCTGTGTTATTTTTCATCGCGCTCTCCGTGGTCGTCATTTTTTTATTATGTTGGGGTGGCTCCTGAATGGCAGGGCCTGTAATTGTGTGTTGTCTCGGTAAATTGAGAACGATACCAGTCGGTCGAAATGATGTCAATGCCGCAACATGAGCTAAAAATTACACTTGACGCCACAACATGTTGTGCTAAAATTTCAAATGAAGCAGCTGAGCCCATCCAGAGTCGGCCGGTGTTCCCGGAGGCGTTTTCCTGACAACACCTATCTACAATACAAAAAGAGCGGTTTGAAAGGTCAGAGAGGCAAAAAAACAGGCCTGTGTCCTTCTTTCCGTTCGTGTGCCTTGGGGAACCGGGACGTTGGTTCCTTCCGGCAGGCCGCTGGCGCTTTGTCGATGGCATCCTCAGCATGAATCTATGACAAAATTTTGATCCCCACGTACGATGGAGAGAGCATGACAGTGAAAGTGGAAGAGGTGAGCATGAAAGAGGGCAGCACGTTTCATATATCGGAGAACACACGTACCGTTCTGGAAAGACGGTATCTGAAAAAGGACACCGAGGGGGCTCTTCAGGAGACACCGGCAGAGCTTTTCAGGCGTGTGGCTACCCACATTGCTGAGGCGGAAGGGCTGTATGAGGAGGGCCTCGAATCTTCGGAGGTCGCCGAGGCCTTTTATCGCCTGATGACGGACTTTACCTTTCTTCCCAACTCACCCACGCTGATGAATGCGGGCAACAAGCTGGGCCAGCTGGCGGCCTGTTTCGTGCTGCCCGTGGAGGACAGCCTGGATGGGATTTTTGATGCGGTGAAGAACGCGGCCGTCATCCACAAATCAGGCGGCGGAACCGGCTTCTCTTTTTCCCGCCTCCGGGCCAAGAATTCTCGGGTGGGGACCACCGGCGGCGTCGCCTCGGGGCCGGTGTCCTTTATGAAGATCTTTAACACCGCCACAGAGCAGGTGAAACAGGGCGGCACCCGGCGTGGGGCCAATATGGCCATTTTGCGGGTCGATCATCCCGATATTCTCGAGTTTATTGCCTGCAAGGCGGACAACGCGGCCCTGAATAATTTTAATATTTCGGTGGGGGTGACCGACGCTTTTATGCGGGCGGTGCGCGATGGGGGGACGTATGAGTTGATCGACCCGCGGGACGGCAAGGCTCTGGAATCCCTGAACGCTCAGGAGGTGTACGAGACGCTGATTCATCAGGCATGGTTCAACGGAGACCCCGGCATCATCTTTCTGGATCGGATCAATCGGGACAACCCCACCCCGGGGATCGGTGAAATAGAGTCCACCAACCCCTGCGGGGAGCAGCCCCTGTTGCCCATGGAGGCCTGCAATCTGGGCTCTATCAACCTCTCGAAGTGCGTCACGACCGCGGGCAATAAAACACGGGTCGATTTTGAGGCCCTGAAAGAGGCGGTATGGCTCGCCGTTCGGTTCCTGGACGATACCCTCGAGATGAGCCAGTATCCGCTGGCTGAGATTGATGCCATGGTCAAGGGCAACCGGAAAATCGGCTTGGGGGTCATGGGGTTTGCCGATCTCCTCTTTATGATGGGGGTCCCCTACAACTCGGAGGACGCGGTGGCTCTGGCTGAGAAGGTGATGGGGTTCGTTCAGGCCGAAGCCCATCACGCCTCCCGGCACCTGGCCGTGACTCGGGGCGTTTTTCCCAACATCGGTCAAAGCGTGTTCGATGGCGATGCGGAGAAGGCGTATCGCAATGCCACCTGTACCACCATCGCCCCGACGGGGACCTTAAGTATCCTTGCCGGATGCTCCAGCGGCATCGAACCTGTGTTTGCCCTCTCTTATGTGCGTCGGGTGATGGACGGTGACGAGCTGATGGAGGGAAACCCCATTTTTGAAGCCATGGCCAAGGCGCGTGGTTTTTACAGTGAAGAGCTGATGGCCCGTATCGCCAAGCAGGGAAGCATCGCTCACATGGCCGAGATCCCGGAGGATGTGAGGCGGGTCTTTGTCACCGCCCATGACATCTCCCCGGAGTGGCATATCCGCATGCAGGCCGCCTTTCAGAACCACACCGACAATGCGGTCTCCAAGACGGTGAACCTGCCCAGAGAGGCCACGGTGGATGATGTGCGGGCGATCTATGACATGGCCTTTGACCTCTGCTGCAAGGGGGTGACCATTTACCGGGACGGGAGCAAGACGGGTCAGGTGCTCTCCGTTTCTGATCAGGGCGGTGACAAGGGCGTTTCCACGCCCTTGCCGCAGGTGCTGGAGCGTCCTGAGCTCCTCGAAGGGTTTACCTCCAGGGTTCGGACTGGCATGGGCCAGCTCTACGTGACGGTGACCGAGATGGAAGGGCGTCCCTTTGAGGTCTTTGCCACCATCGGAAAATCGGGAAAATCCACCACCGCCAAGACCGAGGCCATCGGCCGGCTTATCTCCCTGGCCCTGCGTTCCGGGGTGGAGGTGGATGAGATCATCAACCAGCTCAAAGGGATCTGCGGCGAGCACGCCGTGTTCCAGAAAGGGGGACGGGTTCTCTCCATTCCGGATGCCATCGGTCGTGTGCTGGAGAAACGGTACATGAAGGGCGACAGCCTCTCCAACGGTAAAAAACCGGAAGCCACCTTCCTGGGGGACCTCTGCCCGGATTGCGGCGGCAATGTGACCCACGAAGAGGGCTGCGTGACCTGCCACCTCTGCGGGTATACCAAATGCGGGTAACCAAGGGCTGCGAAGGCTCTTGACCCTCGCTTCTCGGGTCGCTCGCATTCGCGTACGGGCTGCGCCTGTGTGTATGGCTGCCTGTGTGGGGTCGTGTTTAGAATCAGAAAGGGCCATGGATTTATTTCCATGGCCCTTTTGTGTTAGGCGGCTAGAAATAAATAATCATACATAGGCTCGCCGGAGGCACGCTTTTTACATATGAGTCAGGGTGCGTTTGAGGACGGTTTCCCTCAGCCATTCGGCGTCATTTTTTTCGGGGCAGTTGATGGTGTAGTGCAGCCCTCGGGATTCGCGGCGTTTCATGGCACTGCGGATGATGAGTTCGGCCACCACGGCGATGTTTCTCAGTTCGATGAGATCCGCGGTGACGCGGAAGTTCCAGTAGTACTCCCGGATTTCGCTCTGGATGTTTTCGATGCGGCTTAAGGCCCTTGAGAGGCGTTTGTCCGAGCGCACCACGCCGACGTAGTTCCACATGAAGCGGCGGATTTCATCCCAGTTGGTGGTGAGAAGGCTCACCTCGTCGCTGTCCGTGGCGCCGACATCGTCCCAGCGGGGGAGTTTGACATCGGTATCTTTCCAGTTTTTGACATCTTCGATGGCCTGTTTTGCGGCGCTGTGGGCGTAGACCAGGGCTTCCAGCAGGGAGTTGCTGGCCAGGCGGTTGGCCCCGTGGAGGCCGGTGCAGGCGGTCTCGCCGATGGCAAACAGGTTTTTTATATCGCTGCGTCCCTCAAGGTCTGTGGCCACGCCGCCGCACATGTAATGGGCTGCAGGCACCACCGGGATGGGGTCCGTGGTCATGTCAAAGCCGAACTTGAGTCCCTGTCGCCAGAGGTTGGGGAACCGTTTTTTTACAAAGTCAGGGTCTTTGTGGGAGATGTCCAGAAAGACGGAGTCGGCGCCGCTGGTTTTGAGCTCGGTGTCGATGGCCCGGGAGACTTTGTCCCGGCAGGCGAGGTCTTTTAAGGGGTCGTATTTCTCCATGAAGGGGTCCCCTTTCTCATTTCGGAGAATGGCCCCTTCGCCGCGGACGGCTTCAGAGATGAGGAAGTTTTTGGCCTCGGGGTGATAGAGACAGGTGGGGTGGAACTGCATAAATTCCATGTTGGCCACGGAGGCCCCTGCCCGCCAGGCCATGGCGATGCCGTCGCCGGTGGCCACGTCCGGGTTGCTGGTGTAGAGGTAGACCTTTCCGGAGCCCCCGCAGGCGAGGACGGTCACCTTGGCCGAGAGGGTTTTTACCGTCTCGGCTTTTTTGTCCAGAACATAGGCCCCGCAGCAGGCGGTGTCCCGGGTGGTGGTGATCATGCCGCTTCTGACCCGGGTGGAGAGGGTGATGAGATCGATGGCGATGTGGTCTTCCAGGAGGGTGATTTGGGGATTTTTCTTTACCTGCGCCACCAGGGCACGTTCGATCTCTCGGCCGGTCATGTCTTCGGCGTGGAGGACGCGCTTTTCGGAGTGGCCGCCCTCACGCCCTAAGTCGTAGGCGGTGCCCGGCGCTTTGTGGGCCTCGTCGTCGCAGAGGCTGAACTGGACGCCCAGGTTGATGAGTTCTTTAACGCGTTCGGGGCCGTGGGTGACGACGTGGTCCACCACCTCCCGGTTGCAGAGGCCGTCCCCGGCTGCGAGGGTGTCCTTGATGTGAAGGTCAAAGGAGTCGATATCGCTTTGAACCGCAGCGACGCCGCCCTGGGCATAGGCGGTGTTGCACTCAGAGACGCCCTTTTTTGTCACCACGGTGACGGAGCCGTGGTCGGCAACGTTCAGGGCAAAGGTCAGTCCGGCGACGCCGGACCCGATAACCAGAAAATCAGAGGTGATGTTCATAAGTTAAAATGCGCATATAGGCTTGAAATCAAGCAGTTGGAGACTCCCACCGAGGGCGTCTGCCGGTATGCGAAACGAAGAGGCCGGCGGTGTCACCTTTCATTCGGTTTCTCCCGGGAGCCCAGGGAAAAAAACGGGCATGCGGGTACCGCATGCCCGTGGGGGACTAAGGTGTCTGTGTGTTACGGGTGGTGCTAATAATAGGTGCTTCGTTTTTTCCGTGAGCTGGATCCGATGAGAAACCCCACAAGCAAAACGCCGCCTCCGGCCAGGAACCAGACCATGTTTTTTTTGGCCAGCCGGTCGTTTAAGATATCGGCTTTCTTGGAGAGGTTGGCGAACTGGTTTTTGGTCTCTTTGTAATCCTCTTCCAGCTGCAGGAAGTTGGTGGATTTCTTTTTCAGCTGCTGGTAGGCCGTCTCGGATGCGGATGCAGATTTCTCCGTGCCGGAGAGCTGGTCTTTGAGGACCGCGTTCTCCTTTTTCAGTTCGTCCAGCTGGTCTTCAAGGCTTGCCTTGTCCTTGACCAGTTTTCGGTGTGTGACTTGAAGTTTATCCAGGAGCACTCCCTTGGTGGGGTTGGGAACCAGCCATTGGGTGAGAACCCAGCCTTCGGCTCCGGTCTCTTCGGTGACTCGGGTCCACTTGTCTCCCTCTTCAAGGACGGTCACGGCGGTGCCGGAGGGGAGCCCTTTCAGGATACTGTATTGGGTTCCCGGGCCGCCTCGGAAGGTGGCGTTGATGCGGTCGGTGATGTACAGGGTCTCAGCAGCGGCCTCTGCGGCAAAGCAGAGAAGGCACGCTGTTAAGAGAGCTTTAATTTTCATGATCAACTCCTGCGCGTTGGGCCCCTCGGATCAAGAGCTCGTGATGGTCGTTGGACCGGGGCTTTTGGGAAAATGATAGCGAACTACCTTTTGGTCTTGTTTACGGGGTTTTATAGTGGTGATCCCGCTGAATAATCATTGGGCCATCCTTATCGGAACCCCCCATTGAACAAACCTGACTCTCAGAGTGATGACTCATCTTCTGAGGATCGGGGGGACATCCACCCTTCAGGATTGTTTACCATATACAAACTCACTACCCCATTGGAAGGAAAAAAATCACTGTTTACCCATGGTTCAAGTATGGTATGTATACCTTTTTCTGTGATGGCCTGAATCTTTTTAGATGCTCGATGTTTGTGTTCATCAGGGTGTGCGGCATGCCTTAGACTTCCAAGGTGCCGATAAAGGGCCATCCTGCGGCATAACCGATGCCCTGTTTTCGATTAATCCTCGCTCCCATCGACACCGGTGACTTATGATAGCTTTTGACCTGCAGTGTGCAAGCGGACATACCTTTGAAGGGTGGTTCGACGACAAGACAGCCTTTGAAACTCAGCAGAAACAGGGGTTGGTGACCTGCCCCTTTTGTGATGACAGCAACGTGTTCATTGTTCCCAGTGCGTTTGCTATTCCCCGGGCGGTGACCTCCTCCAGGGGGCCCCGACAGAACAGTGGCCTTGCCGTGGGGGACATCAGCGCAAAGATTGTGGAATTCATGGAACAGAATTTCGATGACGTGGGGGCCAATTTTGCCAAGGAGGCCCTGAAAATTCATTACGGGGTGACCGAACCCCGTAATATTCGAGGTGTGAGCTCCCCTGAAGAGGAAAAGGTCCTTGAAAAAGAGGGGGTTCCCCTCTTTAAAGTTCCCCTCCCTGCCAAGAAAGGCGTTCAAGATGCTTAGCTCCCCTGCTGCGTCTCCGCGAGGCGCTGGGCGAGGTGGGAGCGACGCAGGTTAGGTCGGTTGTTGGAGAGCGCGATCTCCACGGCGCGTCGGGTCCCGATTAAGATCACCAGCTCTTTGCCGCGTGTCATGGCGGTGTAGAGAAGGTTTCGCTGCAGAAGGGGGTAGTGCTGGGTGGTGACGGGTACCACCACCGCCGGGTATTCCGACCCCTGTGATTTATGGACGCTGATGGCGTAGGCCAGGGTCAGCTCATCCAGCGACTCGGTTTCGTAGGCCACCTTTCTTCCTTCGTAGTTTACTTCGAGGGTTTTTTCTTTTTTATCCACCTCACTGATGATCCCGATATCCCCGTTGAAGACCTCTTTTTCATAATTGTTTTTCAGGTGCATCACCTTGTCTCCTTTGCGGAAGGTCCGTCCCAACGATTGCAGGGCGTCCCCTGTGTCGTTCAAGGCCTTCTGGAGGGCGAGGTTCAGGCTGATGGTGCCCACGTCCCCTTTGTGCATGGGGGTGAGGACCTGGATATCCTCTAACGGAGTAAATCCGTAGGTGGCCGGGATGCGTTTGGCGCAGAGCTCCACCACCCGCTGCATCACCTTGACCGGGTCTGCGGTTTCGATGAAGTAGAATTCCGAGGGGCCCTCTTCCCCTTCCTGGTGCAGATCCGGGAATTCGCCTTTTCGGACCCGGTGGGCGTTCATGATGATGGGGCTCTCCTGGGCCTGTCGGAAGATGCGGGTGAGGGCGTAAGTTTTCAGGCATCCTGAGGCGATGAGATCAGACAGGACGTTTCCCGGCCCCACGGAGGGGAGCTGAAAGATATCGCCCACAAAGACGACGATGGCCGTCACGGGCACGGCATCCAGGAAGCGGTGCATGAGCAGGGTGTCCACCATGGAAACTTCATCGATGATAAAGACGTCCCCGGACAGGGGCTTGTCCCGGTTGTGCTCAAAGGCCCCGGTCTTGAAATCATATTTCAGCAGTTTGTGGAGGGTGGAGGCCTTTTTTTCCGTGACCTCGGTGATGCGGCGTGCCGCCCGGCCGGTGGGGGCTGCCATCACGGTTTCGTGGTGCAGGTGGTCACACAGGGCGGCGATGGAGCGAACCAGGGTGGTTTTTCCGGTGCCCGGCCCGCCGGTGATGACGGCCACCCGGTGGCAGAGGATCTCTTCCAGGGCGAGAAGCTGCTCTTCAGAGAGTTTGATGGCCAGCCGTGTGAGAATGGTTTCAAGGATCTCCTCTCGGGAGATGACAGGGCCTTCTTCGGGAAGGGAGAGCATCATGGCGAGGCGCCTGGCAATGCCCTGTTCGGCCTGGAAGAGCTCCTTGGGGTAGACCGCGTGGATGGTTTCGCTCTCTCGGTCTATCGTCTCGCTGACGATGTGGCCCTGGCGTTGCAACTCGTCCAGGGCCTCGGTCAGGGGCTCGTGTTCCATGTGGTGCTGCTCCATGCAGCGGGTGATGAGGCTCCCCGCCGGCGCAAAGACGTGGCCGTCGGAGGCGAACTGGCCGAGAACAAAGAGGAGGCAGGCGCGGACCCTTCGGGGGGCCTCTTCGGCAATGCCCAGGGTCTGGGCGGCATGGTCCACGGTGGTGAAGTCAATGCCGGTGATGTCGAAGAGCAGGTCAAAGGGGTTGGCGCTGATGCGATCGGTGGCTTTGGCCCCATACTGTTTAATGATCTGGGCGCAGTGGACCACGGGAATGCCGTGCTCTTTTAAAAAGAGGATGAGCCGTTTCACTTCCATCTGGCGGGTGAGGGCCTCCCGCAGGTTCTCAATGGTTTTTTTCCCGAACCCTTTCAGGCCGGTGACTTTCTCCGGCGTGGTCTCAATGACCTCCAGGGTGTCGCTGCCGAAGCGTTCCACGAGGGTTCTGATTTTGGCGTTGGAGAGGCTTTTCACCCCGAGGCGTTTGAGGTAGGTGCGGATCTCTTCCCCGGTCTCCGGAAAAATCATCTCATACTCGGTGATGCGGAACTGGTCGCCGAAGCGAAGGTGCTTTTCCCAGGTGCCGGTCAGGCGAAGGCGGTCCTCGAGGTCAATGCCTGCCAGGGTCCCCACCACCGTGATGGTGACCCCGGTGTCGTCGGTGATGAGATCGGCAATGGTGTAGCTGTTTTCATCGTTTCGGTACCGGATCCGTTTGATGCGTCCGGAGAGGGTGAGGGAATTCATGGGGCTTGCCTTGCTAGGAGATCAGAGTGTCGATGACCCAGCGGACCGCGTCAAA
>NZ_JAQYWB010000060.1 GCF_030145185.1 Desulfoluna sp. | reverse complement strand
TATTCTGTCTGATTTTCTCACCCTTCGGGCGAGCCGGGTGCACTCATCTGCCGCGTTATCAGAGCTTTGAGGTAAACCACTACATCTTCAGCTCTGATGCCTTGCATATGAGCGCACCCAACTCGTGAAATATCCGGGTTAGGCGCGTCTTCCATGCAGGAAGACGCGCCTTTTTTGTTTGAAGAAATCGCCCACCTTACGATTTTTTTCCAGCCCCTCTCTTTTACGACAACGTGGTTGATCCTTTTCGCGCTTGATGACTGGCTTGATTCGCAGTTGATAATCGGCGCGATATGGTATAAATAAGGTGTGTTATCTTTTGCTGTGATGGGCGAGAAATACTGCTGCCGCCATGTCGTTGAACAGGAGGTGTTATGTCTGAGACACTACCCCTGAAGGATCCTGGTTTTTCCCATGTGACCCTTGAGACCCTGCCACGAATTTTTTCCCTTCGAGAGGCTCATTTCAGAAGCGAGACCGAGGTCTGTATCGAGCGTGCCCGCTGGATCACCGATTATATGAAGAATCTGAGGCCCAATGGGGAGCCGATGATTGTCTCCAGGGCGCGGGCGGTGAACCATTATCTCGGCCACCGGGATCCCCATTTCCCTGACGACAACCTTCTGGCCGGATCCACCACTTCCAAAGCGCTGGGGGCGCCCCTTTACCCCGAACTTCTGGGGCTGATGGTCTGGCCGGAACTGGAGACAATCAGTGAACGGAAGATCAATCCTCAGAAGCTCTCCAGGGAGGATGCCGCCTGCTGCAATCTCGAAATTTTTCCCTTTTGGATGGATCGCACCGTCCTGGAAGTGACCCGGAAAAAATTTGAGAATCCCCTCTCCCTTCAGCTGATGGAAAAAATTGTTTTTTATATGAATGGAAAGGCGGGGTGCATTTCTCATTGTGTGCCCCATTTTGAGACCGCCCTTGAAAAGGGGGTGTCCCATATTATTGCCGAAGCCAACCACCGGGAAAAGAGTGCCGCTGATGCGATGGGAAAAGATTTCTATCGAGCGGTTCAGATTGCCATGGCAGGGATCATCGCCTATGCCGCACGCCTCTCCGAAGCCGCCGGAAAACGGGCCGAGACCGAGGCGGATCCCCTGCGCAAAAAAAATTACCAGGAGATGGCCGAGATCTGCTCCCGGGTTCCTTCCAAGCCGGCACGGACCTTTCGGGAGGCCGTGAACAGTCTCTGGCTCTGTCAGGTGGGGATTCATGCCGAAAATATTAACATGGCCATGAGTCCCGGACGGCTGGACCAGATCCTTTATCCCTGGTACCGACGCGACGTGGCAGAGGGGCGGCTCACGCCGGAGGAGGCTCTGGAACTCGGCTGTTGTCTCTGGTTGAAACTGTCAGACAACACCAACCTGGTGCCGGAGACGGCCGAAAAGCTTTGGGGAGGAGCCGGGTCGACGCCGGCGGTGACCTTAGGGGGGGTCGGACGTGATGGCGAAGACGCCGTGAACGATCTTTCCTACATTTTTTTAAAGGTGACCGAGCTGATGCGGCTGAGGGATCCCAGCGTCAATGCCCGGTACCATGTGGAAAAAAACAGCCGGGCGTATCGGGACCGGGTCTCGGAAGTGGTCATCCACACCAAGGCGATTCCCGCTTTCCATAATGACGTGGCCGCCATCGAGACCCTGATGAATCAGGGAGTGATCGAGGCAGATGCCCGGGATTATGCCATTGTGGGGTGCGTGGAGCTGGCCAGTGCCGGGCGGGATTTCGTCTCCTCCTCCTCCATTATGTTTAATCTGGCGGCGGCCATGGAGATGACATTAAAGGACGGCAAACGCGGGGTGACCGCTGACGCGCAGATAGGACCGCGGACGGGAGATCCCTGTAGCTTTACTTCTTTTGAGGCCTTTTGGGAGGCGTTTAAAACCCAGTTGAAGTGGCTCCTCGAACAAGCCATCGAGCTTAACGAGCACTTTGGGCATGTCCATCAGGAAATTTTGCCCAGCCCACTCCTCTCCGGGCTTTTTAAGGGACCCATGGAGAAGGGGATGGATTTGGTGTTCGGGGGGGCGCGATACAACTCCTCTGGGGGAAGCCATGTGGCCTTTCCAGATGTATGCGACAGCTTGAATGCCATCGAGTATGGGGTCTTCAACGAGAAACGATTGACCATGGCTGAGATGGTGGACGCCATGACGCATAATTTTGAGCTCCCGGGTCAGGAGGTCCTTCGCCTCTGGCTGGCCAATCGGATTCCTCGATTCGGCACGGATGCCCCGGTGGCTGTGAAAAATGCACAAAATCTTGTGCGGTTTATTTACGATGTTTACCAAGAACACATCAACTACAGGGGAGGGCGCTATCGGCCCGCCTACTGGACGATGACCACCCACGCCGGCCAGGGGCAGCTGGCCGGGGCGTTGCCCAACGGGCGCAAGGCCCACGAGCCTTTTTCCAGTGGGATTACCCCGGCTTCCCAGGCCGCTCCAAGCCTTACCGAAGCCTTTCGTAACGTGGCCTGTCTCTCTGGCGAGTGCATTCCGGGAGGAGAAGCACTGAACATGAAATACTCGCCTCTTCTGGCCGGGGAGGATGTCGGCGTTTATACGGATCGGTTCGGAAGCATGGTGGATGCCTATTTTCGCGAAGGGGGGCTTCAGGTGCAGTTTAATGTGCAGACCTACGAGCGGCTTCGGGCGGTGAAGGACAACCCCTCGCTGGATCCAGAGATGCTTGTGCGTGTGTCTGGATACTCTGCTTATTTTCGGGATCTTTCGGAGGCCATGAAAGAGGAACTCATTACCCGCACTCAGTACGATCTTACCAGCGGCCGGGCCGTGCCCCTGCCTTTGTCCTCACGGGAGAGAACCCATGAATTTTTTTAAACGCCGGCTGATTGAGCACCGGGTGAAAGGGGCTGTTTCCGAGATGAACTCTCGGGCCATGGACCTCTTTCTTGAAACCTTGTTGAGGATTATGCGGTTGGCTTTGATTCTGGACAGAGGGTATCGGAAAAACATCGAAGGGTTTCAGGGACGTTATGCCTTTGCGAGTCGTGACGGCGGTATCGCCGCTTCGGCGCTTTTCGACGGCAACCGGATGAAGGTGAAAAATCGTCTCGTGGATCACCCGGATATCACCATCGAGTTTAAAGATGGCAAGGCCCTGAGGCGATGTCTCTTCAGTGAAAACCCGGATATTATCGCCGCCATTCTGGACAATGAGGTCTCTTATACGGGCAACCTCAACTACCTGGCTAAGTTTGCCTACATGGCCAAACACCTTCAGTTGACCTTTGCCCTTTAGCCCGGATATTTCATGAGAAAACAATCAGGAATAAGGAATAATCAGTAATTACAGTTCTTTGTAGTAATATTTTCAGTCGTTTCAAAAACACAAAATGTAATTCACGGTATTCTGTCTGATTTTCTCACCCTTCGGGCGAGCCGGGTTAGGCCTGCGCGCATCATTTTTTAGAATAAACGGGCACCGGGTGCCCCCAAAGCGTCCCTTTTCATCGTGATTAAAAAGGGGCGCTTTTTCTGTGGTGTGGATGAATCCGCTTGCCTGAACCTTATGGCTTTTTCGGCGGGTTGATGCGTTGGGGGGCGAGGTGTTTCTCCATGATCGAAAAAAGAGTGGCCTTGTCGAAGGGTTTGCCTAAAAAATCGTCGCATCCGGCCTCCATGGCTTTTTGTCTGTCGGCTCCAAAGGTACAGGCGGTCAGGGCGATGATGGGGGTTTGGGACCCTTCCCGGGTGGATTTGATATGTCTCGTGGCGTCAATTCCGTCCATGATCGGCATTTTCAAATCCATGCAGATGAGATGGGGCTGGGTGCTTTGAAATTGTGCAATGGCTTCTTTGCCGTTGGCGGCACAGGTCACCTGATACCCCGAGGCGCTGAGAAGACGTTTCAGGAAAAGGCGGTTGGTGGCGTTGTCATCCACCACAAGGATGCGTCGGGTCTCTTCTGGGGGAGAGCTGCTTTCAGGCCATGGCTCTTCCGAAGCCCGGGGAGATGCCGCCATGCGCCGGGTATGAAGGGTAAATCGGAAAATAGAGCCCTTTCCCAGGGTGCTTGTGACGGTGATGTCGCCTCCCATGAGCCGTGCCAGCTCACGGCAGATGGTGAGACCGAGGCCGGTTCCCGTTCCGGTGTGGCGAATGTGTCTCCCCTGGGCAAAGGGGTCGAAGATGTCGCTCAGCTCGTCGGCGGGGATGCCAAGCCCGGTGTCTGTGACCTGAAAAGAGAGCTCCAGGTATTCTTTCCCCTCCCGGCGTGTGCGCTGGCTGATGTCGAGGTGAATGTCTCCTTCGGCCGTAAATTTCAAGGCGTTACTGAGCAGGTTCATCATCACCTGGCGGATGCGAAGCCGATCGCTGAGGATGAACACGGGGAGCCCTTCCTGCCAGGTGCATTGAAACCCGATTCCTTTCTCTTCCGCCTGGTGCCTCATGACCTGGATTAAAGCATCCAGTGCGTTTTGCAGGTGAAAGGGGGCCTCTTCTATGGTGATGCTGCCGGCTTCGATTTTGGAAAATTCCAGAACATCGTTGATCAGCCCCAGGAGGTGTTCCCCGCTTTTGAGGATGATCTCCAGGCTCTCCATGTGATGGGCCGGGAGATCGCCGTCTTGTTTTATCAGCCCTGAAAAACCGATGATGCCGTTTAACGGGGTTCGCAGTTCATGGCTCATGTGGGCAAGGAAGGTGCTTTTTGCGCGATTGGCGGCTTCGGCTTCCTCTTTGGCCCTGGAGAGCTGGGCGGTCCGTTCACGGACTTTCTGTTCCAGAAGAACCCGTGATTGGCTCAGGGCATGCTCGACTTTCCGGCGGTTGGTCAGGTGAATCAGGAGCAGGCAGACTCCCGTGGAGATGAGGAGGATGTAGGCACTGACCAGCCACACCAGGGTTTTGTAGGTGGTGTAAAAAGAGAAGGGACGATTGATGACGGTGTTGCCTTCGGGAAGGAGGCGCTCCGGGATGCCGAAACGCTGGAGTTGTTCGTAGTCGAAGAGGTTTCGATTGGTCCCTTGTCTCACCACGGGGATGTCATGGGGCGGGGTACCGGCCAGAATTTTTTTTGCCAGGCCCACCGCCTGTTCTCCCTGGCTGGTCCCGTTAATGAGGTTGCCCCCCACCATGCCCTGGCCGAGGTAAAGATCGAGGAGGCCATAGACAGGAACGGGTGAAGCGCGGGAGATGCGCTGCATGCTCTCCTGTTCGGGGAAAAATCGGTTGTCTGCATCCTTGAAATAGACCCCCATAAGGACCAGGGCGGTTTTAGGGAGACGGGAAAGCCGTGCCTCCAGTGTTTTCATGGGGAGGTCGGGGAGGTAGCGGATGTTCAGCCGGTCTTTAAAGGGCCGCATCTGTTCACGGATGGTTTGGGCCCAGGCGATTCCCGTGGGGAGGTGGTCGTTAAGGATATAGAGGTCGGTGGTTCGAGGGTGGATGGATAGGGCGATGTCAAGGGTTCGGGCGGCATCGAAGGTTTCGGCCACGCCGGTGAAGAGAGGCAGGGCTTCAATCTGCGCCGGCTGAAAGAAGTTGACCCCACAAAAGACCACCGGCGTCTTGGGGAACAGGTCGGCCTGGTGGGCTCGCATGAAGTCATAGGCGTTGTTGTCGCAGGCGATGACGAGGTCCATGGGGCGGTGGGCGAATTTGCGCCGGAAAAGGGTCAGGAGCTGTGTTTTATAGGCTGCGTTGAACGGGGTCCGTTTGGTGTCCATGTGTTCGACGTGGAGATCCACGGGGTTGGGGAGTTCCTGAAATCCTTTTTGGATGGCGTGATAAATCTCGTCCTCCCAGATCAGGCTTTGGTGGTAGGAGAAGAGGAGCATCACCCGTAGGGGGCGGGGGTCGGCTGTCCCCTCCTCGGCGTAGAGCCGGGAAGGCAGAGAACACAGCAGGAGGATGACCCACACGAGGCTCCATGACATGACACGGAACCGGGGGGTGAGGATGGGGGACCTCATCGAGGGGCTGTGGGTTGAGGGGAGCATGGCGTTACGTACCTCAGGGTTAGGCGTTTGCCGTTTGTCTGAAGGGGAGGCGCTTGAGGAGGCGGTGTGGGAAAGAGAGCGGATGGGGAGTGCCGGCGAAGACGATTATTTTCCTTATTATATACCATGATTCGCGTGACGACGGAACCATGGTGGCATGCGGACACGGGGGCCTTGAGGGGGCGGGGAGGTATTTCATGAGAAAGCCGTTGACAGGGGCGCCGATCACCGACTACTTAAGAGCCAGTGACTGAAAAACACCCGGCGATTCGGACAGGATATCCGCTCCCCGGCTTTTTCAGAACTGGAACCGTGGGGTGGCTGCCCGGGCGCTTGATGCGTTGACGGCAGCCTGAGATGATACCCGTTGAACCTGATCCGGTTAATTCCGGCGTAGGGAACTGGATTCCGCCATCCCACCCCTTTTATTGATGGCTCTGCAACACACCCTGCGGTGAGGCTTTTGGGTGTTCTTTTGCGAGTCTGTCTACATTCACAGAAAAAAATGAGGTTGACCATGATGAAACGAGTGATGCTGGCCGTGCTGTGCCTGTGCCTGGCCACGCTGCCTGCGTATGCGGGGAACCGGGAGACGGACGGAAAACTGGTGATTTATACCTACGACTCCTTTGCTTCGGAATGGGGACTCGCGCCCAAGGTGATTCCCGCCTTTGAAAAGGTGAGCGGGCTGAAGGTGGAGCTGATCTCTGTTGGAAGTTCCGGCCAGGTGCTCCAGCGCGCCATGCTGGAAAAAGATCACCCCAAAGCCGATGTGGTGATCGGTATCGATAACAATCTTCTGGCCAAAGCCAGGAAATCAGGGGTCCTTTCCCCCTATCGTTCCGCAGGACTCGATCGGGTGCCCGAGGCCCTTCGCTTTGACCCTGAATGTCAGGTGACGCCTTTTGATTACGGTTATTTCGCGATGATTTATGACAGCGAGGTCATCAAGAATCCCCCCCAGAGTCTCGAAGATTTGACCTCTGACGCCTATAAGAAATCCGTCATTCTGATGGACCCCCGTACCTCAGGTCCCGGTCTGGGTTTTTTCCTCTGGACCGTCTCGGTGTACGGCGAGGATTTCGCCGATTACTGGACGCGCCTGGCCCCTTCCATTTTAACCATCACCGACAGCTGGAGCTCCGGGTACGGTCTCTTTACCAACGGCGAGGCCCCCCTGGTGTTAAGTTACAGCAGCAGCCCCGTGTATCATGTGGCCTTTGAGAAGAGCTCGCGTTACAAGGCGGCGGCGTTTAAAGAGGGACACTACATGCAGATCGAAGGGGCAGGTATCCTGAAAGGGGCCCCTCATCGCAAGGCGGCCGAAGCCTTTATCGATTTTATGCTCTCCGAGACCTTTCAGCGGGAGATCCCCCTGACCAACATCATGTTTCCAGCAAGCAGCGCGACCCCTCTGCCTGAGAGCTTCTCCCATGCGGTGAAGCCTGAAAAGAGCCTCCAGCTCTCGCCTGAGGTGATCATGACGAAAAGCGAAGGGTGGCTCTCTACCTGGGTGGGCGCTGTTTCCAAATGACCCCTTCTTCGCACAAAGGGTGGGGGATGCGGCTGCTCTGGCTTGTGCCCGTGGTCCCGACCTTAATTTTATTTTATCTTCCCCTTTCAGTGATCCTTGCAGAGGCCCTGAAAGGGGGAGAGGGTCCCTCTCCCTTTGTGCGGCTTTTTTCAAACCCCTACACCTTTCGGGTGATTGGGTTTACCCTCTGGCAGGCCCTCGTCAGCACGGGGGTCTCCCTGATGCTGGGCTTGCCGGGGGCCTGGCTGCTGGGGCGGGCGACCTTTCCCGGCAAACGGCTTTTAAAAGCCCTTACCGCCATTCCCTTTGTGCTGCCTTCCATTCTTGTGGTTCTCGCCTTCGTGATTTTTTATGGCAACAGCGGGGTGTTGAATCGGTTTGCCATGGGGGTGTTTGATCTGAAACGGCCTCCTTTTCCCATTCTCTACTCTTTTTCTGCCATTGTCCTGGCCCACGCCTTCTACAATTTTCCCCTGGCCGCCCGGCTCATCGGGGGGTTCTGGGAGCGCCATAACGACGGGCCGGCTCTGGCCGCCCGGACGTTGGGGGCAGGGCCTGTCCGGTGTTTTTTGACCGTCACCCTGCCCGGACTTCTGCCCGCCATTTTTTCAGCGGCGGGGCTCATCTATCTTTTTTGTTTTATGAGCTTTGCCGTGGTGCTGGTTTTGGGGGGCGGGCCCCGTTACACCACCATCGAGGTGGAGATTTACCGTGCTGCCCGCATCAGCCTCGACCTGGATATGGCGGCGGCCCTTGCCGTGGTCGGGGCGGGGCTCACCCTGTCCATGCTCTGGATCACTGTGAAGATGCAGCATCGAGCGAGCCACGCCGTGCGGGGTCAGGCTTCACGGCGGGGCACCCTGCGCCTGTCAGGGAAGGCCCGTATTTTTTGGGGCTTTTACATTCTGCTGGTGGTCTTGGTGGTGGCCTCTCCCCTTGTGGCGCTCGTGGTGCGTTCCTTTCTGGCGCAAGTCAGTCGGTCCGGGCCATTGGTCTGGACCCTGAAGTGGTACGATGTCCTTTTTACAGAGAGTGGCTCTGCCCTCTCTCTGATGGCGGTGAAAAACAGCCTTGTGTTTGCCAGCTTGACGGTTTGTGCAGCGCTTCCCCTGGGCATGGCGGCCGCCTGGGTGACCACCCGGAGTCAAGGGGTGTGGGCTCGGTTCACCGAGACCGCCATGATGCTTCCCATGGGGGTCTCCTCCGTGGTGCTGGGCCTGGGCTATTTTAAGTGTCTGGCCCTTTTTTTCCCCGACTACAGCGGAAGTCGCGCCGCGGTGGTGGCGGCTCATGTGGTGGTGGCTTACCCCTTTGTGCTTCGGTCCGTGTCTGCCTCCCTGAAACGGATCAGCCCCTCGTTGCCGCAGGTGGCCCGTACTTTAGGGGCCGGTCCCTTTCAAACCTTTCTCACCGTGGAGCTGCCTTTGATTCGTTCCGGCCTGGTGGGGGGCGCCTGTTTTGCTTTTGCCCTCTCCATGGGGGAGATCAACGCGACGTTGATTTTAGCTCGCGCAGACACCATCACCATTCCCCTGGCCCTGTATCGGCTCATCGGGGCCTATCGTTTTTTTGCTGCCTGCGCCCTGGGGACGCTTCTCATGGGGCTTTGTGTGGTCTGTTTTCTTTTACTTGAATGGATGGGAGGAGAGAGTCTTGACCCTGAACGTGAATGATCTGTTTCGTCGCTATGGTGATTTTCAGCTGCGGGTGAATCTCACCGTGAGCAAAGGGGAGTTTCTCTCGGTCATTGGCCCGTCGGGCTGCGGGAAGTCGACCCTGCTTCGTATGGTGGCGGGGTTGGAATCAGCCGATGCCGGGAGCATCGATTTGAATGGGCGGGAGATTTCCCATGAACCTCCGGAGAAACGCGGCATCGGGATGGTGTTTCAGGATTACGCCCTTTTTCCCCATATGTCGGTTGCTGAAAACGTGGCGTATGGGTTGAAGTTGAGAAAGGTGGGGAAGAAAGACCGGGAGAGCCGGGTACGAGAGCTCCTGGCGCTGGTCCGGCTGACGGACAAGGCCGACGAGTTTCCCGCCACCCTCTCCGGTGGGGAGCAGCAGCGGGTGGCCCTGGCCCGGGCCATCGCCCCGAACCCTTCTGTGCTGCTTCTCGATGAGCCCCTGTCAGCCCTCGACGCGAGACTTCGCATCGATCTGCGGCGAGAGATCAGGGAGGTGCATGATCGCCTCTCGCTCACCACCCTTTACGTCACCCATGACCAGGAAGAGGCCTTGACCCTTTCCGATCGCATTGCCGTGATGAAAGGTGGGGAGATTCTTCAAACCGGGACCCCGAAGGGGTTGTATGAACGCCCCGGTCACCTTTTTACCGGCATGTTTCTGGGGCTCTCCAACACCCTTGCCGGGCGTGTGGAGCAGGGCTGGTTTGTGACGGACAGTGGAACGCAGGTGGTGCGGTGGGGCGGGCCTGATGGGCCGGGGACTCTTTTTTTCAGGCCCCATCATGTGGTGCTGCATGAGAGTCCGTCTGGTATCGGGCTCTCCTTTGTGGTGAAGCGGGTGGAGTATTGCGGGGCCTGGACCCTTGTTCATGTGGTCTCCGGTGCCCATCGGGTGATTGTGTTTGAAGCGCGGGATACCCTGTGGGAAGAAGGGCGATCGGGGCGGTTGGAGGTCCTTCCGGGCGAGGGGCTTTTTTTCCCGGGGTTAACGTGAGTTCAGGACGGGTGTCCCTTCTCCTTGAGATATCTGGCGAGGGTTTGGTCGGATTTCGCCACATGGGTGTTCCACCAGTGCCTCAGAAAGGTGAGCATTTTATCTGAGAGATCTTCCTTGCCTCTTTCGTAATCCCCCATAAAATTGTGGATGCATTTCGTGAATTCCTCATGTTCCTCATAGTGTTCAAGGGCATGGGGGTAGTGGCTCTCCGTCATGTGATTCTCTTCGGTGCGAAAATGGGTCTGGGCAAAGGCCACAAGTACCCGGAGGAGGTCGATAAGCTCTTCCCGCGGTCCGTGGTTGCGTTTATGGCCGATGAGACGGTTGATGAGCAGAAAGAGATTGCGGTGCTGATCATCGATCTCGTCGATATGAAACAGCAGGTCATCGCTCCATTCTATGGGCGTTTCCATAGGAACTCCTGGGTTGATTTGCGCTTGGGGTCTGTCTTCAGTCTGCCGGATTCGCCTTAAAATGCCGGGCATATTCCATGTCGGAGATGGAGACATGGTTCAGCCACCAGTGGTTGAGAAATTCAAGCATCTCCAACGACAGCCCCCTTTTGTTTGATTTGCAGTCCTGGATAAACAGGTCCACCTTTTTCATGTAGGCGAGGTGGGCCTGGTTATGCTGGATGAAATGGGGAAAATTCAGGTCGACCAGGAGATTCTCCTCGGTGGTGAAGTGGGTCCCGGAGTAGTCCACAAGGCGTCCGATCAGACTCAGAATTTTTTCCGGTTCGGCCTGTTGATTATGCTCTGTGATGAGATCGTTGATGATGGCAAACAGGGTCTGGTGTTGCTGATCGATCTCGGGGATGTTGACCGAAATTTTTTCGGTCCAGACCAGAGGGGTGGTCATGGGGCACCTCATGGCATTGACCGGGTTACAAGCAGGGTGGGAGCCGTGGGGCCGAGCCTGCTGTTCACCGGGGCTTCGTCTGAAGGTTTAACATCTAAACACGGTCCGATGATTTTTCAGGGCCGGTATCGCTGTTCGGCCTTCTTCCAATGGGCCAATCCGTCAAAGACACCCTCCACATAGACTTTTCGTTTGTTGTGATAATCCAGATAATAGGCGTGTTCCCAGAGGTCGATGGTAAACAGCGGGGTCAGCCCCTGGGCGATGGGTGTGTCGGCATCGGAGGTGGTGATGATGCGAAGTGTCTTTTTGTCTTTGACCAGCCAGACCCAGCCACTGCCGAAATGAGAGAGCGCCGTCTCAATAAAGGCAGAGCGGAACCCTTTCCATCCGTTGAACTCGCGGTTGATGGCCTCGGCCAGTGGACCCGCGGGCCGTGCCCCGCCCTTTGGGGTAAGGCTACCCCAGAAAAAGGCGTGATTCCAGGCCTGGGCGGTGTTGTTGTAGAGCGCTTCGTATTTGTTCTTTCCTCGCGTTGCCGAGAGAATCTTTTCCACACTTTTTCTTTTAAACCGGCTTTTTTCGATGAGCGCATTTGCCTTGATCACATACCCGGCGTGGTGTTTTCCGTAATGCAGGGAAAGGGTTCGGGCAGAGATGATGGGCTCCAGGGCGTCTCTGGCCCAGGGCAGGGGGGCCAGGGTGAGGGCCGGGCCTTTGGGTTCGGGGGCGCATCCGACGATGAAGAGAAGGGAAACAACGAGACACAGGGCGACCGCATAGGAAAAATGACGGGTGTGTGGGGGACGGCCTGATGAAAATGTTGGCATGGCATGACCTCATGGGTAAGGCGTCGCGGTTGGAAGAGGGGCGATGATATTTCTCGGGGTAGGGGAAAGGATTTGATATGTCACTACATACTACCTGAGGTGGCGCGGATCTGCAAGCCGCTTTCGCGGGGGTTCACTCCACCGCCGGAGACCGTTTGTTCTGGCCTGGCCTCAGGCTTAACCAGACGAAGTGGGCCAGGCCTGCGGCCATGATGAGTCCGCCCATGGGGAAGGCGTAGCGGAGTTCCAGGAGATCCATGGTGACCCCGGCGATGAGAGAGCCCAGGAGCATGCCGAGGCTGTGGGCCATGGTGAGCAGGCTCATGACGGAGCCGAGGCTCCCGGTGTCCCGGCCTCGCTCCACGGCCAGGGCCGAGAGGGCCGGAAGGGAGGTGCCGCCCCCGAGACCGAAGACCACCACGGCGGCAAGCAGGCTGTAAAAGCCGGTGGCTTGATAGCAGAGGAGCATGGAGAAGACGATAAAAAGGCCCCCCAGCACCACCAGACATTCCCGGTTCCATCGGTCGGCCAGGATCCCCATGGGGACGTGGAGAACGCCACCGGCCAGGACCATCATCATGACAAGGGTGCCGGTCTCAGCGCTGCCCAGGCCGAAGGAGGCGTCGACATAAAGTGGCAGAAAGCACCAGAGCATCCCCACGCAGGTGGTGTACACCAGCCTGAAGGAGACCAGGGCGACAAGGGAGCGGTCTTTGAGAAGGCCCATGACGGCAATGCTTTCGCTCTGGGAGGTGGCTTTTTTCTCTTCCGCCACCGGTGGAAGAAAGACCAGGGCCATGGAAAAAGCAATCATGGCGAGGGCTCCCATGCCGAGGAAGGCGGCGTCGAGGCCGTAGAGGCGATTGATGAACCCTCCCATGAAGGGGCCCATACTGAGGCTTAAGAACATGGCCATGCTGAAGAGGCCCATGTAAAAGCCCTCTTTCCCTTTGGGGGTGATCTCTCCGACATAGGCCTGGGCCACGGGCATGATCATGCCGGAGGCGATGCCCTGAAGAAACCGGAGGCCGATCAGGGTCCCCACCGAGTTGGAGAGCATAAACCCCAGGGAGATGAGAGCGTAAAAGAAGAGGCCGGGAATAATAAAGGGTTTGCGTCCGATACGGTCCGAGGTCTTGCCGCACCAGGGAAGAAAGAGTGTCCGTGAGATGGAGAAGGCCCCGAAGATCATGCTGATGTAAAGGCCGCTGGCCCCTAAGTCCCGGGCGTAGACGGGCAGCAGGGGGATAACGATCCCCACCCCTGTCACCGCTGAAAAAATGGACATGAAAAGGGTGATAAAAATTTTTCGCTCTTGGGGGTTCATGGGCGGGACATCCCTTGATCCCTTTGGGCCAGACGATTGATACCGTGGATGAGATGGGAAAAGGCTTCGGTTTCGGTGACGCCCAAGCGCATGCGGTTGCTGATGTCATACACCCCACCCTGGCTCTGGGAATGTTCACCATGCATGCCGCGGACCTGAAGCCCTAAGGCCTCGGCGCTCTTTTTAAGCGCCGCTTCGTCCCTGGCGAGGCCCGTCAGGGTCATGTGCACGCTGGCCCGCATGGCGGTCCCCAGGTTGGTGGGGCAGCTGGTGAGAGACCCCAGCTGTGGGTGGGTGAGGAACACAAGGTGACGGGAGAGGGCGCTGACTCCCTTTGCAAGACGTCGGAACACCGCCGTCATGTCGCCCCCTTTTTTCAGGGCGATGATGCGCAGCTGGTCTTCTTCGTTCACCCAGACGCTGAAGGTTTCGTCCCGGGAGAGGAAGAGGCCTCGGGCCTCGGGCCAGTCGCGCATGATCCCTGCCGAGGTGAGAAAACGATCTTCGGATTTGAAAAGCAGGTGACGCGCAACCAGATCGTCACGGAGGGCGTCATCCATGACGGACAGGGGCAGATAGGTCCCTTGCAGGGCCTCGGGCAGGTGGGTCAGCGCCGCCTGGATGCGGCGTGCCACGTCCAGGCGTTCAGAGGCAGAGATGGCCGGCCCCAGAGGAAATCCTGCCAGGTTGCGTCCCACCCGCACCCGGGTGGAGACAATGCGGTCCGAGGCATCCCGGCTGAGTTGGGGCAGGGTGCTTAGCGAGAAATCGGAGGCAGGGTGGGAGACGGACGAACCGTGATAGTCGTCTATGATGGGGGTCAGAAGCGGGGCAAAAAGAGTGTAGCTCTCCGCGTCTCCCGCATAGACGCCAACAGAGCTCTCGGGATGCTCCAGCCCGGACCGGATGAGGTCGGCAAGGGTGTATCCCGAGGCCGTCTTCAGATCCTTTAACGCCGCCCATACCGTGTCGGTCAGGTGTTTTTTGAGAAGTGACGTACATCCGTCGGGAAATGTAGGAAACCCTGAATGATCCATGAAATCTTCACCTTTATTGACTCTGTAGCCATCCATCGAAGTGGTCCCCGCAAAAGTCATCTTGTATACCATAGACGAGGGGAAAAAGCATGCTGGAGACATAAAGCCAGGGTCACTGTTCAGAGGTATACGCTGAATCGGTACCCCATGCGCTGCCTGGTTTTTACTTTGGGCCTTCAGAATTTTTGCGGGGGTCATAATCATAGAAGCCAGAAAAGAAATGTGGTAACAAGGGGCTCAAATGTGAGGAAAAGGGGCGAGGCCCCTGATGATATGACGCCAGTGGAGCAGGAGGAGTGATGATCGCCAGAAGAGCCGAGGAGATGACCTCGTTTATTGTGATGGATGTATTGGACCGGGCCAACGAGATGGAGCGCGACGGCGTGGACATCATCCACCTGGAAGTGGGTGAACCCGATTTTGACATCCCGGACTGTGTGAAGGTGGCAGCATGCAAGGCCATCAACGACGGATACACCCATTATACCCACAGCCTGGGGATGATGGAACTTCGAGAGGCGATTTGCGAGTACTATGACGAGACCTACGGGGTCACCGTCTCTCCCCATCGGGTGATGGTGACGCAAGGGACCTCTCCGGCCATTTTTTCTGTGTTTTCAACGATGCTGGAGGCCGGAGACGAGGTGATTATCTCCGACCCCGGCTATGCCTGTTATCCCAACTTCATCAAGTTTGTGGGGGGGGTGCCGGTGAGAGTGCCTGTGACGGAGGAGGATGGGTTTCAGTATCGGGTCTCTGAGATTAAAAAGCGGATGACGGACCGCACCCAGGCCATTTTTCTAAACTCCCCGTCCAACCCCACGGGCAACCTGCTCTCCACGGATCGTATGGAGCGCATCGCAAAGCTGGGACCCGCCATTGTCTCCGACGAGATTTATCACGGCCTGGTCTATGAAGGAGAAGAGCACACCATGCTGGAGTTTACCGACGACGCCTTTGTGCTTAACGGGTTCTCCAAGCTGTACGCCATGACCGGCCTGCGCCTGGGCTACGTCATCGCACCGGAAGCGTACATGCGCCCCTTGCAGAAAATTCAGCAGAACTTTTTTATCTCGGTCAATGCCTCGGCCCAGATGGCAGGGATTGCCGCTCTAAAAGAGGGGAAGGCAGACACCCTTCGCATGAAGGACATTTACAACACGCGCCGGAAGTACATGATCGGACGCTTGAAGGCCATGGGCCTGGGCATCACCGTGGAACCTACCGGGGCTTTTTATGTCTTTGCCAACGTCAAGCACCTCTCCATGGATTCGTACAAACTTGCCTTCGATATTCTGGAAAAAGCCCACGTCGGGGTGACTCCCGGTATTGATTTCGGCGACAATGGCGAAGGCTACCTTCGTTTCTCCTACGCCAACTCCATTGAGAATATTGAGCGGGCCATGGACAGGCTCGAAGCATATTTCAAAGCGCGTGCTTAGCGTTTAAAACCTCGTGAGGGGGAGTCCGTACATCCGAACTCCCACCCCATGACGATCCCCAGCCAATGGGGCAGAAGCATGATGGATCGGGAGAGGTCCAATCCCGCCCCTTCGATTTGATCCGGTATGGCAGATGAATAGGGCCGTGCCGCTGTGACCACGGTGGTGAGCGGCACCGGTGGCGCTTCGGTGGAATCCGGATTGCTCGCTTCACAGCAGTACAGGGGATGGGAGTGGACGTAATGCGTCCGACAGACGTCCGGTCTCATGGGGTAGGCGCTGCACAGGCCCTTGACCAGCAGAGGGCAGCAGGGATCATTTATGGGTCCTGCTGCCGGTTTAACCGAGGGGGACGAGGACGGCCTGCCTGGCCTCGCGCTGTCCCATCTGTGCCATTCCTGCGTTCGCATCCGAAGGTCGTTTGTCTGGTCGGCTGAAAATTCCTGTCTGATATAATGCGCCAGGCCGTGGGCCTCTATGGGGGTTATAAGGACATGGTATCGGCAACAGTAACAGCACCCTGCTTTGCATGTCGGGATGATGCCTTCGTCGCGGCGCAACCGATCCAGTTCGCATGCAGCGGCTTCATCCACAGACGCATACACGCCTTTGAGAAATTTTTCCTGGGCTGTCATTTCAGACCTCGGCTTCGAAGGGTTGAGGATCTCATCTATTAGGGACAGGGCTTGGCAAGGAGAAAAGGGCGCGTCCTTTCGAAGGATTCGCCAACCGGCGTCGGGGCGCGATAAAGCATAATCAAGACGCGAAACAGGCCTGTTCACGGACAGGAAATCCCCATGAAAACGAATTGCGCGCAGATAAATACAGAAGCGCAAAGGAATGGCGCCGTCGCTGAATGGGTGTAGAAAAATAGCGGACAGGGATGCTTAAAGGGTAGGAAGATTCACTATTTTAGTCTTATTTTGACGTATGATCCATGATTTTATTTCAGGTAACCCCTCTATTTGGGTCAACGTAAATCTGAAATATGTATTTAAGACCTGTTTGTTAACCCCGTTTTTATAAGATCAGGCGAAAGTTTAGCCCCCGGCAGGGCCGCCGGAGGCATAAACGGAATCATTCCCTACGATGCCTTCTTTCTCGGCTCTGCGTACATGGCCTCGATGGTCTCCGCATGGCGTATCAGGATATTGCGGCGCTTGAGTTTGGAGGTGGGGGTCAGCTCACCGGCTTTCTGGGTGAGTTGGGCGGGAAGGAGGGTGAACCTCTTGATCTGTTCGACACGGCCCAGGTGCTGGGTATGCTGGGTGATGCGATCCCGGTAGAAGGCGATGACCTTCGGGTGGCACACGAGCGCTTCGTGGGTGCTTTGTCCAAGGCCCAGGGTCTCGGCCAGGGTATCGAGCATGGGGAAGGAGGGGACCACGAGAGCTGAGATGTAGGGCTTCTCGTCTCCAACGGCCACGGCCTGTTCCACGTAAATATCCTCTTTGATGGCGGTCTCGATGGTCTGGGGGGAGATGTTTTTCCCCCCCGCTGTGATGAGGATCTCCTTGATGCGATCGGTGACGCAGACGTACCCTTCTTCGCTGATCTTACCAATATCTCCGGTCTTGAACCAGCCGTCTTCGGTGAGGGTTTCAGCAGAGGCCTCGGGTCGGTTCCAGTACCCGGTCATGAGGGCTGGGCTTTGGGCCTGAATTTCGCCGTCTTCGGCGATACGGACCTCCACCAGGGGAATGGGCTTGCCGCTGGTGCCAAAGCCGATATCTTCCGGCGTGCAGACGCAGATGGGAAAGAGCTCTGTCAGGCCATACCCCACCCCCAGACGAATGCCCGCGTTGACAAAGAAGGCGTTGATCTCCGGGTTCAGAGGCGCACCACCGGAGTGAAAGAATTTTGCACGACCTCCCACCACCTCCCTGATTTTAGACAGGACCAGCTTATCGGCGACGGCATGCTTCAGGCTGAGAAACCCACCGGGATTTTGATGCATCTTGAGCTTTTCGTTGTAGGTTGCCCCTGTCTGCAAAGCCCATCTGAAAAGTTTCTGCTTAAGGGGTGACGCCTTTTGTAGCCCGTCTTGAATCGTTCCGTAAATCTTCTCCCACACCCTGGGGACACTCACCATGTAATGGGGCCTCACCTCGGCAAAGAACTCTTTGACCTGTTTGGTGTCGTGGCAATAGTGGTTTTCTGCCCCCCGCGATAGCATGAACCAGGACCAGCTTCGCTCAAAGACATGGGTTAAGGGCAGAAAGGCAAAGGAGACGTCTTCTTCTCCTACGGGCATGGGGTAGCCGGTTCCGTAGAGGGACGCCAGCAGGTTTTTATGGGTGAGCATGGCCCCTTTGGGAGCCCCGGTGGTGCCGGATGTATAGATCAGGGTGTAGAGATCTGTTGGGCCGGCTTCTATAAGGCGCTTATCCAATTCATTTTGAAACCTTCCTTCCTTGTCTTTGGCCAGAAAATCAGTCAAATAGACACTGCTTGTCCCTGCCTTCAGGGTCACCGCAGGAGAGAACACAACCAGGGTGTGAAGCGTCGTCTCTCCCTCCAGAATCGTCAGCGCTTTGTCGTATTGGGTCTGGTCATTGACAAAAAGCACCCCGATGCCGGCGTCGTCAATAATGTAGGCCGTCTCTTCTGCTGAGTTGGTGGCGTACACCGGCACCGTCACCCCACGTACCGAAAGAATTCCCAGATCCGCCAGGGTCCAGGCCGCGCGGTTTTGAGAAAAAATGCCTACACGGTCCCCCACCCCCACGCCACAGGAAATCAGAGCCCGCGCGATGTGATCCGCCGTCTCCCCCATCTCATTCCATGTATAAGAAATCCAGGTTCCGTCGGCTCGGTCTCTTAACGCAACCTTGGTGCCGAAGGTGGGAATGCGGCGTCGGATCATGCGGGCGATGTGTTGCTCGCTGTGAAGGTAGGCCTCGAACTTAGAATCATGATTGACTGGCATATGTTACCTCGCTGGTAATGTTTGTAATCATCGTTCTATTTTTAGAACAAAGGTACTCCAAATTGGGGCGGAGGGCAAGGGCAGAACGGGGTGAGGTCTTAAGGAAATAGGAAAAAGGGGGAAAGGAAGGGGGCTGTGTTGGTAGGCCGCTAAGGAATAAATCAATGGGGCTCCATTGGGCAGTCTGTGCCGGTGGGAAACCGGGATGACTTTTTCTCTCTGGACTTCGGGCTGGTAGCGTTCGGGCGGGAGAGCGCTGAGCGACTGCAAAAATACCGTGAATTTTTCATCACTATTTAGCTGTTATGAACAGGGGGCTCTGATGGCAATGCTGACGAAACCTCTTGGGGAAAACACGGTGAACGCGGGTTGCCATAGGCCTCATTGGGTTGAATCCTTATCTTTCGAGAACCGCTGCGTTTCGTTTGGTATGACCTTTTTTCGGAGGGAGGAGACACAATGAGGAGGGCTTCCTCGTGTTTATTCAGAGCTGAGCTTTTTATCTCTTATGAGTGATTAATCATGGATTGATCGCAGTTGTTCTTTGGCACTGTAGAAGCACTGAAAAATTTGAAACAGCTTCTCCGGGAAGGAGGTGTCTTGATTATTTCGTCTCCCAATCGGTTGATCACCAGCCCCAGATGCAAGACCCTTCAGCACAAGCCAAAGAATGTATTTCATACCCAGGAGTTTACGATCCCAGAGTTGTCTTCCTGTTTACACGAGGCCGGTTTCAAAGTCGATGAGACGTTATACGGTCAGAAGTATCAACGCTATTTTAAGAACAGATTATTGAAAAATATACACCGAGAGCTTTTTAAACCGGGGCATAAATTGGATGCAGAGGTCACCATTCCACCGAAGAACAAGGCACCGCGGTATTTTATCCTGACGGCATCCTGAGGAAGCACTTCCCTGCAGCGGACGCCGGAGTCTCCAGGGGAAAGGCCAGGCCGATTTGAGGTGGAGTTGTGATGCATTCCCAGGATTTTGTCAAAATGATGGGCCTGCGTCAGGAGTGAAAAGGGAGGCCTCGTTGGGTTATCCGCGTTAAAAATGCGAGATCACAACGCTTCTTTATGTTACACTGTTTCAGGTATTCGGATCCTCTGAGAAGTCATGCAGCTCTCTGAAATGACAACAGATGATGGAGTAAGCCTCGGCTGATTTTAAAGGCTTTTCCGCCTAACGTTTCGGGCGATGACTTTTTACGAACGGATCATTCTTGATAACCTGCCATTCCACGACAAGCCGGGGAGTCATTACGTAACCTGGGACCTTGATCAAAAGGGGATCTTATGAAAGTTGTACTGCATCTTGATTCTGACAAGGAGAGGCGACTTCGCCTGACCCTGAACAACATGAAAAACCTTCTGGGTGCCTTGGAGGGGCGTTCCATTCAGGCAGCTATTGTGGTGAACGGGCCTGGGGCTCAGCAGGTGACGGCGAGTATGGACATGGGGCTTTCAGAGCTGATTCATGCGCTGGCCGCCGAGGGGGTCGATTTTTTTGTCTGTAACAATTCTCTGACGCAGTTCGGGCTTGTGAAAGATGTCTTGCATCCGGCCTTTAAAGTGACCCGCGCAGGGGTCCTCAAGCTGGTGGAGTTGCAGAGGGACGGGTACGCCTATGTGAAGCCCTGACACCCCTTTGTTTAAAAATATGCGCACGAATAAAAAGCCCTGGGCCGGAAACGGCGCAGGGCTTTTGTCATAGGGCCTCAATAGGGATCATTGTGCTTAAAGATCGTATGCACACAAAGTAATCACGAAAGATCTCTGAGGAGTCGCTTCAGCAGCACTCGTTCTTCAAGGCTCAAATTATTCATGGTCTCTTCATTGGCGTCAGCCCGGACCGAAATGAGGTTGTTGACGATGCTGGCATTTGCCTGATCCGTCAGGAGGATACGCTGGACACGGCGGTCATTTTCGTCGCTTTTCTTGGTGATCCAGCCCCCGTCGATCAAACGATCGAGAACGCCTGAGACGGTGGCGTTATCCAGAACCAATCGTTGGCCTATTTCGCTGGCGGTCAGGCCGTTGTTTTCATAAATGGCTCCGAGGACCAGTCCCTGAACCGTGGTAAGGCCAAACGCTTTCATGCGTTTTTTCAGGTTTTTCTGCGCCTTTTGGTTGGCTTTTGCCAGAAGAAAGACGATGCATTCGTTGTATGTCATGTGGGTTTCCGTTGGTCAGGTGTGATGAACTCGCCAAAGCCGGTGCACACCCAAGGCGACGGATATTCTGGTTCATGCAGCGAAGCAGTTTTGTGTCGGAGGTATGGAAAGGTTATCTTTTGGCTTTCGGAAGAGTCCCAAGATTAATTTGTGCGCAAAGTATCCCGCAAACTCTGTACCTGTCAAGGGAAATGTCAGAGGGATTGCAGAAGATTAAAGAAGCTTCGGGGGGATGGGGTCCCCGTTCTTTGTTTGATTCTTCTGCCACACTGGAAATCAGGGAGGATGATGCGTCTGGTTTCTTGGTGCGTGTCAGAGGGTGCAAGGCGTGGCCGTCATCTGTTTTTTATGGGCCACACCTTGCCTCGGTGTGTGGCTATCCCGGATATTTCACGAGTCGAGTGCTTCCATATTCAAGGCATCAGAGTTGTCGATGTAGTGGTTTATCTCAATGCACTGATAACGCAGAAGATGGGTGCACTCGGCTCGCCCGAAGGGTGAGAAAATCGAAGAGACCATCGAAAATGATATTTTGTATTTTTCGAACACCTTATTTTATCGCCACAACAGTCTGTAATAAAGCCTCATTCCCTTATGTGTTGCGGTTTCTCATGAAATATCCGGGTTAGAATGCGTAGGTGAGGGTGGTGCCTATGTTGAGGATGGTGCCATCGGCCATAAGGCTGACCGGCCTTTCTCCGTAGCTTTTGTTCAGGGCTTCGCTCTCCCCGTCGATGTGGCGCTTGCCAGGAATGTTGGCGTAGCTGGCTGCGATGTCCAGGGTGAAGGATCCGACCGTGAACCCGGCGCCCAGGGAGAGGGTGTGCTTGTCACCGTCGGGCCAGATAAAGTCGAGGCTTTCATCGGGGACGGGGGTGGGGTCCCAGAGGTACCCGCCGCGCAGGGTGACGGTGGGGTTGATGGTCCACTCCATGCCGAGGCTGTACTTGGTGGTGTTTTCCCAGTGGCGGGGGACGATGAGGGGGCTGGTACCAAAGGTGTCGGGCGTCAGGATTTCGACCTGCTCTTTGTTGATGCCCCATCGTGTCCAGATGGCGTCGGCCTCCACCAGAAGATTTTTTTGGTCTCCCAACCGATAGGCGATACCTCCCTGGACCTGTTCGGGGTGATCGTAGTCCAGACTGACGTTGGCTTTTTTTGAGCCGTTTACCTTGAGGTCGCCTTCCAAATCGACCTGGGTTCGGCTGCGATAGGTCAGACCGAAGGAGAGGCGGTCCGTGGCCTGGTAGAGGGTGCCGAGGTTGTACGAGATATTGAAGTCGTCGACGAGCTTGGCCTCAAAGGGGACTTTATGACTGGCATGAATGAATTCCGCGCCGGTCTCGGACCGTCCGAATGAGACCCCGGCCCCCACGGAAAGTTTATTATTTATTTTGTAAGCCAGGGCGGGGGTGATGGCCACCCTCTGGTAATAAGCTTCGTAGTTGTTGAAAGCGCCGGGGTTTACAGCCGGGTTCTTATCCCAATTGACATGCATCCCCCAGGGGGCATAGAGGGCGATGCCGGCGGAGAATTTTTCGCTGACGGGCATGGCAAAACCGAGGTGGGGGATGATGAGGGTACCGGTGGTGTCGCTGAAATTTGCGCCATCGCAGATCTGGGGGACGGTGTAGTCCGTGACCTCAATGTCGGGTGTGGTGGTGAGCACCCCCGCGGCCAGGGCAGGGGCCTCAGCCCGGGAAAGACCGGCCGGGTTGTGATAGGGAGCAAAGACCGGCGAGGGGGATGCGCTGACAGCGCTGCCCATGGCCGTGGCCCGGGAGCCGATGCCGTAAGTGTCGACCATGCCGGCCTGGGCCAGTGTCACGGAAGAGAGGGTAAGCAGTGCGGTAAGAAGGGACAGGGTTCGTTTCATGGGGCCTCGACGTGCTGATGATGATTGCCTGAGCCGGTTTTTCCGGCGTGTTTTTCTCCTTTTTGTGGATGCCGACGTTTTGACGGGGCACCTGAATAGCTCACAAATCATGTCAGAGTCTCATCGAAAGGCAATATGGAAAGAATACGGGGTGAATATAGGGGTAAAACTTATATTTTAGAATGGGCATTTCATGGTTTACCCGTTGATTTAGATCTGTTGACTCATCATTGTTGTGATGCACTGTTTTTGATGTGTGAACGGGGTTTTTGAATAGTGAATAGTGAATAGGGAGTAGGGAGTAGGGGATAGGGAGTAGGGGATAGGGGATAGAAAACAGAATGTAACCATTCAGCTTCATCCTGTCTCTGGCGGGTCTCTTTTTGAAAAAAGTTTCGCAAAAGCGTTTCAGCCCGTAGGGTGCGGCTCCCGCACCGTTCAACGTCACGCAAACCGCCGGCCCCGTCTCAACATTTATCACAAAATGTGGCGTTGCAGGTTTGTCGGACGTTAAGCGGTCCGCACGGCGCACCCTGCATTTCGCATCGACACGGTTGCCAAAGGACAGACCCTTTATACGGTTTCCTTCTTCATCGACCCTGCCGTATCGGTGTGTGACGATTTGGTGGCATGAGCTGATGAGTTACCCCGTTTTTTCATCACCGGGTCAGGGAGAGGAGCTGGGTACGCAGGTTGGCGCCGCTGTTGTTGAGGCCCAGTTTTTTTCGGATGTTGTTGCGGTGGAAGTCGATGGTCCCTTTGGAGAGGTGGAGCATGGCGGCCATCTCTTTGGAGGTGAGCCCCTGGCGGATGAATTCAGCCACTTTCAGTTCCATGGGGGTGAGGTTAATAAAGGGGGAGGCGAGGCGGCGTGAAAAAGGGGAGATGATCTCTGACAGGCTCTGCACAGCCGTCTCGAGATGCTTTTCCTGAATCGGGCTCAGGGTCTGCTCCGATATTTTTTCAAGGGAAGGCAGCACGAGGTGCCTTAAGGTGGCGGTCATGTTTTCTCCCAACTCTTCCCGGTCCTTCTCCCGCTGGGTGAGGAGGGCACGCAGGGCGGCCTGGCTCTCCTCAAGGCGGCTCACCTTCTCTTCCACTTCGGCTTTTCGGCGCTCCAGGGCTTTTTCCATGCGCACCTGGCGGGTGACGTCCAGGAAGGTCCCGGCGATGGTGAGCACATGGCCGTCGGTGTTTTTTTCTACGGCCTTACCGCGGGTGCTCATCCAGAGCCAGGTGCCGTCCCGTCCTTTCAGGCGGTGGCGGACGTGGACGGCGTCGGTCTCCCCTTTCAGGTGAAGGGTAAACGCTCCGGAGACAAGGGGCCGCTCCGACGGGTGAAGCCGTGCCAGGAATTCACTCTGGGGCATGGACTCCCCGCTTTCGACACCGAATCGTTTGCCCCAGCTACGCTCCAGGGTGACCACTTTTTCGTCAACTCGCCAGTACCACACTCCGAGCTCGGCGCCTTCCAGGGCCATGATCAGGGTCTCTTCCCGGTTTTTCAGCTCCTCTTCCCGGTTTTTTTGATCGGTGATGTCCACAGCAATGCCATGGAGCCTGACGGGGACGTCATCTTCCTTGATCAGCCGGGCACGGGTGGAGATCCAGATATGGGAACCGTCCTTGCGCCGAACGTGAAATTCCAGAGCCTCGGTAAAACCGGTGCGTTTTTTCGGGTTCGCGAGGATGCCGATGGCATGGGTTTTCTGGTCTTCCCGGATCAGGTCGAAGAAGTTGAGGGTGGGCAGCTCCTCACGATCGTATCCCAGCATCACCAGGGCGGTGTCGTTGGCGTCGATGAAGTTGCCCAGAAAATCGATGACGTAGACCGCGTCCAATGCTTTTTCGAGCAGGCCCATAAATCGATCATTGAGCACCAGTTCGTGGATGCGTCGGGTGAGTTCCTGAATTTTCGTTTCGTTGTCTGGCATGATAGCTCTCGGTGACAAGTGATCGTGGCGAACCGTGTGCCGGAAGGGGGCACGTTGCTGTGAGCAAAGAGATCCTCTGGCGGGCGGTATCGGGAAAATGAAGCTAACCTCCTCCGCCGCAGATGTCAATTGAAGGGTGTTGTTTTTAACGGGTATTTTCTATACAATGCCTCAACGTGTTAAAAGAAGAGAACATGATTTAGCTCGTGGGTTTGTGCCCTTCGGCAGGCCCCCACCCTTCACGCAAATGCAGATGCCTTTCAGCCTGGAATAAGGCGACTGGAAATAAATAATCATACATTGACTCACCAGAATTCCGTTGGGATTTGACCCGAGGAACGAGGGGCAAAGCCCAGCGGTAACCTGCTTTCAAGGTGGCTCACCTTGCCGCCGGAGGCCTTTATTCCTCCTTAGTCTTTACCCTGTGAAAGCATTTTTTTGGGCCTGAATGGTCATCACAGAGGCCCCCCTTACCTGAACGAAATGCGTTTAAGAGACGGACATACCGTGAAAATATGGAAACGCTGGACAAAAATTTATGGCAGGACGGCGCTCTTCATCCTGTGTCTTTTTGCCCTTTTTGTCTTCGGATATCGCAATGTGACCTACAACTGGCAGTGGTACCGGGTCTGGCCCTACCTTGTGACCGTAACGGATCAGGGCCTTCAGGCAGGCCTGCTCTTGAAGGGGATGCTGGTGACCTTGAAAATATCCGGGCTCAGCCTTGTGTTGACGATCGCGATCGGATTTTCAACGGCGATGATGCGCTTCTCTTCATCGCCTGTTTTACATGCCCTGGTGGTGGGGTATGTGGAGGCGATCCGCAACACCCCTTTGCTGATCCAGCTTTTTGTTATCTATTTTGTTGTCTCGCCGGTGATGGGCCTCTCTGCTTTTTCCTCGGCGGTTATCGCCCTTTCCCTTTTTGAGGGGGCCTACGCCTCGGAGATTATTCGCTCCGGAATTTTGGCGGTGGACAAAGGCCAATGGGAAGCCTCCTTCAGTCTTGGCATGAAATCCTGGGGCACCTTTCGTGAGGTGATTTTTCCCCAGGCCCTGAGACAGATGCTTCCCATGCTGGCCGGGCAGGGCGTGTCTCTCATCAAGGACTCGGCCCTGGTGAGTACCATCTCAATTTTTGATCTCACCATGCAGGCCCAGAGTATTGTGGCAGAGACCTTTTTGACCTTTGAAATCTGGTTTACCGTGGCTTTTTGTTACCTGATTTTGACAGCGACCCTTTCTGCCTGTATCGCGCGATGGGAGCGGCGAGTTGCCTTGCGGGGGTAGGCCAACGGCCATAGCCCGGATATTTCACGAGTTGGGTGCGCTCATATGCAAGGCATCAGAGCTGAAGATGTAGTGGTTTACCTCAAAGCTCTAATAACGCGGCAGATGAGTGCACCTGGCTCGCCCGAAGGGTGAGAAAATCAAACAGAATACCGTGGATTACATTTTGCATTTTTGAAACGACTGAAAATATTACCGCAAAGAACTGTAATTACGGATTATTCCTTAGTCCTGATTGTTTTTTCATGAAATATCCGGGATAGGCAATTTGCTGAGGAGTCGTCTCGCTCTGGTTTTTGGCTTCTGAATGGCCGAAACGATAATCAATGCCTGTTTTTCGCCTATGGCAAACATGAATTTATCGGGTTTACTCATAAAAACCTGTTTGTCTACTTTTTCATGGGCTTGGCCCGGCAGGGCCGCCAGAGGCGTAAGCTGAATACTTCCCTTTTATCAATGAACCTTCAATTAATGGAGACGAATATGAAGCGATGGCTGACGTGTTGGGTGATGGTTCTGGTGCTTGCGTGCAGCGGGCAACTCTGGGCGCAGGAGAGTGTGATTGAGTCGATTCAGAAAAAGGGGGTGATTCGTGTGGGGATGTCCACCTTCGTCCCCTGGGCCATGCGGGACAAGACCGGCGAACTCATCGGGTTTGAAATCGATGTGGCACGCGAGCTGGCCAAAGACATGGGCGTCAAGGCAGAGTTTGTTCCCACCAACTGGTCCGGTATCATCCCGGCCCTGCTGACCGGCAAATTTGACGTCATTATCGGTGGCATGGGCATCACCCCAACCCGAAATCTCAAGGTGAATTTTTCGGAACCCTATGACTTTACGGGCATGTCGATCGTGGCCCACCGTAAAAAGGCCGACGGGCTCGCCACCGTTGACGATTTTAATACCAAGAGCGTGACCATCGCCGTGCGTCTCGGCACCACCGCTGAGATGGCCGCCAAGAGACACATGCCCAACGCCACCTTTAAACTTTTTGAAAACGAAAGCCAGGCCCTTCAGGAGCTGTATCTCGGTCGCGTTCATGCCGTGGTGGCCTCGGCCCCTCTGCCCCGTTTTCAGGCCCTGAAGTATCCCAATAAGCTCGTGGCTCCTTTAGGCGAGTCCTTTACCCGAGAGCCCATCGGGCTTGCGGTGCGAAAAGGCGATCACGATGCGCTCAATTATTTCAACAACTGGATTCGCGTCAAACAGGCCGACGGTTTTCTCGCCAAAACAAAACGTTACTGGTTCGAAACCCGGGGCTGGGCAGGGCAGGTGAAATGATCCAATGCAGCCTCCGGCGGCAAGGTGGCGCCACCTTGAAAGCGGGTTTGCGAATGCGCGTCGGGTGTCATCCCTCCAGTCTGCAATGCGTCCGCATTCGCCTGAAGGGTAAGGAGGCGCACAGTGCGGTGCACGTCCATGAGCTATAGGCAAGCCGGATCCAAATCAGCCGTCGACGTTAACCGGAATAATTCCGGCGGCAAGGTGATCCACCTTGAACGCGGGTTTGCGAATGCGCGGCGGGTGTCATCCCTCCAGTCTGAAATGCGTCCGCATTCGCCTGAAGGGTACGGAGGCGCACAGTGCGGTGCACGTCCATGAGCTATAGGCAAGCCGGATCCAAATCAGCCGTCGACGTTAACCGGAATAATTCCGGCGGCAAGGTGGCGCCACCTTGAAAGCGGGTTTGCGAATGCGCTTCGGGTGTCATCATCTAAACGCGTATGCTTGTCCGGAGCCGGTAACACTCTGGAGGCTCAGCAGCCGAATCGTTCCACTCAGTGGTCATCTTCAAAGGTGTTATGAGTATTCCTGGAAGCAAGAGAGATCGGGTTGGCGTGGTGGATGGCGTGGCGCTTTTTGTGGTGGGCCTTTTTCTGGCGTGGTTTTTTTGTCGGATGGGGGCGGTGCTGGATTATCGATGGGAGTGGGGGACGATTCCCTCTTATATTCTGCGACGAAACGACGGGGGAGGCTGGGTTCCGAACCTTCTTCTGACGGGGTTTTTTACCACGGTGAAGCTCAGCTTCTGGGCGACCCTTCTGGCCTCACTCATCGGGGTGCTTACCGGTGCCATGCGGGCCTTCGGAACACCGGGTCAAAAGTTTCTCGGCTGGCTTTACGTCGAGACCCTTCGGAACATCCCTGCCCTGGTGCTGGTTTTTCTCTTCTATTTTTTTATCAGCAGCCAGTTTCTCGATTTTTTGGGCATGGATCTCTGGCTCCGGACGCGTTCGGACACCACCCGGGTGATGGTCGCCTTTTTCTTTGCCGGAGAGGCACAGATCAACGCTTTTTTCTCTGCGGTGATGACCCTGGCTATTTACGAAGGGGCCTATGTCACCGAGATTGTCCGGGGCGGGCTGGTGTCAGTCTCCCACGGTCAGTGGGAAGCGGCACGAGCCTCAGGTCTGACAGAGTTTCAGGCCTTTCGGCATGTCATCCTGCCCCAGGCCCTGCGAAAAATCCTCTCCCCCCTGGCCGGTCAGTTTATCTCCACCATCAAGGACTCGGCCATCATGAGCGTCATCTCCATTCAGGAGCTCACCTTTCAGGGCATGGAGATCATGGCCGCCACCTTTCTTACCTTTGAGGTCTGGATTACCGTCACCCTTCTCTATTTTATCCTTACTTTCAGTCTTTCGCGGGCCGTGGCTGTGATTGACCGGCGGACTGTAAAATTTTGACGTGTTCTAACCCGGCTCGCTCGAAGGATGAGAAAATCAAACAGTTAAAAGTGGCCTCCGGCAGCTCTGCCGGAGGCCATTTTTTTAATCAATCTCCGCCTGGCGAATTTGCCTCAGGGCCTGGCGAATGCGCTCTTCGTTTTCCACAAGGGCGAGGCGCAGGTAGCCTTCGCCTTCTTTGCTGAACCCGGCGCCGGGGGCGACGGCCACGTTGGCTTTTTCCATAAGCTCCAGGGCAAAGGCCATGGAGTCGTGGCTGTTTTTGTAGCGGTCGGGGATCTTGATCCAGACAAACATGCCCGCCTTGGGGGCGTCCACCTCCCAGTCCATGCGCCGGAGGATGTCACACATGGTGTTTCGCCGTTTTTCGTAGATTTGAACCTGTTCGGTGATGTTGGATTCGCAGTCGCGAAGGGCCACGATCCCTGCCGCCTGAATGGCGGTGAAGATGCCGTAGTCGTAGTAGCCTTTGATTTTTTCAAGGCCCTTGATCATCTCGGCGTTGCCCACGCAGTACCCCATGCGCCAGCCAGCCATGTTGTAAGTCTTGGAGAACGACCCGAATTCCACGCCCACGTCTTTGGCACCGGGGACTTCGAAGAAGCTGGGAGCTTTGTAGCCGTCGTAGGTGATGCGGGAATAGGCGAAATCCTGGACCACCATGAAGCGGTATTTTTTCGCGAGTTTCACCACCTCTTTGAAAAAATCGACATTGGTCACCTGGCCCGTGGGGTTGTGGGGATAGTTGAGGAGCAGCATTTTGGGCGTGGGGTACATGGATTCACAGAGCCCGACAATCTGCTTGAGCATGGTCTCATCGTCTGCCATGGGAAACTGCAAAACGTTGGCCCCGGCGATGATGGCTGCGTAGATATGGACTGGAAAGGCCGGGGTGGGGACCATGACCGTGTCTCCCGGGCCCATGAGGGCCAGGCAGAGGTGGGAGACCCCCTCCTTGGAACCGATGGTGGTGATGACTTCAGAATCGGGGTCCAGGTTAACGCCATAATCCCGGTCGTACATCAGGGCCAGCTCCTGCTTGAGGTGCTTCATGCCACCGGCCACGGGGTATCGATGGCTCTTAGGGTCCTGGGCCACTTTGCAGAGCATCTCCGTCACTTTGTCCGGTGCCGGGTCCACAGGGTTGCCCATGCCGAGGTCAATGACATCCAGGCCTTTTCGGCGCATCTCCATTTTTCTTTTGTTGATCAGGCCAAAGAGATACGAGGGCAGGTGGTTCATTCGCTCAGAGTATCGGATAATGGGTTCTTCTGTCATGTGGTGCCTCCAGTTTTTTTTGGGTAAGAAGGCTTCCGGGAGACGTTTCGGGGCGGGGACCCGGGGACAACCCGAGGCAAAAAAAAAGCCATGGGATGTCGTCGTCAACCCATGGCGTTCTTACTGCAGTCTGTCTATTCAGAGGGCAGGGAAACGACAATGGGTTGACCCCATGGCCGCTGCCGCCGCCAATATGTGGCATGCGTGATTCATTTGGTATCCTGTTAAGATCATTTTTTACACTTTTTACGTGGATTGAGGAGCGCTGTCAATTGGAAAGTGGTGTGTCTTCCTGTGTCCTGATGCTGGGACGAAGGTCAGGCTGGAATGACGGTTTCTGATGTGCGTTCCCGGGAGGCTCACCTTGCCTCCGGAGGCCTCTCTTTTGGTATGCAGCGGTTCATGATTTGGGTGAAACCGTCTGCGAATTGGCGCTGGGAGACCCCGTGTACAACGGTGATTTCTCGGGACCCAGAGTCTGCAACCCGGGTTTTTCCGCAGGGGTTGTCTGTGCTCGATTCCCTGAGGTCCACATCCAGGTACGTCTGGATCGCGTGGTATCCCGGCATCTCCCCGGCCATGATCAGGGTGGCCAGGGGATCGAAAATGGGTACGGGGATGCCTTCGTTGTGGCTTCCGGATTTTTTTTGGAAGATATTTTTTGCCAGGGTAGCCAAAGGGTCTGTGGCGGTGAGTGCCGTGGCGTAGTCGGGACTCAGCATGACATGGTTGCAGGCATCGAGGGGCACCAGGGTCAGAGGGATCTCAGAGTCGCAGATGCATTTGGCGGCCAGGGGATCCACAAAGACGTTCCATTCCGCGGCAGTATTGGTGCTGTAGATCGGCCCCTGGTCCCATTCTGTCCGGGCGTTGTTCAGGAGCGCCACGTTGCCGTCCACATAGACAGCTCCCGCCATGGCCACAATTTCTGAGATGTTTTCGATGCGGGGTGATGGCGAGATCTCAAGCAGTCTGGCGATATTGGTGAACCCGCCGAGGGAGAGGAAGGTGATTTTATCATGCGTTTCGTCGAGGGTCTGCGCCATGAATTCCCAGGCGGAGCGTTCGTCCACGGGTAGGGAGAGGGGCGGGTTCAACGTCCCGAGGAGTCCCATGATGTCGTTCATCTCATTCTTAAAGGGCTGGGGGAACCGGTGCGTAAATTTCAGGGGCGAGGGGGCTCCAGCACAGATTCGCGCCTGCGTCTGATGTCCCAGCTCCATCAGGGTTTGGGCGATCACCAGGCCCCAGCGCAGGTCGGTTTCTCCGCAGCCCGTAACGGTGATACCCAGAATATCGATTCCGGGGTGTTTGATTAAATAAAGGATGGAAAGAATATCGTCCCACCCCATGTCCGTGTCAATAATCACTTTTTTTTTCATGTAACCCTCCTCTGATGGCCGGCGCTGCGCTGTTCATATTTCTTTTGAAACGTGTGATGAGATTACCGATGCAATGTATAATGTTTGGGGGCGTAGCGAAACCGTTTTACCTGGAAAGAGAACGCCTGTGGTGTCCTGCATGTTTGTCGATGGCCGTGATGCCCTTTGCCTTCCCACGTGTTGGTTGCGTCGATGCCCCTGACATGAATGATTGAAGAATAGTCCCCATGACCTTGAAGAATAGTCTTTAAATAGACGGTAGTATTTTGGGGGGCGCCTCGCCCCTTGGAACTCATCGCATTGCCTGGGCGCTTGTCGCTCTTTTTTGTTTCCTGGCACGCTTTGTGAAATGTTATCTGCTTAAATGACCGTTTCAACCCATGATGATTTCGCCGATGATGATCGGCTTTTATAAAGAAAATGGAGGCAATCTCAATGAAGACCCTTAAAAAATTTTATATCCATGGACTGCTCGCCGTCGTTATGGTGGCTTTTAGCATGACAGCTACCCCGGCTGTCGCCGGATTCTTCGACTTTACCCAGGGGCGCGTGGCTGATCCGGGTTCTGAGCTCCATGCGCTGGGGTCCCAGGCTATAGAGAGAGGCCTTGGGGGGATCAGTTATTTTACCAACGGTGAAGGCCGTGTGGTCGAGGTCCGGGCCAAAGAGATGATCAATGGGGACCTGCGTGTCTCCGTACGGCGGGTTCACATCCCTGAAAATTATGTCGCCGAAACCCATGACCAGACCCTTGAAGCAGAGCGTACCTGGAACAGCCTGGAGTCCCTTGCCGGACAGCAGCCCTGGGTGGGTGGATACGCGGTACTTCCCCATAACGCGGGGGTGAAAGCTTATAAATTCGGCGTTATGGTGGAGAACGAACTGAGCAGAAATCACCAGACCGACCGATGATCCATGAGTCACGGGGCCGATCTCTTCTGTGAGGTATGGGTGACGAAAGCGATTCATGCCTCCACGCGGAGGGGACGGCCAGAGATCTCCTGGGAACGGGCGCAAATACCATGCGCCCGTTTTTTTTGTGGGGGCGCAGAAAGCATTGACAGTGATCACGGGTTCCCCCATGATAGCCACGCTTATCCGATACTTTTAATGGAGATTTCAATGGAAAACAGTCTGTTTGCGTATCTTGTCGCCATGACGCTTCTCACCATCACGCCGGGCATTGACACGATCCTGGTGATTCGTAACACCACCCGGGGCGGAGTGAAAGACGGTTTCTTCAGCAGTCTGGGGATCTGCTCCGGGCTGTTTGTCCATGCGACCTTTTCGGCGGTGGGGATCTCGGTGATTCTCCTGCATTCGGCCGTCGCCTTTGGGATGCTCAAACTTATCGGGGCCGGATACCTGATCTGGCTGGGAGCGGTCAGCCTTCGGTCGGCCATGAAACGAAGGGATCCAGCCCTTCAATCGGAGCTCCCCGCGGGCTTCGGGGATTTTCGACTGTCCCGGTCCCTGCGGGAAGGGTTTCTTTCCAATGTCCTGAATCCCAAGACCATTGTCTTCTATATGGCTTTTTTGCCTCAGTTTATCGACCCCACCCGCTCCGCTCTCACCCAGGCCTTAAGCCTCGCGGGCCTTCATTTTCTCATCGCCATGATCTGGCAGACCTTTCTTGCGGTCATGGTGGACCGCGCCAAGGTGATCCTGATGAAAGCCAAGGTCCAACGCGTCATGGATGGTGTCACCGGTGTTCTCATGATGATGCTGGGGGCTCTCCTTGCCTGGGACAGGTAGGGGCACCGGAAAGCCGCTTGGAAAGCCTGCCGGGGATGCCTCTTTTGAGATTATTCTCATCATCACCGGTGAGGCACCACCGGCCATTCGGCGGTGGGTGGCCTTTGCATCGGTGCGTTAAGCAACAGCGATGATTATCATTTTGCGGACCGTCGCGCCGAGGACGCAATGATGAGTCTCTCTTGTCACGCAGGGCGGGACTTCCAGCGTCATTTTCCATCCATTGACAGCCCCCAATGTCTGGCCTATAAGGGCCTCCTTTACGTCATTTACCTACAAAGGAGTCCCTTATGGAAAATAGCCTGTTCGCCTATCTGATCGCCATCAGTCTTCTGACCATCACGCCGGGTCTGGATACGATTCTGGTGATCCACAACACAACTCGGGGCGGGGTCAAGGATGGCTTTTTCAGCAGCCTGGGGACCTGCACGGGGTATTTTGTCCATGCGACCTTTTCAGCCGTCGGGATTTCCGTGATTCTTTTGCACTCCGCCTTTGCTTTTGGCATGCTTAAACTTGTCGGCGCGGCGTACCTGATCTGGCTTGGGGGCTTCAGCCTTTGGTCCGTGGCGAAAAAAAGCGACGACACCGTTCAGGAGGAGACGCCGTCAGCCGTCGGGGATTGCCGCATCATCCGCTCCCTTCGTGAAGGCTTTCTCTCCAACGTTCTCAATCCCAAGATTATTGTCTTCTATATGGCCTTTCTGCCCCAGTTCATCGACCCTGCACGCCCGGCCCTCCCCCAGGCCCTCGTCTTTGCGGGCATTCATTTTGTAATCGCCATGGCCTGGCAGACCTTCGTCGCCTCCATGGTGGATCGCGCCCGGGTGATCCTCATGAAAAAAAAGGTAAGACGCACCATGAATGGCGTGACCGGTGCCTTGATGGTGATGTTTGGCGTTCTCCTTGCCTGGGACAGGTGAGGATCGATGCAAAAATAGATAGAACGCAGATTGCGGATGCGCTTTACCCCTCTCCTTCGAACACCCCTTTTATCCCCTGGATCGCTGCCTGAATCACAGGTTCATTTTTCCTCTTATTTAAAAATCCGAAGGAGAGGGGGAGGCTGGGGCCTGCGCATGTCCGACAGGTAAAGATCGATTTTTTAAGAAAAATCCGGGTTAAGGTTTTGACGGGGATGGTCGAAAAGTAAGAGAACAGGAGTCAGGCAGAGAAAGAACAATATCACGTTGCAACGCAGAGGCGAGGGGACGGATGGTTTCATTTTTTGGATTCGGACGCGGGAAAGCCTTAGGGCATCGGCCCATCTCGCCGGGACGACGGGTGACAGCCCGTGTGGTGCATTCCGACCCTGACGGCTCCGCCACCCTTCGGATTGGCAAGCGCGAGATCGCCGCCACCTTGGCCCATCCCATGAAAAACGGAACCTCCATGCGCCTGCGTGTGACCGACGTGGATACAAGCCGCATCGCCTTGCGTCAGATTACTTTTGCGGATCATCCGGTGGGGCGTTACCTTGTGGCGCTTCGAAATTTGGGGCGTCAGGGCCCTTTCCAGCATCTGTTCACCCTTTTTGGCTCATCCCTTCCCAAGGGCAGTGCCGCCGTCTCCCAATTAAAAGAGAAACTTCAGGATTTTGTGGCGCAGCTCGCCGTCAAGCCTGGAAAGAGTGGTGCCGAGGATGTCCGGCGCATGGTGCGTCAGTCCGGGTTGATGCATGAGCACAATCTTCTTCAAGGGGCGGACGGGAAAGAGGAGGACATCAAAGGGCTTTCCATGGCGCTTGCCCATGCCGCCAGAAAAGAGGGCTCTCTTTCGAAGGCGGTGAAGGCGCTTATTGACGGGATTGAAAAGCTTCAGGTGGTGAACCGGGCCACTGGAGAGATTTCAGGGCGTTTTCTGCTCCCCCTGCCCCTGTTTATGGATGGAAAGCTCAGCTTCGGTCAGCTGTTGATCGATCGCGGCGAAGAGGGACGCCCAGGGCGTGGGGAGGGCGACCGGGTGACGCGCTTGTCCATGCACGTCAATCTCAGCAAAATCGGGGACCTTCGAGTCGATCTCTCTATTTATAAAGGGGCGGTAAGGGGGACTCTGTCAGTGACCAATCCGGAAGCGGAAGCCCTCCTCCTCCATGATTTGGATACCTTAACCGAGAGCCTTGCCGAGAAAGGTTTCTCCGTCAGGGGGCTGGGCGTGCAGCGGGTGGAACGGGCTGTGATGGCGGGCACCTCTCTGGTCGATGATCTCGTCTGTGGCATGGATGGACTTCATGTTGCGATCTAAAAAAGGGCGGCAGACAGCCGTGGCGCTGGGGTACAACCGGTCTGAAGGCAACGCGCCCAGAGTCACGGCCACGGGCCGAGGCCCTGTGGCGGATAAGATCATTGCGCTGGCCAGGGAACACGGGGTGCCGGTGCAGTGCGACCCCGATTTGGTGGAGGTCCTGGCCGCCCTGGATCTCGACACAGAAATCCCTGAAGAAATTTACGCTGTGGTGGCGGAACTCCTTGCTTTTGTCTATCGCACCAACAACAAACTCCCCTAACCCGGATATTTCATGAGAAAACAATCAGGATTAAGGAATAATTCGTAATTACGGTTCTTTGCAGTAATATTTCCAGTCGTTTCAAACATGCAAAATGTAATCCACGGTATTCTGTTTGATTTTCTCACCCTTCGGGCGAGCCGGGTGCACTCATCTGCCGCGTTATCAGAGCTTTGAGGTAAACCACTACATCTTCAGCTCTGATGCCTTGCATATGAGCGCACCCAACTC
>NZ_JAQYWB010000139.1 GCF_030145185.1 Desulfoluna sp. | reverse complement strand
GGTCTTGCAGGGAGATATTCAGGCGCTGGGCGTTCTGGAGGTAAATATCTGTGGTGCCGGTGTCCATGAGCCAGTGGTGGCCGTTGGCCAACTCGATATAAATCGAAACGCCATGTTCCGTGGCAAACATCTCGGATACCGAGGTGTCGTCACACAGGACGGAGAGTTTCAGGCTTGGAGTGGTGTCGGCAAAACTGCAGCTGATTGTTGCAAGGATGAATAGGAAACATGAGGTGAGGGTGAACCAGGCATTTTTTTGAACAGGGTAACGCATTGCTCTACTCCTTGACGGGTTAAGATGGGTGTCCATGGTCCGATGAAATGAGGCCCTTGAACGATAAGGCTATTCCTAAAATCTATGTTTCAGTAATTTCATTAAAGTACAGAATAGAACTAATATTGGGAAGAAATATGATTGCTTTAGCAAAAAGGGACAAGGGAGAAGGGGACAGGCGCTGCTCGCTTGTTGAATAAACCGACCTCTGAAGTGTCCGTTGGATCGACCCACGGGGGACTGGGTTCGATTTTGACCTGTTTCCGGCTCCTGGGGGGCGGTTCCAAGGCTTTTGCAATCGAAACCTATGAATGCTAAGGATTCGCTTAATGGCAGCCGAGAACGGATCCCCCGGCAGATCAAAGGGCTTGATGGCATGTACTCCATGAAACGCTTGAGAGAGGCCTGACGGTTTTTTGTCGCAGTATCAGATAAAGTCCGCAATAAAGACAATAATCTGCAAACATTCAAAATGAATTCAGCACCATTCCTGCGGTCGTGAGGGCATACACGATTCATATTTTGTTCTTGGTCATGGTTGTAGGAAGGGCTGCTCCTGCATCGCCCAATTCTGGTATCAATTGATCATAACGCCTTTCGCGCAGATCGAATCCCTGAGAGTACAACGCTTTTTTTTGCAGAAATCATGAGAGAAGAAAACCCTGTGACATGAGATTCTATATCAGGCGCATGTCGCCTGTCGCCTGTCGCCTGTCCCCTGGCTTCCCTGGTATCAAATTTCTCTTTATAGCTTTACTGGTTTAATTTCGATTTACAAATATTGTCAAGCTTGCTAAATCACTTTGGTATATACACAATTAAGTACGAATATCCGATATGCTGACAACTATACCTAACCCCCGGTGAATCGTTCCCTCAGAACGTCGCCAAAATCGTATAGAGGAGACAGACAAAAGATGTCAGGAGATGCTATTTTTCAGATCATTTTTGGCCTTGTCATTGCTGCCGTCATCGCATGTGTTGCCGTTTTTATTTTAAGAAAATTGAAAGGCTCTTTAAAGATAGTTATGGCAAGGACCTCGTTTGATTCTGGAAGTGATATTGAGGGACAAATTATTGTGAAGACAAACAAGGAAACCCACGGCAATTTCCTTTCCGTCGCCCTTGTGGCTGATGAGATTACGACACGCTATGAAGATGACGAACGAAAAACCGATACCCGGGAAGTTTATCGTGATCAATACGAGCTGGAAGGCAGCAGAGCCTACCCGGCTGGCCATGAGGCCTCCCACGATTTCAAGCTCCCCATCCCCGCCATGGACAATATGGAAACCCCACTTGGTAAGGCCATCTCCTCATTTGCTCAGAGTTTTGGAAGTCGTCAGTCGCGGGTGGAGTGGACTGTGGAATCCCGACTGGATGCAACGGGGGTGGATCTCGTGGTAAAAAAAATAGTCTCTGTCAGGTAAGCTCAAAGAAAATCATGAGAAACAGAGAGCAGAAACTAACCCGGATATTTTATGAGAAATGTAATCCACGGTATTCTGTTTGATTTTCTCACCCTTCGGGCGAGCCGGGTGCACTCATCTGCCGCGTTATCAGAGCTTTGAGGTAAACCACTACATCTTCAGCTCTGATGCATTGCATATGAGCGCACCCAACTCGTGAAATATCCGGGCTAAGAAGGTTTTTTGGTTTAAAAATAGAAAACAGCTCCATTCAAGCGTGAACGATCGCTTAAATGGGACGCTTTACGCCGGGCGACTTCGACTGAATTTGTTGGTAGGGCAGGCGGGGTTCTTGAACATATTAACTGACGGCTTTTGCGCCGGTAAGCCAAGCCGTTACTAAAAATATAAGGAGTTTATGCATTGAGGTTTAAAACAACTCTATTTATTTTAATGTTTTTAGTTATTTTTTCATCTCCATTGCTTCAACGTTGTTCGAATGCATCAAGTAGCGAATTATTAGGAACCTGGGTGTTAACGTATGATCCAGATTCACCTAATGGACCCTCAGATGATATGATGGTTTTTCTCAGTGATAAAAATGTAGACCTTTGTGATAGCACCGAGGTTTATTTGCATTGCACATATATTATAAAAAATGATGAAATTATCATCTCTGGTATTGTCAGGGGGAAGCGAAAGACTTTAAAAATGAATTTTTCTTCTGACAATCGAAATATTTTGTTGAATCCATCCGGGGCCGAATATACTAAACAATAAATTCATTGCTAATGAATCACAACTTAAGAGCTCTATTGATTCGCTTAATTGATAGAGGCCAATTCCTGCTTCACTCGAGGGAAATAGTTTTATAGCAAATTATCCAAAACGTTCTTTTTTTTCTTGTTCCGTTCGCTGTTACTCATAAAAACCGATCCATGAAATTGTTTATCCGATTCAAAATTCGGTTTTTAAGGGCATATAAATACGTTTTGATATTGACAACAGCCTGCAATTCATTTACTTCAATTTAAGATCAGGGAAAGTTAAAAAAATGCTATGAAGGCATTTGTTTCTCTGTTTTAAAAATTAAAAACGATTGAATCGAAATCTCAAAGCCATGAAGGCCCATTCCCTGTCGGGAACGTGACCCTTTATGGCTTTTTTTTGTTTAAAAAACTGGGCTTTGAATAGGGGGGCGGAACAAAAAAACAACATGGATAAAACGAAAGAGGAAAGTAATTATGGAGCTGATGCAAAAAATACTCATCACGGGAATTGCCTGCCTCACATTTACCGGGCTGGCCCTGGCCGAGCCAATGAAGGAGATTCAACTCGAAGAGATCGTCGTGGCGGCAACCAAATCCGGGTCATCTATCAGAGATATTCCGGCTTCGGTCACCGTTTTATCCCATGAGGATATCCTGCAGTATAATCTTCCCAACGGGGATGTGGGAGATGTGTTAAGGTCTCTTCCCGGTATCACCTTGAGAAGGGCCTACGCTCCCTTTCCCTCCTACCCGAATATCCGGGGACTGGGCAGTGATGCAACGGTTGTTTTAGTCAACGGAATTCCTACCAACTGGGAGATCACCCAAGCCATCCCCCACAAAAATGTCGAGCGAATTGAGATCTTGCGTGGACCGGCATCGGCTCTGTACGGAGCAAATGCCACCGGAGGGGTGATCAATATCATCCTCAAACGTGGAACAGAAAATCGCGAAACGTCCCTCGCAGTGGGCTACGGAAGATTTGATACCTTGAAGCTGTCAGGTGCTTCCAGTGGAAAACTCAATAAATTTTCCTACGCTCTTGCGGCAAGCCATGAAAATTCCAATGGCAGCAGGGTGGTCACAAACAACCTCAACCCAAGCATCACGATGCTTGATGGCTGTGAATACGACAAACAGAGCTTTTCAATGAACACGGGGATAGATCTTACTAAAGAGTCAAATCTCTCCTTCTTTTATAATTTTTTTCACGATGACTACACGCGGGGCCGTCCCCATGTCGGTGGAGATTGGGATCGACATTTTTCCGGGCTCACATTAAATCAAAATTTTGGGGACAGAATATCCTTTATGGGCTCCCTTGGTTATCGTTACGATGACCTGATTCATCTCTATGATAAAGGAAAGACAAACTACGCCCCCAATAAGAAACGATACACCGATTATTCTGAGATCCCCACTGAGTTGAGACTGACGGCAAAAGCGGGAAAAAGCCACACCCTGACCACCGGTTTTTTCCACAACCAGACCCGTACCGAACAGAAATATAGAGACTGGTTTTCCCATGCCCTGATTCAGGAGAACCGTTTCAAGGTGAGGACCCTTGCGGGCTATGTGAATGATGTATGGAAACCCGCAGAGCCCCTGACCCTTACCGCTGGTGTCAGATACGACCACTGGAAGAACTATGACAACATGTTCAGCAACTACACGACCAGCAACCCAGAAGACCGCACCGACGACAGCTGGAGCCCTAAGATCGGCCTGCGTTACAATTTTGAAAATGCCCTTTCCGTCTGGACCAACTATGGAACCGGCTTCAAACCACCCACATCCTCCGAACTCTATGATGATCGAACCTCAGGGGGCAACCCGAGGCAGCCCAACCCAAACCTGAAACCTGAAAAGACCGAGGCCTGGGAGATCGGTGCAGAAAAATGGCTGACCCAAAAGATTCAAATCAGCATCGCAGGATTCTACAGCATCACCGACGATAAAATTCTCTCCTGGTTCGACCCGGCGAATGTCTGGGTCAACAAAAACATCGGCGAAACCCGCTCCTACGGGACAGAGCTGGACATGGCCATCTACCTCGACGATCACTGGAGCATCACCGCCAACTACACTTACAATCTCGCCACCATAGAAAAGAATCCCGTCACCCCTTCCCAGGAAGGAAATTTCCTCCCCTTCAGCCCAAAGAACAAGGCAAATCTCGGGATAACATGGGAAGATACGAATAATTTCACAGTGACTGCCATGGTGCGATACCTTGGCGAACAGTTCACCAATGATAAAAATACGAGAGAAAATGCCAGCGGAGAAAGTCTTATGATGAACGATTCTCTTGTTGTGGACTTGAAGGCCGTAAAACACGTCACAGTTAACCGTGGGTGCCTTAAGACCGTGAATCTCTCTGTGTCTGTGGACAACCTGTTTAATGACGAATATCGTTCTTTTTATATGTACGAAGATCCCGGCACGGTGCTTTCCGCCCAGGTTGAGTTCATCTTTTGACAAAAACGAAAACGGACAAACTTACAACCAGGGACTGCAATCAGGGGACAGGCACCACGCCTGTTGGATAAGATAAAGCGATCTCAAAAGAGTTCTGGGAGAACTGGGGACTGTTTTCGATCTGTTACCGGTCCCGGGGGATCGATTCCAAGGCGTTGTCCTCACGCCTTGGAACTCTGTTATGACAGGATTTATGGCCGCTGATGAGCCCGCTAAAACGGGGGCGCAGCTTTGGGGTGCCTGTTTTTCTCAACACACCATGCGCATGTTGCCTGTCCCACCATCGTACCAGGCGGATATGGGGCCGCCTCAGCTCCGAGGTCACTTGTTTACATGGGAGCCTCAGACAAGTCATACACGTGGGTATACAGCTCGTGGCGCACAGCGGCATAGTCCGTTACCGGGTCGGGAAAACTCATGAGATGGAGGACCACGGGTTGCAATCCCTGGGCATAAGGGGGCTGCACATGGTGAACCGGGTTATACAAAAAGCCCAGGCGCTCATAAAAGGCGATGCGCCGCACGGCGTCGACGCTGACCCGGGGAGGTTCCACCTCCAGGATCACCGTCCCGGCATGCTCAGCCACAAAGGCCCGCAGGGCTGCGCTGCCCACTCCCTGCCCCCGGCATGTGTGCTCCACGGCAAAATGCTCGATATATGTGAAACCCGTCAGGTCCCAGCTGGAAAAAAAACCTACACATCTGTTCTCATCAAGGCTCATCTCCAGGCAATACCGAGGGTCTGCGAGCAGCCCGGCATACTCGGCCTCGGGCCGTCGCTCATCCACGGGGAATGCCTCCACGCACAACCTCGAAAAACACCCCAACCGCTCTATATCCGTCACACGTTCGAGTCTGATCATGCACATGTCCATAGCACAGAAAGAAATCAGGGGACAGGCGGCCCATAGTGAGGGCATACGATTCATGCTTTGTCCTGCGTCATGTCAGCTGGAAGGGCTGTTTCTGCATTGGTCTATTCGGGCCTCGACTCATAACGGCACATTAAGTCCAGATCGAACCCCCGGGGTTCTACCCCGGACATTTCATGAGGTACCGCAATGCAAAAAGATATACAGCTTTATTACAGAGTGTTGTCGCGAAAAAAGCAGGTGTTCTAAAAATACAAAATGTCATTTTCGGTTTTCTGCTCGATTTTCTCACCCTTCGTGAAATATCGGGGCTAAAACTTTTTTGGGTAGGAATCACGCAAGAAGAAAACATCATGCTATCCCGGATATTTCATGAGAAAACAATCAGGACTAAAGAATAATTCGTAATGACAGTTCTTTGCCGTAATATTTTCAGTCGTTTCAAAAATGCAAAATGTAATCCACGGTATTCTGTTTGATTTTCTCACCCTTCGGGCGAGCCGGGTGCACTCATCTGCCGCGTTATCAGAGCCTTGAGG
>NZ_JAQYWB010000138.1 GCF_030145185.1 Desulfoluna sp. | reverse complement strand
TATAAAAAAGCCGGGGCTGGTTCAATAATTAGCATTTCAGGGTAACTCTGGCTGGGGCAAGCCCCCGGCAAAAAAAGCCGCGACGGAGCACGGCGCGCCCAGGAGGGTCCCGTGGTGCCTTCACTCCACACGTCAAAGGTGTAATCCTGTTTTGAACCAGGCCAAACGCCGGGGGTTGACGTCGTCGGTCTCCCTGTTCGTGATTTTCGTGTGGTTCGTGGTCAAAGGCTCTTAAAAACCTTAAAAACCTTAAAAACATTTAATCCACGAAAGGCACGCAAAACACGAAAGTAAAGACCATAGAATTAGAGGTATAGGGATTTAAAATGGCTTCGGCGGTCAGGGGTCCTGATGTAACGCGTTGCCGACGGATTTGGGGGTGTGAGGGTAGGGTGTGCTTGCGCACCGCGGGAAACCGTTACAGCCAAGAAAACCCATGGCTGGATATCCCTGACGGTAAAGGCGTTCTTGGTTCTTCGTTCTTCGTTCTTGGTTCGAGGAGTCGCTGCGCTCAGTCTATTATATAAAAGCCGTGCGTGGTGTCGCGTGGCAGATTGTTTTCGTTATTCTGGCCGTTTCCCCTATCCACCATGGATTCCCGCCTTCGCGGGAAAGACGGGAAAGACGGTAGAGAAGGGTGACATCCTTCGCCTCCTCGTCTTCCCCGGCTGACCGGAGAAATGGATTGGGTTGTGCTGTTTTACAGTCGAACACTCGCTACCTTTTGTATTGCCAAGTGACCGGGGATCCATGCTTGGATTTACAGTGTCCTCCTGTATGAGGCTCTGATGGTAAGGGAGCGCAAGCGTCTCCTTATGTGACTCAGCGGCAACGATGTGAGGGTAGGGTGTGCTTGCGCACCGAGGGTAACCGTAACGGTTATGGAAGCCCATGTAAAAGCGTTCATCGTTCTTGGTGCTTGGTTCTTCGTTCGCGGCGAAAGGTGTTGGTTTTACGAGCAAATGGTGCGCAAGCACACCCTACGTGGTGTCGCGTGGCAGATTGTTTTCGTTATTCTGGCCGTTTCCCCTATCCACCATGGATTCCCGCCTTCGCGGGAAAGACGGGAAAGCCGGTAGAGAAGGGTGACACCCTTCGCCTCCTCGTCTTCCCCGGCTGCCCGGAGAAATGGAATTGGGTTTTGCTGTTTTACAGTTGAACACTCGCTACCTTTTGTATCGCCAAGTGACCGGGGATCCATGTTTGGATTTACAGCGTCCTCCTGTATGAGGCTCTGATGGTAAGGGAGCGCAAGCACACCCGGGGGGACGGGTTGCCGACGGCGTCGGGGCCGCGAAGGCAATGTTAAACGGAGGATTTGATGAAACCGCAAGAGATCGACTGGGAAAGGCTTTCGGCGATTATCAGGAAGCACCGGGGTGAGACGTGGGGGCTGATTCCGCTTCTGCAGGAGGTGCAGGAAGCGCTGGGCTACATTCCTCCGGAGGCGATTGTTCCCATCGCATCGGCATTGAAGCTCTATCCGAGTGAGGTGCAGGGGGTGATCGAGTTTTACGGCGGCCTGAGTCTGAAACCGAAGGGGAAGCATGTCTTCAAGGTCTGCTGCGGCACCGCATGCCACGTGAAGGGGGGCAGGAGCATCCTCAAAATCATGAAAAAAGAGCTTGGGATCAATGAAGGGGAGACCAGCCCTGATTACAAGTATTCACTCGAAACCGTTGCCTGTCTCGGGGCCTGTTTTCTCGCCCCGACGATGATGGTGAACAAGGAATACATGGGCAGGCTTTCCCCCAGGAAGATCGACTCTGTTCTGGCGCATTTTACTGAAAGTAAGGAAGAAAAGTCGTAACTATCCCGGATATTTCACGCGTTGGGTGCGCTCATATGCAAGGCATCAGAGTTGAAGATGTAGTGGTTTACCTCAAAACTCTGATAACGCGGCAGAAGAGTGCACCCGGCTCGCCCGAAGGGTGAGAAAATCAGACAGAATACCGTGGATTACATTTTGCATTTTTGAAACGACTGAAAATATGACTGCGAAGAACTGTCATTACGGATTATGCCTTAGTCCTGATTGTTTTCTCATGAAATATCCGGGCTATGCGGCGACGCTGGTTGCCGACCTTTACTCTCCGAGCGAATGCGGACGCATTTTACACTCAAGATACGCTTGCTGATGCGCATTCGCAAACCTGCTTTCGAGGTGGCCCACCTCGCCGCCGGAGGCAAATTTGATCGTCATAGTTTCGAGGAGCTGACATAAAATGAAGAAACTCCTTTCCATAGGGCAGCTCGAATGGCTCCGCAATACGCTCCTTGCCGGCAAGGGAGAAGAGAAGACCCTCGTCCTGGTATGCATGACAGGGTGCAGAGCCTACGGGGCGAAGGAGGTTTTCGATTCGATTGGCGAAGAGGTCGCGAAACAAGGGCTTTCGGACCGTGTGGAGATCCGGTCGACGGGATGCCACGGCTTTTGCGCAAAGGCGCCTGTTGTGGCCATAGAGCCCATGGGAATTCAGTACCAGGAAGTCGCTCCCGAGGACGCGTTTGATATCGTTTCGGAAACGATCAAGGGGAAGAGGCTGGTCGACAGGCTTGCGTACCGAGACATCACGACGAATCAGCCGGTTTTCTACAGGGATCAGATTCCCTTTTACAAAAAGCAGGTGCGACGGGTTCTGGCTAATTGCGGAAAGATTGATCCAACCCAGGTGGACCATTATATCGCCTCAGGGGGGTATCGAGCGCTGGCGAAGGTTCTCGGCGGCATGACCCCTGATGATGTGATCGACGAGGTGACCACTGCCAGGCTCCGGGGGCGGGGCGGGGCCGGTTTTTCCACAGGGCTTAAATGGGAGTATACCCGACGTGCCCAGGGGTCACCCAAATACATCATCTGCAATGCGGACGAGGGAGACCCCGGTGCGTTCATGGACAGGGCGATGCTTGAGGGAGATCCCCACTGCGTCATTGAAGGCCTCATGATCGGTGCCTATGCCATCGGGGCTGAGTACGGGTATATCTATGTAAGGGAAGAATATCCCATTGCCGTTGAGCATCTGACCCTTGCGATCCGCCAGCTGGAGGCCTTGGGCCTTCTCGGGGTGAACATCCTCGGCACAGGTTTTGATTTTCATCTCTCACTGAAGATGGGGGCCGGAGCCTTTGTCTGCGGTGAGGAGACCGCGTTGATGGCCTCCATCGAAGGGAAGCGGGGGATGCCGAACCCCAAACCCCCCTTTCCGGCCCAGGAGGGACTGGGCGGGAAGCCGTCCAACATCAATAATGTGGAAACTCTCGCGAATGTCCCCTTGATCATCAATAACGGGGCGGCCTGGTACACGGAGGTCGGTACGGAAAAAAGTGGGGGGACCAAGATCTTTTCTCTTGCAGGGAAGGTCAATAATACCGGGTTGGTGGAGGTTCCCTTCGGAGCCAGTATCCATGACATCATCTTTGATATCGGCGGGGGGATTCCCAAGGGGAGAAAGTTCAAGGCGGTTCAGATGGGCGGCCCGGCAGGGGGATGTATTCCCGCGCAGCTGATCAACACGCCCATCGATTACGAGACGATTTCACGGCTGGGCGCGATCATGGGGTCCGGCGGGATGGTCGTGATGGATGAGAACAACTGCATGGTGGAGATCGCCCGGTTTTTTCTCGGCTTCACCCAGTCCGAGTCGTGCGGGAAGTGTGCACCCTGTCGCCTGGGGACCACCCAGCTTCTTGAAATACTGACACGAATTACGCAGAAAAAAGGGCGGCTTCGGGACCTTGAAACGATCCGGGAGATCGGGGCGACCATCACAGAAACCTCCCTTTGCGGTTTGGGACAGGCCTGTGCAAAACCGGTTCTTTCCACCTTAAAATATTTCGAAGAGGAGTACAGGGACCATATCCTCGAGCACCGGTGCGCTGGCGCCACTTGCGATGCCATCGTGATCTCCCCATGTCAGCACGCCTGCCCGGCCGGTATCGATGTGCCGAACTATGTGGCGGCCATCGCCAAGGGAGAATACCAGAAGGCCGTCGACATCATTCGTGAACGGAATCCGTTTCCGGCGGTCTGCGGCAGGATATGTATCCATCCCTGCGAGTATAAATGCAGGCGGGGAGAGCTTGACGAACCGGTGGCGATCCGATCCCTCAAACGGTTTGCATCGGACTGGTACTTTCAAAACATCGGGCTTCCGGCCAGCCCCTTTCCCCTGACAAAAAAGGAGAAAATCGCCGTGGTGGGTGCCGGTCCGGCCGGACTGACCTGCGCTTATTTTCTCCGAAAGGCCGGATACGGGGTCACGGTTTTTGAATCCGAGCCAAAGGCCGGAGGAATGCTCAGCATCGCGTTGCCTGAATTCAGGCTTCCCCCTGAGGTTATTGAAACGGAGGTCCGGTATATCGAAGCATGCGGCGTTGAGATTCGTTACAACACGCCGGTGGATTCACAGCATACGGTGGATGACCTGATGAAGGAGGGGGTTGACGCCGTCTTTATCGCAGCGGGGGCCCAGACGAGCAAGAGGATCGGAATCCCCGGCGAAGAGACGGATCTTGCGGGACTGCATTACGGCCTCAGCTATCTGTGTGATGTCAGGCAGGGGAAGGTGAGCTCCTTTGACGGGAAGACTGTTGTCATCGGTGGCGGGAATGTTGCCGTGGATGTTGCGAGAACATCGCTGAGAACCGGAGCCTCCGATGTCCATCTGTTCTGTATGGAACCCAGGGACATGATGCCTGCCTGGGAAAAGGAAGTGGCCGAGGCCCTGGAAGAGGGGGTCGTGATCAATCCGGCCTGGGAACCCAAACGGATCATCCATGACAGCGAGAAGGTGACAGGGGTTGAATTTCTCAGGTGTGTGTCGGTTTTTGACGAAGAGGGGAAATTCAATCCCAAAAGCGATGAATCGGACCGTCAGGTCATCGATGCGGATCATGTCGTCATTTCCATCGGTCAGGCCCCGGACACCTCCTTTCTTTCGGAAGACAGCCGGCTTGAAAGAGAACTCTGGGGGACTCTTGCCATTGACGAAAACAGTCTGGCCACCAATATTCCCGGGGTGTTTGCCGGGGGCGATTTTACCTCCGGCCCCACCTTTGTGATCAAGGCGATCGCTTCGGGGCGAAGGGCTGCCATCGCCATCGACAGATATCTGAAGGGGCAGAAAGGGCGCATAGAGATCGCGGATGAAAAGACCGAGATGGCGGTGGATGCGGGGCTGGCCCTTGAAAGTGAAACAGAAGGCGAAAATCCGAGGGTTCATGCAAGGCACACGAACCCTTGCGATCGCATACGAAATTTCCGTGAAGTGGAAATGGGATTTACGGAAGAGGAGGCCGTTTGTGAGGCGATGAGATGTCTCCGATGCGACCTTGAAAAGGAGAACAAATGATATGATCCGGGCCATTACACGACAAAAAACGGAAGAAGAGATCGACCGGCTTTTAGACGGCTGCGCCAGGGTCTTCATTATTGGCTGCGGAACCTGTACGACACTCACCCATACCGGCGGTGAACCCGAGGTTCTTGCCATGAGCACGCGGTTGTCCGGCGCAGGAAAACTCGTCACCGGCCATACGGTTGTTCCGGTCGCCTGTGACCACCTGACCGGAGAGATCCTTTCCGATATAGGAAGCAGTCTCTCCCAGGCCGATGTTCTCCTTATTATGTCCTGTGCGTTCGGGGTCCAGACCATCGCCAGTCAGCTTAAGATGATGGTGGTCCCGGCATTGGACACCCTCTTTGTGGGGAAAGAGACGGCACCCGGCGAGTACAACGAGATCTGCACACAGTGCGGAACCTGTATCATCGGCGAGACCGGAGGAATCTGCCCGGTGACGGCCTGCCACAAAGGGCTGGTCAACGGGCCGTGCGGCGGAACCGATAACGGAAAATGCGAGATCGACAAGGAAAAGGATTGTGCCTGGACGCTGATATACAATCGTCTGAAAGAGCTCGGGAAGTTGGATCTCATGCGGAAACTGCAAAAACCCAGGAACTGCCTCGGAGAACCGTCGCCGGGTAAATTCAAGATACGATCTGATGGGTGGGGTGAGTGAGAAGCGTTGAAAGAAAGGGCGTTGAAAGAAAAAGCGGTGAAAGAAAAAGCGTGCTTGGTGCTTGGTTCCTGGTTCTTCGTTCGAGGAGTCGCTGCGCTCAGTCAGTTTTATAAAAGCCGGGGGTGGGTGGAGATGGCTAAAGGCTAAAGGCTAATGGCGAAAGGGAAAAGGGAAAAGGGAAAAGGGAAAAGCGTGCTTGGTGCTTGGTTCGAGGAGTCGCTGCGCTCAGTCTATTATATAAAAAGCCGTGCGTTGGTGGCTGACGTCGTAAGCCTTCATGGACTTCGGGGCAAAGTCGCCCTTATGTAACGCGTTACCGCCGGTTTTGGGGGTGTGAGGGTAGGGTGTGCTTGCGC
>NZ_JAQYWB010000059.1 GCF_030145185.1 Desulfoluna sp. | reverse complement strand
GTATTCTGTCTGATTTTCTCACCCTTCGGGCGAGCCGGGTGCACTCATCTGCCGCGTTATCAGAGCTTTGAGGTAAACCACTACATCTTCAGCTCTGATGCCTTGCATATGAGCGCACCCAACTCGTGAAATATCCGGGCTAACCCGGATATTTCATGAGAAAACAATCAGGATTAAGGAATAATTCGTAATTACGGTTCTTTGCAGTAATATTTCCAGTCGTTTCAAAAATACAAAATGTAATCCATGGTATTCTGTTTGATTTCCTCACCCTTCGGGCGAGCCGGGTGCACTCATCTGCCGCGTTATCAGAGCTTTGAGGTAAATTATTTTTTAATCACGGTTGCCAGATAACGATCTTTTTCGCGGGCCAGGTTGATCATGAACCCCAACGCCTGCTCCCCGTTCATCTCATAGGGGTTAAAATGCCTGTCGGCCCCATATTTCATCACAATCTGTTCCGTCAATTCGTCGGCTTTCACGTAGGCCATGGACCAATTCTCAAAGATCCGCTCGTGGATATCGGAATACTCCATGAGGGTGGAGTCCGCCGCCCGTTCATCGCTCAGGATGGATGTGTACAATTGGTTGATGGCGGTGCGAGGCCCCTCAATGCACTGGAGAAAATAGGTGTCGTTATAACAGAGGGCTCCTGTGATGCCCTTGGCGGGATTGTTGGCTCGGGCGGTTTCCAGAATGATTTGGACGTCTCGAGGCCCGGCATGGGGCGCCAGGCGGCTGGCGTAAATTAATCGTACCATGTTCATGGGGCGGTCTCGTTTTGTGAGGGTTTTTTAATGGCCCATTGTAGCATGTTTGAAGGGGAGAGGGAAAGGCACAGTGCCTTGGAATAGCACGTTTTATTTGGAAAGAGCCACGTACAGGCTGGCCCTTCGTTCTGGAGCTGTTGTTTTTTGCCACTTTGGATAAAGGGATATGAATCAGGGCCTCAGCATGAAGACCGGCGCTGTTTTTATCCCAGGGTGATGCCGAAGGGCTGAAGAAGTTGCAGGGCGCTTGCGTTGTCAAATCTGGCCCCTTTGAGGGCATTGTGACAGGGGTTGATGGTGAAGCCGGAAGCCCCTCTGAAGTCTGCGGCAGAGAGGGTGCAGTTGGAAAAGGTGGTGGTTCGAAAATAGACGTTGGTAAAATCGGACTCTTTGAGGTTGCATTCACGGAAGTTGGACTCCTCGATCTGAGAGTCAGAAAAAGGGGTCTTTCGAAGATCCATTCCGGTGAAGGTGCAGGAGATCAGTTTGGAACTCTTAAAGATAAGATTGATGCAAAAATCGTTGAGGGTGCTGAAGTTGATTCCCGCCACTTTGCATGCATCAAAGCGGACCGTGTCAAAGGTGGTCCGGGTGACGTCGGCCATCATCAGGGAAGAGGAGGCGAAGGTACAGTTCTCAAAGGTGGTGTTTGTAAGGCGTGTGTTGGACAGGGTGCAGTGCTCGAAGTGGCAGGATTCAAAGATTCTTCCTGAAAGGTCCTGATCGGTAAGGTCTGTGTGGGAGAAGGTCTCATCGAGAAAGTCATCGCGGTCGTTTAACATGGCAGTTTGGCTTTTTTCCTGTTGGGTTCGTTTGGCCAGGCGTTGCGGCCATATAAAGAGACCGTCACATCATGACACACTGTATCACAGGTTGGATTGAAAGGCGCTTTTGTTTCCGGCGGGGACTGGGGGACATGTTGCAGGTGCCGACGTAAAGGGGGCTGAATGCAGGGACCCGAACTTCGGGTCCCCGCATCGAAGGTGTGCAGTCGATTTTTATCACCACCGGCTGTTTTTTAACCGATGCCCATGGCGGCGGCTTCGTTGGCCAGATCGTTACGGAAGTCCGGGTGGGCAATGCTGATAAGCGCTTCGGCGCGCTCCACCGTGGACTTGCCTTTGAGCTGAACCATGCCGTATTCCGTGGCCACGTACTGGACCATGGAGCGGGGCAGGGTGACGATGGAACCCGGCGTCAGCGTGGGGTTGATGCGGGAGTGAACCACCCCTTTGCCGTCTGTGTATGTGGAACTCAAGCCGATGATGCCTTTGCCCCCTTTGGAGCCGAAGGCGCCAAAGATGAAGTCGAGCTGGCCCCCGGTGCCTGAGACCTGGCGTGTGCCTGCAGACTCTGAGCAGACCTGGCTGTAGAGGTCGATGGCCACGGCGTTGTTGACCGCGATCACCTTGGGGTTCAAAGCGATGATTTTGGGATCGTTGATATAGTTCACCGGATAGGACGCGCAGGTCGGGTTGTTGTGGAGAAAATCGTAGAGCTTGGAGGTGCCCATGGCAAAGGTGTAGGCCATTTTGTATTTGTCGATGACTTTTTTGGCCCCGGTGATTTTGCCGCACTCGTAGAGATCCACGCAGGAGTCCACCAGCATCTCGGTGTGAATGCCCAGGTCCTTGAGATCGCTTTCTGCGAGCATGTTGCCGATGACGTTGGGCAGGGCGCCGATGCCAAGCTGAAGGCAGGAACCGTCTTCGATGACCTTCATGATGTGACCGGCAATGGCCTGGTCGACCTCTGATGCCTTGGCACCCGGGACCTCAACGAGTTTGTCCGTGCGACCCTCCACCACCGCGTTTATGCGGGAAATGTGGATGGACTCCTGATTTCCCCCGAGGCAGTTGGGCATGTTGGGATTCACCTCGACCACAACCCATTTGGCTTTATCGATGGCCGATGGGGTCAGCGAGTTGGAGATGCCGTAGTTGAAGTATCCCCGTTTGTCCATAGGACCGGTGGTGACGACCACGGCATTGTAATCCTGATATTTTCGGATGATGCGCGGTCCCTGGTGGTAGGTCAGGGGAATGTAGTTGCAACGGCCCATTCGGTGGAGTTTTCGGCTGATGCCTCCGAAGTGCCAGTCGTTGAGAATGAAGTGCTCCCCATGGGGATCCAACTCGGCCACCTTGGGCATCTGGGTAAAGCAGACGCTGTCCACGTTCACCCCGGTGAGTTCGTCCCGGCGGTCCGCAAGTGCGGCATCGCACAATCTCGGGAAGAGAGTGAACTCCCCGTAAAAGACTCGGTCGCCCGATTTGATACCTGCCATGGCTTCGGCTGCGCCGACTCTTTTCAGTTCGTATTCACGCTCTAATCGATCGCTCATGTGGCCTCCTTCTAGCGGCTTGGTAGGGTGAGAACGGGAGCCTTCCTCTGCAAACCGCTTGTCGCACCGCGAATAAAAATGATTACCCCCAAAAACAAGATCTGATTTAAGGAACCTTTATACACGCAAGTAAAGCCTAATTCAATATATCTATAATGAAAACACAGTGTTAACACAAGGTAACGCAATTCGCATAAAAGAATGTAATCTTTGCCGTGATTGATGGTTTATCAAGGGGCCCTTGGTGCACAAAAGTCATGATGTTTCCTCGCGTCCGTGACAGGCTCGTGGGAACGTTCTGCCGGGGAGTGGTAAGGGATCGCTGCGTTGACAATTCAATCCTTTTTGCGGATAGTCGAAGACAGGTGTTCGTTTGAACGGGTGATAAATCGTTTTTATCTTTGGAGCGTGAGGAGGGCCGGATCGGTATGAAAATTTCAACGGTGAGTCTGCTTGAGGAGTTGGAACGTCCTGAGTATGCAGCCATGAAAAAGGCCTTTCGGAGGCGGCGCTATGTGAAAGGGGAGAGCATCGCTTTTCCGGAGGCGTCCTCCAATGAGGTGTTTGTGGTGGCCTCGGGACGTTTGCGCGTGTACAGGGCCTACGAGGAGAAGGAGTTCACCTTTGCGGTGCTGGAGCCCGGGGACATTTACAGCAGCCACACCGGCGCCTACGTGGTGGCCCTCACCGATGGATCCCTTTTGGTGACCGATGTGGCCACTTTTCACCGGGAGATGATGGAGGCCCCGGCCGTCACCCAGGCCATGTTGCGGGTGTTGGGGGGGCTATTGAAAAACGCCTTTCAGATTATTGAGAGTCTGGTTTTTCGGGACAGTGCCACGCGGCTTGCCGCTTTTCTTCTTTCAGAAACCCGAGACGACCCCGAAGGACCTGTGATTCGCCTGACCGTGACCATCGAAGAGCTGGCCCTTCACCTGGGCATGTCCCGTCAGACCGCCTCCACCCTCCTTGCCGAGATGGGCCGTTCTGGGGTGATTCAAAAGCTGGGCCGGGGGGTCTACCGGGTTGAAGACGCAGCCCGGCTGGAGGAGCTGGCAGGGTGATGATCCCAGGCTCAGGCTGACCCCGGACCGTTGACGCTCGTGCGGGTGGGTGGGCATGCTGGCCACAAATTCGGTGCCTTATGTCGGCTGGCTGACAGAAAGCAGGGCAAGACCCATGGTACGGTGGGTGCCTAATGGAGAGGTGCCGACGCTCTTGTCGGAAGGGGTTCGAAGAGATTTCGGCACCGAAAACAGGGAGGTCGGCATGGCAAGGGAAAAACGACAGGTAGAAGAGCTTTCGATGTGGGAAGACGCCCGGGCGATGATACGCAAGGCCCAGGCGGAGGGGATTGAGACGGTGTGGGATCGCCTGGAGCAGCAGACTCCCCACTGTCGGTTCTGCGAGCTCGGCACCACATGCCGGAACTGCACCATGGGGCCATGCCGCATCAGTTCAAAGAAGGATGGGAAGATGCAGCGCGGCGTGTGCGGTGCGGATGCCGATGTGGTGGTGGCGCGGAACTTTGGCCGGTTCGTCGCAGGGGGGGTGGCAGGGCATTCTGACCATGGCAGGGATCTCATTGAGGTCTTGGAGTGCGTGGTGACAGGGGGCACGTCAGATTATGGCATACGCGATGAAGCCAAGTTGGTGCGGATTGCCGGAGAGCTGGGGGTGGATACAGAAGGTCGTCCGACGCGGGAGATTGCAGGAGACCTTGTGGAGGTTCTCTATGGCGACTTTGGCAGCCGGAAGCAGGAGGTGTCATTTCTCAGTCGGGTTCCGGCAAAAAGACGGGAAATCTGGAAGACCCTCGGGATGACCCCACGGGGTGTGGATCGTGAGATCGCCGAGATGATGCACCGCACCCACATCGGGTGTGACAACGATGCCCCAAGCACCTTGATTCATGCGGCGCGGACTGCTTTGGCCGACGGCTGGGCCGGATCCATGATTGGGACAGAACTCTCGGATATTATTTTCGGTACTCCGAGCCCCTCGTATTCCACCGCCAACTTGGGGGTCCTGAAGAAGGATCAGGTCAACATCCTTGTCCATGGGCACAACCCGGTGGTCTCGGAGATGATCCTGGCCGCCGCGCGAATGCCGGATCTCTTGGCTCGGGCCAGTGAGAAGGGGGCGTCGGGCATTAACATTGGCGGCCTGTGCTGCACGAGCAATGAGTTGCTGATGCGCCAGGGCATCCCCATGGCGGGCAACCATCTGATGACCGAACTTTCCATCGTCACCGGGGCTGTGGAGGCCGTGGTGGTGGATTATCAGTGCATCATGCCCAGCATGGTTCAGATCTCGGGGTGCTACCATACCCGGTTCATCACCACGTCAGGAAAGGCTCGGTTCACCGGGGCCACACACTTTGATATCCATCCTGAAAATGCCTTTGAAAAAGCACGTGAGATCGTCACCCTCGCCGTGGATGCATTTGCCGAAAGGGATGCCTCACGGGTTGATATACCCGATACCCCTGTCCCCATTATGACCGGATTTTCAAACGAAGCGATTCTGGCGGCCCTGGGAGGAACAGCAGAGCCCCTGATTGAAGCCATGCGCCAAGGTAAGATTCGAGGTGTGGTGGGGATCGTGGGATGCAACAACCCCAAGTTCAAACAGGACTCCATGAATGTCGGCCTTGCAAAGGCCCTGTTGAAAAAAGATATCCTGGTTCTGGTGACGGGGTGCGTGACCACTGCTGCCGGAAAGGCCGGGCTCCTTGTACCGGAAGGTATTGAGATGGCAGGGCCGGGGGTAAAGGAGGTCTGCGGCGCCCTGGGCATTCCCCCGGTACTGCACATGGGGAGCTGCGTGGACAACTCACGTATTCTGCAACTTTGCGCGCTTCTGGCCGACGCTCTGGGCGTGGATCTCTCGGACCTGCCCGTGGCCGCATCCGCACCGGAGTGGTACTCGGAAAAAGCGGCCGCCATCGGTCTGTACGCCGTGGCCTCAGGCATCGAAACCCACCTGGGTCATCCGCCCAATATCTTGGGCTCAGAAACAGTGACTCACCTCGCCACCGAGGGCCTTGAAGACCTGGTTGGGGCTCGATTTATCATCGAAAAAAACCCTGAAGAGGCCGCTGAGCTTCTGGACAATAGAATCACAGCCAAGCGAAAAGGGTTGGGATGGAAACCATGATGGATTCAGACATCCGGTCCGCTTAACTGAGCGGGTTAGCTCGAAAGCCCCTTTAAATCGGTCGAGATTTAAAGGGGCTTTTTTTTCCAGGCGTCCTGCTCGCCGTGGCGAGGTGGTGGGGCGCCTTTTCGAATGATCATCCCTTAATTTATCGGTCCCAAATCACCTGCCCCCGAGAGGTGAAGGAGATGCCCTGCTGGGCCCGGGTGCTGATCATGATCGATTCGATGAGGACCGGAGAGACCGGTTCATCGGCCTTCCAGGTGACGATGAAGTTGGCCCCGGAGCCCCCGGCTTTGTCAGACTCATTCACGATGAATCGGGTGGCGGCCAGGGGGGCAATATTCAGGGGCGTGGCAAGGTATCGGGTGAGGAGCTTGCCGTCGGAGTCGTGGTAGTTCACCTGGGTGATGGTAACGGAGCTGTGGGGGTCGGTGTTTCGGATGCTTAACGTCACCGCGAGGCCAAAGGGTTTTTTCCTGTCTCCGCTGTAGATATGAGAGTAAGCGGAGACGTAGACGGCCTGACCCCTGGAGGCGGCATGGGCGACGGGCAGTGCCAGCAATAAAAATGTGATAATCCAGGCAGCGGTGAGGTATTTTGAGGGTACAGTCATAGGCGTCCTCTTTATGAAAAAGTGTTTTTTGCGGCCGTAATGGGGTCTGAATTTCACCGGATGAACCCTTCCAATTGACGGATCAATAGATTATAAAGGGCCATGCCCGAGGACTCCACCTTTTTTCTCTTTTCCTTCCGATTCAGGGGGATAGACCAGGCCCATTATCTTCCTTCTTTTCTGGGCTGTCTATCCTGTTTTGGTCCGGTCGCATAAGCTCATGTGGGCTTTTCGGACGGTTTCGCGTTGGCCCCTCGATTTTTTTCACTTAAAATAGATGGGGTTGCCCCCCTTTATTTCTCTTCTTGATGTTTCCTCTTTCAGACACTATAACCAGACGCCGCACCGCGTGCCGGACGGCATGGGATGCAATGGGCAACCCGCTTTCAATGATTACCTAGGATACCCGTTATGCCACATTATGATATCGTTATTCTCGGAGCAGGCGCTTCGGGGTTGTGGGCGGCCATGACCGCCGCAAAGCGCGGAAAATCGGTGTGTGTCATCGATCATGGGAAAAAAGCCGGTCGCAAGATCCTTATCGCAGGCGGTGGCAAATGCAATTTTACCAACCTTCAGGCGACTCCGGCTGATTTCGTCTGCCGCAACCCCCATTTTGTGAAATCAGCCCTTGCGCGCCTGAGTCCCTGGGATGTGGTCTCCTTTGTGGAGAACCATGATATTCCCTGGGAAGAGCGGGAGCATGGTCAGCTCTTTTGCCGGGATTCTGCCGAAGACATGGTGGAGGCCCTTCTCCTGGAGTGCCGAAAGGCAAAGGTAGTTCTACGCCTGGACAGCGAGATCACAGGGGTAACCCAGGCAGACGGCTTTCAGGTGACCCTTGAAAAGGGACAGGTCACGGCAGCCTCCTGCCTCATCGCTCTGGGAGGCCCGGCCTGGCCCCAGGTGGGTGCCACCGATATGGGGCATCGCCTCGCCAAACAGTTTGGGCACACCATCATCCCGGCGCGTCCGGCCCTGGTCCCCTTTACCCTCCCCAGTGACTGGAAGCTCAAAGGTCTGACCGGAATCGCCTTGCCCGCACGCCTGACCGTCGGCGGCAAAAGCTTCACCGAAAATCTCCTTTTCACCCACAAGGGCCTCAGTGGTCCCGTGGCCCTTCACGCCTCCTGTCATTGGGAAAAAGGCCAGGAGATGGCCGTTGATTTTCTGCCGGGGAACCGCATCGAATCCCTCCTGGTTGAGGCCGGGGGCAAACCCCTGGTGCGTACCCTGCTCTCTCGAATCCTCCCGGAACGCCTCGCCACCGCCCTTGTCCCCGCCAAACTGGGCGGTCAGCAGATCGCCCAACTGACCCTTAAGGATCAAGAACGCCTCGTGTCGCTCATCCATGACTATCGCATCACCCCTTCAGGCACCGAGGGCATGCGCAAAGCCGAAGCCACCTCAGGCGGCGTGGATACCGCAGACGTCTCCTCCAAAACCATGGAGAGCCGCCTCACCCCCGGTCTCTACCTCACCGGCGAACTCCTCGATGTCACCGGCCAACTCGGCGGCTTCAACCTCCACTGGGCCTGGGCTTCCGGGCAGGCAGCCGGGGAGTCGATGTAGTAGAAGATAGAAAAAAGGTGAAAAGCGGGCCTTCGGCGGCGAGGTGAGCCACCTTGAAAGCGGGTTTGCGAATGCGATTCGGGTGTCGTCATTTCGGGATGAAAGGCGTCCGCATTCGCGTGGCGGGTGAGGGGCTGCGGCTGATAACGCATGCACCTTTTACTCGTTCCCAGGCCTCGCCTGGGAAAGCACCCCGGAGGCTCTGCCTCCATGTTTGATATCGTTTCAACCTTATGAATTCCATCTCCCACGTCACTGCTTCAGGCTGCTGCAAATAAATAATCGTAACTATTCAGCTTGCCTTCGCCCGATCGTTCGAGGCAAATGACAGAAAGATTCAAATGCCAATACGTCACGTCTTTTCATCACCGCGTAGGGTGCGGCTCCCGCACCTTCTAACTGCGCGGGGAAGACGAAAAGCGTAGGGTGCTGTCAGGCCGGGGTCATAAAGAAAAAATGGATAGCTGAATAGTTACAAATAATCATACATTGGCTCATCTTGCCGCCGGCATTGCTTTTGTACTTTTATATTTTTCTTGCAACCTTACACACCGGTAGTGCAGTTCCTTGCACGTGACACTCCCAGGCAGTGAACTCGGTTTAGCCCGCAATCCGGCGGAGGAAGGCATCGACGCAGGGAGAGGCGCAGTGCTCTTGTCGCTGTGATTTATTTTTTTCTCAGCGTGCCGTTGGGCATAGTACAGCGGTTTGCACAGGCTGCAGGGGGAGAAATTTTTCTCTTTGGCTTCGGTCGTAGAGTGAAGAATAATCGTGCAGTTTTTACAGTGGTAGTAACGGCAATCCGGGGCATGAAATTTGAAACTTCTTTTGTTGCCATGAAAAATAATCCCGCTTTCCTTCTGCACGGTCTCTCCGGAAGAGATCTTCGGGGTGGCACCTGCGTTGATGGGAAAAAGAAAACAGACCATCAGGAAAATAATGAGCAGACAGCGTTTATTCATGGGACGCTCCTGTTATGGTTTCACCTGCTTGAGAACCCCTTCAAGAGTCCCCGCCTTTTCGTAAGCAACGAATCCCCATATGATCTTATTGATCCTTTGCTCTTCTTTGCGAGCTTTGTTCATTAATTTGATGGTAAAGGGCAGGGCAGCAAGTGGTTACTCATTGTCATTAGATCGAAAAAGTATATTTTGCAAGGGATAGGGCTGAAGAATGGGGGGGCGCTTTTTGTTCCTTTTTTCCCGCGACGGTAGCTCTTGGATTTACCTTTCAGCTAAAAAGGCGAAAGCGCTCTGCCCCGAGGAACGAGGGGCAGAGCGCTTTCGCAAGATGCTTTCAAGGTGGCTCACCTTGCCGCCGGAGGCATTTTTTTATTTGATATACCGGATGCCTTCACCCTGGGTGACGGTGCCGATGGTGTAAGCTTTTTCGCCCATTTTTTCGATGGTTTTCATCATCGCGTCGGCTTCAGACGGGTCGACGGCGAGGATAAAGCCGATGCCCATGTTGAAGGTCTTGAACATTTCGGACTCGTCGACGTTGCCCTTTTCCTGAATGAGGGGAAAGAGGGGGTTCATCTCCCAGCTGCCCATGTTGATATCGGCGCCGAGGCCCTCGGGAAGGACCCGGGGGATGTTTTCGGTGAAGCCGCCGCCAGTGACGTGGACCATGCCGTTTACGCTGTGGTGGGCAAGGATCTCCAGGATCTCTTTGACGTAGATCTTGGTGGGGGTGATCAGGGCCTCGCCCAGGGTCATGCCCAGCTCTTCCACGGGGTCACTGACCTTCATGTTCAGCACGTCAAAAAAGAGCTTTCGCACCAGGGAGTAGCCGTTGGAGTGGATGCCCGTGGAGGGCAGGCCGATGAGGACATCCCCGTCTTTGATCTTGCTGCCGTCGATGATTTTTTCTTTTTCCACGATGCCCACGGTAAAACCTGCGATGTCGTATTCGTCATCGGAGTAGAATCCGGGCATCTCGGCGGTCTCCCCGCCGATGAGGGAGGCCCCGGACTGCTTGCAGCCTTCGGCGATGCCTTTCACGATGTCGGCTACCTTATCGGAGCTGATGCGGCCTGTGGCAATGTAGTCGAGGAAGAAGAGGGGTTTTGCCCCTTGAACCAGGATGTCGTTGACGCACATGGCCACGAGGTCGATGCCGGTGGAGTCGTGGACGTCTGTTAAAAAAGCGATCTTCAGCTTGGTGCCTACCCCGTCGGTCCCGGAGACCAGAACGGGTTTCCGGTATCCTTCCAGGTCCAGCTCAAACAGCCCGCCAAAACCGCCCAGGCCGCCCAGCACACCTTTGGTGAAGGTCTCCTGGACGTAAGCTTTCATTTTTTCAACAGCCGCGGCACCTTCTTTGATGTCCACGCCAGCGTCTGCATAGGTCAGTTTTGTCTTCTCGCTCATATTTTTATCCTTTTGGGGAGGGTATTTTATTAAAGAAGCCTCCGGCGGCGAGGTGCACCACCTCGCCGCCGGAGGCAAAGCTATTACTCGAACATGAGTTTGTCGACTTCTTCGGGGACGTCCATGGGGTAGTCGCCGTCGAAGCAGGCGGTGCACATATCGCAGTTGGTTTTGCCCACGGAGGCCAGGAGGCCTTTCACGCTGATGTAGCCCAGGGAGTCGGCGCCGATGAGGTCTCTGACTTCGTCAACGCTCTTGGAGGAGCCCACGAGCTGCTGGCGGTTCGGGGTATCAATGCCGAAGAAGCAGGGGAATTTTACAGAGTCTGAGCTGACCCGCATGTGGACTTCGGTGGCCCCGGCTTTTTTCAGGGCATCGACGATCTTGCGGCTGGTGGTGCCGCGAACGATGGAGTCATCGACCACCACAACTCTTTTGCCTTTCACGTTCTCTTTAAGCACGTTGAGTTTCAGGCGAACGGCCAGCTCGCGGGATTCCTGATCGGGCTGGATAAAGGTTCGGCCGATGTACTTGTTCTTGATGAGTCCGATACCGTAGGGGATGCCGGACTCCTGGGCGAAGCCGATGGCGGCGTCGATGCCGGAATCGGGCACGGCGATGACAATGTCGGCCTCTACGGGGTGTTCCTGGGCCAGGGTTTTTCCGGCACATCGCCTTGAGCTGGAGACGCTGACGCCGTCGATGACGCTGTCGGGGCGGGCAAAGTAGACGTATTCGAAGATGCAGTGGGCCACGCGCTGGCTGTCGTCATAGATGATGGACTCGATGCCGTTTTCATCGATGATGACCATCTCGCCGTGTTTAACGTCCCGCACGAGCTCGGCGCCGACCACGTCCAGGGCGCAGCTCTCTGAGGAGAGGACCAGGCCGCCGTCGGGAAGTTTGCCGATGCACAGGGGGCGCAGGCCGTTGGGGTCTCGTATGCCGATGAGTTTGCCTTCGCAGACGATGACGAGGGCAAAGGCGCCTTTGATCTCCCGAACGGTTTTGAGGATGGATTCTTTAAACCCCAGGGAGTAATTTTTGGCGATGAGGTTGGCAATGACCTCGGTGTCGATGGAGGTCTGGAAGATGGAGCCGGAAATTTCCAGTTTGTCCCGGATTTTATCGGCATTCACCAGGTTGCCGTTGTGGGTCAGGGCGATGCTCCCGCCCCGGTAGTTAATGACCAGGGGCTGGGCGTTGGAGACGTGGGACTCTCCGGTGGTGGAGTAGCGCACGTGGCCCACGCTGATGGTGCCGGTCAGGCCATCTAAGATGTCGTTGTCGAAGACATCCTGGACCAGGCCCATCTCTTTGTAGTGACGGACTTTGCCCTCATCGTAGGCGGCAATGCCTGCGCTCTCCTGGCCTCGGTGCTGTAGAGAGATGAGTCCGAAGGCTACCCGGCGTGAAAGGTTCCGGCTTGTCTTTGAGAAGATTCCCAGAACACCGCATTCGTCTTTAAACTTGTCGCAATTCATTGTGAATCCTTTAATCGTCCCTGTTTACTGGAAGTACTTTACCCCAGACTCAAAAATCTTCATATCTGTTTTGCCGTAGATGTTTCCGGCGATATGGCTTCCGATACGTTCGCTGTGACCCATCTTTCCAAAAATACGGCCGTCGGCGCTGGTAATGCCCTCAATGGCGTAGATGGAGCCGTTGGGGTTGAAGCGTCCGTCGTAGGTGGCGTTGCCCGTTTCATCCACGTACTGGGTGGCGATCTGACCCTTTTCGATGAGCCCTTTGAGGACATCATCGCTGGCAAAGAACCGTCCCTCACCGTGGGAGAGGGGGGACTCAAAGATCTCACCTGTTTCCGTGCCGGACAGCCAGGGCGAGAGGTTGGATGAGACCCGTGTCTTCACGTAGCGCGCAATGTGGCGGCCGATCTTGTTGTAGGTCAGGGTGGGCGCGGTCTCTTCTAAGGTACGGATCTCGCCGTAGGGCAGCAGGCCGAGTTTGACCAGGGCCTGAAAGCCGTTGCAGATGCCCAGCATGAGACCGTCTCGATCGTTTAAGAGGCCGTGAACCGCCTCTTTGACCCGCTCATTTTTGAAGATGGAGGCGATGAATTTACCGGACCCTTCGGGTTCGTCCCCTGCGGAGAACCCACCGGGCAGGGCGATGATCTGCGCGCCGCCGATTTTGCCTGCGAGGGTGGCGATGGACTCTTCCACCCAGGCGGCGGTGAGGTTTTTAAAGACCACCACCTCTACGTCGGCTCCTGCGCGGGTAAAGGCACGCTGGGTGTCGATCTCGCAGTTGGTGCCGGGAAACGAGGGGATGATCACCTTGGGACGCGCCACCTTGTGTTTGGCTACATGGATGGTTTTGACCGTATGACATAAGGTGTCGATGGGTCCCTGGTGGTCCTCTTTGATCTCGAAGATCTCGTTCAAGGGTGCTTCCCAGGCGGTGATGAGGTCAGGCAAAGCCAGGCTCATATCGCCCTGTGTGATGGTTTCGGTTTCAGTGACCATACCTAAGTCGACATAGGCCGTGGTGAAGAGTTCTGCAAGCTCTTTTTCGGAACTCACCTCAAGAACAAGGGAGCCAATGGCCTCATGCGTTAACATCTCGGCTGAGATTTCGGGGTTCAGGTCCATGCCCAGTGTGTTGCCGAAGCACATTTTGGAGATCGCTGCCACGGCTCCACCCTTGCTGACCGTGTGAGCGCTGATGATGTGGCCTTCGGCCATGAGCCGGGTGACCAGGTCGTATTTTTCCTTGAGGTCCTGAAAGTCGATGATCTCGGCTGCGTTCCGGTTTGCCTGGATCATGACAACCCGGGAGTCAGCCAGCTTGAACTCCGGCGTGATGAGGTGGTTCATGTCCATGGCAGAGACGGCAAAGGAGATAAGGCTGGGGGGCACGTCCAAGTCTTTAAACGAACCGCTCATGGAGTCCTTGCCGCCGATGGCGCCGATCTTGAACTCTTTCTGGGCGCGGTAGGCGCCGAGGAGGGCGGCAAAGGGTTTGCCCCAGCGAACGGCTTCCCCGCGAAGTTTTTCAAAGTATTCCTGCAAAGAGAGGTAGATGTCCTGGTAGGTGCCGCCCATGGCGACCACCTTGGCCACGCTCTCCACCACGGCGTAGAGGCCGCCGTGGAAGGGGGACCAGATAGCCAGCTCCGGGTTGTATCCGTGGGCCATCAGGGTTCCGGTGTGGGTCTCTCCGCTTTCGACAGGGATCTTGGCGGCCATGCCCTCGGTGGGGGTCTGGTAGGTCTTGCCGCCAAAGGGCATGAGGGCGGAGCCGGCGCCGATCGTGCTGTCGAAGAGCTCGACCAGGCCTTTTTGACTGGCCACGTTGAGATCGGCCAGGGTGTTGATCCAGGTTTCAGCGAGGTCCGCGGTCTTCTTTTTATTAAAGACAGGGGACCCTTGTTCGGGGGACTCCACCTCGATGCGGGTGGACTGGCTGACGCCGTTGGTGTCCAGGAAGGCACGGGAGACATCGATAATCCACGTGCCGCGCCACTGGATCCTCAGGCGACCGGTGTCCGTGATATTGGCGATGGCGGTGGCTTCCAGGTTTTCTGTGCCGGCCAGGCGGATGAAGTCCTCGGCGTTTTCGCGTCTGACCACCACGGCCATGCGCTCCTGGGACTCGGAGATGGCCAGCTCGGTGCCGTCCAGTCCGTTGTATTTCTTGGGCACACTGTCCAGGAAGATGTCGATGCTGTCGGCCAGCTCACCCACGGCCACGGAGACGCCGCCTGCACCGAAATCGTTGCAGCGGATGATCATTTTAGAGACGGTTTCATGCCTGAAGAGGCGCTGGATTTTTCGTTCTTCCGGGGCGTTGCCTTTCTGGACCTCTGCTCCGCAGGTGGCCAGGGACTCTTCGGTGTGCTCTTTGCTGGAGCCGGTGGCCCCGCCGCAGCCGTCGCGTCCGGTGCGTCCGCCCACCAGGATGACGATGTCGCCGGGTTCCGGTACCTCACGGATTACCTGATCTTTGGGCGTGGCGGCAATGACGGCCCCCACTTCCATGCGTTTGGCCACAAAGCGGTCGTTGTAATACTCTTTGACAAAGCCGGTGGAGACGCCGATCTGGTTGCCATAGGAGCTGTAACCGTGGGCGGCCCGCTTGCTGATGGTGCGCTGGGGCAGCTTGCCGGGAAGGGTCGCTTCAAAAGGGGTTCGGGGGTCTGCCGCGCCGGTGATGCGCATGGCCTGGTAAACAAAGGATCGGCCGGACAAGGGGTCACGGATGGCACCGCCCAGGCAGGTGGCCGCGCCGCCGAAGGGCTCGATCTCCGTGGGGTGGTTGTGGGTTTCGTTTTTGAACATCACCAGATAAGGAATTTTTTCGCCGTCCACGTCCACATCCACGTTGATGCTGCAGGCGTTGATCTCTTCGCTGACGTCGATGTCTTTCAGGTATCCCTCCTGCTTCAGGGACTTGGCGGCGATGCAGGCAAGATCCATGAGGCATTCCGGTTTTTTCGCCCCGCATGTGACCCGGTCTGCCCGGTAGAGGTCGTAGGCTTTCTGGATCTCTTCGGCGTAGTCACCCGGCTGGATGGTCACCTCTTCAATTTCGGTCATGAAGGTGGTGTGACGGCAGTGATCCGACCAGTAGGTGTCGATGGCCTTCATCTCGGTGATGGAGGGGTTTCGTTTTTCGGTGTCCCGGAAGTACACCTGGCAGGAGAGGATGTCCCCCATGCTCATGGCAAAACCTTCGGCGTCCTTGAAGGTGGCAAGCTCTGTTTCGGTAAATGCGGTAAAGCCTTCAAAGATCATCACGTCCTCGGGAACCACTGCGTCCATCTCGATGGTCTCGGGAATCGCCAGGTCCAGCTCGCAGGACTCCACCACGTTGATCATGTGGGTCTTTATTTTTTGCCCCTCCGCCCCGGAGATTTTTCCGTTTATCGCAATGACTTTTGAGGCTCGGATCAGGGGGCGCTCACCACCGGTTAAGAGCTGCACGCACTGCATGGCAGAGTCTGCCCGCTGGTCATACTGCCCGGGGAGAAGGCCCATCCTGAAAACAAAGTCGGCCCCGGTAAAACGGCTGGCATCCTTATATACATCGTCGGTGTTGGGCTCGCTGAAGATATTTGTCTTAGCAAGCTCAAAGGTGGCGTCATCAAAGCCAAGGCACTCATAGCAGTTGATGATGCGGACATCAGTGACACCTTCAATGTTCAGATTGTGCGTGAGATCCGAGAGCAGGTGATCCGCTTCGACCTTGAAGTTGTTTTTCTTTTCAACAAAGATCCGTCTAATCTTGTTTGGCATGTGGCGACCCCTGAAACAATATATGGTTGAATACCTGAAGGCTGCATAGTGACATTTGAATTCAGTGTGCGGGCAGAGGGGGTGAGGTGACGCGCGCCCCTTGCCCCGGAACCCAAGGACTCTATTGACTTACCACAGCTTGTTTTATAAATGTAATTAATAATTATAACGTCAATAACAATCAGTGCTAATGATAGGGTGGCGTCACCTTGCCGCCGGAGGTTTTTTTTGGAGCATTATGTTTTGTAACCATTTCAGGGTGATTTATGAATATCAATTTTGAACTCTACAAGGTTTTTTATCATGCGGCCAAGAACTTGAGCTTCACGCGGGCTGCGGAATGCCTTTTTGTGACCCAGAGCTCGGTTTCTCAATCCATCAAATTACTGGAAAATCATCTTAACATTCTGCTTTTTATTCGGAACAAGCGTAACATGCAGCTCACCAAAGAGGGGGAGATGCTTTTTTTTCATATCTCTGAAGCCTATGACATTATCAAGGCGGGCGAGCGGAACATCGAGAACACCAAGGTTCTCGGGTTCGGAGAGGTGAAGATTGGCGCCAGCGATACCATCTGCCGTTATTTTCTCCTTCATTATATCAAGCAGTTTCATGCGGATTATCCGAATATTAAGATTAATATCACCAACCAGCCCTCCATGCAGACCCTGGAGGACATCGCCGGGGGCAAAATGGACTTCGGGGTGGTGAACCTTCCTGAAACCATGAAGGTCAAGGGCGTCAACATCACCGAAATCAAGGGGTTTCAGGAGGTGGCCATCACCACAGACGCCTACGCGAAAACGCTCCCGAAGCACCCATCCATCAAAGATTTGAAAAACTACCCTCTTATTACCCTCACCCCCAACACCAACACCCGCCGGTACCTTGACGCCGTTTTCCACGCCCAGAAAGAGACCCTCGCTCCGGAGTTCGAGCTTGAAAGCATCGACCTCATCGTCGATTTCGTCCGCATTGGCCTGGGCGTGGGTTTCGTCATGGCCGATGCCATTCCCGAGACCGATCATGAAACCATCCACATCCTCGACCTGAAAGAACCCTTGCCGTCCCGTTCGATCGGGATCGTCACAAATAAAGAGCTTCCTTTAAGTCTCTCCACGGAACACTTTATGAACGTGTTGATCAAGGGGCGGTGAGGGTTGTGCGGCGCATTGGGAATTCGTGCAGGCAGGATGTCATGGGGGGCATTGCGAGATGTGTTGGGGCGGAAATTTTGTCAGGTGTCGCCCCGATCATGCGTGAATATGGCCCCGGACAGGGGGTTTTATTGGTTTAACCCGGATATTTCACGAGTCGAGTGCATTCATATTCAAGGCACCAGAGCGGTAGATGTAGTGGTTTACCTCAACGCTCTGGTAACGCAGAAGATGGGTGCCCTCGGCTCGCCCGAAGGGTGTGAAAATTGAACAGAAAACCGAAAACGACATTTTGTATTTTTCGATTGCCTAATTTTTTCGCTGCAACACTTTGTAATAAAAGAGTATATCCTTTTGTGTTGCGGTTTCTCATGAAATGTCCGGGTTAAGTCCGTGAGGGTGGGGGGCGTCTGTCAGGTACACTCTTTGTCTCGCGCTCTATCGTGGGTGCCTTCGCCCTCTCCGTGGCCATCACCACCATCGCCGTCGTGATCGTGATTTTTGTCACCGTCGTGATTTTTGTCTCGGGTTTGATCTGAGGCCAGGAGAGGGTTGTAGAGATCCGTTTGAATCATCTCGCAGGATCCGTCCTGCTTTTTGTCTTGGGTCCTGTCCTGCTTTTTATCCTGGTCCTTTGCCGTTGCCAGGCCGGAACCCATGATAATCAAGGTGATAATAAGTAAACAGCTTTTGAGTAGCGTTTTCATGATAAACTCCTTAATAAAAGAATGAAGTCCCTGTCCGGAAACCGGATGGCCCGCCCATGGTTCTGGGTGAGTTTGTTTCTGTTGTGCAGTAGAACGTTTGGCCGCGACAAAGGTTACAGACGATGATTCACATGGCCTTTTTTCGGTTCTATCGTCCGTCTCATGAGCGTTGCCTGTCGCCGGTTTTCAGGGGACTGACACCTGTTTTTTTTATTTGCGATGTTTTATCTTGATCTGGTTCTGGGTATCGGGTATAAGTTTTTTGCTTTTGTGGTGAGCGTAGCTCAGTTGGTAGAGTCCCGGATTGTGATTCCGGTCGTCGCGGGTTCAAGCCCCGTCGCTCACCCCATAGCCCTATGCGCCCGTAGCTCAGCTGGATAGAGCGCCGGACTTCGAATCCGTAGGTCGCAGGTTCGAATCCCGCCGGGCGCACCAATTTGGAAGACGTGAAGGCCCCTCTGCGGAGGGGCCTTTTTTATTGGGACAAAATTTACCCGCCACAACGCCTTATCAGATAACTCTTGAACCTTATCTCCAGTATTATACGACGACCGGGGCCTTCACACGTATCGGGTTCGATGATCGGTCCGGCACTTCAGCGGTGCGCAAGCTAAAAAAGAGCTTAAATAATTTTTGAACCACAAAAAGCACGAAAGACACGAAAAAAATATAGAGATCGAAAAGGAAATTTTTTGTGGCAGCTGAATGCTTCCCTGTGCGTGCGCACCATTTCTTTACCCCTTGCCACCGGCGCCTCTTTTGGCTTTACATAAGCTGAATAGTTACAAAATTTCGTAGGTTCTTATACCAAATGCCTTGGAATCGATGATTCCCGAGTCGGTAAAATACCGGGTCCGGGACCTGAACCGTCGGCTTCGATCCACCTCAAAATTTTTCTCCCTTTCTGACTGAAACATCCGCGTCCGGATCGACGCCTTGCCCCGTTTTTTCACCGATCCCGCATGATAGAGACCTTCACGGTATTTTTTCAGTCGCTCAGCGCTCTCCACACCGAACTCAACCAGCCCGAAATCCAGAGAGAGAGGAAACCGTCCTGGTTTCCCGTCTGCACATGGTGTCCGATGGAGCACCATGGAAAATCGCCGGATCACACGTACCCCCTCGTCATTTTCAGAATCCTTAAAGGGGGAGGCCGTCCAGTGCGGTTCGACTGATCACATGATAAACGGTCTTTGGGTCGGGATCTGTCCTGACCACCCGGGGAATACGAGGCATACGCTTCATCTCCTTGGTGTTTTATGTCAGAAATAAGGATGTATTGGTGAGCTTTTTACAATTAATCTCTAATAAATAAGGTGGGTTACTTTTAGGCAGTGAGTGTCTCACAGATTGGTGTAGAGGTCAATCGCATCGCGCCTGTCCCTCGTCTCTTCTTTCACCTTTAGAATTATCAATAAATAGGGTGTTTTGTCTTATGGATTGCAAATATATGATAAAAAAAAATTATGAACGGGCTTGCATATTACTAAAAAAATCCTGAGAATTCCATTCAGTCATGAAACGCAGCGTCACGGTTCATTCCTTCTGACGCTGCAGGTTGTAGGTTCACTCTGTAATATGAGCGTTCCTTGAGCAGTCCTGTCCGATAAATTAGGGTTTACCGGTTAAGGAAAAAGATTTTTAAGACGCATGGGGTCCTTATTTCATTCGTGTGAAGCACACCATCTGTCTTTGGGGCTCGTTGTTTTTATGGTTCAGCGGAAACAATGCGGTTCGATGGCGTACAAAAGATCTTTTTCCGTTTTAAAAAATATTTTCGAAGTCTGACGTGGGGTAATGTTATGGAGAGAAAAAAGCTGGTACGTATTGGTTTGTTAGCGCTTGGATTGATGATGATGGCCTCCCTGGTTTATGCCGCAGGTGGTGGTGGGGGGCACGGTGTGCCAGGAGGACACGGCGTGTCAGGAGGTGAGGTATTTCCCAGAGCCCTGGATTCCTACGGAGACGCACATGCCTCTGGGATTCTGGAGAGTCTGAAAGGGCGAGTGGTGCAAGAGCCTTTTAACCTGGTGGCGAGCCTGATCTTTCTCTTTGCCATCATTCACACCTTTTTGGCAGGAAAGTTTCTCGTCGTTGCCCATCGATGGGAGCATGAGCACAAAGAAAAGATCAAATGCGGGGAAGCGGATAAATACTCTGTGAGCCATGGCGCGAGGTTGTTTCATTTCTTGGGGGAAGTGGAAGTGGTCTTCGGGATCTGGGCGATTGCCCTGGCACTGGCTATTTTCTTCTTTTACGATTGGCATACTGTGCTGAACTATCTGGGCCACAAGGTGAACTTCACTGAGCCCATGTTTGTTGTGGTGATCATGACCCTGGCATCCACCCGGCCGATTTTGAAGCTGGCCGAAGGGTTCATGTGGCGAATTGCTCACCTTGCCGGTGGGACGCTTATTGCGTGGTGGTTCACCATCCTTACGATTGGGCCCCTGCTCGGTTCATTTATTACGGAGCCTGCCGCCATGACCATTTCGGCGCTTCTGTTATCTGCAAAATTTTATGAATTGAACCCCAGTGAGAAATTCAAGTACGCCACCATCGGCCTGTTGTTTGTGAACGTCTCTGTTGGGGGGACGCTGACACACTTTGCGGCACCCCCGGTACTGATGGTGGCCGGCCCCTGGCATTGGGGGATGGCCCATATGTTCACCCATTTCGGTTGGAAAGCATTGATTGGTATCCTGATTTCCAATACTTTCTACTTCCTGATTTTTAAAAACGAGTTCAATATTTTGCAGGAAAAATTCGAGCTCGCCAGTCTCAAGGAACGCATTGGGAAGAAATATTTTACACGGGAAAATCTTGAGGTCGAATTCAGTGACTTAGAGCACATCATCAGCGATAAGCTGAAATTCAGCGAAACCTTCAGAGAGGCGTACGGTAAAATTAAAGAACAGACCCGGACCCGTCTTAGGGCGCAGTTGCAAGATCAGATCACGAGAAAAGGGACGGACCCTGAGCTGGTGAGGGAAGCCTTTGACGAGCGGTTTGATGAGATCAGACGCCGCGAGATGAGAAAAACCATCCCCGGCCTGATGCCGGAAGAGGAGCGAGCTGATTTTTATGACCCTGAATGGGACAAGCGCGATGACCCGGTCCCACTCTGGGTGGTTGTGATTCATGTTCTTTTTATGGTTTGGACCATTGTTAATGCGCATTACCCGGCCCTGTTTGTCTGTGGCATGCTGTTCTTCCTGGGGTTTGCCCAGGTGACCTCACCGTTTCAGAATCGCGTCGACCTGAAACCGGCCCTTCTGGTAGGTTTTTTCCTTGGCGGTCTGGTGATTCATGGCGGGGTGCAGGCATGGTGGATTGCCCCGGTTCTGGGCCATCTGGGTGAAACGACTCTGATGCTTTGTGCGACGGTGCTCACGGCTTTTAACGACAACGCAGCCATCACCTTTCTAAGCACCTTGGTCCCCAACTTTACCGATCCCTTGAAATATGCCGTGGTGGCAGGGGCGGTTGCCGGTGGGGGGATGACGGTCATTGCCAACGCGCCAAACCCTGCAGGACAGGCCATTTTGAAAAAGTACTTCGAAAATGGCGTGAACCCTGGAAAGCTCGCTCTGGCAGCTATTACGCCAACGGTTGTGGTGGTTCTTGCTTTTATGTTTTTGTAGGAAGGAAGGCTCTGGACCCCAGCGTTTGTTTGAACGCCTGCGTGGTTTGAGGCCGGGTCTTGCAAAAATACGATGGTGAACAAAAAAAGCGCTTTTCATCCTTACCGATGGAAAGCGCTTTTTTTTATTCATCAACCGACCTTCCCTTATCCTTTACGAATCTCTACAAAAAGTCTCTTTTGTGGCCTCGATGCGTAAGGTGCCGGGAAAAATAAAAATACAAAAAGCAATGCCTCCGGCAAGGTGGCGCCACCTTGAAAGCGGGTTTGCAATTGCGCTTCGGGTTCGGTGATCTGACCTGTTTAACCCCGATATGTCACGCGTCGAGTGCATTCATATTCAAGGCACCAGAGCTGCAGGTGTCGTGGTTTACCTACACGACCTCTATACCGGCATTCTTGAAAATTGTCCTGCAGGCATCCTCCTTCTCCCTCGATATCCAGTGAGACATCTTTTTTATCTCGCTGTATGGGTTCTTAACGCCCACCTTCTTGTTTTTTTCATGCCAGAGGGGGTTGTAACTCAGCAGTGCGGCCTTTTTCACTCCATTCTCACGATAAAAGTTCGCAATAGCTGAGATGTTATACTCTGTATCTGTAATGTCAGGGACCAACGGGGTGCGTGGAATGATTTCGACACCCCCTTTGCTGTATTCTTTATTGAGCATGATGAAGTTCCTGAGAATCTGATCATTGGAGACGCCGCAGAACGTTTTATGTTCTTCAGGGTCCATGAGTTTTATATCACAGTAAATCATGTCCACATGGGGGTAGATAAGGTCTTTGAATGAGTCGAAATTGAAAAAGCCGCATGTCTCTATGAGAATATGTACGCCTTTTTTCTTCAGTTCTTTCATCAGTTTTGAGGTAAAGGGAATATCAAGGGTGGGTTCTCCACCGGAGAGTGTCACGCCGCCGCCTGATGTGTCGAAAAACGCTTTGTCCTTTGTTACCTTTTCGACTATCTGATCAATTGTCATGGGGGCGCCCACCCTGCTCATCGAGCCTGAAGGGCACGCTTCGACGCATTCAAAACAGAGGGTGCAATTGTCGCGGTCAATAAAGAAGGGGTTGTCTCGAGACAATGAACCCGCGGCACATGCGTTTATGCAGTGGTTGCATTCGATGCACCCGTTTGCATCAAAAGATAGTTCAACGCCTCTCTTTTTGCTTTCCGGATTGTGGCACCAGACGCAATTCAAGGGGCATCCCTTGAAAAACACAACCGTGCGTATCCCCGGTCCGTCATCCAGGGCGTTGCCCTTTATCTCCAGTATCAGTGGACTGCTTTTCATATTCCGAATTCCGCCCTGTTTATGATTTCAAGCTGCATATCCCTCGACAGGTGGATGAAGTAGGCGTTGTATCCCGAGATCCGGACAAGCAGGTTTTTATAATGTTCCGGATTCACCATCGCATCTTTCAAGACGGCCGATTTGACGATATTGAATTGCATCTGCATCCCGCCCTGTTCAAAATATGTCTTCACGTACGAAAACATCGTATCCACCGTTTTTTCGTGTGAATCCTGCTCGGCGGGGACGAGTCTTACGTTAAAGGCGATGTTGTTATCCATATAATGCGGGTTCATCTTTGCGACGTCCCGAATGTTGTCAAGAAAGTTCATGGAGGCGGATGGATGCGGCGTAAGACCCGGGGTGAAGGGGCTATAGGCCAGCCTGCCGGATGGGATCGCCCCGGAGAGAGCGCCGTAGGCGCTGTGCTGGGCCACAGACCAGAATCCCACGGTATAGTCGCCGCCGCGGAAATTTTTTGTGGATTTGTAGCAGGTGTGAATCAGGTGTGCCACGCGGTTGGCCATGTCAACCGCTTCATCGCTCCCTGAACCGAAACGGGGGACTTTGTTCATCACCATTGTGTGAAGCGCGGCATCGTTTTCAAAATTGGAATCAACCGCTCTTTTCAGGTCTTTCATGGTGATTTTCTTTTCCTCAAACACGAGTTTTTTTATCACCATCATGGAATCGACCACATCAGAAAGACCTATGTTGAATGTGCCGGACGTATTGTAGATTGCGCCGCCATGGGTCACATCCTTCCCTTTTTCAATGGTTCCCTGGATAGCGGCGCTGAGATACGGCGTGGGCCTTAAGTAGGCGTATGCTTCTGCCGCCATATTGTTGAACATGATGGTCTGATCTATGATGAATTTCGTTTGTGCGGCAAAGGCGTCATAAAACGCATCAAAGGACGTGAAATCATCGTTTTCAATCTTCCCTGTTTCCGGTCCGAGATGCCAGTTCATTAAGGGATGATAGCCATTGTTCAGCGCCATCTCGAGACCTGCCACCATGTTGATGGAGGTTGCCCCCGCATGGTTTCCCTGCTTTCCTGGGATGGTTATCTCAACACATCCGGTGGCCGCCCAGTCGCGTATGTCTTCGATCTTATCGGCGCTTTGGCTGAGTGCCTCCATCACCGCATCATCCCCGTGCATGGAGGGGGTCGCAACGGTGATGAAATTGACCTCGCAGAGTCGCTTGAGATAGGTGTCGCTGTTGACTCCGACCTTGAATCTCGCGTTCATGTTGGGGTCTCTCATCCTGAGCATTTCTGTGACTTTCAGAAGGATGTAAGTCATATCATTGACGGCATCCTTCCCGTCAGGCGTTACCCCGCCTACAGTAATGGCCGTCTCGGCATGGCTGCCGCTGAAAAGATAGTTCGCCACATCGGGCACCAGGTTCTGGTGTTCGGCATTTCTTATAAAGTAGAAACAGAAAAGTTCAATGACATGTTCTGTAAACACCTGCTTTTCCGCGCTTGAGGACAACTTTTCCATCCCTTTTTCAAAGAACGGCTGAAAGACCTGATCAAGCCGACCCGGCGAAAGCGATACATTGTTGTTTTCCATCACAAGGCCAACCCAGAAGATCCAGAAGGCGTTGATTGCCTCATCGATATCCCGGGCAGGGTGCGCGGGCACCTGGATGCATATGTGATGGAGTTTCTTTAGCTCCTCTATACGGTTCGGGTCCTCTTCAATTTCTGCAAGCCTGAGCGCTTCACCGGCGAGATTTTCTGCGTAGATGTTGAGCCCCTCCAGGCAGATGATCATGGACTGCAGGGTGTTCAACTGATCGGTTTCGCTCTCTTGGAGCGTGTCTATCTGTCGGCGTATTCGCTCAATGATGCTGTGGGTCCCCTCATTGATGATCGTGAAGAGATCGGGAATGACATGGGACATGGATACGGTCTTAAAGTTGAATGAGGCAACGGCCCGTTCGTCAATCTTCTGGCAGAGGGGATAATCGAATTTAGAGCGGATCCACTCTCTGGTAATTCTCTTTGCCCAGAAGGGGTATATATCGTGGAGCTCCTCGACTGTCTTTTTTGAAATCGTGCAGGGATTAAGGAATCGTTTGTCGATGGATCCGAGTTCTCCCCATATCATGGTACCTGTTGTGTCCGGGTAGATCATGACCGCAACATCCTCCGGAGCGCAGGTCCCTGCGATCGGACTTTCCGGGCGGATGACCGGTTTTTTGCTTTCCATGACATATTTATAGGCATGTGCCTGACGCAGCTCCGGGAACCAGGGGGTCCCCTCTTTGTCGACCTCAAAGCCGTTTTTTCTGTACCAGCGTGTAAGAAGTCGCGGTCTCTCCGAGGAGATTTCAGGTTTGGTGCTTAAGAGTTCATCGAGCCGTCTTTTTATGCGCGGAAAATCATCAATGCTGTACTCAGAAAGGTACGGGTCATCGAGGTATCTGACACCGAGATCATTTTCAGCTGTGGCTTTCATTCTGTATTCCGACCTGCTTTTGATCTCCTGGGACAGGCCGGTATTCTCTGTTCCGTACTCTTCTTTCCTGGTCTTCATCTCCTCCCGTCTGATCTTATCGAGCATTTTCTGGTGTTTTTTACCCATGATAAGCGAAATGAAGAAGTTGAAGGCCTGAAGGTAGGCCATGTTCCCTTCCAGGATGATTTTGTTTTTTAAAGCGAGGTTGAGCATCTCGTTCGGGGTGATCTTGACGATCTCTTTTAAAACCTCGTCATTTATAAAACGCATCACGGCATCGGCGTTGTCCGGGATTGTTTTGATAACCTTGACGCGCCCATCATGAAATACGATGGCCTGCTCCACCGTTCCGGTTTCTGTCGTAAGGCCGATCGTGAAGTTGGTCCATCCGTCCGTACTTTTAAGATACGCCCGGAGCGAAGGCCTCAGGTTAAATTGAGCTGCCATCATCCGCAAAGCAAGGTTCGCCAGAGTGTTCATGGAGTTTCTTTTGCTCATTTTAAATGCCTTTTCCTGAATTCATTGTAAGGGCTGCGCAAAAATAAAATTTACAAAAAAGCAAAGCTGAACAGTAACGTTTACTGGCTATTTATGGTTTTTCTGGCCCCAAAAAGTGCTCCAGGAGGTCGCTGGCCATCCGCTTGATGATGGCCTCTGGATCGTCAACCACCTCCTGCCATATCCGTCTGTTTTGCAGGATCACTGTGCCGTGGACATGGCTCCAAAGCTGAAGGGAGAGGTAGGAGGCGTCCTCTTGCGGGAAGCGCCCGGTGGCAACGGCAACCTCTTCGATTGCTGATGTGGCCCGTCCCAGCAGCGTCAGAGCCGATTGCTTGGCCTCATAGGCAAGGGCTTCCAGTTTTGTTCCCATGTAGTCGCTGTACCTTGGCGTGTTGCTGTCCAGCATAATTTCATAATAGCCGGGGTTCCCGATTCCGAAATCAAGGTAGGCGACAAGCAGTTTCCCGAGCCTCTCAACCGGGTCGTCATATGCATTGTAGACGTCCATGATATAGTCATTGTAAAGCGTAAAGCCCTTGATTTGGATGCTGAGATACAGCTCATCCTGGTTTGAATAATAGTTGTAGATATTGGCAGCGGTCATGCCCAGCCGCGAGGCAATTTTTCTCATGCTCAGGTTGTCAAACCCCTGCTCGTAAATAATGATCGTGGCCGTATCAAGAATTCGATTTTTAATTGCTTCGATTTCTTCAACACTGCGTACAGCTTTCGACATTTGACTCTCCTGTGAAAAAGGGGCAGGGGGCTTAATTTTTGCTATACCGCGTACAGACCTGTCGTTGAACTCACTTAAAAAATGATGAACAGTTGATTAATGAACGTATGTTAAGTTAACGGTCGTTCACTGAATAAGTCAATAAAAAACAGTGGGCTGTCCAGCGGGTATCGGCTTTCTTTTTTTTCTGTGTTCAACAGCGTTTATTTGTCAGTATCGGGATTGCGTGGAAAGGGAACAAAAAGGGGCCGAGCCTATTTTGGCTGTCCTCTGGCTTCTTGACATTATTTGACTAATCAAATATTGTCGTGACAAATTAACAGATCCAATATGGCCATAACCCATTCTACCTGTGCAGGAACTGTCGATGATAATTAAAAAAATAGAGAATGATTTCATATCAGCAAAGACGAAGTCGGGAATCTACCCATTCAAACTGGATATTTGTCTCTACATCGTAGATGGCTTGTTGATAGATGCCGGATCCGGGGCCATTTTAAAAAAGACGAGGTCTCTGATCAAAGGGAACAAAATAAACAGCGTTGCCCTGACCCACGTACACGAGGATCATACAGGGGCCGCCGCATGGATAAAGGAGAGCCTTCAGGTTCCCGTATACCTTCACCGTCATTCGATAGCTGAAGCTTCTATGAAGAGCAGTATTCCATTATACCGTTGGCTCGTCTGGAGAAACCGGGATGCCTTCACGGCAGATCCCATGCCTGAGTTTATTGAAACGGATAAGTACAGATTCGATGTGATCAATGCCCCTGGCCATCATCAAGATCACGTCGTGTTCCATGAGAAGAGCAGGGGATGGCTCTTTTCCGGAGACTTGTACGTGAGCCGCAGACAGGCCGTGGCATTCAAGGATGAGAACATCGGTGATGCCATCGTATCGATTCAGAAAATTCTTGAACTCGATTTTGACACGATATTCTGCGGCCATTCCGGCATACAGAAAAAGGGTAAGGAAAAACTCAGATCAAAGCTGGACTATTTTCTGACGCTTCAGGAAAAGGTCAGAGCCCTGGAGAAAGAGGGACTCGAATCCCGGGAAATTGACAGACGTCTCTTCCCCAAGAAAAATTTATGGACCGTATTGTCAGGGGGAGAGTGGTCCTCCCTGAATATGGTGAAGACGATATAGCCCGGATATTTCACGAGTCGAGTGAGAAAATCGGGTAGAAAACCGTGAATTGCATTTTGTGTTTTAGAAATTTCTATATGTTTCACAGTAAACAGCTTTAATCGTGTCGTATTTCTTTGACGTGACCATTTTTATGAAATATTCGGGATAGCTGGCCTGCAAAACATCTTAATACTGAAGAGGAAAAGAGAATGGATAACCGTTTGTTCTTTATGCTTTCAAAGGCCGAAAACTCACTGAAGGTCTATATTAAGCAGCAGCTCACGAAAGCAGGGCTTAAGGTCTCCCCGGGGCAGCTGGGAATTCTGTTTCTTCTGAGGGAACGCAACAGCCGCACAATGAGCGAGTTGAGTCGGGCACTGGAGACCGATAACTCGGCAGTCACCAGAACTGTAGACCGGCTCGAGAAATCCGGCTTTGTGAAGAGAAAGATGAATGAAAAGGACCGCAGGCAATTTTTTATTACTATCACAGAATCAGGAATCACCGAAACGGTCAAAGCCAGCACTGTGATTGATGCTGTGAATAAGAAAATAGATTCAGAGTTCTATGAACGTCAGATTGAGATTTTTAAAGAGGTATTATCAGGAATTAATTTACTCTTTAAATCGGAATGAATGTAGAGGTTTTATGGTGAATTGACCGTAACTGTTCCGCACAACAAAAAAGGCCGCCGGCGGATAGGTGTGCCACCTTGAAAGCAGGTTACCGCTGGGCTTTACCCCTCGTTCCTCGGGTCAAATCCCAGCGGTATTCTGGCGAGCCTATGTATGACAATTGACCCGTGCCAAAGCCTGCGAAGGCCTGCTATTGGGAAAGAAGTATGGGGAAATCCTGCCCCCGCCCGTAAATGCTGGGGTATTGTGCATTGCCGCGATGGGTTTCGGTTAATCCCGGCATTTTATCTTCGATAAATGCGGAAAGCTCTCGCACGGTCGTCTTTCCATCTTTGGGGCTGCCGTCCGCTTCACCCTGCAGGCCTTTTAAAACAGCATAGGTGAAGACACCATGTTTTAAACTCGCAAATTCCGTTGCGAACTGCTCGGACTGTGTTGCTGCCAGAAGGTAGAGTCCGCTCGACCGGCTAAGCTGTTTCAGAGCTTTTTCTTCAATGGCACCACGCATGGCAAAGGTCTGCTCAAAACCGCCCGCCTGGCATGCATCCATGATCAGCAACTGCTTTCTGGCTCTGATCTGTTTTGAATATCCGGTAAGCTGCTCAGCCGATATCCCGTTTGCCCAGATATGTTGTTCACGGTACAGGGCGGTGACTTCATGGGGTGCAATATAAAAATGCGGTGTCCCTTTTTTATTTTCCACCATGACACCATGGCCTGCATAGTAGAGCACAAAAACGTCTTTCGGTTTTGCAGATTTAACAACGTTATCAAGTGCCTGTAGAATATTTGTTTTTGTCGCCTTATTGTCGAACAGTTCTGTTACATGCATGGTTTTAAAGAGCTTCGTGGATTTCTCTCTGAAAAGTGCGCTGACCGCTTCAGCATCTGCCCTGCCGTAATTCAGGTTGTATTTTGTGTTTTTATAGTTGTTAATGCCCACAATGACAAAATAGGCATCCGGTTTTTCAAGATTCGGGTCTTTATATGAAATGGCTGCATTAACCGGCTTTGATTCAAGGCCGGTTTTGCTTTTGGCAACAGCGGTAAAGGTGTTTTTTCCATTAAGAAGGGCCATATGGAATGAGACGAACTGTGATGTATTCGAAGAGCTGCTTTTCTTTTTGATGCCCCTTTGTTCTCGTTTAACAGGCTTTCCGTTATGAAAAAGAGTAATGTCTTTGATTCCTCCGCCATTATCCTTAACTTCCAGCACAATCTCTATGGTTCCTTTTGGACTGACCACAACGCTCGCATCATTTTTCTGATCGGCTTTAAGCGCCTTTGGAGAGATAATCGTAATGACAGGCGGCGGGGAGGCCATCATCGCATCGATTGTTTTTCCGGCAATGTTTTCTGCTGCTCCCCCCGTATCAATGACCCGGGCCATTAAACCTGGCTTATAAAAAGATTCAAAAAATTGATCGAGTTCAAGAACGTCAAGGCCCCTGACCCAGTGGAGGCCTTCAAAGCCCTGTGATTTATCAAACTCTCCAGAGGGGGTTATAACGACCCACTCACCATTTTTATCGGTCATTGAGAGGCAGATCTGTTTCCCTGTTTCCACATTCCAGTAACGGATGGTGCCGTCTTTACCGCCTGATATGGCAAGTTTGTCATTTTGAGAAAATTTTATGCTGTTCACATGGCCGGTGTGTCCTTTAAACGTTCGGATGAGCGTGTCCGTATTAACATTCCATAATTGAATATCGCCAAAAAAGGAGCTGCCAATTATATATTTGCCGTCAGTAGAAATATCAAAAACTCGTGGTGTGCAATGTGTAAAGGCTGATATTTCCCCATTGCTGATATCTATTCTATTTAGACCCAATGTATAAAACAAAAGGTGGGTCCCATTTGGAGAAAACGCCACCTGACCCACACTATGGTCAAGCTTTTTGGATAGAATAATCTTGCCGCTTTTGACACTCCATATTTTTATGGTGTTATCACCAAATCCCGCGGCCATCATCCTGCTGTCGGGAGAAAAAGCGACAGACCACACAGCCGACCCCGTAAAACGGTGTATCGGTGTTCCCGTGGCTGCATCCCATAATTTTACAGTTCCATCCCAAGGACCGGAATAAGAGCCTGACAGGATGTATCTTCCATCAGGAGAGTATTTAATACTATTGTACTTATTAAGGCCAGAATCAGCCTTATCTATAAGGCTGAAGACAATGTCTCCTGTGGACACATCCCGGACATCTGTTTTGTTATCAAAGTCATTTCCGGCACCGATCATTTTTTTACCATCAGGCGAAAAAACAACACTTTCCAGGGATTCACAGCTCCTCTGCTTAATTGCACGGGTGAGCTTTCCGTTTTTAATGTCCCAAAGGTTAAGCAGTTCATCACCGCCACCTGACAATAATGCTTGTCCGTTCGGTGAAACCGCTATGCTTTCAACCGAATTTGAGCTTTGGCTGAACGTTAAGAGCACCTTTTTTTTATCGTTATCCCAGAGCCTTATGCCTGTATGTATATTTGCGTTTGCAATCTGCTCCCCGTCGGGAGAAATATCAAATTTATCACAATACTCTTTATCAAAAGATTCAATCTGCCCGTTGATCAAATTTACTTTAGACATATGTTCTTTTGTACTAAAAAAAAGGTGATGTCCGTCAGGGGAGAACTTAATGTTAGAAATATCTTTATATATTTGATTTTGCAGTGTTTCTGTGAATATTTTTTTACCTGTTTTTAGACTCCAGACACTGACGATACCCTCCCCGAAACCACCGGCTACCCATTGCCCGTCCCTGGAAAATGCAGCACATTCTAATATGAAAGGGGCCTTAATAGTACTTAAGAGTTTCCCTGTTTGAGCATCCCAGAGTTTAATGTTATCTAAAGAGCCTGAAAGGATGAGTTTTCCATTGGGAGAGTATTGAATGCTTCTGATTCTACTGGAATGACCTTGAAGGGCAAGCACCATTTTGCCACTTGAAATATCCCATATTTTTGCTCTACCCTCCTTGTAACGATCACGTGCCCCCGCCGCGATAATTCGTTTTCCGTCAGGAGAATAATCTACACTCAACACATTACCCTCCTCCTGTGTCAGAGAAAAGGATTTAAGAATGGCCCCACTTTTTACGTCCCATATTTTTACTAATCCATCTGTACCACCGGAGACTATATATTTACCGTCCGGTGAAAAAGCGACGGCGTTCATTTTTTTCTTAAAAATACTATTTTCGATTTTATCTTTTATGTTATGCAGAAGCTTTCCGTTTTTTGCATCCCAAATTTTTATCAGGCTGTCCGCGGAGCATGTTGCGAGGAGAGTTCCGTCCGGTGAAAATTCCATGCCTGTAATCGTACCACCGTGCATTTGCTGAATGATCATCTCCGTGGGCATCTTTTTATGCAGAAGGGTGATCTCATCATCCAAAGCAGATGTAATTTTAATTTCCTCAGCCAGAAGATAATGATCCTGCACGGGCACAATCTCGGACACAGGCACAGTCTCGATCACAGACACAGGCACAGTCTCGATCATAGACACTGGCACAATCTCGGTCACAGGCACAGTTGGCAAGCCACATCCCGTCAGTGTGAAAAATAATAGAGCCACAGCAATTGACCTTACATACGCCATACATTTCCCCCTCCCCCCTTAAAAAACTGATTCACTAAATATAATATTCAAGCCTGGACGACTTTCTTGCCCGCATAAGGTTGAAACTGTTTTTTTCCTTTTTTGAATACGCCATCAGAATCATTATTCGCATAGCCCGAAGGGTGAGAAAATCGAGCAGAAAACGTGAATCACATTTTGTATTTTACAAATATCTAAATTTTTCACAGTAACATACCGAAATAAAAACTTATTGCTTCGGTAAGATCGGCTCCTCATGAAATATTCGGGATAGCACGTTCCATTCAATACATTATTGCAGTGCCTGATCACGAATGTTAAGTGCTCGTATCACTAAAGACTGTACCCGTACAATCAAATTATAATAAAACTTTAACCACGATTGTCCGGTTACAACCAATGCATTAAATTAGGCTTCAAAGAAAATTAAGAAACTAAGGAAAAAACTAAGGGACAGGCAGCAAGCGCCTGATGTTGAATCTCATGACATGATATTTCTTTTTGCGTCATTCCTGACCCAATAAAAGCGTTGTAACCCCGCCGATTCGATCTGGACTTAATGTGGCATTGTGAATCGATGCCCTAACAGGCAGATGCAGGAACAGCCCTTCCAGCTGAAATGATGAAGGATAAAACAGGGCTTTGTCATTTGACACCCGTCTGACATTCAGGCCACAATGCGGGCCATGATGAATGCTTTGATTTGGAATACAAGTCCGGTGATGGTCTCTCTGGGGCCTTTGGAGATTCGTTGGTATGGTCTTTTTTTTGCCGCTGCCTTTCTTCTGGGGCAGGGGTATATGCTGTGGCGATTGAAACAAGATGATGGGGGCATTTGGGGCGGCGAGGATGAGATAGCGTCCGCTGTGGACTCTATGCTTTTGTACCTGATTGTGGGAACACTGATCGGCGCACGTCTGGCCCATTGCCTCTTCTACGATCCCGGGTACTATCTGGCAAATCCTTTAGAGATACCGATGCTGTGGAGGGGCGGTCTCGCCAGCCATGGCGGGTTGGTGGGATTTCTGGTGTCGCTGCACTTCTTTTGCCGCAAGCAAGCCTTCGCGTTCTGGGCACTTCTGGATCGATTGGCTATTCCAGCCATTCTTGGTGGCGCCTTGATTCGCATGGGCAATTTTTTCAACTCCGAGATTGTGGGCCATCCCGCCGATGTGCCCTGGGCTGTCATTTTTGCCCGCATCGATGCCACACCGAGGCATCCGGTGCAGCTTTATGAATCGTTCAGCTATGCCGCCATCTTTCTTCTTCTGTTTATCTGCGACAGAGCCGGTGTAAGCAAGTCTCCTAAGCGTCTCTCCGGTCTGTTCCTCATCACCGTCTTTTCAACCCGCCTGATCCTTGAATCCTTCAAGACCACCCAGGCCTTCTGGGCAGATGGGCTTCCCATCACCATGGGGCAGATGTTGAGTCTTCCCATGATCGCCGCAGGCTTTGTTCTGATCGTCTGGCCTTATTTCGGGAAGAATCGAGGGGAGGGGTCGCGTCTTGACATTTGACACAACTCCTACTCATTGATTCTCGCTTTTTTAATCGGTGGCTTGAGGCCGATATAGTTATAGGACCAAGATTCTTAAAACCTGCATAATGGTGCCTGAAGTAGCATATAGTGCCAAACCGGATGTTGTATAAAACTGAAAGGATTTAACAGGATGTCCAATGTCAAGACGCGACCCCTTCTCGTGAATTGACCGTCACTGCTTCAGCACAACAAAAAAGGCCTCCAGCGACAAGGTGTGCCACCTTGAAAGCGGGTTGGTTTGAATTCGCCGTACCGATTCAGCCCAAGCTCCTTCAGGCAGCCAGATTAACGAAAACAGCCCGCCATGTGACACCTATAGTGTGCTTGCGACCCTGCTTATCCAGAAAAGAGCTCACATAATTTTTGACCACGAAAAGCACGAAAGACACGAAAAAAAGCCAGAGATTGAAAAGGAAATTTTTTTGTGGCGGCTGAATGCTGCCCTGTTCGTGTTTTTTGTGTGGTTCGTGGTTTAACAGCCCTTTGCTTTGCAATCGATCCACCGGCAGAAATCGGAAGCAGTTTTTGCTCGGGAAACCGATTTTCTGCTTCATGCCTTATCGGGGTAAGTGGTCACGGCTTTTTTTGTCGGGGCCTCCTCGTTCGGAGCCTTTTCGACGTTTCCCAGCTTTAGCCTCATGCCGTTCATGGATAAATCGACGAACAATGAGAGGGGGCTGTGTAAAATATCAAGGCGCGACCCCTGCCACATTTAACAGCCGGGTTTAACTTATCCCAATCCCATTTCCAAAATAGCTTCTCTGCAGTTCTTGATTTGATTTACTGTCTATCTTCGTGAGTTCTGACGAGTATTTTTTACCTGTGTGTACAGCTTTCGATTGAATAGTCATACTTTGAGGCGTATGGTTCTCTTTGAATATTCACGTGTTGATGCCATATTTGAGTATGATTATTTTCCTGCAAAGGTGACAATATGAATCCAGACTTTATAGCTGGTGTAGTCGTTTTCCTGATCGTGATTAGCCCGTTTATTGCCGCCTTTTTATTTTTTAAAAGCAGGAACGCCATAAAGAGAGGTACTGCACTTGAAGTCGAAATTGGCCAAGTGAAAGAGGAGAGTCAAGCTGAGATTGAGAAGCTGAAAGAGGAATATCTGTCGCTTGAAGAAAAGACAAATCCTCTCTGGCAATACCAAGGTATTGAAGATGCAAAGATCGAAGCTGAGAGAATTAAATCTGAAGCTGAAAAAGAGTCGGTGAGGTTGCTTGAAGATATTGAAAACAGGTCCAACAAGATTAAACAGAGGGCCGATCAGTACGCAAAAGAAGTCGTCGAAAGTGCCAAGCAGAAGAGCAAAAAATCTCAAGAAGAGTACGATACAGCCATCAAAGAGGCTGTAGGTATAGTTCAAAGTGCCCGCACCCAGGCAGAAGAGGTTGCCGGTGATGCATTGAAGGCTGTTGAAAACGCAAAGCATTATGAGCAAGCGGCCAAAGCCATGAAAAATATCATTAAAGGGTATGGTGATGAATACATCATTCCCAACAAAAGCCTGCTTGATGAACTGGCTGAAGAGTTCAGTCACAAAGAAGCTGGCGTTGAGCTAAAAGATGCGCGCCAGAAGACAAAACGAATGATTAAAAATGGTATTGCTGCTGCGTGTGACTATGTTGAGACTCACCGAAAAGGGACAGCTGTCCGTTTTGTTCTGGATGCATTTAATGGGAAAGTAGACACCACGTTATCTAAGGTGAAGCATGATAATTTTGGAAAATTAAACCAGGAGATTCTGGATGCCTTCAGCCTTGTGAACCATAATGGTGAGGCCTTTAGAAATGCCCGAATTCTTCCAGATTATCGTGACGCCCGGGTTGGTGAGTTGGAGTGGGCCGTTAAAACCAATGAGTTAAAGCTTCAGGAACGCGAGGAACAGAGGCTCATTAAAGAGTCCATGCGGGAAGAAGAGAAGGCCAGAAAAGAGTATGAGAGGGCCATAAAACAGGCAGAAAAAGAAGAGAAAATACTTCAGGCTGCCATGGAGAAAGCTCGCAAAGAACTCGAAAATGCCAACGATGAGCAGCGACTTGAGTTTGAACAAAAACTTGCGGATCTCCAGCTTCAACTTAAAGACGCAGAAGCCAAGAATCAAAGGGCGTTGTCCATGGCCCAGCAAACCCGTCGAGGTCATGTATACGTTATTTCCAATGTAGGGTCCTTTGGCGAAGATGTGTTTAAAATTGGTCTTACCCGGCGGCTTGAACCTTTAGACCGTGTTAAAGAACTCGGCGACGCAAGTGTTCCCTTTGCGTTTGATGTCCACGCAATGATTCATAGTGAAGACGCGCCTACTCTTGAAAAAGAATTACACCGAATATTTATGGACGAGCAGGTCAATAAGGTGAATTCACGGAAAGAGTTTTTTCGGGTGGGTATAAAGCAGATTAGGACGGTTGTGGAAAAAATTGGGCTTGAAGCTCATTGGACTATGGCTGCTGAGGCTCAAGAATATCGGGAGTCATTGGCATTAGAAGCTGTAATGAAGGGTGCTAAAGAACCAAGAACTGTCGAGGCAGAACATGAATTAGTGAGTTGAAGCAAACTAAGAGCAAACTAAAAACTAAGAAAACTAAGAAAACTAAGGGACAGGCAGCAAGCGCCTGATGTTGAATCTCATGACATGATATTTCTTTTTACGCCGTTCCTGACCCAATAAAAGCGTTGTAACCCCGCTGATTCGATCTGGGCTTAATGTGGCATTGTGAATCGATGCCCGAACAGGCAGATGCAGGAACAGCCCTTCCAGCTGAAATGACGAAGGACAAAACATGAATCGTATGCCCTCACGTCGACAGGACTGGGTGCTGAATTCGTTCTTATCAATTGCAGACTTTTGCTGTGCAGCGACTAAAAACCGTCAAGCCTCTCTCAATCGTTCATGGAGTACATGCCGTCAAAGCCGCTGACCCGCGTTGGCACGCGTTCCCGGCTCCCATAAAGCCGATCCTTAAAGATTTCATAGGTTCCGATAACAAAAGACTTGGAGCCGATAACTCCCGAGTCGGTAAAATACCGGGTTCGGGACCTGAACCGCCGAATGCGATCCAGCTCAAAATTCTTTTCCTTTTCTGACTGAAATATCCGCGTCGGGATTGCGGCCTTGCCCCGTTTTTTCAACGATCCCGCATGATAGAGAAATTCGCGATATTTTTGCAGGCGCGTTGCACTCTCCACCCCGAACTCCACCAACCGAAATTCTATAAAAAAAGAATCATCTCGGTTTCCCGTCTGCACATGGTGCCCGATGGAGCACCAGCGATAATCCTCAGGCCGTTTCACAATACCTGCCCTCACAGCGTTTAAATCTATATAGGCCAGGCAGTTAATAACGGTCTCACCTTTCTCTACAATCACGCTTTTAAAACGCTCACCCCAGAGGGTCCCCCGACGATTCTTTTTCCGGTTATAGATCCGTGAAAAGGTCTGCTTGATATCCTTTACATCCTGAAAATGGGATAAAGCGCACACCTTAAGACAAAAAACCACTCTCATTTGCGTTATTCAATTGAAAAATCAAGCTTTTTTCCCTTGCTTTTTGAGGTGCATGTATTGTATAATACGCACACTTTAAAGGGGGTTAGATT
>NZ_JAQYWB010000137.1 GCF_030145185.1 Desulfoluna sp. | reverse complement strand
CGCTCATATGCAAGGCATCAGAGCTGAAGATGTAGTGGTTTACCTCAAAGCTCTGATAACGCGGCAGATGAGTGCACCCGGCTCGCCCGAAGGGTGAGAAAATCAGACAGAATACCGTGGATTACATTTTGCATTTTTGAAACAGCTGAAGATATTGCTGCAAAGAACTGTAATTACGATTTATTCCTTGGCCCTGATTGTTTTCTCATGAAATATTCGGGTTAGGTTACCTTCGGTAGTGCTGATGGATCTTCTCAAGCGTGGCCAGATACTCTTTTTGTTGGGCCAGCCCTTTGTAAAGGGCGATGTCACTCTGGAGGATCTTCACGGCGGGAAGGATATCGACCCCGTAGAGATTGGATCCGGAAAGATCGGCCTGGTGAAGCACCCGCACCGCATAATAGGAGGCTAAAATCCGATATCGGGAGGTGCGTCGGAGCAGGTAGCTGCGGCCAGCCAGGGTGTTGAGGAAAAAAGTGGCGTAGTGGGCGGAGACTTCATGGGTGCAGCCGGCAGGGACGATCCGGGTGCAGGTGCCGTCCATCATCACCTTGTAGAGATCCGGAAGGAAGGCTTCGACAGCGTCGGGTTCCTGCTCGAGAATCTGCTTGAAGACCCTCAGGTCCGTGGCACCGATGGCGCGGTACAAGTGGGCGATGTTTCGGAACAGGGCCAGGGTGTCAAGATCCTTTTCCATGATCTCGGGGGGGGTGACCGCGAGCCGGGAGAGGGCCTTTTGAAAGCGGTCCAGAGGCGTCATCTCCGCCGGGTATTTTTTGTTCAGGTAATCAAAAAATGAGATCAGGCGTTTTTCGGAGTCCAGGCATCCCGGGGTGTCTGTGCCCGTGGGGGGCGTCATGCCCTCAGGGGTCCCCAGTATTTCACTGACCTTCTGCTCGTGAGTCTCCATCTTGGTTTCTGTGTAAAGCTCTTTCTGCAGGTCTTTGACTTCTACTTTGAGCTTTTCGACATCCACCATCCATCGTTCCTGTTCTTTTTCAACAGCATCTTGTACGGATGAGCGGTTCCAGTGGAATACTTTTTTGCCACTGTAATAAAAAGCGGTAGCCAATACGGTGATGACGATCAGGGAAATAACAACACGCTTCATGATCACTCCGGGTCTTTCGGTTGGGACAGTGACGCTGATAAATCGAAGGCCCCAGAAGAGAAAGCTCTCAGGAGATGGCGTCACAGATGAAAATTCACGTCGAAGTATGGTACACCATAATCGATGCTTGTGCAAAAGCTGATACAGCCGTAAAAATGACTGAAAAAATGAAACCGGATATTTTGGGGCAGTAGATGCAGGCGAAATGAGTCGCCAGATGGCGATAGACAAAGGATTCAATGAAGGACGCAAACGGATGACGACATGTCACAACGGCAGTACCCCCTCCCCGAAACAAAAGATTCAGGGGACCCTGATCATTTTGATTGCGGCCCTGTTCTGGGCCTCTTCGGCGACGGCTGCCAAGCACCTTTTTCTTATGGGGATGACGCCGGGGGAGCTTGTGCAGATGCGAGTCACCCTGTCGGCGGTGTTTATCGGGGGGGGGCTCGCCATGACCCGGCCTGGATTTTTTCGCATAGAAAAACGGGACCTGCTGCGCATCTTCACCCTGGGCTTTTTTGGCATGGCCATGGTGCAGTTTACCTATCTGTTTGCCATCAGCCGGATCCATGTGGCCGTGGGAATCCTGATGCAGTACCTTGCCCCGGCGCTGATATTTCTCTGGGCCCTTGCGTTCGGGACGAAGAAGCCGAGCGTGGTCGCTGCCTCAACGATTTCAGGTACGATCATCGGCTGCTATTTCGTCTCCGGAGCCTATGATTTTCAGGTGTCCGAGTTGAACCTGCTTGGGCTTGGAAGCGGCCTGGCCTCGGCGTTTTGCTTTGCGCTTTATACGGTTATGGGGGAGGGTCTGGCAGGACGGTACGACCCCAAGGTCGTGACGTTCTATGCGTTTCTGGTGGCTGCGGTGGTGTGGAATATCGCGGAGCCTCCCTTTGCCTTCATGGGAAAGTGTGCCGACCCCTCTTTTCTCTTCTGGGGGATGTATGTGGTGTTGTTCGGGACGGTGTTTCCCTTTCTCTTTTATGCGGTGGGCGTGACGTATGTCAGCTCGATCAACGCCTCCATCACGGCCACGACAGAGCCTATTTTTGCAGGGCTCATCTCCTGGGTATTTATCGGGGAGTCCCTGACTCTCGTTCAGATGGTCGGTGCTGCCCTGGTTCTTCTGTCCATTAGCGTGTTGACGGTGAAAGGGTGATTCGGTCGGAGCGCGGGCTGCGTTTCCGGTTTTGACCTTCAGGAGAATTTCAAGTAAACTAAGCTTACGAGTTCCCGGCAGAGCCACCCCTTTCTTATCGATATTTTTGGCTCCCCCACTTTTTTCTATGGCATGATCGCCGGGCGTCTCTCTTCCCCTCCTCGAGTTTTCCCTATCCAACCGCGGCCTGATACGGCCAGGTATTGTCCACGGCCCACCCGTCTTGGGGTGGGCATGCGCTGAGGTTTGAGACCCATGCAGAATCATGACACGCCTGAGGGTGGCCTGGGTGCCATCTCCTTTTCCAGTGAAAAAGTGCGACAGGAAATTGATGCCATTGAGCGTTATCATTCGTCTTTGCCGGAGGGTGACGACCGGGACGTCGACAGGACCGTCCAGGCGGCCTGTGCGTACCTTCGGCACGTCAATCGTGTGCAGCTGGCCGTGCGGCAGTCTCTCTGGAGCGCTTTCGGTGAAAAGAGTTTCGAGACATTGATTCAGCGTGTCTGCCGCGCGCTGGTGGATTCCGGGGGGTATGACGCGGTCTGGATTGTTTTGATTGGACCGGACGGCGGGTGCCAGACCTGGGCCCAGGCGGGCCTGGGAAGCGAGGCCGTCGTTCTGGACCGGATCTTTGGGGCGGGGTGGTTTCCCCGGTGTGGTCATCAACGCTGTGACCCTGACACGGACCAGAAAGGGGGCCAGGTACAACCTGACATCCATTGCGAGACGTGCCCCTTTGGAGAGCTGTGTCGGCCTCCGGGAAGCCTCGTCGCCCGGCTTGCGTTCGGGGCCATAGAGCTCGGGATGATGAGCGTTACCTTATCCCCGGACGTTGTGGCAGGGGACGCCGAGGTGTCTTTGCTTCAGGAAGTTGCCGGTGACCTGTCTCATGCTCTTTATGACGTGAGTTGCGAGCAGCAACGCTATGATACGGAGGTGGGGCTGGGCGAATCGCGTCGAGCCATGGCCACTCTGTTGACCAACCTGCCCGGGATGGCCTATCGGTGTCGGTTGGATGACCCGTGGACCATGCTTTTGGTCAGTGAAGGCTCGGTGTCGTTGACCGGATATCATGCAGATGAGTTGATCGGCAATCGGGTGATTGCCTATGGGGCGATGATTCATCCCGACGACCGGTCGATGGTACAAAAGGCGGTGGATGAAGGCGTGGCCAACAGCGGCTCTTTTGAAATGGAGTATCGCCTGAGAGCCCGTAACGGAAAGGAAAAGTGGGTCTGGGAGCGGGGCACCGCCGTTCGTTTTGGGGATTCGGTTGTGGCTTTGGAAGGGTTTGTTACCGACATCACGGAGCGCAAGAGGGCGCTTGAAGAGCTGCAGCTCAGCCATCGCAGATATCACATTCTGGTGGAGGATATGCCGGCCATGGTGTGCCGCTTCCTCCCAGATGGACGGTTGACGGATGTAAACGAAAGCTATTGCCGTATGTTCGGGATGGAACGGTCCGCATTGGTTGGACACAATTTTTTTACCTTTCTTCTTGAGGACGCGCGGGAACACGTGCGACGTCATTTCCTTTCCCTGACCCCTGAACATCCTATGGCGACGTATGAGCATGAGGTGATCACTCCGGATGGTCGAAGGGGCTGGCAGGAGTGGACGGACCGAGCCATTTTTTCGGATCAGGGAACGCTTTGTGAATTTCAGTCCATCGGGCGGGATACCACGGAGCGTCGATCCGCGGAGGAGGCCTTGCGGGCCAGCGAAAAAAGGTATCGCGCTTATGTCGACAACTCTCCGGTGGGAATTTTTATCTTTGATGACGAAGGCCGTTATATCGAAGCCAATGCGTCGGTTTGTCAGATGCTTGGGTATTCTCAGGCCGAACTGAAGGCTTTGAATGTCAACGCTCTCTCGGTCTCTGACGGGGTGGGGCAGATGGCACCGATCGTTGAGCGGCTGAAGCAGGAAGGCTATATCCAGACAGAGATACCCGTGCTCCATAAAAACGGTGGCGTTGTCTACGGGAGGCTGGAAGCCGTTGCCCTCGATTCGGGGCAGTACATCGCGTATTTTATCGATCAGACCGAGCAGAGAAAACTGGCGGCCCAACTGCAACAGGTCCAGAAAATCGAATCCGTGGGCCGATTGGCCGCTGGGGTGGCGCATGATTTTAACAACATGCTCTCTCCGATTCTGGGGTATGCCGAGTTGCTTATAGATGAGCTCCCCGCAGGGACCGAGTGTTCCGGGTACGCCCTGGAGGTCAAGAATGCTGCGGAACGCTCCCGAAATCTGGTCCGGCAGCTGCTTGCGTTTAGTCGGAAGCAGGTACTTCGCTTGGACCACCTTGATTTAAGGGGCATTGTCTCGGGGATGGAGGCGCTTTTAAAGCGGACCCTGCGTGAAAACATTGAGTTGGTCCTTGAGCTGGCGGAGAGCCCTTGCCCGGTTCGCGCGGACGTGGGGCAGGTGGAGCAGATTTTGATGAACCTGGCCGTGAACGCCCAGGACGCCATGCCGGACGGAGGCGAGTTATCCCTTGCCGTGCGGATGGCGGTTCAGGATGCGATGAACCCTCGTTTCCATCTGGAGTTATCACCGGGCAGCTATGTACTTCTGGAGGTGATGGATACAGGGGTTGGCATGGATCCCGCCACGGCAGAGCAAGCCTTTGAACCCTTTTATTCCACCAAGGGGAAGGGGGGGACGGGCCTGGGGCTCTCCACGGTGTATGGGATCGTGGCCCAGCATGGCGGAACGGTATTGATGGATACTCAACAGGGCAAGGGCACGAGGTTCTCTTTCTATTTTCCGAGTGAAGACGAGATGCCCATAGAGGGGGTGGCGGCCCCCAGGAAAGAGAGTCCTTCGGTTTCAGGGGATGAAACGGTGCTGGTGGTCGAGGACAACGAGGTGGTTCGGAATATGACGGTGAGCGTCTTAACGCGTCAGGGGTATTGTGTTTATAATGCTGCCAGCGCGGAGGAGGCGCTGGCATTTCTGGATGAGTTTGGCGGGACGGTGGATCTTCTGCTGACAGACGTCGTCATGCCCGGAATGAACGGCAGGGAGCTCTACACTCAGGTCTCGGCGTTATATTCCGGCGTCCGCGCTCTTTATATGTCCGGATATTCCGATGACGTCATTGCCCATCACGGGGTATTGGAAGAAGGCATTCATTTTATCCAGAAGCCTTTCACCATTGAAGCGCTGACCCGGAAGGTGAGGGATGTTCTGGAGAGGGCCTGAGATAAAAATAAAACAGCTTTCACGGTGGCGTAAGCTAAACGGTGACGGTACCTTAAATTGTTCGTTGACCGGCCGGGATCAAAGGCTTTTCTTGTCTTTCAGGGTGTGATACCCGGAGACGATGCGGACCCCTGCCGTGATCCCGCAGGCTCCGGCAAAAATAAGGGCCAGCCACGGGAACTCCTCTGGAAAAAGACAGATGACGACAAAGAAAGCAAGGGTCTCCGTTCCTTCCGTGAGTCCGCCCAGATAATACAGGCTTTTGGTGGGGTACACGGGGCTGCTGAGGCCCTTTTTTTGCGCCAGAACGGCAAACCCCAGAAAGCTGGACCCGGTCCCCATAAAGGTGAAGAGAAGAATCCCCGCCGCCAGCGCGTTTTGGGTCGGATCAGCCAGGGCAAACCCCACCACCACCGCCGCATAAAAGATAAAATCAAGGACAATATCGAGGAATCCCCCGGCATCGGTGGGGCCGTTTTGCCTGGCCAGCACGCCGTCGATACCATCGGCGATGCGGTTCACCGCAATCAGTCCCAACGCCAGCTTGTACCCCCCAAAGGCCAACGCCGGGATGGCCAGCATCCCGATGACAAAACCTGCCACCGTTACCTGATCCGCCTGTATTCCACGCCTCGCCAAGGGAACGGCCAACCACTCCAGAGGTTTTTTCACCCAGTTTGTACTCCATGGATCCAGCATTTTTTTCCTTTTTATACGTCCAGACGGATCAGGCGTCCGCCTTGGGGGATGTCGTCTTCGTCGTGGGTGACGAGCAGGGCCGGGATGCCCATGCCGATGATTTTCTCAAAAACGAAGGTGCGAAAGTGTTTCCGCAAGGGCTTGTCGAGTTTGGAGAAGGGCTCATCCAGAAGCACGGCGTCGGGACGGCTCAAGAGGGCGCGCATCACGCTGATGCGGGCCTTCTGTCCCCCGGAGAGGGCTGCGGGGTATCGGTGTTTCAGCGCGTCTAAGCCCAGGTCGGCCAAGACGTTTTCCGCCTCCTTGTGTCGTGCCTTGCGGTGTCCTTGCGGCAGGGCAAAAAGGAGGTTTTCGAGGACGGTCATGTGGGGGAAAAGGAGATCGTCCTGAAAGAGGATGGCGATGCCTCGTTTCTCCACAGGGAGCCCGTTGAGGGGCCGGTCGCCGAGGGTCAGGGTGCC
>NZ_JAQYWB010000136.1 GCF_030145185.1 Desulfoluna sp. | reverse complement strand
TTGACCCGGAATGTAATGTCGTTTAGCTCTTGCCATAGTTCTGTTCTGTTTTCATCATAAAAAGATGATTATAGCCGTATATATCGAGGCGATCTTGACAGTTTTTCTATTATTTACAGTATATTGTCTTGGCCCGACCCCAATTCCCGGAAAAACGGCGTCAGAACAAACCTTTACCCTGTTATTTCGGTGAATTGCCATGGCCCGACCCCGTAAATATGCGCCGTAAATATGCACCCGACCCCGTAAATTTCACTATGTAAAATAAACATCTATAAAGATGATCATCATTTCCAATTGTGGTGGTATGGTATCTGTCTTCCCCAAAAACACCTCTTCTTTTTTTTCTTCAAGTGGGCCGCCCGTCCCCTACTGATGCAGAAGCGCGACCTGGGGAACCGCCTGCTCGCAAGCCTTTGTCTGGTCCCCGTTCCTGTACTTCTTAAAATTGTTGAACCACGTAGTCGCCAGGTTTTTAATGCCCTCGGACCCGGCCTCTTCAACGGATTTGTATTGAATTCCAAGTTCAACGATAAATTTAATCCCCAAAGAAAATCGCGTCCTCTCATTCGATATTTCGTCGGCATGTCGGTAGCGCAAACGAATAGCCTGGAGCTGTTGGGGATTAATTTTCTTGGGTATCAGAACTCCTCGCAGGGTCTTTCCAAGGCCACTCGGCCCAAGGATCCAGCGTCCTTTTCCCGACCAACGGGCCTCGACGGTGGGTAGATTCAGAACTTCAAAGGTCGCTTCGATGAGAAAAGCAGTCGGTACAGGGATATACGCTTCATATTTTTTGCGTTCACTTTTTTTCATTTGAGTGCATTGCGCAATATCATTGATCAAACCGGTAGAACCATGTTCAACCAAGAATTCCTTGAACTGTTCGTATGTCACTCCCAGTCGCCCGGCCAGGGCTTGCATGTAACCACATTTCTGCTTAGGATCAGCTAAAACATTCTGAAGATGTTTGTTAAATCCACGGACATCCACTGATTGACCGATGGCGAAGCCGGATCCCCGGTCCAGTTTAATGTTTGTTTTTTCATTTTTTTTAAGCCCCATTTCGGCCGGCGGCATCCAGTAAGCTATCGCGGCTTCGTAGCGCATGAAGTTAAGCGCCGTCTTGAGGCCGACAGAACCCTGTCCCTTCAGCCGGATTTCCTCCAACCCTACTTTCGCTTCGCCTCCCATGCTTACGACTTTCAGTTCGACTCCCTTAACCTTCCCTCCCAATCCTGTCTCGCCATCCACACCGGTTTGGAGCTTGCTGGCAGAAAAAAGCCCCTGCTCTGCACCGACATAGGCCTTGCCGGACAGCTCAAAAAGGGTCAGGTCCATCTGCCCGTATGTGATATTCGTATCCTGAGTCATAATCACATACGCATTCGAAGGATGACGCAGGTTGGTTTCCATGCTTTCAACAAGTTTTTTATGTCGGGCCTGAATTCCGGAACCCACCTGCTGACCAATCAGCTTGGAATCCCGTGTGAATAGGGGATGGGCTTTATACCCCGAAGCCCCTTCCTCCGCAAGGGCCGCGACCTGAAAACGAAAGCGGGTAAACTTGAGTGATGTCGCAATGCCGGGACCTTTCAATTCTACTCCCACTTCAGCTCCTGCCTCGACAACACCACCGGCACCGGCCTTAACAGAGGCCCCTGCCACGGCACTGACCCCGGCCTCCGCTTCCGGTTTCATACCCCAAAGGGAGACAAAATTATAAGGTCCGAGTACATTCTGGCTTTTAAAATCTGTGAGCGCGCGAATGTGATGCTGACACATCTGCTTGACTCCATTGTTTGTGGCGGATTCCTGGAGCCCTTCAAGGCCACAGATCAGCTTGTTTGAAGAGATGTTCCCTCCGGTGATGAGTGTCTTGTAAAGAGCCCTTTTCTGCGTGCAACCATGGTCTTTGAGAAATTTTTTGACATCTTCCTTGATATAGGTTTTCTTGCTGCCATGTTCAAGGACCGAGGTAAGGTTCTTTTCAATTTCGTCCATCGTGTTAGCGGTCCCACCTTTCTTTATAAAAGTCGGAACCGTGTCGCTGAGGTAGAGCCTACTACCCGATATCCCCGCTTTTGCCTGGACGCTGGCTTTTGCCTCGACATTGACTGAAAAGGAAGCCAATTCAGCGTAAGTGCCGGATTCCACCTCCGTCGGCTTATCCTCATTACCGCCATAGTCACCGCCGCCCGTACCGAAAGAGGGTAAGCCTGGAATGTCAGGTGTCTTGACGCCTGCCTCGGCGGTAAAAGCAATCCCACTTTCCCACTTATAGCCGGTCATGGCAAGAAACACGACCTGGCCACACTTTGTGGTCTGGAGCCGGCGACCGCCGGCAGTTAACAATTCTGGTGCGACAAAAGCAGCGATGAGATTATTGCGGGTATTTTTAACGGAGACGCTTCCGCCTACTTCAGCAAATACTGGAAGTTTGGGTACGGGCACGCCAGCACAGGCCGCAGCCAAAGCCACGACATCAATTTTAAGCTCGACTGACTTGGCACTCCCCTTAGCGTACATATATGACTGGAAATCACCCTTGTGATCGAAGCCGACCTGCATAAAATACTCACAGACGTCCCGGTCCGTCAAAGTGGTACTTAGGTTGACAGCACCCCTTTTATTTTTGCCGGTCTGCTTGATCACTTTTTTGCCGCTGACCTTACCGGCCGTGGATTTGAGATGCCCACCTATCTTGCGATTCTTGTGACCGAATAAAGCCATTATTAATCTCCTTTCTGAAGTAAGTCGCCACTCAAAAATAACTTCACATTCTCAATGTCGGTGGCATGGTATCTGTCTTCCCCAAAAGCGGCCCTTCTTTTTTTTTCTTATATTAAATTCCTGAGCAGTTCTATCAGCAATAAGTTTTATCGAATTTGGTATAACATCTCGCTTATCATTCGGATCATCAGTCACCAACAAATGGATATGATTCGATGTTACCCTATTTTAGATTGAATCGTTTTTTAGAAAAAGAATCATCCCCTCACGATATAAAGGACAGTAGGACAGTAGAGACAGGCGACATGCACCTGTCCATGAATCTCATGTCATGAGGTGTTCTTCTCGACTGATTCCAGCACAAAAAAAAATTATAACCCCGGTGATTCTATCTTCACTTAATGTGTGATTGTAAATCGATGCTCGAACTGGCCAATGCAGGAACAGCCCTTCCAACTAACATGACGGAAGACAAAACATGAATCGTATGCCCTCACGACAACAGGAATGGGTGCTGAATTCGTTCTTATCGTTCGCAGGTTCTTGACTTTATATCGAAATTTATCTGGCCCAATGATAGGAAACCGTCAAGCCTCTCTCAATCGTTTCATCGAATACATGCCATCAAGCCCTTTCACCTGCTTGGGCACCCTTCCCCGGCTTCCATAAAGCCGATCCTTAAAGATTTCATAGGTTCCGATAACAAAGGACTTGGAACCGATAATGCCCGAGTCGGTAAAATAGCGGGTTCGGGACGTGAACCGGCGGATGCGATCCTGCTCAAAATTCTTTTTCTTTTCTGACTGAAATATCCGCGTCGGGATCGCGGCCTTGCCCCGTTTTTTCACGGCCCCCGCATGATAGAGGAATTCACGGTATTTTTGCAGTCGCTCAGCACTCTCCACCCCAAACTCCACCAACCCGAAGTCAAGAGAGAGAAAATCATCTCGGTTTCCCGTCTGCACATGGTGCCCGATTGAGCACCATCGATAATCCTCCGGCCGCTTCACAATACCCGCCCTCACGGCGTTTAAATCTATATAGGCCAGGCAGTTAATCATGGTCTCCCCTTTTTCCACAATCACGCTTTTAAACCGCTCACCCCATAGGGTCCCCCGGCGATTCTTTTTCCGGTTATAGATTCGTGAAAAGGTCTGCTTGATATCCTTAATATACCAGGACAAGCTGGAAAATCTTTCTCTGAAGGCCTCCAGTTGGCCTTCAGGGAACTCCGTGCCTTTTGTGTGGAGAAGCATAAATCGACGCCTCACTTCATCATCCGAGAGCATGGAAACCGGCGATATTTCAGTGAGGAGGTGCCAATGTTATGTGGAGTCCCTGATTATGTGAAGCTATGCTTCCATATGCCACAATATCAAAGACTTTCAGTCCTATGACTCCACATAATAGTTCGATAATGTGGAGTATGTTTTCATCTCAAACCACCCATTTGTCCTGTATTTTATAAAATAAGCCCTAAAAAATGCGTTATTATGCATCTTATTCGTGTGTAATTATGTTGAGTGTTTTTGGTTTGCTTGATTGATATTGCAGGCTTTAAGAGGGTTAATCCACATAATAGGCTACTTCACATAACATTTCTTATGTTGAGCTCCACATAAGAAGTGATTGCCCATAATTGAAAATCCGATGACTTCTACGGCATACACCATTGAAAATCGCTTGATGACACGAACCAATTCGTCTTTCTCAGCGTCTTTAAAGGGCAGCCCGTCCAACGCCGTGCGACTGATTACATGGTAAACCGTTTTTTGGCTTGAATCTGTCCTGAGCATCCGGGGAATACGAGGCATAAGGCTCTCCTCCTTTGGATTTCGTTTCAGAATCTCTGGTGGGGTAGAGGGGAATTTAAATATGAATTTAATATAAATAAGGTGTGTTGGCCTTTCTATTGATCATCTCATGGAGTGTTTGAAAGGTCAAGAGCATCTTGCCCGTCCCCTGGTTCTATGTTCAAATCAATATAAACAAGACAACGCAAGAGGTGTTCGCCTGTCTCCACCGCCGTTGCATGATACCGGTCTTCCCAATATGCGCCTGATCGTATTTTTCTCTTATTGTATTCCTGGGCACAACGCCCCGCAGTAAGCTGCATTGCCCGTGGGATAATTTGGCGTTCACCATCATCCACAACCAATAAGTGAATGTGATTCGATGTCACGATATAATTCAAAATTGTCAAACCATAGCGCCGCTTGGCCTCAAACAGCCACTGAACCCATCGGCTCTTATCCTTGGCAAATCTAAGCAGAAATTCTCTTTTGTGGCATCGATGCGTAAGATGCCAAACTTGACCCGGAATGTAATGTCGTTTAGCTCTTGCCATGGTTCTGTTCTGTTTTTATCATAAAAAGATGATTATAGCCGTAGATATCGAGGTAAATCAGGCGGTTTTGTATTTATTTACGGTGTGTTGACTTGGCCCGACCCCACTCCAAGACCCCACTCCAAGGTGCCAAACCCCACTCCAGAATAGGCCGATGCAGAAACAGCCCTTCCAGCTGACATGACGAAGGACAAAACATGAATCGTATGCCCTCACGTCAACAGGAATGGGTGCTGAATTCGTTCTTATCAATTGCAGACTGTTGCTGTGCCGCGAATAAAAACCGTCACGCCTCTCTCAATCGTTTCATGGAGTACATGCCGTCAAAGCCGCTGACCCGCTTTGGCACGCGTTCCCGGCTCCCATAAAACCGATCCTTAAAGATTTCATAGGTTCCGATAACAAAAGACTTGGAGCCGATAATTCCCGAGTCGGTAAAATACCGGGTTCGGGACCTGAACCGCCGGATGCGATCCAACTCAAAATTCTTTTCCTTTTCAGACTGAAACACCCGCGTCAGAATAGCCGCCTTGCCCCGTTTTTTCACAGATCCCGCATGATAGAGAAATTCACGGTATTTTTGCAGTCGCTCAGCACTCTCCACCCCAAATTCCACCAACCCGAAGTCAAGGGAGAGAAAATCATCTCGGTTTCCCGTCTGCACATGGTGCCCGATTGAGCACCAGCGATAATTCTCCGGCCGCTTCACAATACCCGCCCTCACGGCGTTTAAATCTATATAGGCCAGGCAGTTAATCACGGTCTCCCCTTTTTCCACAATCACGCTTTTAAACCGCTCACCCCACAGGGTCCCCCGGCGATTCTTTTTCCGGTTATAGATTCGTGAAAAGGTCTGTTTGATATCCTTTATATACCAGGACAAGCTGGAAAATCTTTCTCTGAAGGCCTCCAGCTGGCCTTCAGGGAACTCCGAGCCTTTTGTGTGAAGAAGCATAAATCGACGCCTCACTTCATCATCCGAAAGCATGGAAACCGGCGATATTTCAGCAAGGAGGTGCCAATGATTGCCCATAATTGAGAATCCGATGACTTCTACGGCATACACCAATGAAAATCGCTTGATGACACGAACCAATTCGTCTTTCTCAGCGTCTTTAAAGGGCAGCCCGTCCAACGCCGTGCGACTGATTACATGGTAAACCGTTTTTTGGCTTGGATCTGTCCTGAGCATCCGGGGAATACGAGGCATAAGGCTCTCCTCCTTGGGATTTCGTTTCAGAATCTCTGGTGGGGTAGAGGGGAATTTAAATGTAAATTTAAAATAAAGAAGGTGTGTTGGACTTTTTAGTGATCATCTCATGGGGTGTTTCAAAGGTCAAGAGCATATTGCCCGTCCCCTGGTTCCTTGACCAAGGGCATGCCGGGCAATATTCAGGTTCTCCTTCTTGACCTGGGAGTAGAGCCCGTAAGATCGAACCAGAATGGAGCGTGGCGGGGGAACGTGAGAGAGAAATCGTTCGATGAACTCATCTATTGGAAGCGTCATCCGTTTTTGCTCTTCACGGCCCCAATCGAAGACGACGTGGGTTTCGGTTATTTGTTTGATGCGGTGGTTTGCGATGGGGCC
>NZ_JAQYWB010000058.1 GCF_030145185.1 Desulfoluna sp. | reverse complement strand
TGTGGGAAAGGAAATTATGAAGAAAATAAAGAAGATGAAGAAAATAATTTTAAAATGTGGGAACTGAAGAAAAAAAGAAAGGAAGAAAATTGACTACACTTTCGTACCGCCAGTGAGCATGCAGATTAAAGACGCCGCTGACATTAGCCCTTTGATTCCGATTCTTACATATTGTGCAATTCCAATGGTATTCAATATGTTCGCTTAAAATGACGAGGTAAAGCCAAATATGGAATATTCAGAGTGGTTTTTTACCGGTAAAATATATGATCATCCTGAAAAGGACATATCTTGCGAGCTATGTGATCATGAAAGGTTAAGATATGAACATGTGATTATGAATGACAAAACTAAACAAACTAAGTCTGTTGGTTCGAGTTGTATTCTAAAATTTGCAGATATCCGTATTTATGATAGTAACAAACAATTGGTGACCAATCCCGATGAAAGAAAAAAAGTCCTAAAAAAAGCATTTGAAGAATCTAAATTTAAACTTTCTTTAATACCCTTAAGGCTTTTATACAAAGAAATGAATGAGAGCGATCAAGGTAAAATTGAAAATATTGTAGAATTTGCGAAGAAAAAAAACGGAATTACTCCTAACGATTTGATATGGCTATTTTCATCAATGAAAAACAAAAAAATCGAATATATTCCCGGTTTATACAAGATTTTCTTGCGGGATGTATCCTCTCAAATCGACCTGAAAATGGCCGTAAAACATCCAGGCAAATTAGAACTTATTTTTCATGCTATGAGTGCAAGTCAGAAAAAAACTTGTGGAGTTTCCGATTTCATGGCGTGCAGGGTCGTAAACTGTGTAAACGGGCTTTAATTAAACCATCTGAATGAGCCATGAATAGCTTGTGTTTGTCCATCATGCGTCCGCCTCATGGTTTGTTCCGATGGATCGGTCAGCAAATCAAGGACAATTTAACCACGAACTACACGAAAATCACGATCAGGACAGCATTCAACTGCCTTAAAAGAGACTCTATTTCATGCTTTTAGCTTTTTTTCGTGCCTTTCGTGTTTTTCGTGGTTCAAAAATTCTTTAGGTTCTTTTTTAGGGTCAAGAAAGCTCATGAACGGATACCCTTCAAGCAGCATGGAAATGGCAAAAAACGTTGGCTTCCCGAGCAAATGGTGCGCAAGCACACCCTACGTGGTGTCGCGTGGCGGGATGTTTTCGTTACTCTTGCCGGCATATTGAGCCACGAAAATTGTATAGTTGTGGTTTCTGAGGACAACCTGTCCCCAGCAGGAGAAAGCCGCCATGACGGTGGTCCTTTTTTTCATAATGCGTCCACTTCCGATTTTTGCCAATGGCTCGGTCAGCAAATCAAGGGCAATAAAAAGACCAGGAGACCAGGGGGCAGGCACCATGCACTATTTAAACGTTAGAACTTACAAGGTGATTTAGTCTATGGGGATTTGGACCGCTCGCATAGCACTTATAGTACTTTTCATATATATTTTATTTTTATTATTTGTTAAGTTGAGTTTTGAAGATAAAACCGTAATGTCAGGTAAAACAAGTGGTTTTGCTGTGGGTATAAGTAAAGAACAAGCATTAATTCAAGCTAAAGACATGCTTGAATCTAATAAGATTTATGAAATAAATAATTACAAGAGAGTATATAATTTAGTAATTAATGCTAACTCACATAACACTGACTTCATTACTTTAGTATTTGAAAATGGCAAATTATCACAAATCAGAAGATACAGGCGTTTAGTCGGCAAAGAAGAGCTTGACCTAATTTCAATATTCACACTTTCGCCGATTATAGCGATACTGGGTTGGTTTGTTGGTTCGAAAATTAAATATGCTTTTGTCAGAATGTTTGTTCAAGCATTGGTTACCACGATCTCTATCATTCCTATTATAGGTGGCAATAACGAAGGCTTCTTGGTGTTCCCATTCTGGTTCCATGCTTGTCTTAATTTTAGAGTACTGAGTTTTGACGGTGCGATAAAACAATTGTTTTTTTGGTTATTAACATTATTTCTTGTTTTTAGTTTTTTTTACATTGTTTTCAATATGTATAATAAATGGATAGATTGTGAAAAGGGGTCCCGTCTTGACATTTGACACCCCTCCTGATTGTTTCTCGATTTGTTCATTAGTGGCATGAGGCCGAGGTTGGGAAAGATTGAAATGATTGAGCCGGATGAAAAAAAATTCGAGCTGGGATGCCCCCGACAAAAAAGCCGCGACGGAGCACGGCGCGCCCAAGAGGGTGTCATGCCTCCGCCCATTAACCCTTGGCGGTATGGGCTTTCAGTGATCCTTACGCCGTTTATAGCTTCAAAGTCATTAGGCCAGGGGACATGCGCCATGCGCTTCATTGGGCGTAATTTGTCAAATATCAAACAATGTCGTGCTTTTGCCGTCAGGGTCAGGCGAAGCAAACGTTATATTTGAAAGCACATTATGAGTATCTGGAGAAAAATTGACCAAAATTTTGGGAAAATTATTTTTTCTTGTATCATATGGATGATGAGCTCAGGTATTTTGCTGAAAATTTATAATGGTATTTATTATCCTATTACCTACCATGGATCTTTATCAAATATGTGGAAAGCACCACTATTTTCATTTCGATATGTACAAGATTATTGGTCGAACACTTTAAATATTTTTCTATTCACAATTGGTTTCATACCCCCTGCAATAGGCTACTTTTTGGTTTCCTATAGCTCAAGAGTTGTAGAACGAGAAAACGATAAGATCAGAGATAGACAAATCGATGAACATTTAAATGGCATTAAAACCAAAAATAAAGAAAAAACAAAACTTCCAAGAAATCAAAAAAAGAAAAAACGAAGCAAAAAGAATCGATAAAAACTGATGCTAATAATAAATATAACGAATTACGATCTTATCCGGTTGTTGGAAAAGCCCGAGGTCATCTCAAAGTCAGAATTATATAAGAAAATATCTGACTTTAAACATAAAAAATGCAGTGTTTTTTAAAAAGGGAATGATTTCTGGGCATGCGGGGTCATGAGACTGCAATTTCAGGATTTAAGCGTTTTTTTTGTGCCTTTCGTGCTTTTCGTGGTTCAAAAATTCTTGAAGTTCTTTTTGTAACTATTCAGCACCAAAAAAAGCCTCCGGCGCTAAGGTGTGCCACCTTGAAAGCTACTTACGAATGTGCTTTGTCCCCTTGTCACGGCGTAGGCGGTTTTTAAGCGTAGCTGAACGCGTAGGCGGGTTCCTCGGGTCAAATCACATCCGCATTTGGGCCATATAGGTATAAGACCTGTTTGTTAAACTTTTCAAAAGTTTAGCCCCCGGCAGGGCCGCCGGAGGCCATTGAAGCCATTCTTTTCATTGTCGTCTCTTCTGTCTCCTGATCACCGGGATGGTTCCTGCTCAATTTTATGACAAAAAGACGTGAGTCTCTGTTTTCCATAATCGCTGTCAATGGTAAACGATTTAAGGGAGCGTCGGAGAACAATCCAGGAAAGCAGCCTGAAGATCGGGATTAAATGGAGCTCATGGTAATTGCTGGACACCCCTAAAGTAGCCACAAGGTTTCCACCGGCTTTTTGAATTTGTCTTTTCATGGGGGTAAAAATAAAGCCAAGCTCAAAGAGTTTCAGCGGTGGCCCTCCAAAGGTCGAAAAAGCACTCACTGATTTTTGTTCAAGACCCTGGATCTGTTTAAGGTAGCGTGCAATTGGATAGGAGGTATACGCCCACTTGGGGCCGCCGATACAGATATGATCGAATTCCGATACATCCGGGAAATGATGCGGCTGGATATCATCTTCCGGCTGATGATAGTTTTTTGCCCACCAGCGGTAAAAAGATGAACTGATCACTGACAGGCCAACCAGGGGGTATTGATAAATCTGCCTGAAAAGAAGATTCCAGCAATTTTTTTCGTCTACGACATGAAGACGGTCCATGTTTACAACATGGCCTCGTGATGTGAGTTCTTGCGCAATACGTTCTGCCACTTTTTCGGTAAAACCAGTTCGGGAATAGCAGACAATTAGTATATTCATCGCAAGGTGGTTTCCGGCTTTTAAAAATTCATTAAGGGCCAACTTAAGACTTGAGCAAAAAGAGAACATACAAAAAAGAGAGGCCTCCGGCGGCAAGGTGAGCCACCTTGAAAGCGGGTTTGGTCGTCAATTTATCTGACGTCTCAGATGTTTAGCATAAGGACGATCTTAAGACAAGGACGGCACGGTGAGGCTCTGTTTGGAGGAGATGGTTCGGAATCACGAGTGCACGCGAGACCGACCGGAGGGATTGTCCACTCTGAGGCAAATTTAAGAGCTGAATAGTTCTATCCCGGATATTTCATGAGAAAACGATCGATTCGAAGAAATAAATATTTATTGCAATGAGTTATTCCGGAAAATTCAGTTATTTCAAAAATACAAAATGTAATTCACGGTTATCTGTTCGCTTTTCTCACCCTTCGGGCGAGCCGGGCTATATTTGCAGAGAAATTTCAGGTGATAGACGCAAAAGTTTCAGGGGGCCTGTTTTTGCTTTCTTTTCGGATCGCCTCACTGTGATGACCGTCATGGTTTATATGGACAGAGAACAAAGCGGGGGTATGGCTGCCGCCAAACAAAAAAGCCGCACCGGAGTGCGGCGCTCCGAATGGGACTATTGTTTTCTATACTGTTATCCAGGGTTTCCGCAAAAAATAAAAGCAAAAGGTAACTATTCAGTTCTAAAAAAAGCCTCCGGTGGCAAGGTGTGCCACCTTGAAAGCGTTTTCCGCAGCACTTTAACCCTCGCGTGTCGCGCCGTAGCCCCCCGACGCGGGTTGAGTGATGACACTCAGATACGGGCGAAGGCGGACTTGTCACACCGGAGGCTTTTGCGCAGGTGGATTCCTCGGGTCAAATCACAGCGGCATTTCTGTGAAAATTGTGCATTTATTTTTTGCCTGAGCCCTTAAAAGCCGGAGCGAAGCGACTCCTTTGCCGATTGCCTATAGCCGATTGCCCATTGCCGTTTTGTTTCCCGCCACCCGGTTTTAAAACCGTGAATTTCTGAATTATTAAACCATGTTTATCCGATATGAGGAGAGGGAGAGTGAAAAACTTACGCAAGATCGTGCAGCTGTTCCTGTTCGTTTTGATGGCTTTTTTGAGTGCTTCTCCCCAGCCGTGCCGTGCGCAACCTCTTCCCAGGTTCTTTTTGCCGGTGGAGAAGGCAAATGCCCGGTATGACACCCCAGAAAATGCCTTGGTGGCGCGAATTTCTTCGTTGGTTCACCAGGACATTGACTGGTATTTTGAAACATTGACCCCGGAAACCGTAACCATTCATAAACAGTTGTATCAGAAGGCCGGTTTAGAGCCAGAGGTCGCTTTAAAGTTGTATCATAAAGGGACCCGATACCTCATCATCGATCAGGAACCTTACAACGGTTATATCATTGTGACCGGAAAATCAATTAAGCCGGATGGTACTATCCAAATGGGAGCTTCGCTTTTTGAACAGGTCGATGGGCACTGGAAAACAGCCTTTCCGTCGTCAGATGACGAGACCCTGATGGGGCGGCTCCAGGATAAAATGGATTATATTCGACCGGATGACTTTTTTTCAGTAGAGGGTCGATTTTTACCCTCCACCTTCCATCGCGGATCGGATGCCCGATTGCCATCGGTGACCGGTGAGAGTGTTGCTCTGCCGCCTGCCAAGGAACAGGTCCTCTGTGTGTTGGATAATCTCAGGGACCTGAAGGGGGAGCCCATCGCGCTTGAGCGTGTGGATTTGGAAAGTCTTCTCGCCAATCATGTTGTCAGGGCGACCGGGGTGGCTCTTTTGAGCCGGGAACAGGTCAAAGTGAAATTGGGGTTATCACTGTATGATGGAGCCGTGCTGCGTTGTCTTTTTGATCGTGCACAGCTGCGTGACTCCCAGGAAACCCAAAAGGACGACCCCGAAGTTACGGTCTTCGGGCGCCTGAAGGATGGGACGCCGTTTCAGGCCAGGGTTGGGAATGCGGGGGTCGGATTAAAGGGAAAGTAGAAGGGCAGGGGGATGTAAACGCGAAGGGGGATGAAACGCTCATCAAGGCCTGCAAAGCGCATCTTTGCAGCCGGAGTTATTCCGGTTAATGTCAACCCGTGAATTGACATTGAAGCACCGGCAGCTCATGCCCTTGAGACTGCCATTGCCACCCCTCATCCGTCACGCGAATGCGGAAGCGAGGTACCCGGTGTACCAGCCGCCGAAGAGCATTCGCAAACCCGTTTTAAAGGTGCTTTTGCCTAAGTGGCTTCGCCACCCTTGCCGCCGGAGGCAATTTTAGCTGTTTTACTTAATTTTTGTCCCTTGGTTACAAAAATCTATCCTCTTGACAAACGGAGGCGATTCCCGGACCTTTTGGGTGCATTGTATGTTTTGGGATCGACTTTTTTAAACGTGGAGATGTTTCATGAGCGAGTATTTTGATCGGATGGCCAGCACGTGGGATCAGGATCCCATGAAAATTGAGAGATCTGAACTGACGGCGGAATATTGTAAGAGAGCCTCTTTAAAGGACACCGGGCATCTTTTAGATTTTGGGGGCGGGACGGGGTTGCTGAGTGTCTGCTTGCGTGATGTCTTTGATCGCATCACCATTGTGGATACATCCAGCGAAATGCTTCGCGTGGCACAGGAAAAAATCAAAGAAGCACAGATCCCCAATATTTCGACACAGAGAATCGAGCAGGACCTTTCCGAAGTTGTTGGTTCCTATTCAGCGATTATTGCACTGATGACACTGCATCATATCCCTGATCTCGATCTGTTTTTAAACAGCGCCGCAAAAGTTTTGGGCAGCAACGGTTCCTTGATGATTGCGGATCTATACAAGGAAGATGGCTCCTTTCATCACAATGACCGGGACTTTACCGGCCACAATGGCTTTGAGGTAGAGGCGCTGTCCGCAAAGCTCAATCGGGCTGGGTTTAAGGTGGTACAAGTGACGGACTATTATCAGATCCGTCGAAAGATTAAATCGGGTGAAGAGAGAACCTTTCCCCTGTTTTTTCTGGTGGCTGAAAAGCTGTGAGACCTTTTTAGCCCGAAGGGTGAGAAAATCGAGCAGAAAACCGTGAATTACATTTTGTAAGTTGAAAATATCTAAATTTTTCACAGTAACAAGCCGCAATAACATCTTATTTATTTGGTATGATCGTTTTTCCATGAAATATTCGGGTTAGGCGACTGAAATTTAATAATCATACCTGCTTTCAAGGTGGCTCACCTTGCCGCCGGAGGCATTGCTTTTTGTACTTTTTTATTTTTCAGGCGAATGGGCGAAGGCTGCTGCACGGTGGCTTCGTCCATTCACTTGAATGACAGGGCTGTCTGTTTTCCTTCCTGCACCAACCCCTCTTTTCATTCTCCCGGTGTTTTTGAAATCCAAGAGACACAAGGACGACCCTTTCCGGCCGTGGGCGTGTAAGTGTTCTCTGAGCATGGGCTGTGGTTTGTTGACAAGCTTATCATCTCTCCATGGAAATATCCTGGTGTTGAGATTTGGCGATACAGGTTGTCGCCGGAGTGATGTTACTCATTACTATTTAATATTTTGGGTTTTTCAAAGGCCTCGGGGTGTTTCATTCATGAAAGGTACTGAATACTCATTGCATTCTCAAGTCTATTTTAACTTGACTTTTCGGCCGGGTCAATATTATGAAAATTGGACTATTTTGTATAAAAAAATGGGCATGACGGTGATTGTCAACAAGGAACGCCAAGCGTGATAACAATATTTTCTATATTTTATCTATTCAGAAACTATTGTTATAAAATTTGTTCTGCGAAGGGAATAATTATGAAAAAAATAGTGTCTGCTTTTGTTGTGCTTTACTTCCTTCTGGGAGGCATAGGCTCAAACGCGAGCAGTGAAACTCTTGCTCCCGGTCTTGATGTTCTGGGTTACGGGTACAATGTTTTCGGCGAGTATGCGGACCAGGCAAGCAAGAAAAGATACTGTCTTTTCAGATATAAAAATTACGCTCCCAAACCGATTGGCTCGAGTTTATACAGCGTCCCTGAGTCTGTGATCCTTGAGAATATATCGAATCATATTGTCAAAACGGTCAAGGGGGAAAGTCTGCGAGACTATGCAAAGAGTCTCGCTGCAAAGGCGGGCCTTGAGGCGGACACCATGTTTTTCTCAGGCTCCATTGAATCCAGTTACAGCAAAGACAAAACAGGCAGCTCGCAAAAATATTATTTTACCTACATGGATGCCAACACAAAGTGGCGGGTCTCCCTGGATGAGCGAAGAAGGTCTCGGCTTCTGGAGATGCTCGACCCCGATTTTTTAAATGATCTGGAAACCGCCGCCCCTGAAAAATTATTTGAGACTTACGGGACGCATTACATCGCAAGTGCCTATATCGGCGGCCGGGCGGATTTTACCTCGATCTCTGAGATCACGGAGGGCACCACCGCCCAGCAGATCGACGTGGCTGTGACCTCGCAATACAAGGCCATCAGTGTTGAGGCAAGTTCCCATGCGTCGTGGGCGGAGACCTTCAAAAAGTCGAAAACCCGAACCAGCCTTCGGGTCGTTGGCGGAAATTCGGAATACGCCAACAACATTCAAAGCTGGGAGGTTTATAAGCTATGGGCGGACGGTATCGAGGAGAGGCCGGTTCTCTGTGATTTTGATCAAGACAGTTTAAAGCCCATCTGGGGTTTTTGCAAAGATGCCCGGAGAAAGGCGGAACTTATCGCGGCTTTTGATGCGCTGTGTAAAGAGCGTCCCCTGCCAACAGCGGTGGCCAATATTCTTGCGAAAAAAAATAGCCTTTACATGATTAAAAACAAAGCCTCCGGGTTGTATTGGGATCTGCCGGAGTATGAAATGAGTCTTAATGCAAAGGCACCGGATTTTTACCTTTCGCGCAAAGATCGCAGAACCAGGGAGAAGGAAGGCGCCGATCGGTTTATCAAAATTATTCCCCATGATTTGGACCGAGAGTGGGTCTACCTGCAGCCCCAAAACGATATCTTAACGGCAATTCTCCCCGAAGGGGCCTCTGCGCCGGGGGAAAGGCTTACCCTTGGGCTCATGACAAAAGGTCATCCGGAGCAGCTGTTCAAGATGGAGCCCGTGGACGGCGAGGCCGAGACCTATTTTCTTAAAGTACGTTCCAGCGGCCTGTATCTGGCGGCCGGTGAAGACGGGGCGGTGATTCAAGACGAATTCTCGGGAGAGTCAGCGCAAAAATGGTTTTTTGAAACCACCTCGCCCCGTGAGATGGAGACACCGCGTCCCAACACGTATTATACGGTTCGTTGCAAGGCCGGAGGAAAATACTGGGATTTTGCAGGGGCCAAGCTGGAAGCGGAAAATAAGGGGGGACGCCTTTCCCTGTGGTCCATGGACAAAGATCCAGACCGTTATATCAAAATCAAGGGGGTTCAGGACGGCTGGTTTTTGATTCAGCCCCAGCACTCACCCTTTGTCCTCGATATTCCCGGAGGCACCACAAAGGGCTCTTATATTCAGCTCTGGAATGAAACCAGAACGGCGGGTCAGCTGTTCCGGTTTGAATATGCGGGAGAGCCAAATACCTGGTTTATCCGATCCAAGATCTCCAATAAAGTGTTCGATGCCAAGGAACAACGCGTTAGTTCAAATGGATGTCCGGTGTCTCAGTGGGATTTCCACGGAGGGGACAATCAGAAGTGGGTTGTCATGAAAAAACACAAAACCACTCCGGCCCCACCCCAATTGTTTAAAGGCACCTATTACATCAGGTGTCGTTATGGGAACAAATACTGGGATCTTCCGGGGACTGCCGCTCAGAGCAATCACAATGGGGCGCCTCTGGCTTTGTGGGATCTCGACAATGGAGCAGACAGGCGCGTGCGTTTTGTCCCTGCCGGAGGGGGTTATTGGTGGATCGAGTTCCAGAACGGCGGACGGCGGCTGGACGTCAAAGGAAAATCCAGGGAGAACGGCGGGGCTCTTCATGTCTGGAATAAGCACAACGGGGACTCTCAGAAATTTAAAATTGTCACCCACAGCCCCTCGTATTTTATTCTGATTGCAAAGCACAGTGGCAAGGCCATTGATATTGAAGGCGGCAAAAAGAATATGAAGAAAAACGGGGCACATCTTCACCAGTGGCGCCGTCACAGTGATACGAGCCAGCAGTGGACGTTTGTTCACGCCGATGGGCCTCAAAAAGGCAAAAAATTTAAAATTTATTGATCACCCATAGACGTCGGTACTTCTGGCATGAAATCTGAGACCCCTGGGCGTCGGACCGTGTGGCGCCCGGCCCATCCCGTCATCCGGGTGTCATTGCGGAGGCGACAAAGCGTCAATGCCCTCACCCCGACACGGTTTTGGCATATCGCGTTCCGGGAGAATCGGTGGGTCTCGTTTGGGTGTGGCGAATCATTATAAAAAACAAAGGTGGACTGATGACAAAGAATGTATTGAATAAGCTGCTTCTGATACTCCTGATGGCGTTATTTTTTGGCCTGCCGTCTCTATTTGCGGGGACCTCTTTTCATGACGAAGAGATTCCCTATGGTCCTTATTATATTCAGTCAGCAAAGGATTATTCCAAGAACTGGAACGGGTGCTGGGATATCCCCGGTGTTCCGCATCAATTTAAAAAAGGCCAGAATATCTGCGTGTGGGACGTTACCAAACAGGATTCCATCAATGACGACCGACAATTTTATATTCGAAAAGCGGGACAAGGCCTTTATCAAATAGGGTGCATGCTGAGCCCTAAAGCTCGGAACAAGGTGGATGTCGCCGGGGGAAGACGTAAAAATGGAACCAATGTGGGCCTGTGGACTACCAACGGGGGGGACAATCAGGCATTCAGGTTCAAGCATCTGGGCAACGGCCGCTGGAAAATCTATACGACCACAGGAAAAATTCTTTGCCTTAAAGGGCGTTCATCGAAGAACGGAAGTAATGTGCACATCTGGGATGACCACAACGGACCCTGGTGTGAGTGGGTTCTGGTTAATGTCAAATCCCGAACAGCTTTTATCCCTGCGCCACCCATCAAGGTTTCCCTGGAGGAAGCGTGCAGAGATATGGATGGAAACAGGGGCCGTCGTTATTTTGGGAAGGTCAACTATAAGCGATTGGCAAGGGACAACGATGCCTTAAGTATCCATGAGATACTCAACGCGATGGATGAGGACGTCGTGGCTGCTTTGCAGAATATTATTCTCGCCGTGCGTGATAATAAAAAGTCAATTGTTCGCGGCATTGTTTATGGGGAACTGAACCGTGTCGACTTTTCAGTCGTCAAATCCAATTTTGCCCTGAGGCTCCAGTTGGGCATGATTAAAGAGACCCTTAAATCGACGGCAAAACATGAAAAGGATACGCTGGCCCGAAAGCATCTTCAGGCATTAATTAAAAAAATGTAGTGGGGTGCGGGCTGCTTGTGCCTCCGGCGGCCCTGCCGGGGGCTAAACTTTTGAAAAGTTTAATAAACAGGTTTTAAATACATATTTCGGATTTACGCCGGAGGCTGCTTTTCCTGAGCTGAATGGTTACAAACCGGGGCCGTCTGCAGACATTTATGGCGGGCGGCCCCGGACATGTTAAAGGCTGCCTGGAAAGGCGGCTTTTTTTATGGCCCGTGCCGCTTTTTGGGGGTCGCCTGCGGAGACGATGGCGGAGACCACGGCGAGCCCATTGGCCCCTGCCGAAATCACCTCTTTTCCATTTGACAGGTTGATCCCGCCGATCCCGATGATGGGAATGTTGACGGCCTTCCGAATGCACCGGATGCCTTCCAGCCCCAGCGGCGGGGCCGTGTCGGTCTTGGTGGGGGTGGCAAACACCGGGCTGATTCCGATATAGTCGGCCCCTTTCTTTTCTGCGATTACGGCGTCCTCCAACGATTCTGCCGAGATGCCAATAAGTGCCCCCGGTGGAAGCAGGCGCCGGGCATCTTCAATCGGCATATCGCTTTGTCCGAGATGGACGCCGGAAGCCCCCATTGCAAGCGCCACATCCACCCGGTCGTTGATGATCAGGGGGATGCCAGCCTGGCAAAGGATCTTTTTTAAGGCAAGGGCCTCGCCGATAAACTCACGCGTGGAGCACCCTTTTTCACGGAGTTGGACACAGGTCACCCCGCCGGCCACGGCTTCGCTCACAATCATGGCGGTGCTTCGTCCACGGGACAGGTTTCGGTCTGTCACCAGGTAGAGAGAGTAATCGACGGACGTTGTATTCATGAAAGAGTTTCCATTCATCAGGCATTCTTCTTCAGGCAATCGGAAAAATCCTCCGGGGCGATGGGGAGAATCTGACACTCGCTTTTCACCTCATCGGGGGTGAGGGTATACAGAGCATCCAGAAGAGCGATCATAAAGCTTCCCGGTGCAGAGGATGATTCCCCTGCTTTTTTTCCTGCCAGTCCGAAAAAGGCCAGGGCCGAGCAGGCGGCTGAGAAGGGGTCCGGGTCCACGGCGGAAAAGGCCCCTGCGATGGCTGTGGCCGAACAGCCCGTGCCTGTCACCTTTGTCATCAGGGGATGACCGCCGATAATTCGGGCCATGCGGGTGCCATCGGTGACGATATCTTCCGGGCCGGTGATGGCAAGAGTTGTTCCCAGCTCTTTTGCCAGGACGGGGGCAATACCTGCCGCATCCTCGACGCTGTGTATGGCATCCACACCGCGGGTCCTGGAATCGGCTTTTCGAAGGGAGAGGATCTCTGAGGCGTTTCCGCGGATCAGGGTAACGCCGGTCTCCCGGATGATTTGATTGGCGGTCCGGGTCCGAAGGGTGGTCGCACCAGACCCCACGGGGTCCAGAATCACGGGGGTTCCCATCTCACGCGCCTTGATTCCCGCCTTGATCATGCTGTGGATCCAGGCATCACTTAAGGTGCCGATATTGAGAACCAGGGCGCCTGCAAAGGAGACCATCTCCTCCACCTCGTTTTCCGCATGGGCCATCACCGGAGACGCGCCCATGGAGAGAAGGACATTGGCGGTGTAGTTCATGACCACGTAATTGGTGATGTTATGGATCAGGGGTTTGGTTTCTCTGATTTTAGACAGGTTTTCTGCTGCTTTCAGGGCAAGGTTGTTCATGATCTCATCCTTTTTTTTAATGTGTCATCTTTTAAAAAAATGGCTGAGGAGGACTTCAAGGTAGTATATTTTTACATAAAGAGATCGACGTTCTTCGCAATTCCCTTCGCCGGCATTATCCGGATCAGGTTCGACGGGTATGATCTCAGGCCTTAAGCCACCCCTGCATTGATACCTCTTGTGAGCTGTTTGTTTTGACGCAGATTCATATAATTTAAGTGGGGGAGGGTTGTCAACTTTTTCAAAGCTTCGTCAGCAGGCTGATCAGGAGCAGCCCATGGATGAGTACCACTCCGGTGATAATCACTGTCTCTTTAATTCGGAAATGTTTCATGATCCGCCTTATTCATGGATGGTTGAATGTGAATCCCTCGTTTGATGGAGCGACGGAGCCCGGATGCGCTTCGAAAGCAGACCCCGGCCGGGCAGAAAAAGCGGCACCAGAATCGGGGAATGAAAAAGGCTCCCACGAGAACCAGGGAGACAAGGTACCATTGGACCGTGGTTCCTTTGAGTCCAAAAAGGGTGGCAAAGGGCTCGATGGCGGCGTGGGCCGCGTTGCCGGAGCCGAAGGCAACCATCAGGGCCAGCCATGTGCCCCCCTTGGCAGCCGTTTTGAGGCCGGATTGAAGGGCTTTGGGGACTGGGGTGTTCAGCCCTCCGGTTCGGGAGATGAGCTCTTGAATGGCCCCAAACGGGCAGATCCAGGAGCAATAGACATTTTTGCCGAGGATGATGACCAGGGCCAGACTTCCCGGAACCAGCAACCACCAGAAGATGTTTTCGCCGGGGGATGGGCCATGCCCCATGAAGAGGGCAGCGATATTGGAGACAGAGACAGGGCGCTTCATCATCAGGCCCAGGAAAAGAAAGCTGAGGGCCAGCATGGGCAGCCTGGCTTTCCTGAGCTTGAGTAGGGTGCAGGTGATGACGGCCACGTAGAGCCCGAGGAGCAGCGCTTCATCCCGTCCTGCGGACCAGGAGAGGGCCTGCGGGGGGAGTGCTGTTCCATTCAGTTCGTGGGAGGCCATGTCCATGCCCGATCGGACGGCCCGGGTGATGGCGATGGAGGAGATCGTGGCCCCGCTGACGGTGTCGATGTTTTTTCCGATGCGAACAGCGTCCTGGGGTTTTTTGCCTTTGAATTGAGAGAAAAAATGGTTTGCTGTGAGGTAATCAAAAAATACCGGGGTTTCCCGATGTTCTGTCACCAGGACTTTTTCAAGGATGAGCTCCGGGGTCATCACCGGGGCCACGGTCATGGGGCCGCCCCAGCCCGTGGCCCGGCCCGGGGTGATAAGATATTTCAGATGCCCTTTCTCGATGACCCGGTATGATTCCGGTGAAGCGTCTGATTTTACGACGGAGCATGCCGTGTAAGAGTCTTTTAGAAACTGGAACGTTTTGTTTTCGGTGGTGCTTCGTCCGTAGGCCATGGCCCCCATAAGGGTCAGAAGGGCAAGGGCCGTGAGTGTTTTTGTCATGTCCATGGGGTGTGTTTTCTCTGTTTTTAAACTGGTTAAGCAGGTTCGCAAATGCTCCGTACCTTCGCTTGTCGCGCCGTAGCCCGGTGTCATCGTTCATTCGATGCACCTCCTCATCCTTCACGCGAATGCGGACGCGAGGTGCTGAAAGCCCCGGCGGCTGCAGGGCATTCGCAAACCCGCTTTCGAGGTGTTTTTCCCCTCCCGTCGAAGTTATACCGATTCATGTCAATCCGTGAATTGATACGGATGAACCGGCAGCTTATGCACTTGCGACGTACGATGCATCTCCTCACCCTTCACGCGAATGCGGACGTGAGGTGCTGAAAGTCCCGACAGACGTAGAGCATTCGCAAATCCGCTTTCAAGGTGGCGCCACCTTGCCGCCGGAGTTATTCCGGTTAAAGTCAACGGCTGAGTTGAATTCTGCCCACTCACAGCTCATGCACTTGCAACGCACTGTGCGTCTCCTTGCACTTCACGCGAATGCGGACGCATTTCAACCCGGAGTTACGACTCCCGATGCGCATTCGCAAACCAGCTTTCAAGGTGGCACACCTTGCCGCCGGAGGCCGTGCCTCTTATCTTTTTTCAGGCAGCTTTTTCCACGCCATGCCGAGGAGCAGGATGGCGGGCAGCCCAAAGAAAAGAAGGCCCATGTTGGCGGCCTGGTGTTCGTGCTCGATGATGGAGCTCATGGACCAGGCCAGGGCGAAAACAAGGAGAAAGAGACCGCTTGCCGAGAGAAAAAGGCTCAGTGGTCCCGCTTGCCGTTTCTGTTTCAGGTAGATGATGCCGAGAACCCCCAGGGTGGTGATGACCCCGAGGAAGAAGAAAAGAATTTCTATACCGCTGAATACACCCATCTGTGTGCTCCTTGTCTCGATTATGATTTCCAGAAAAGATCTACGGCCTTTTTGTCAAAGGAGTTGCCATAGCCGAACAGTTTGTCCATCTCCCGCATGACCGAATGGACCGGGCCGGGCATCAGGCGGTTGACCTTATCCACCAGGCGGTGGTGCCAGAAATCGGGCTTGTTGTAGGGGCAGCTGGTGACACAGGTGGCGCAGTCGCTTTTGGTTTTCCCCCAGGCCAGCAGGCATTTTTTGGCATCGATGGCCCATTTTGAGACGCCGGGGTTGTTGCACTCATTGTTGACGGCAAAGGAGGGCAGTTTCTCGGTGGAGATGGCGTGGCCGGGGCAGGCATCGGCGCAGAGCATGCATGTTTCGCAAAAATGCTGCACCCCGAAGCTCACGGGGCTGTCGCAGGCCAGGTCCAGCTCGGTGAAGATCTTGCCGATACGCACGCGGGGGCCATATTCGTAGGTCACCAGGATCCCGTTTCGAGCGGCTTCTCCCAGTCCTGCGGCCATGCCGTAGGGGACGCTCAAGGCCACGTCATTGCCAGCGGCAAAGGTTTTGTAGCCGATGTTGGTGAGGAATTTGCGCATGGAGGCACCGGTGATCGCCATTTGGGAATACCCGAGCCCCACGGCGCCGCCGGAGACCCCGGAAGGGGCAGTGGTCATGGCTTCATAATCCATCTCAAAGGCCATGACGATGACAGACTTCGGGGTGAAGGGGAGGTCCGGTGGCAGGCTTTTTTGCTTTTGCGGGTTGTAGAACGAGGCATAGGTCCAGCGTTCGTCGTAGGGGGTGATCCCCACGAGGTCGGCTCCCAGGAAGCGGGCGGCTTTCTTCACATAATGCGCGGCTTCTTCGGGGGATGAAAAATCGTAGCGCTCCGGGGCGGTTTCGTTGTCTCGGGCGTAGGCCACGGTATCCGGGCTCGAGGTGGAGGCCCCATCGGCGATGAGGGAATCGATATACCAACCTGCATCTGAGATTGCTTTGTCCAGGGTGCGCTGGCCCAGTTCGTTTGATGTGCTGCCCAGCATGCCCAGAGCTTGTCTTCCTTCGGGAAAAGTTCCCGTGATGGCCTGGCAGAAGGCGGTGTTTTTTTGGTGGAACCGCTGGTAAACGGTATTGTCAATTTTGTTGGGCAAGCTTGATAAGGTTTGTTTGCCGGTGATGCCTTTTGAGGCCTCTGCCATGACCTGTGAGGGCAGGCTTGCCATCATGGCAGACCCTGCCACGGCCGATGCGGCTCCGAGCTTGACAAATTTTCGTCGGCTCAGTGTGACGTCTTTTTTTGATCCTTCGTCAGAATCCATCGATCCTCCTTCCGGTTGAATCCGGTTCGGCTCGGTCGATACCTGCGTATGTTCCGATGCCGGGCTGGTTTTGTGGGTGACGGCTCATGATTGGGTGAGCCCGGCACTTAAATTCAGCATAAGGCGTGCCAGGATGAAGGCTGTTCGGGGCGAAAGGGGACATAGTCCTGAAATTATGGGAGAGAATTCTACGTCTGGGAGACGAGGTCGTGGACAAAAAAAGCGAAGGGGATGCGATGTCATCACAAGGGATGATATATCATCGCCGGGCGGTTCCGGGTGCTTTGTTTCAGGCCGCGGTGGAGGGCCTTGAAAGACCGAGTTTTTTGATCCGGGAGATCAGGGTTCGGGGGTTGATCTGCATGATAACCGCGGCGCCATCCGGGCCGAAGATTTTCCCCTGGGTCTGTTCCAGAATTGAGAGGATATATCGGCGTTCATTCTCTTCGAAGGTGAGCGGTGCGTCTGCATGTTCTCCCATCGGAACAGAGGAAAAGGTGACGCAGTCGGCCTCCAGGCTGTCGTCGGTGCTGAGAATGCAGGCCCGTTCTACCACGTTTTGGAGCTCCCGTACGTTGCCCGGCCAGTCGTGGGCGTCTAACCGATCCATAAACTTTAAAGGGACCGTTTTCGGGATTCGGTTGAGGACGGTGCAGAAATTTTTGACGAAGAATTGGGTGAGGAGTGGAATATCCTCCTTGCGCTCCCGCAAGGGGGGGATGTGGATGGGGAAGATGTTGAGCCGAAAGTAGAGATCGGTTCGAAACCGTCCCTGGCGGACCAGCTCCGGGAGGTCCCGGTTGGTGGCGGCAATGACGCGGACATCTACCTTTAGGGTGGCGGTCCCGCCCAGTCTTTCGAACTCAGCTTCCTGGAGCACGCGCAAGAGTTTCGCCTGGATTTCAAGGGGCATCTCACCGATCTCATCGAGAAAAATAGTGCCCCCGTCTGCCAACTCGAAACGACCGGGTTTGCGGGCGTGGGCACCGGTAAAGGCGCCCCGTTCATAGCCGAAAAGTTCCCCCTCTACGAGGTGGGCGGGCAGGGTCGCGCAGTTGACCTTGACGAGCCTTTTCTCTTTTCGCCCGCTTAGTTCATGGATTTTGCGTGCAACCAGCTCTTTTCCGGTGCCGGTTTCTCCTGAGATAAGCACCGTGGTGGGGGTCGCGGCCACGCAGCAGATCAGCTTGAACAAGGCGCCGGTGGCCTTACTCTCTCCAATAAAATCTCGAAAGACCTCTCTGGGGTTTTTCTCATTCGGCGGGAGACAATTGCGGGATCCCTTGGAATGGGGGCCCGTTTTTTTTTGCTGAAAAGCCTGGAGAATCTCCGAAAGCCTTACCTTTTCGGTGATATCCGTGAAAAATGCACAGCCAAAGCCCCCTGCATCGGCGTCGGCCCCGTAGACCAGAACCTGGACCGGAATTACCTTTCCTGTTTTGGTGCACAGGTTATGAAGGGTCCCTTCCCCGGGGGCCTCCCCATAATAAGACCCTTTCTCTTTGCCGGTGTCCAGTACGACAAACTTATAGAGGTAACAGCCGGCCAGCTCTTCTGGAGAATACTCCAGTTTGCGTGAGGCGTATCGGTTGACATGAATAATCTTGCCATCGGCATCATGCCAGACGATGCCCACTGGGGCATGATCGAAGGAGAAGAGGGTTCGTTTATTTTCAAGGGTGCGTTCAATCATGGGTTTTGGCTCCAATGTTGGGGGCGTCAAGGTGACGTGTTGGTATAAATGCCCATGGAGGTCCTGTCAAGAATTGGAGGTGGATACGTTTTTTTTACAGAGGGTGGGCTGCTATTTTTCATTGGGTCGGCGGTTTTTTTGTCTGAAAGGAAGCTGTCGGAAGGGACGTGTGCCGGGCCGTACACCGTGGGGGTGGGTGTGCAGCAATCCGCACTCATGGGAAACTATACGATATGGTATCTATTGCTGATAACAGGTAGTTAAGTGTGTGGTACGTTAATTGCAATTTGTAAGTCCGTCTGTTTATTTTGTTTTATTAAAGGAGTCTTGTAATGAAGAGAGTCTTTCAATTGCTTGGCATGGTTGCGTTGGTCGCGACCCTGTCTGCGACTGTGTGGGCGTGGCCTTCGGTCTATCCCACTGGCACGACGGTTTATGATTCCGGCAATGCCTTTGACGGGTACACTCTGTTTGCTCCCATGGATGGAATGCGCGGGGCGACGGATTTTTATGACAAGCCGGGAAACGCCTATTTGATCGATATGAATGGTGAGGTTGTGCATCAGTGGAAGCTCCCCTTTCCTCCGGGGCTGCATGTGAAATTGCTCCCCAACGGGCACCTGCTTGCAACCGGTCGGACCGATCGGATGGTTCCCAAGGATCGTATCTCAGTAAAATATGACCTGGATGGCATTGCGGGTTGGATTTATGAGTTGGACTGGGACGGAAAGATAGTTTTTAAATATTACGATCCCGGGATGCACCATGATTTCGAAAAGCTCGCCAACGGCAACTACCTGTTTGTCAGCTTTGAGCTCCTGCCGAAGGACATGGTCAGGAAAGTCCGGGGCGGGATGGAGGGCACAGAGCTGAAGGGCGGGAACATGGCCTGCGATAAGCTCGTGGAAGTGAGCCCTGAAGGGAAGGTCGTCTGGGAATGGCATGCTTACAAACATGCGGATCTTGATCTCGATATTCTGGGCCCCATTCATCCCCGCGTCGAATGGCTGCATATCAATGACATTGATGAACGTGCCGACGGCAATCTTGTGTTTTCCGCACGCCACACAGATTCTGTGATGGTGCTGGATCGTAAAACAGGCAAGATCAAATCCCGGTTTGGCAATGTGGCTTATCTGGATAAAAAAGAGAATAAAGTCAAGTTTCGTCATGCGGGATCCATGCTTGTTCACTCCAAGAACACAACCCTTGGAGGCCCCCATGACGGGCATGAAATTCCCCCCGGCCTGCCCGGTGCCGGTCATATCATGGTGTATGACAACGGTATGTACACGAATACCTCTCGGGCCCTTGAGTTTGATGCTGAAAAGGGAACCGTGGTTTGGGAATCGACTGATTTCCAGATTGGGCGTCGTCATTTCTCAAGTTTTATCAGTGGCGTGCAGCGTTTACCCAATGGGGACACCCTGATCTGTTCCGGAGCGAACGGGCGTTTTTTTGAAATCACGCCGGACAACAAAATTGTCTGGGAATATGTGAACCCGTACAAACCGAACCATCTTTTTAACTCCACGGTGTTCCGTGCTCACCGTTATGCGCCTGCCTATTGTGCGGAGTTTTCCACCTTGCCCTCGGCTGCCGGGGCAGCAGTGGTTCCCCCTGATGTTTCGACGTTTAAAGTCTCAGGTGTTGTGGACGACGACGACGACGACGACGAGGATGAGGATGACGAGGACGATGAAGAAGACGGCCCCACCATGCATGCCTATTGATGGCATTGAGGGTTTGTTGGAGGGCTGAGTGAATCACTTTCAGCGGTAAACAGAGCCCGGAGAAGCCTTCTCCGGGCTCTGTTTGTATTTTGTGGAAAAATAATCAAGGTTTTTCTTTTTTACGGTGCCTGCCGCTTGGTTGCGATGGGATCTTCGAATTTTTTGGGCAAAGGTCAACCCAGGCATCATGTCCGCAGCGTTGTCGGGGTGCGGTCTGTCGCACAGGCAAAGGGGTTGTGTGGTGGTTTCCGCTCAGTGACTCCGGTAAGCGATCTGTAATCATTGACAATTACACCTGGAATTCGTTTGGCATGTTTTTTGTATAGTTAAATACATAAGTAATCATTTGTTTATCTCATATTAATTGTACTTGGCGATGATGGTTGTGATTGAAGCATGAAATATATCGTACAGTCTGGTTGTTAGAGGGGAAAACGTGAAAAATAGAATGACTGGAAAATTTGTTAATCGATTACTGATATCGGTTTTTTTTGTGACGATGTCGGCGGTTGTTTCTTTTTCAGGCCCCTTGCCCCATGGGCTGGAGCCGGCGGATGACATGACCTATCTGCCGGAATTGGGGGGATTGAGAAATCTGGCGCTGAAAAATCAGTTTGGACAGCCAAGGGCGCTTTCTGAAGCGGTGGTTCTTAGAAAAAGTTCCATCAAAGAAGGGGTGGCAACGGTTCCTGCGGGGGGCCTTTTTTATTTGTCTGAAACCTCCAAAGATGCCGCTCCCTTCCGGCGTGATCCCTTCCTTCTCTTAGGCGAACATTGCTATCTGGTCGATCTGAAAACCAAAAAAAGCGTTTATGAGAACGTCAGCCTGAAAAAAGGCGATAAAAAATTGATCGGTGATTCCGGGTACCGTCTCTGGTTTGACTATTCGACGGATCATTTTGAGAAGCCCTATGCCGAGCTGGCCTTGATCGCACCTTCGGGTGCCTGGCCCATTGAGTTTCCGGTTTCAACGTCTTTTCCAGGCCGGGACGACGTAAAGAATTTGAAGACGGGCAGTGGGTTTGTGCCTCAGCTGGATGATTTTTATCTTGACCGTAAATACACATACGGGGCGACAACCTTTGAGGCGGAAAAGATAGATTTTCATGATGCCTCCTTTAAGACGGTTGAATATCCCGAAGTCGTCGAAGCGGTTTTTTCCATGCATCGTCCTGTTTGCCTGGATGTCCGGCAGGAGGACTATCGGTTTTATTTCAACAAAAGGGTGTATGCCTTCAGGCGACCTGAAGGCTTTCTTGTGAGGGTTACAGATTTTTCTGGAGAGACCGTTTTGGCTGAAAAACTCGTCAAGCCGGTGACAGCCCAGGGCTACAAGGACAGGCAAGGGGTGAGTGATGATTATCACCTGACCATACCTGAACTGGATATGCGGATTGAACTCACGATTCAACCGGGGCTCCTGAAGCATTCCGATTTTGTTCCCTGGTCAAATGACGCGCCCTACGGTTGGGAAGAGGGGACCCTTAATTTCGTGATCTACGACAATCTGATGACCCTCAAAAACGGGGACGTCTGGCCTTTAGATTCCCGCTACAGGGTGGGGCTTGAAGCCAATCTGCTGACGGGAAAACTCAAACGGGTCGTTCTGGAAAACAGGGAGAGCTTTACGCTGAGTCATGATCACCCCTCGTACAAAGGCCCTGTCAAATATTCTGAAATCTGGAACCGGCCGGCTTTTACGGTGGTCGCGGATCACTTTGACGATGAGACCGTGCACACCCTTTATCTTCGCGACAGTTTTTATCAGCGAACGGATAATATGGTCTTCTGGGAAAAAGAGGGTCGGGAAAATATCGATTTTTTTGTCGGGAAAACCCCCGCCCTCATGCCCATTCTTGAGGACACCTTCCTGACAAGGCTGGCGGACACATCCTTTGGCACTGTGGTCGAACCGTCAGCCTTTACCTCCTACCCGAAGGTCTTTTCTGATGCTTCGTTTATCGAACCGGATCCATCGGCCCCTTTTGTGAGGCGTCTGAAAGGGCTTAAACGCAAAATATCAAAAAACAGAAAAAAAGAGCGGCTTCTCTCAGCCGAAGGCATTGTCATCCGAGGCAGTTATGTGGATTACAAAAAGGGGAAGATCGTGATTCCTCCAGCCGGGTTGTATTACACCTCACGAAACGCGCGGAATATCAGAACGCTCGCCGGGGAAAGTTTTCTCCTTATGGGCCAGAAGGCCTATCTCACCTCTTTTGAGTCCGGGACATTCGTTCAGAAGAATTTTCATGTGGATTTTTGGAAGAAACAGAACATGGGCGATAAGAACCCCATGTACTGGCAGGATGTTTTTCTCGGAAAAAGAAACAAAGCACTGCGTCTGATGGAAAATATTTATCTGGATGACAGACCCATGGCTGACCTTAATCTGATTAAGTATTCCGGTAACAAATGGGGGGCGCACTTCCTCATGGCACAGGGGTTTGATCCGGAAGGTGAGAACCGATACGAGCTGCCGGAGCTCTTTGCCGAGGGGGCTACCTGGATCTTGCCTGAGTACATTGGCCCGAATTATGTCCGGGTCAAAGAGTTTGGAACTCCGGAAATAAAGTCGATTCATTATACGCGTACAAAACCGAAACGCGTGGCACTCGGTGCCGGTGGGGTGAAAAAACTCGGGAAATACCAGCTGGAGGTAAGGGCGATTGATCCGGTTTTGAAAACGGTTCACGTGGTCATTAAGGACGGCACGGGCGCTCTTGTCAAAGAGAAAGTGCTTGGCCCTTTCAATGAGACGCTGACCGCAAAACTCCCGCAGGACATGGCCTCTGCACACAAACTTCAGATTCAGTTCGACGATGTGCAGGCCGAACTCGATATGTTGAAACCCTTTACGCATGGAAACGTGGGGCTCTACCTCTATACAGAGGTTAAAGAGTTAAAAAAAGATACCCCTTACGAATGTGATCCAAGGTTCACGGTGAGGCCGGATGTGTGCGGTCATTGCTACCAGTTTAATGAGCTGCTGATCGACAACCCGAAAGCGATCGTTTTAGACCGGAAGCACCGAGTATACGAGGGGCCGAAAAATGAGAAGGGGATCCCGCTCTTTAAAATTGTAATTGATGATTTTGACGGCGAGATGATCCATGGGTGGCATATTGAAACCACGAGTAAAGGGGTCGTGCATGAGTCTGACAACCTGGCGTTTAATCCACGAAATAATATTGACGTCCTTGTGGGGGTGAACGGAACCATTGAGGGCTTTTTGAGAACCTCACTGCAGGACAGGCTTGCCTATCAAGAGCGCTGGCGAACCTCTGCCAGGCCGATGGCCCTGGCCGTTGATCGCCCAGGGTTGAATTAATCCGAAGGGGTAGGCAGAGAACGATGTCATTAGAGGGCTTTCAATGCGATGGCGCTCGAATGATGTTGAACGAAAACACAGATGAAACACGTTTAATCAGGGAGTCTATTTGGACATGACATCATATTCAATTTCACTGGCATATGACACGGACCGGCGCTCAATATGGAGCTGCCTGTACTCGTTTCGGGAGGTGCTCCCCGGCCTGCTGGCCATGCTGTTTATTGCCATCTTCAGCAACAATATGCCCGGCGTTCCAAACCCCTTCACCCTTGAAAATCTGTTTGTCTATCTTGATAACGTCATTGGCCCCATCAACGGGCAACCGTTTTTTCAGATTATGAACAGTAACTTTGTCTGGAACCCCCTTCTACTGGGGCTTCTTATCGGCAACTTTTTTGGTGTCCCCGATCTCTGGAAGCGTGGCCTGAGTTATATTCATGCGCTGATGCCCCTGGGCATTCTCATGCTGGCTCCCCATTTTATGATCGGCCACGCCTTTAAGCTGGGGATCGTGCCGGTGCTGATTTCGGTGGGGGCTATCTTTTTCACCGCGACACTCACTCTTTACCTATCCAGGCTTTTTAAGCTGGATGACCGGCAGGGGGCCACCCTCGCCGGGGCGCTCTCCACGGGCGATCCCCATGTGTGTGCCATTATGATGCCCATGACCAAGGCCCGGGGAGGGCAGGTCGTCCATTCGGCGATTTGTGTGATTCTTTTCGGCGCATTGGCCTCCATGGTGTTTCCGTTTATCAGTCATCTTTTCAATATGCCGGAGAAATATGCCGGTTTTGCCGCGGCCCTTGGGATCGGCAACGGGCATCAGGCGTTGAGCGCAGCCTTTGGCGTCGGGTATGAAGCGGGACGCTATGCGCACTATTTTGACATTGGCCGTCATGTCTTCATGCCCGCAGGATTTCTTTATGTGTTTTTCATTATGCTGGTGAGAAAACTTCGCCACCCTGAGAGCCCGAATGTTCATGCAACCGGTTCCATCCAAAAGGTTCCCCTCTATATCCTGGCGTTTATTGCATGCTGGGGGTTGACCTGTCTTCATGTGTTTAAAGAGCCAACCCATCATCAGATATTTAACCTGGTTATTTGGGATTTTTCCCTCGCGGCCGGTGCCCTGGGGTTGAGTATTCCTTTTAAAGAGATCACCCGGCATGGCCTGAAAGGCTTTGCCGTAACCTGTCTTTCAGGGATGATCAGGCTGGTTTTACTATTTACTGTCCTTGGCCTCTGTATAAAAACAGGCCTGCTGGCGTAAGGAGATAAAATGAATAGAGATCATCATACACTGGACCAAAACGGATTTGATTACATGGAAAATTCAGGGAGAGAGGAGCAGGACCGGGATACGGTTGGGATGGTCTTTGCCCTGATCCTTATGGCGGTCCTGACGGTTGGACAATATATGGGGCTGTATTAATTCTTCGGCTCTGGCACACGGTGTGCTGATTTATCGGCGAAGAGTCAGCACTGTTTTTCGATGGTTATGGAGATAAAATGGTATATTTTACAGTTCCTTTTTTGATGATTTTACTGGTTCTGGCCTCAACCGCCTCGATGTATATGGGCCTTTTCAAAGCGCACAGGGAGGAGGTCTCTTTGGGCAAGAAAACGTTTGCGTCGCTTACCAGTTCTCTCATTTCAATGGTGGCGTGGTTTCTCCTCTTCAGCCACTACTATATCGGTTGGTAGCAAAGGTATGGATGAGATGTGTCCATGGGTTTATATCGGAAAAAATAGAATCTGGAGGGTGATAGTGAAATTACAGAAAATGTCGATTGTTTTATTTGCTTTGTGTCTGTTTGGGGCGCTCTTCTGTGTGAATGGCTTTGCCTCTGAGGATGGAAAAATTAATCTGAACGAAGCAACGGTGGCACAATTGGTCGAAATCCCGGGCGTCAGTGAAACGATTGCTAAAGGTATCGTTGAACTTCGAGAAGAAAATGAGGAATTTGTGGATCTGGAAGAGTTGCTGGATGTGGATGGACTGGACAATCAATTGCTGCGGACTCTTTCCAGGTACCTGTATGTCGAACAAACAGCAGGATGCAATTGCTAGCCCGGATATTTCATGAGAAACCGTAATGCAAAAGTATATACAGCTTTATTACAGAATGGTGTGAGGAAAAATCAGGTGTTCGGAAAACACAAAATCTCAATTTTTGTTTTCTGCTCGATTTTCTCACCCTTCGTGAAATATCCGGGTTAGGAGTGGTCATGGGTTTGATCAAAAAACGTTTTATCGGTGTGGGGCTATTTCTGGCTCTTTTTGGCGCGGAGGGTGCCTCTGCGGAACGGTTCGGCGATTATGTCGGGTGGAGAACATGCTCCGAGTGTCATGAAGAGATCTCAGACGGGTGGCAGACAACGCCCCATGCGTCTGCGTTTGATTCGTTAAAAAAGCAGGGGAGTGAGAAGCAGAGCATACCCGAATGCGTTACCTGTCATGTGGTCGCAATGGATGAAGATGGCGGTTTCATTGACAGCGATCTGACGCCGGAACTTATAAATGTTCAGTGTGAATCATGCCATGGGCCGGGTCTCAGCCATACGCAGAGTGAATCTCCTGAAGATATTGTGAAAACGCCTGATGAACACCGATGCAGAACCTGCCACACGGAGGGTCAGGACAAGAGCTTCGATTATCGCGATAAATCTCGGTTTGTCCATGGTGGCAAGTAGGCTGAGTTTTTCAAAATAAATACATATGAAACCGAGGGTAGATATGAGAAAAATTACGGGCGTGATGATGGCGGTGTGTTTGATTGTGAGTCTGTTTTCCGGGGTTGTTATGGCGGAAAATAAGCCGCTTTCTCTTTCAGAGACGAAGGTCTTGTTTGGGACGTTGAAGGAAGGCGTCTCGGCTGTAAAACATGTGACTTTGAAAAATATCGGGGGCTCGACGATTCAGATTAAAAATGTAAAAACCAGTTGATCCTGCACTGAAACTGCGCTTGGAAAGCGCAGCCTGTTACCGGGTGAATCGACTCAGCTTACAATTGTCTACAATACGTTGAAGTTTCCTGGCGAATTTGATAAGCGAGTAACAGTTTTTACTGATATTCCTTCTCAACAATCGTCGGTGATCAGTATTAAAGGGTCTGTTGACCCGATACCCATGGGGGTGATGACGGTAACCCCGAGAAAGATTACGGTTTCTTCCTTCAGGCTAAATCAGGTGAGTCGTGTGCCGGTGGAGCTCTTTAATACCGGGGACGCCGACCTGACGGTTGAGCGGATTGTCTCACGGAAATTTAACACCCTTTATTTTGATGCCGCCGTGTCGGGAAAGGTGACCATTCCTTCCGGTGAGAAGAAAATCGTGGTGATAGAGGTTGCCCCCGCGGTCAAAGGACGGTTTATCGATTTTCTGATGATCCATTCGGATGCGCGGAACTGCACCTCGAAGGGATACAAAGTCGTTCTTGTCGGAAATGTGGAATAACCGTTGCTGATGCCCCGGTTGACTCTGGTTAGGGCGTGAAACAAGACCGTTATAAAGGATGTTCCAGTGTCGATTTTTTGTGACGGAGCATCCTTTTTCTGTTTTTACGAAGGGGGGGCAGGTGAGGGTGATGAGATGAAAGTTACGGCCGGAACGCGCCGGGGTGCAGAGGTTTTATGTGAAAAGGATAGGTATGAAAATTAAGTCTGTGAAGAAAAAGGGCATCCTTTTTCTGTGTGCGCTGACGGTGGCCTTTTGCTCACCCACCGAGGCCTTTGCAAAACGCCACCTGAAAGTGAGTATAAACCCCGTGTTACCCCCTTTTTCCTTTCTTGATAAAAGTGATTCAAAGGTCAAGGTGAGGGGGTTCTCCGTAGATTACATCAATATGCTCGCCAGGCTTTTACATGCGGATGTGGATTTTTATGCTTCAGGGGAAATGTTTAAACAGAATACCATCCGTGATTTTGACATCAGGGCCTTGGGGTTCAAGCAGCAAGAAGGGGTGAGCTATCAATACGTGCCCATCCATATAAATTTTACCCGGCGGATTTTTGTCGGATCAAATTGCACCACGATCACCTGCCGCAAAGATTTTTCCCATAAAAAAATTGTCGTTCTGTCCGGTGATTACTACAGAGAGCATTTGCCCTCTGATGACTCTGAAATAATCGTTGTAAATTCAACGCTTGAAGCGATCCATCTCCTCGATAAAGGTGTCGTGGATGCGTTTCTCGCTCCTTCAGAACGCACCACCCTTTATATTATACAAAAAGAAAAACAGGAAAATATAAGAAAAGTGGGTCTCTCCGTGGAAACAATCCCCATGGGCATTCTGGTGAAGAAAGGGGACCCCGAACTTCTTGCGGATATACAGGAGGCTGTGCTGACCCTGGAGAAGCGGGGGGTGGTGGGTGAACTTAAGGACAAATGGTTCGGGAAACAGATCGAATTGCTTGACTGGAAGGTTTATTACCGGCCCCTTGCCATGATCTTTATGGTGGTGATTACAGGACTCGGTGGCATATTGTTTTGGAATTATATCCTTAAAAATAGGGTTGCCCGGGCTACGATGGAGCTTAAACATTCCAGGCAGCAGTACATGGGGTTGATTGAATCTTCACCGGATATGATTTTTCTTGTAGACCGTGAGGGGGGAATCATCCTTGCCAATCATAAAAGTAAAAGCATTATTCAGGGCGAACAATCAGAGGAGGGGCGCACCCTTTTTGACCTGACATGTCCAGAAGACCATGGAATATTGAAAAATTTATTAAATTCAATTTACAGTCTGGGCTCTGCCACGGATGAAATCAGGTTTGTTTTTCCTGAGAATGAATTGAGGGATATGGATCTTGCGGCGTCGCTGATTGACTTTGAATGGCAACCCAATATTTTCGCCTGTTGCTTTGCCCGTGACGTGACCGAAAGAAATCAATTTGAAAACAGTTTGATCAAAAGTGAGAGGCTCGTTGTTATTGGTAAAATGGCGGCTGCCGTTGCCCATGAGATTAATAATCCCATTGGGATCGTTCTGGCAAATGCCGATGAAATCCTGGATGCAGAGCTCACCCCGGAAGAGACCCGGGAATGTCTTGAATCCATTCAGCGAAATGCCATGCGAGCCGGTGAGATTACGCGGAATCTTTTGTCCCTTTCCAAGCCTGAAAAAATGACGTTGCGTAAAGTTGAGTTGGTCGATGTCGTGAACCTCTCGTTGAAATTTTTGAGGCCCAAGCTGAAGGATGTAAAGGTCCATGTGATCTATCCCGAGGATTCGCAGCCCATATCAGGCGATTTTAAATTCCTCCAGCAAGTGGTCGTAAACATTATATTGAATGCCGTTTCTGCCATGGAGGGAGCACCCCAAAAACATCTGGTCGTGAGGTTTTGCAAAAAACTGCGGCAGGAAAATGTAAGATTACTATTTGAGGATACGGGAAAAGGGATCCCCCGAGAAAATTTGGTGCAGATTTTTGAGCCTTTTTTCTCTAAGGGGAAGGAAAACAGCTTTGGTCTGGGTCTTTTTACGGTGAATCGTATCATCGAAAAACATGATGGGATTGTTTTTGCTGAGTCCGATCCAGGTGCAGGCACGAAGATTGTTCTTGAATTGCCCAGATATGAAGAGAAGGAGTCGTGTTAAGTGGCAGATAAAATATTGCTGGTTGATGATGAGTTGGAATTGCTTAAAATTCTGTCACGGACATTGTCCCGGCATGGGTTCCAGGTTCAGTGTGCCGCTTCGGCCGAGGAAGGCATAGAGTTTCTTTCAGAAACCGCGTTTGATCTTGTTGTCTCGGATATGGCTTTGCCGGGGATGGATGGCCTGGGCTTTCTTCAGAAGGTCCGGGAGTTTGAAACCTCGTTGCCCTTTATCATTATGACGGGAGTCGGCACCATCGAGAATGCCGTGGCAGCCATTCAAAATGGAGCATTTCATTATATAACCAAGCCTTTTCAAACCAACGCTCTCGTCAACCTGGCGGGGCGTGCCATTGAATATGGGCATCTTAACAAGAGACTGGATAAGCAGTTTCTCGATGAGAACGAGGATCATTCCCTGGTGATTGGGAGCAATAAAGCGGTGCAGATCATGCTTCGTACCATTGATAAAGTGTCTGATTCGACTGTCCCTGTTCTTATCCAGGGAGAAACCGGAACCGGGAAATCTCTTTTTGCAAAAAAAATTCATGCCATGAGTTCAAGAAGAGAGGATGACTTTTATATCATCGATTGTGCGTCCCTTGCCGAACAGGTTTTGGAAAGTGAACTCTTTGGTCATGTCAGGGGGGCTTTTACGGGCGCTGTTTCATCCAAGCGGGGTTTGTTGGAGGAGGCCCAGGGCGGTACAATTTTTCTTGATGAAATTGGCGAGTTGTCTCCCACGACTCAGATGAAACTTTTACGTGCTGTTCAGGAAAATGAGATCAAACCGGTGGGGGGCAACAAACCGGTGAAAATTGATGTTCGATTTATTTCGGCGACCAGCCGGAATCTCGATGAAGACGTCGAGAGCGGCCGGTTCAGGAAGGATCTTTATTATCGGTTGGCTGTGATCCCTTTGATGCTCCCCCCGTTGCGGGATAGACGAGAGGATATTTTGCTTTTTGTGGATAAGTTTGTGAATAAATTCAACAAAAAGTACAATAAAAAAATCACCCAGGTCTTGCCGGGTGTTCTCCAGCAGTTGATGGATTTTGAATGGAAAGGGAATATCCGTGAGTTGGAGAATATCATCGAAAGGGCGGTGTTGCTGGCCGACGGTGAGGTCATCACTCAAGAGAGCATTTCTGTTTCGGCGGGGTATTCGAGGGAGAGTTCTCCAGAGGCGAGACATCCCTTGCCCCTTAAGCGAATTGTGGAGCGCGCTGAGAAACAGGCCATCGTGAATGTTCTTTCAATTACGGAGGGCAATCGGACCATGGCGGCAAATATTTTGGGCATTGGGCGCCGAACCCTTTATGACAAACTGGCGATGTATCATCTTGATTAATAAGCGAATTGTAAGTGCTGACGTGAATATCTGATTTTTTATTCTTGTGTTGCCGGGTCCCCACTGATGCGATTTCAGCACCAATGTCTTGAGATCTGGTGTGACGAACACTTTGTCATGAGGGGGGATTGAATTGTGAAAACAGGATTGGGTCGCAAGCTTCTTTTTTTTATTTGCAGTGTGTTTATTGTCTCTTTTACGGTAACCATTTTATATGTGTATTATTCCGCTTCATCTCGATCTGAAAAAGATGGAATCGAGATAACCAGCCAGGCAGCGCGTGTGTATGGCGGACACGTGAAAGCACAACTGGAATCCCCTTTGAATGTGTGCCGGACCATGGCAAAGATCCTTGAGGGGTCGGCACAGTATAAAAGCGGTGTGAAACGTAAAATGATCGATCGACAGCTCAAGAATCTGCTGGAGTCTAATCCCATGATTTTTGGTCTGTGGGCCGCCTTTGAACCGAATGCCCTTGACGGACGGGATGCCTATTATGCGGGACGGAAAAGAAAAAAATACGGCCCGGACGGCAGATATTCCAAATATTTTTTCAGGGACGGGGAGAGGGTCCTCGGTGTGTATGACGGCTCTTTTGAGAAGGCCTGGTATCAGACGCCCGCCGAGGTGATGGACGAGGTGATCCTTGAGCCCCTCTGGGGAAAAAAATCCACAGATGAGATTATGGTGACCGTTGGCGTGCCGATCAAAAAAGGCGGCAGGTTTATCGGCACTGTGGGAGCCAGCATTTCTCTTTCGACCATTCAGAAGATGATTGGTGAGATCAAGCCCTTTGAGGTGGGGTACTGCTTTCTGATTGAAAACAGTGGGCGTTTTGTCGCGCATCCTGACTCTGGCCTCGTTGGGCAGCCCCTTGTGAAAAATGGGGTTTCCCAAGGCGTCCTCAGTGCCATCAAGGAGGCTGCTTCGGTTCATGCGCAGGCGGTTTCAAACGTGAACGGCCTCAAATCTCATTATGTGTATGAACCGGTATCGATCGGGAAGACCCAGACCCCCTGGTCGCTTGGGATTGGGGTTCCCGAATCCAAAATACTGGAGTCTGCCAAGACCCTCAGGAGTCATTGTATTGCGATCAGCTTGATCGCGATTGTGCTGCTGACCCTGACGCTTCTTTTCGTGATTCGGATGATCGTTGTCAAACCGGTAGAACGGGTGATCGAAGGGGTCAGGGATATTGTCGAGGGTGAAGGCGATCTGACCCGACGGCTTCCCGTCTCAGGGCATGATGAGATCAGCCTCCTTTCGAGTTGGTTCAATCGCTTTTTAGAGAATCTTCAGACGATGATCGGGGATATCAAGGTACACGCAGCAGAGACAGATCGCTGCTCCCGGGAGCTTCTCGATGTTTCGGGTACCATCGTTTCTGATGCGTCCGAAGCGGCCGAAAAAGCAAGCGTCGTGTCCGGGTCCATGGAGACGATGAAAATGGGCTTTTCAACCATCGCTGCTGCCATGGAACAAATTACCGTGAATACCTCGGATGTCGCCTCTGCGATTAAAGAGATGACGCAAACTGTCGGGAGTATCAGCAGCAGTTGTGAAAATTCAAGGAAGACCTCGGACCGTGCCGAACAGTTGGGAGCCAACGTGTCCGGCGCCATGGAGGCGATGGATGAGGCAGCCGACAAAATCAACGCGATCACCGAGATGATCAGTGAGATCTCTGCCCAGACCAATCTGCTGGCGCTGAATGCAACCATCGAGGCGGCCCGGGCCGGAGCGGCCGGGAAAGGGTTTGCGGTCGTGGCCGATGAGATCAAGGCCCTGGCCACCAAGTCCTCCTTTGCCACCGGCAATATCAAAGGGCAATCCCAGGAAATTCAGCAATCCACGACGCTTGTGGTCGGTGAGGTGAAAACGATTTCGCAGGCAGTCCATGAGGTGAATGGCACGGTTGTTCACATTGCGGATTCCATGGAGGATCAGGCAAACTCGGCCTCGGAAATTGCCGGCAATATCTCCATGGTGAATGACGGTGTGGCCGAAATAAACCGGAATATCTCCTATAATAATGAGGCGGTGCAGGGTATCGTTGATGCGATGGCAGAGGTGAGCGGGGCCGTGGATCATATGACAAAAAGCAGTGAGACGGTCACCGACAGCGCCAAGGCGTTAAAAGAGATGGCCGACAGAACCAACGAAATTATCGAACGGTTTAAAATTTAAGTCGTGTGATGCACCGTAAGATGTTTCTCCCCCTTTTCCCCTTTTCCCCTGTGACACGTTGGCCTCGTGGAGGGCCGCGTGTCCTTTTTCTTCATGGTGTAAATGCTGTGTCGGGTTTTTCGACAGGGAAGGGGGGGGGTGAGCCTTGTCTGCAAGAGAGAAAGAGGCGGCTCGACGTCCTGATAAGGGGGGGCCTTTAGGTAACAAAGGCATATCAGGTGTCGAGCCGTCTCTGCGGGTCACCACACGAACGACGGTCAGGGACCGGTGTTCGCCCCGGGGGGGAGACGTGACCCAAGCTGGATATTCTGGGTGATCAGCACTTGGACGGGGCCAGCGCGGGCTCCGCTTCCGGATCGAAAACAACGTCGTCGTTGTCATCTAACACGGGGTTCAATTCTTCCATCAGGTCCTGGGTCATTCCGGGTACCTTCTGAAGCTCTTCCGGGGTCTTAAAGGCACCGTGAGCTTTCCGATATTTTACAATGGCTTCAGCCATCTCATCCGAAATATCAATGTCTTCTATGCCCATGATGTCTGCGGCGGTTGCCTTGTTAAAACTCACAATATCATCTGCAAATGCGGGTAATGCGATGGAGAGGCTCAGTAGGGCTGCGGTCATAAGAGTGGCCAGGGCTTTTGTCATTTTATATCTCCTGTCATAATTGAATCAGAGCGTTTAACACACTGCCGTCCATGGTTTGACGGACTGTTTTTGCGTGTCATGTTGAAGAGTCATCCCGGTGATTGGATTTTTTCTTTTTTCGGAAACCAGCGGCACCTGCAGGGTCGGTGCGGACTGACCTGCAGATGCCGTGAACTCTCCTATGGGAGAGGGGACTCGTGAAATAAGTCCGCAGGCATGGCCTATTCTTCCTTGTTATCGGTTTTTACGGGCTCAATTCTAAAGTCTGTGTTCATCGGCGGGATCACCGCATTCTCGGCCGGTTTGTTGAGCTGTGGGACGTAGTCGTAAGGTACCCGGTAGGCACGGTAAACCAGGTTGTATTTTCCATTGGGAGTATAGTAGGGGCTGATATACTCCCAGACAATCTCGTGGTCCGGGGTAACTTCCTGGAACTGGCCCACGGCGCCGTTTGTAATGAGGGTGTTGCCGTTGGGCAGGCGTTGCGCCGAACTCACATAGTCACTGTAGAACTGGTATTTGTTACGCATCCCCATGGTCTTGGCGGAGTGTTCCCAGACGATCTTGAGTGTGACGGGGTTGATCTCGATCACGCGGGAATAATCACGTCTCGCATTGCTCCAGCCATAGTGGGCGCCGGGGTTTTTGGGGCCGTAACCGGCGTAGCCGCCGTTGTCATAAATCATGATGTTCCCGGCTCCGGGGAGGCCCTTCGGGATCATGTGGGTATGGTGCTGCCCGATAATCTGCCCGAGTTTTTTGTAGGCTTTTTTGTAGACCTTTCCGCCGAAAGTCCACTGGATATTTTTGTAGTACAACGGCCCGATCTGCCACACAATTTTTCCCGTACTTTTTTCGATGATGCAGCTGGTATTCAGCTGTCGGTTGGAGATAATAATGTTTGCTGGGTTGAAGACCGCATATTTGACAGGATCTTTTGAGAACCAGTGGTTGGGGCCGAGATAGGACGCCGCGTTGACGTGAATCCAGTCGCCACCTTTGACTCCCGGTGTCCGTGTCATGGAGTAGGTGGGGTGCTTTCGCATGGTTTTGGTGACCTCTTCGGGGAGGTTCATCTCTTTGACGTGGTCACTGGCAAGCCACTCCCAGATAATGTTTCCTTTTTTGTCCACTTCGACGATGTAGTCATCATAAAGTGACTTTTTGGTGATTTCTAAGTTCTGGGTCAGCTTATGGGAGAGAATCAGGATCTTGCCGTCTTTTTTGGCGACAGGCATTCCGGGTGCATGGTAGCCCACCGGGTTTCCTTCCACCTGGTAATCATGGTGCATGCCGGCGCGGGGGATGGTCCGGACAATTTTTCCCTTAAAATCAACCACCACCAGGTCGGTGGACATCTCATCTCCCCAGATGCGCCCTTTTTTTTCAATGGATGAACGCCTGGCGCCCATGAGAAAGCCGCCTTGAAGGAATTTAGGCGGGTGTTCTGCGTTGCCGATATCTTTCCATTGCCGGACGACATGGCCATTCATGTCGATGAGGACGGTTCCCTCTCCCTCCTTTTCAGTCCCGAACAGGGTGTACCCGCTGTCACATTTTTCTGGTTTGTAGATGGTGGTGCCATGCGGGAATACAGTGGGGAAGGCCATGGCAGCCGAAGGAATGATCAGGGCAGCCGAGACCACAGCAGTAAGTATTCTTTTTTTCATATCGTTGAAATGTCCCTTTTGAAAAGTAGTAATTAGTTATAAAAACAAGCCTTTGGATTTATATAAATCATCAAAAAAAATGATCGAACAGTCGACGTGGGTGAGATAGAGGCCCACGATGGCACCGTTTTCCTGATAAAAATAAGCAATAACCATACCATGCTTATTTTTATTAGTATAACTGAAATCTATTTGATTTGGACGGGCGGTCCATGGTCGAGGTTTTTTTGCGGACGTGGCTCTCATCAGGGGGATTGTTGGCTTTTCTGTGTTTTGATCCGAGAATAAAATATAGATCAGAGAGTCGATGGGATGGGGCGGGGCTTGTGACAGGTTGGTTGATTTTCTGCTGGGTAGAGTTCGGGGCTATTTTCAGGGAAGATGAATGCTGAGCCTGTGGATCATCAAATAAACTCAGCGGGTTGAGGTGCCTTGTCTCTGGCTTCGGTGGTGGGCAAAGAGGGCTTTGAACGTTTTTAAGCGGCAATGGGCTGTTTTGATCTATTAGTTAAGTAACATAAAATAAGAGTAAAAAAGCTGAGTGTGCTGTGCACCGCACATTTTTTGCGGTGGTGTGCATAAACGGGGGCACCTGCACACCCCAACATGTCAGTGGGCCTGGCGACCCCCTTTTAATCTGATGCGATCGGAAAGGGTTTCAGAAAATGGTGGAACAGTGTATACACATCCCTTTTTGTCTGCATTATCTAAAAAGGACATGGGGGGGCGTCGCCAGGCAAACAGGGGGCGGACCCTCCGTCTAACATACGGAGAGGTATTCGATATGTACACGTATCAGCCCCAAGGGGTTTGCGCTAAGAAGATTGATTTTCAGATTGAAGAGGGGACGGTGAAAAATCTGGTATTCACCAACGGCTGCCCGGGGAACCTTGAAGGGATTCAGCGCCTTGTTGAGGGGATGCCGGTGGAGGATGTGATCGCGCGTCTCAAGGGGATCACCTGTGGAAAGAAAGCCACCTCATGCCCGGATCAGCTTTGCCTGGCCCTGGAGGCGTGGCAGCAGGGTGAACTTCAGATTGCGACCGGTGCCTCCCATCTGAAGTTGGTGATCTAACCATCAAACGATGGATGCGGCGCCCATGAATGCCGGGGTTTTTCTCCATGCATTCGGGTGCCGCCTCCCCGGAAACGGCCCGATTTTGACGTGACAGGTGTGAGAGCCTGTTGTCAGCGGTGCGTTTTCTCATGCTCCCGCATCTTGATCCTCATGGCTTCATCAGGTATGATAGATACCTGTCCAACCTTGAATATATGGCTGCATCGTCAGGTGCGGTTGCCTTCACGGCGTGTCTCTTCCCTCTCTCTTCCTTTCTTCATTTATTTCGTTCCCCACTCGCGTGGCACGCAGGGGCATTAATGAAAGCTCAGATTTCGGTTCATATCGTCCGGAACGGACTGCGGCGCTTTGACAAGGCAGGTGTCGATTTATCCGGAGTGACGGCCGGGCTCAGCCCAGCTCGCCCGAAGGGTGAGAAAATCAGCCAGAATACCGTGGATTACATTCTGTATTTTTGAAACAACTGAAAATTTTACTGCAAACGACTGTAATTACGAATTATTCCTTAGTCTTGATTGTTTTCTCATGAAATGTCCGGGTTAGACGAATCACCACCAAACAAGGAGATGATGCATGGATACATCCACCTCTTATCTGGGATTGTCGCTCAAGAATCCTATTGTTGTTGGAAGTTCGGGGTTGTCTGGTACGGTCGAAGGTGTCAAGCGCCTGGAGGAGCAGGGTGCCGGAGCCGTGGTGTTGAAATCTCTTTTTCAGGAAGAAATTTTCTTCGAGAGCGAAAAGGTGATCCGGGACAGCAAGGCGGCGGATGCCTCGGTTCAGTATTTTGATTACGAGGGGCGGAAAAATCCCATTGAATTTTATGGGTACAAGGTGCGGGAAGATAATTTAAATCGATACACGGCATTGATTCGAGAGTCCAAGGCCGCGGTGGACATTCCGGTTATCGCCAGCATTAACTGCTATTCCGATTCCCTGGAGTGGATCGCTTTTGCCCGTGAGCTGGAGACCGCGGGGGCCGATGCCCTGGAACTGAACATGTTTTTTTCTCCCACCCACTTCAGCCAGGTGCGAAAGGAGAAGGAGGACCTCTATTTTCAGGTCATTGAAAAGGTGCTGTCGGTTGTGTCGATTCCCGTGGCTTTGAAGATCACCCACTACTTTACCGATCTGGGGCCCATGATTCAGAAATTGTCTCGAACCGGGGTCCAGGGGCTGGTCCTCTTTAACCGCTTTTTCAGCCCTGATTTTGATATCAAAAAAATAGAGGTGGTTCCCTCCTTTCTTTTCAGCGCTCCGGCCGAAATGGCCCTTTCGCTTCGCTGGATCGCCATCATGGCAGAAAAGGTGGATTGTTCCCTGGCCGCCTCCACCGGGGTTCACGATGGCGATGGGGTGATCAAGCAACTCCTGGCCGGAGCCCAGGTGGTGCAGGTGGTCTCGGCCCTCTACATAAATGGGGTCAAGCATCTGGGCACGATGATTGAAGACCTGGAGACATGGATGGGAAGCAAGGGGATAAAAACCATCGCCGATTTCAGGGGGCGGCTCTCCCAGGAGAAGAGTTCGGATCCTTCGATTTTCGAACGAGCCCAGTTTATGAAGTATTATGCGGATAAGAAACGATTAAAGGCAAGGTAAGCCCGGATATTTCATGAGAAAACAATCAGGCCTAAGGAATAACCCATAATTACAGTTCTTTATGGTAATATCTTCAGTTGTTTCAAAAATGCAAAATGTAATTTACGGTATTCTGTCTGATTTTCTCACCCTTCGGGCGAGCCGGGTGCACTCATCTGCCGCGTTATCAGAGCTTTGAGGTAAACCACTACATCTTCAGCTCTGATGCCTTGCATATGAGCGC